>NZ_NIXO01000026.1 GCF_002204795.1 Pseudomonas sp. K2I15
CGCGAATGCGGTGTGTCAGCCACCGAATTTGTTACTGATACACCGCATTCGCGAGCAAGCCCGCTCCCACACTTGATCTACGTCGTTGCTGGTTTTGCCTACCCACCAAAGATCTGAGAAGGCCGGCGCAACGTCGGATCAAACGGATTGATCTTCGGCCCGATCGCCGCCGCCTCACGCTTCAGCAATTCCACCACCGTCGGCAACCGCCCCGGCCCCAGCCGGTCACTGATGGTCGCCACACTCAATGCCGCCACCGCATGCCCATTGCGGTCCAGGATCGGCACCGCCAACCCGGCCATGCCTTCCAGCACCCCGGTATTGCGCGCCGCATACCCCAGCCGCCGCACACTCTCCACCTCCGAACGCAAAAACACTTCGTCGTACAGGTGAAAATCCTTGAGCCGGGGCAAGTTGTAGCGGATCACCGTCTCGCGCTCTTCCTCCGGCAAGAACGCCAGGATCGCCAGGCTGCCCTGCCCCACTCCCAACGCCACACGCCCGCCGATATCACCGGTAAACGTACGGATCGGGTACGGCCCTTCACTGCGGTCCAGGCAGATTGCATCAAACCCGCTGCGGGCCAGCAGGAACAATGAATCCCCCAACGACGCACTGAGCCGCAACATGCTCGGCCGCACCAGGTCCCGCAGGTTGCCGGTGTTGCCAGCATTCGCCGCCAGCGCAAAGAACTCCAGGCTCAGGCGATAACGCTTGCTGCGCGCATCCTGCTCCACCATGCCCTCGTCTATCAGGCTGCGCAGCAACCGGTGTGTGGTCGGTTGCGACAACCCCACCTGCTGCGCCAGTTGCGTCACCCGCTCACCACCGTCCGGCGCCGCGCCCAGGATACGCAGCAGCGCGAACAGCCGTGAGACGCCACCGGCGCCGACTTCTTTGACACTTTCATTCCGCTCAGTGGAATTCATACGCCGATATCTCACACTAAATTCTGATTAGTGAATGAAACTGAAAAAAGTACTCTATTCAGTGAAATTCCATCTTCCGCCATCCTAGTCTTCGCCCTAATCTGCGTCCACAGGGGCGAAATGAACAACTAACGGCAGCCGACTCAGAACGAGCGCCAACGCACCCGCACTACCCTTTTCGCATCTGCCCAAAACAAAAAAGCGCGTTTCGACGCGACTCAAAAAGGTGGAACGCAGACATGGCTTTTCTCCAACTCAACGCCTTGAGCAAACGCTACGGCGCCGTCGACGCGGTGGTCGCCACTGATCTTGCGGTGGAAAAAGGCGAATTCGTTTCCCTGCTCGGCCCCTCGGGCTGCGGCAAGACCACCACCTTGCAAATGATCGCCGGCTTCGTCGACGTCACCGGTGGGCAGATCCTCCTCGATGGCCGCGACATCACCCACGCCAAACCCGCCAGCCGCGGCCTGGGCGTGGTGTTCCAGAGCTATGCCCTGTTCCCGCACATGACGGTGCGTGACAACGTCGCCTTCGGCCTGAAGATGCGCAAGGTGCCCGCCGGCGAGATCGCCAGCCGAGTCAAAACCGTACTGGAGCTGGTGCGCCTGGCGCCCCACGCCGAGCGCTACCCACGGGAACTCTCCGGCGGCCAGCGCCAGCGCGTGGCCCTGGCCCGCGCCCTGGTGATCGAGCCGCCGGTGTTGCTGCTGGACGAGCCACTGTCAAACCTCGACGCCAATTTGCGCGAAGAGATGCAATTCGAAATCCGCCGCATCCAGTGCGAAGTCGGGATCACCACCTTGATGGTCACCCACGACCAAGCCGAAGCGCTGTCCATCAGCGACCGCGTCGTGGTGATGCAAGCCGGGCGCGTCACGCAGATCGACGCCCCCTACAAACTCTATGAACACCCGCGCACGCGCTTTATCTCCGACTTTGTCGGCAAGGCCAACCTGCTGACGGGCGACTTCGATCAACTCGGCGCGCCCCAAGTGCGTTTCGAGCCAGGCGACGGCGAACTGACCCTGAGCCTGCGCCCGGAAAAGATCGACCTGGTGGCCGCAGGCTCAGGGCGTCTGCAAGGCAAGATTCTCGACAGCTACTTCTTCGGCAGCCAATGGCTGTACCGCATCAAGACCGACATCGGCGAGCTGACCGTGGTTCGCCGCAACGACGGCAGCGCGCCGCTGGGCTGTGGCGCGGCAGTGGGCCTGGAGTGGGAGTCGAGCCTGCTGCGGGTACTCGCCGCCGATGAGGTGCACGCATGAGCCGTGGCTACCTGCTGTCGTTGCCGGCGCTGGTGTTGTTTTTCGGGCTGTTGATTCTGCCCCTGGGGCTGACGCTGGTGCTGTCGTTCAACGTGTTCGATTACCAGGTGGGCGTGAAGGCTGATGAGTGGACCTTCGCCCATTACCTGTCGCTGTTCAGCGACTCGTACTTCTACGAAATCTTCTGGCGCACCTTCTGGATCAGCGCCCTGGTGACCTTGCTGTGCGTGGTGATCGGGGTGCCCGAGGCTTACATCCTCAGCCGCATGGGCACGCCGTGGCGCTCGATCTTCCTGATCCTGATCCTCACCCCGTTGCTGATTTCGGTGGTGGTGCGGGCGTTTGGCTGGAGCCTGTTACTGGGCGCCGATGGCCTGGTGAACCAGGTGATCCAGGCCCTTGGCGGCAAGCCCGTGAAGCTGCTGTACACCTCGTTTGCAGTGATCATCGCGCTGGTGCACGTGATGCTGCCGTTCATGATCATCCCGGTGTGGACCTCCCTGCAAAAGCTCGACCCGTCGGCGGAACAGGCGGCGCTGTCCCTCGGTGCCAGCCAGGCCACAGTGATGCGCCAGATCGTGTTGCCCCAAGTGATGCCCGGCGTGTTGTCGGGCACCTTGATCGTGTTCGGCCTGGCCGCCAGCTCGTTCGCGATCCCCGGCCTGTTGGGCGGGCGCCGGCTGAAAATGGTCGCCACGGTGGTGTACGACCAATACCTCTCGGAACTCAACTGGCCCATGGGCGCGACCATCGCGGTGGTGCTGCTGTTGGTCAATCTGCTGATCATGCTGAGCTGGAACCGCATGGTCGAAGGCCGCTACAAAAAGTCCCTGGGAGTATAAGACGATGTCCAGAAACGGTCCTTTGGCCCTGGGCTTTCACGGCCTGGTGGTGCTGTTCATGATGGCGCCGCTGGTGGTGGTGTGCCTGGTGGCCTTCACCCCGGAAAACACCTTGAGCCTACCGACGTCGGGCTTTTCCCTGCGTTGGTTTCATGCAGTGTTCGAGCGCGCGGACTTTATCCAGGCGTTCTACAACAGCCTGATCCTGGCGTTCGTTGCCGCCACCTTGGCGACATTGATTGCGGTACCGGCGGCGCTGGCGATCAGTCGCTACCAGTTCCCCGGCCGCAACTTCTTCAGTGCGCTGTTCCTTTCGCCGATCATCATCCCGCACTTGGTGCTGGGGGTGGCGATGCTGCGGCTGTTCGCAATGATGGGCGTCAACGGCAGCTTCACCTGGTTGATGCTGGCCCACGTGGTGATCATCACGCCCTACGTTTTGCGCCTGGTATTGGCCGCCGCCATCGGCATTGATCGCAGCGCCGAGCAGGCCGCCGAATCCCTGGGTGCCAGCCGCTTCACCCTGTTTCGCCAGATCACCTTGCCGATGATTTTGCCCGGTGTGGCCGGCGGCTGGTTGCTGGCGTTCATCAACAGTTTCGACGAAGTCACCTTGTCGATCTTTGTCAGCTCGCCGGCCACCCAAACCTTGCCGGTGCGCATGTACGTGTACGCCACCGAATCCATCGACCCGATGATGGCGGCCGTGTCGGCGCTGGTGATTGGGTTGACGGCGGCGGCGATGATTTTGCTGGACCGGGTCTACGGCCTGGACCGTGTGTTGGTAGGGAAACATTGATGGCTCTGTTCAAACGACTGACCGAGACCGAGCGGCCAACCCTGGCGTTCACCCTCGACGGGCAGCCCGCCACGGGCTTGCTTGGGGACACCTTGCTGACCGCCGTACTGACTTGCGCCGAACACCTGCGGGGCAGTGATTTCAGCGCCGAACGGCGTGCCGGTTTCTGCCTGATGGGCGCCTGCCAGGATTGCTGGGTGCGCCTGGAAGATGGTCGGCGGGTACGTGCCTGTTCGACCTTGTTGGAGGACGGCCAGGCGATTCGCCGTGATCCGGGGCGCCAGGCATGAATACAGTGGTGATAGTGGGCGCAGGCCCGGCGGGCATTACCGCAGCAAAGACTTTGCTCGATCATGGCGTAACCCCGGTATTGGTGGACGAAAGCCAGCGCGGTGGCGGGCAGATTTATCGGCGCCAGCCGGCGAATTTCCAGCGCTCGCCCAAGCAGTTGTATGGCTTTGAAGCGGGCAAGGCGACGGCACTGCATCGCACCATGGATGAGCTGGCCACGCAGATCGATTACCGGCCGGAAACCCTGGTGTGGAACGCGGAAAATGGTCGCCTGGACATGCTTAACAACGGCCGCGCCGAAAGCATCGAGTACTCGCAGATCATCGTCGCCACCGGCGCTACCGACCGGATCCTGCCGGTGCCGGGCTGGACCTTGCCCGGCGTGTACAGCCTGGGCGCTGCGCAAATCGCGCTCAAATATCAAGGCTGCGCCATCGGTGAGCGCGTGGCGTTTTGCGGCAGCGGGCCGTTGCTGTACCTGGTGGCGTATCAGTACGTCAAGGCCGGGGCCAAAGTGGTGGCGGTACTCGACAGTGCGCCGTTCAGCGCCCAATGCCGGGCGTTGCCGGCGCTGCTTGGCCAGCCGGCGACCCTGGCCAAGGGGTTGTATTACCGCGCCTGGCTCACGGCCCATGGCATCCCGGTGCATCAGGGCGCAACGCTGTCGCACATCGACGGCGAGCAGCGGGTCACGGGCATTCACTGGGATAAGCAGGAGATCGCCTGTGATGCCGTAGCCTTCGCCCATGCGCTGCGCAGCGAGACCCAACTGGCGGATTTGCTCAGGTGCGAGTTTGCCTGGAGTGAATTGAACCGCGCCTGGTTGCCCGAGCGTGATGCGGCCGGGCGTAGCAGTGTCGCGGGCGTTTACCTGGCGGGCGATGGCGCCGGAATCATGGGCGCCGATGCGGCGCAGATGGCAGGAGAACGAGCGGCGTTGGCGTTGCTGGAAGACACCGGCATCGCCATCGACCAGCGTCGTGGGCCCGTGCTGGAGCAGCAATTGGCAGGCATCCAGCGCTTTCGCCATGGCCTGGAAACCGCCTTCCCGTTCCCTGAAAAATGGGCCGCCAGAGCCCCGGATGAATTGATCCTGTGCCGCTGTGAAGAAGTCAGTGTCGGCGAGGTGCGCGCAGTGGTGGATGAAGGCCACTGGGAAGTGAACCGGGTTAAAGCCCATTGCCGGGTTGGCATGGGCCGCTGCCAGGGCCGGATGTGCGGATTGGCAGCAGCGGAAATTATTGCCGAGCGCAGTGGGCGCGAGATTGAAAACGTTGGCCGCCTGCGTGGCCAGGCACCGATCAAACCCTTGCCGTTTGGTGTGCAGGTGCAGCCATGATCGACAGCGAAGTGATTGTGCTGGGTGGCGGGATTGTCGGCGCTTCGACGGCCTTGATGCTCGCGCAAAAAGGTCGGCGCGTGGTGCTGCTGGAACGGGATTTTTGTGGCTCACACTCCAGCGGCGTCAACTATGGCGGCGTAAGGCGGCAAGGTCGGCCATTACATCAGTTGCCCTTGTCGCAACGTTCCCATGAGCTGTGGTCCGACTTGCCAGGCCTAATCGGCATCGACGGCGAATACGTGCGCTCCGGGCATTTGAAACTGGCCCGCAGTCACGATGACCTGGCGGCCCTGCAGGCCTACGCCGACGCCACCCGTGGTTTTGGCCTGGGGCTGCAAATGCTTGATCACGCTCAACTGCGTGCGCGGTTCCCGTGGGTGGGTGATGTGGCGGTCGGCGCTTCGTTATGCCCGCAAGACGGCCACGCCAACCCGCGCCTGGTCTCCCCCGCCTTTGCCCGCGCCGCGCAACGGCACGGTGCCAGGGTGATGGAGCAAACCGAAGTCACCCAGGTTGAACATGACGGCCAGCGGTTTCAGGTGCGCTGTGCCAATGGCGTGAAGCTGCAAGCGCCGTGGCTGCTGAACTGCGCCGGCGCCTGGGCCAGTACCGTGGCCGCGCAATTTGGCGAGCCGGTGCCGATGACCTCGGCGCACCCGGCAATGCTGGTGACCGAGCCGTTGGCGGTGGTGATGGACGTGAGCACCGGCGTCGAAGGCGGCGGGATTTATGCGCGGCAGGTTGCCCGGGGCAATTGCATCCTGGGTGGCGGTCGTGGCTTTGCATTGGGCCCACAACAAGCGCGCCCGGGGCAAGCGGCGGTGCTGGAGATTTTGCGCAATGCCGGCGAGTTGTACCCGTTCCTCAGAGGTGCCCAGGCGATCCGCACCTGGAGCGGCACCGAAGGTTATCTACCCGACCACGAACCGGTGATCGGCGACAGCAGCACCCAACCCGGCCTGCTCCACGGTTTCGGCTTTGCCGGAGCCGGGTTCCAACTCGGCCCTGCGGTCGGTGAAGCCCTGGCAGAGATCGTCTGCGCGGGCGTGAGCCGGCAACCCATCGAAGCGTTTTCCATCCGTCGTTTCCAAGTCTGAGAGGAAGATTTATGCACATGATCAAACGTACTGCGCTGTCTTGCCTGTCCCTCGCCCTGTTGAGCACGGCGGCCCACGCCGCACCGACGCTGTACCTGGGCATGAACGGCGGCACCATGGAACGGGTCTACGCCGACAAGGTGCTGCCCGCGTTCGAGAAGGCCAACAACGTCAAGGTGGTGATCGTGCCGGGCACCTCGTCAGACATCCTGGCCAAGGTGCAGGCCAATAAAGACAACCCGCAGATGCACGTGATGTTCCTCGATGACGGCATCATGTACCGCGCGATCTCGATGGGGCTGTGCGAGAAGCTCACGCCTAACCCGACGCTGGATCAGATTCCGGCCAAGGCCAAGATCAAGGAGGAAGCGGTTGCGGTGACGCTCGGGGTAACCGGCTTGGGTTACAACGCCAAGATGTTCAAGGAAAAGGGCTGGGCTGCGCCGACGTCGTGGATGGATCTGGCGGATCCGCGGTTCAAGGACAAGGTGGTGTTTCAGTCGCTGGCCTCCTCCACGTTTGGGCTGCATGGTTTTTTGATGTTTAACCGGATTCAGGGGGGGAGCGAGACCAACGTGGAGCCGGGGTTCAAGGCGTGGCCGAAAACAGTTGGGCCTAATGTGTTGGAGTACATCGCCAGTTCGGCGAAGATTTCCGAGATGGTGCAGACGGATGAGGCGGCGATTTTTCCGCTGACGCCGACGCAGGTGACTACGCAGCAGTTGCTGGGTGTGCCGATGGAGTATGCGCAGCCCAAGGAAGGTGCGGTGGTGTTGAACGTGGCGGAGTGTGTGATTGCGCGTAATGACCAGCCGGAGTTGGCGCAGAAGCTGGCGCAGTTTTTGTTGACGGCTGAGGCGCAAGCGCCTGCACTTGAGTTGGGGGATCAGATTCCTTCGAACCCTACTACGCCGACTACCGACAAAACCCGGGCGCGGGTGGAGGCGATGAACGGCTATTTGCAGACGGCGATTTCGATTGATTGGGACCAGGTTAACCAGGCGCGGCCGGAGTGGAATGCGCGGTGGAGTCGGTCGATTGAGCGGTAGGGGGTTTGGGGTGTATATCCGTTGCTGCGGTTAGGGCGGCTATTGGTTCCGCTCTTACAGCGGCTCACTTTTGAACAGCCGGAATGCCGGCCCAGTCAAAAGTAAGCAAAACGCTCTTGCCCCACCACTCGGCACCTCGCTTAGGCTCGGTGTGCCCTCTCTCCGGTATTACTGCGCGGGCCGCCGCGACGGGGCGTCCCTGCCCCGTCGCGGCTAAACCGGCGTCCTGCCGGTTTACCCGCTCCGTACTACCTGCGTTCGGCCAGCGTGGTTTAACGGGGCGCCTAAGATCAAGATCAAAAGCAACAGCACAGCGGCCTACCGGCCGGCTTGAGTGGTGTAGATCAACAGCAAAAGCACACTGATCGCAGTATTACGCCATGTCAGCAAACACCTGCGTGGTATTGCGTCCGGCGTTTTTTGCTTGGTACAACGCCGTATCAGCCTTTGCAATGATGTCGGAACTCGCCTCGTTGCCCTCTGGGATAAACGTATGGCAGCCCAGGCTTATGGTTAGCGTCCCGAGTGGATTTCCAGTATGGGGAATCGCTCGCTCGATAATGCCAAGACGCAAACGCTCGGCAATCGCAAAAGCACCTGTCGCGTCGGTTTCCGGCAACAGCAGGCAGAACTCCTCACCGCCATATCTGACGGCCAGGTCTGAGGTACGCTGGCTGCACAACCGGATGATCTCGGCCACGATGGACAGGCATTGATCACCCGCCACATGCCCATACAGGTCGTTATAGGTTTTAAAAAAATCGATGTCGATCATGACCAGGCTTATGGGCCGCTTATACCGAGCACATCGCTTGATTTCCAGACTGAACGACAGCTCAAACAGGCGTCGGTTAGCCAGCCCCGTAAGGCTGTCATGAGTCGCCTGCAATTGGAGCATGCCCTTGGCCTCACGCAAGCTCTGTTCAACTTGCACGCCGTTGCGAACCTGAATAAGCAACAGGCAACCGAACAAACCAATAACCGCAATGACGCCTCCCGTAATTAAACTCGTGCGCACCGCGGTGTTGTACCACTCGTTCAGGGCCGACTTCTCTGAATTAGCCCCGGCCACCACCAGATCGTATTTACCGAGCCGTTTATAGGCGAACAACCGGACTTGCCCATCCAGCTTGGACGTTATTCGGGCGTTACCTGAGGATGCGTGCGGGAGGTAGTCATGAAATATCTCTCCATCGACGAGCGACACTCCAATATACCGTTCAACCGAGGGGCGCCTGACCAGCAATGTGCCGTCGGATAATGCGATGAGCATGGCGCCATCAGCATCAATATTGAATCCCCGGAAGAAGTCGTCAAAGTACTGCATTTTTATTGCGGCAAGCACCACACCGTTAAAGTGGCCCTGAGCGTCGTTAACCCTGCGAGAGAACGGGATCACCCACTCTCCATTTTCTCGACTGCGGATGGCCGCGCTAATCAGCGGTGCCAGGCTGTCACTGTTTTGGTGATATTTGAAATAGGCACGGTCAGCCACCGTTGCCTCAGGAAATTTTTCGCCAAACGAACTGACGACCGAATGCCCCCCGGCATCAAAGAAAAAGAAACCGTGTACTTGAGCCAGTGCCTGCGCTCTTCGCGCCAGCACATCATGCAGCCGCAGTTGCTGTTGCGCGTCATAGTTATTGGCGCCGAGCGAATCGATCAATGCTTCCAGCACCAGATCGGCTTCATCAAACGTATCTTCGGCTTGTTGCGCCATCGCGCGCGTGACGTTAGCCGACGCGAACTCGGCAACTTTTAGTTCGTAGCGCCTTGCTTCAACCAAATGAAGGAAAAGCAACCCAACCAAACAAACACACACAAACCCTATAAAAACGATGGTGATGTTTGCCAACGAAAAACGCTTTAAACCGCCACTCTGAACTTTTTTATTTTTTATAATCAATGACATAACAACTCTCGCAGGAACCAGCCGACTCGCCGCACCAATCCCTAAGCACTGGCCAGCATATCGGCTTACCCTCACGACATCAAACGGCCATATTGCGCGGCCATTCGAATTACCGCATCTGAATCCAACCCTATAACACCGGCTACAGTTAAAACCTGTTCGCGGGTGGAGTGGTTCGACCGAGCACTAACCGCTCGCCGTAATAATCTCTACCAGGCATCCTGCATCTGACAGCGGATTCCGCTTGGGAAGCCTCACGCTAGAACCCTCTATAGCTAAATAACGTCCTTTCTCACCTGGCCAAAACTCGTTCAGCACCTGTTAGAAGGACAGTTGTGCGCCCCTTCCACCCAGGTCTTTACTCATGCTCAAACCCGGTGCCGCCTCTGGCACGCCGGGCCGACAGATGAGCTTCCAGGGACGGGCTGACGATGCAGCACTCACCCAGATTCAGGATGATCCCACTGCTGTTGAGCATGGGTGCATTGCTTTGCGGTTATGGCGCAATGGCTAATGCCGCGACATTCGTAAGTTCAGGCCACGGCAGGGCCGCAGTGCGCTACCGCACGGGTCAACGACAGTGGCCAGGCCGTCGGCAATTGCAGATCGACCGACCCCAGTGCCAATAGCAATCCGTGGTTTGTATCCACGAGGCCGGTCCTCAGCAAGTGCTGCCGTCGCTGGTCACCGGACAGCGTTGCAGTGTAGCGGCGATTGCCAACAATGGATCGATCCTGGGCGGCTGCAGTAATGCCAGCGGCCTGTCTTTTGCCTCCCTCTGGAGTACCAGCGCGCCAACCAATGTCCCCACAGCGCTGGCACCACTGCCTGCCAGGGTACTTATCATTCTGCCGTTTCGTGCCGCCGATGTGCAGACATTCCCCACAGCCCTGAACCAGCACGGTGCCGTTCTGGCAGAGAGCATCAGTGCCAGCCTGGACGCTACCGTGGTGCTGTACACAGCAGGAAGCAGCACGCCACAGCGTGTCTCGAACTGGGGCGATAACTGTGTGGGTGTCGATTTAACTGAAACGCCAACCAGCACCACTACACCGGGCATCCTGATGAATTGCCCTGGCCCCTTAGGTACGAATGAAGCCACCGTCGCCAAATGGAACGGCAGCGGATTTACACTTACTAAGGCGCCCATACCAGCCGCCGCCGTTTACTGTGCAGCGGCAGACATCAACGACAGTAGCCAATTCGTCGGTAGCTGCCTGATCACCGGCACAACCAGCACCGGGTTCCAAACCGCCTTCTGGTCTTCTGCGACGGCTACACCTCTGCTGCTGTCTCTACCGGGTGGCGCTCGGAATAGCGCCGTGGCAATTAACAACCTGGGTCATGTATTGGCGTATGGCAATGATGCTGATACCAGCGTTGCCGCCAGTATCGCAATCCCGTTTTTCTGGCCGGACCCAACCAGTTCGTTCTCCGTGCAATCCATCCAGCCACGGCCTGGCAGCATCCAGATCAGCCCGGCGGGCTTTGCCGAGAACGACACCGTCGCCATGAACTGCCAGGACACCAGCCAGTACGTCACCGCCGACTCACGGATATGTCTCAGCCGAACGAAACCTGGAGTCCCCAGAAATGGAATATTGAATAACGCTGATCGTTCCCACGCGAGCGAACGATCATCTAACCCAATATCTCCCGCACCCTGTACCACAACATCCCCAACGCCAACAGCGGCGAGCGCAAGGCCTTGCCGCCCGGGAAGGTCATGTGGGGCACCTGGCTGAAAATATCTAAACCTTTGCTCTGCCCCGCGTGAATCCCTTCAGCCAACAGCCTCGCGCACCAGTGCGTGACGTTGAGCCCATGCCCGGAATAACCCTGGGCGTAAAACACATTCGGGTGCTGCTTCAACCGCCCCACCTGCGGGAAGCGATTGGCGGTGATACCGATCTTGCCGCCCCACTGAAACTCAACCGCCGTATTGGCTAGCTGCGGAAAAACCTTGAGCATCTTCGGCCGCATATACGCCGCGATATCCACCGGATCACGCCCTGAATAATGACAAGCCCCACCAAACAACAACCGTCGATCCGCCGAAAGCCGGTAGTAATCCAGCCCGACTTTCTGATCACACAGCGCCAGGTTTTGCGGAATCAACTGATTGGCCACCTCAACCGACAGCGGCTCAGTCGCAATGATGTAGCTCCCCGCCGGCAGCACCTTGCCGCTCAACTTCGGCTCCAGTTCTTCCAGATGCGCATTACACGCCAACACCAGGCTGCCAGCGCGCACAGTGCCGGACTCGCACCGCACCTGCACCGTGTCGCCATGGATCAGCTCCAGCACCGGGCTGTTTTCAAAAATGCGCACACCGAGCGATTCGGCGACAGCAGCCTCTCCGAGCACCAGATTCAGCGGGTGCAAATGCCCCGATCCCATGTCCACCAAACCACCGGCATACAGGCCTGAGCCCACGACCTGCGCCATATCCTGCGGCGCCACCAGCCGGGTTTCGGGCGCATAACCCAACGCTGCCAGGCTTTCCAATTCGCCCTTGAACGCCGCGAACTGTGCCGGTGTGTTGGCCAATTCGGCAAACCCCCAGCGCAGGTCACAGTCAATCCCGTGCTCGCGAATCCGCTCGCCCACCAGCGCCACCGAATCGATCCCGGCGTGCTGCAAATAACGCACACCCTCTTCGCCCACGTACTTGGCGAAGCCCGACACATCATGACCAATGCCACGAATCAACTGCCCACCGTTGCGCCCGCTGGCGCCCCAGCCAATACGCCGGGCCTCCAGCAGGATCACCGACAGCCCGCGCTGGGCCAGTTCGATGGCGGTGTTGACCCCGGTGAACCCACCGCCGATCACACACACATCGGCCGTCAGGTCAGCCCCCAGCGCGGGACGCTGGGGCATGGCGTTGGCCGAAGCCAGGTAATAGGAACGGGCGTGGTCGGACGGGGAACGGTTCATTTGTTGGTCTTCACTTTGCTCCAGGACCGTGTCATCAAGCGCATGACGGCAGGCGTCGGGGTGGTGGAAATGTAAAGTTTGTCGAGCACTTCCTGGGACGGGTAGATCTCCGGGTTGTTCACCAGCTCCGGCGCCATGAAGGCTTTGGCCGCCGGGTTCGGGTTGGCGTAGCCGACGCTGGCGCTGACCTTGGCGATCACCTCTGGGTCCAGCAGGTAGTTGATAAAGGCGTGGGCTTCTTTCGGGTTGGCCGCGTCCGCCGGGATGGCCAGCAGGTCGAACCACAGGTTGCTGCCTTCCTTGGGGATCGAGTAGGCGATGTTCACGCCGTTCTTGGCTTCCTTGGCGCGGTTGGCCGCCTGGAATACGTCGCCGGAATAACCGAAGGCTACGCAGATGTCACCGTTGGCCAGGTCCGAGATGTACTTGGAGGAATGGAAATAGGTGATGTACGGCCGCAGGGTCAGCAGCTTGGCTTCGGCCTTTTTGTAGTCTTCGGGATTCTCGCTGCGCGGGTCCTTGCCCATGTAGTTGAGGATCGCCGGGAACAGTTCATCCGCCGAATCGAGGAACGCCACGCCGCACTCATGCAGCTTCTTCAGGTTCTCCGGTTCGAACAGCACCGCCCACGAATCGATATGGTCGATGCCCAGCACTTGCTTGACCTTGTCCACGTTGTAGCCAATGCCGTTGGTGCCCCACAGGTACGGCACCGAGTGCTCGTTGCCCGGGTCGTTTTTCTCCAGCAGCTTGAGCAACTTGGGGTCGAGGTTCTTGTAGTTGGGCAGCTGCGAGCGGTCCAGTTTGAGGAACGCGCCGGCTTTTACCTGACGTGCCAGGAAGTGGTTGGACGGCACTACCACGTCGTAGCCGGTGCGGCCGGCGAGCAGTTTGCCTTCCAGGGTTTCGTTGGAGTCGAACACGTCATAGATGACCTTGATCCCGGTTTTGGCCTGGAAATCGGCCAAGGTGGTCTCGCCGATGTAGTCGGTCCAGTTGTACACGCTGACCGTCTGCGCGGCGTGGCCCGCACTGCTGAACAACGCCGCCAAGGCCAGCGGGAGAAGCTTTTTCACCAGACGCATATCGACACCCCTTTGGTTTATTAATGTGGTTTCTCAGACGCTCAGCAGCAGGAACTCACGTTCCCAGGAGCTGATCACCCGCTTGAAATTCTCGTGTTCGGCGCGCTTTACGGCGACGTAGCCGCGCACAAACTTGTCCCCCAGGTACTGTTTGACGGTGTCGCACTCTTCCATGCGCGCCAGGGCGTCTTCGATGGTGATCGGCAGGCGCAGGTTGCGGCGCTCGTAGGCGCGGCCTTCCACCGGGGCGCTGGGTTCGACCTTCTCGATCATGCCGAGGTAGCCGCACAGCAGGCTCGCGGCGATGGCCAGGTACGGGTTGGCGTCGGCGCCCGGCAGGCGGTTTTCGACGCGCATGGCGTCGGGGCTGGAGCTCGGTACGCGCAGGCCGACGGTGCGGTTTTCTTCGCCCCACTCCACGTTGACCGGTGCCGAGGTGTCCGGCAGGAAGCGGCGGAAGGAGTTCACGTTGGGCGCAAACATCGGTAGCAGCTTGGGGATGTACTTCTGCAGGCCGCCAATGTGGTTCAGGAACAGTTGGCTCTTGTTGCCGTGCTCATCGACAAACACCTGCTTGCCGGTGGCGATCTCTACCACGCTCTGGTGCAGGTGCATGGCGCTGCCGGGCTCGTCGGCCACGGGTTTGGCCATGAAGGTGGCAGCCACGTTGTGCTTGAGCGCGGCCTCGCGCAACGTGCGTTTGAACACGGTGATTTGGTCGGCCAGGTCCAGGGCATCGCCGTGGCGGAAGTTGATTTCCATCTGCGCCGGGCCGTCTTCATGGATCAGCGTGTCGAGGTCCAGGCCCTGGGCTTCGCACCAGTCGTAGACGTCTTCGAACAGTGGATCGAATTCGTTGGCGGCGTCAATAGAGAACGATTGACGGCCACTTTCAGCGCGGCCGGAACGGCCCAGCGGGGTCTTCAGCGGCAGGTCCGGGTCTTCGCAGCGCTGGGTCAGGTAGAACTCCATTTCCGGCGCGACGATCGGCTGCCAGCCTTGGTCGGTGTAGAGCTGCAGGACCTTTTTCAACACGTTGCGCGGCGACAACTCAATGGGGTTGCCCTGCTTGTCGAAGGTGTCGTGGATCACGATCGCGGTAGGTTCGATGGCCCACGGTATGACGTAGGTGGCGTTGGACACCGGGCGGCAGATCATGTCGATGTCGGCCGGGTCCAGCAGGTCGTAGTAGATGTCGTCGTCGACAAAGTCCCCGGTTACCGTTTGCAGCAACACACTTTCCGGCAGGCGCATGCCTCGCTCTTGCAGGAACTTGTTGGTGGGCGAAATCTTGCCGCGTGCGATGCCAGTCAAGTCACTGATCACGCATTCGACTTCGGTAATCTTGTGTTCTTTCAGCCAGGCGGACAGCTGATCGAAGGGGGCGTTCATAAGGACCTCGTCATGGGTTGGATGATGCGCCGGCGGGCTTCCCTCGCCGCGCATTGAGGTCTATCTTGGGCCAGCCGTCCAACGGCATCTATCCACTTTGCACCAACCACAACGCACCAATAGAGTGCGCCCAGGTTACCCATGACACAGGCAACAGCTTTGCGCGTACAGGCCTTCACCACCGGTGATGTGGCCGCTCAATGCAGTGCGACACCCGGTTGGGTGCAGCAGTACCAGCAGATGTCCCCGGGGCATTTTGCCGGGCAGATTCGCTACCTCGACCTGCAAGGCGTCGAGGTGTATGAAGAGCAGATGAACACCCGCGTGGAGCAGCATTTCAACGCGCCACCGGGCTCGCTGGCGTTCTGTTTTGATGGCAGCGACAACGCGCTGTATGTGCTCAATGGCGAAAGCCGCAACACCTGGATCACCCCGGAAAACTACCGCGAAGTGGCGGTGGTGTTCGGGCCGCAGTTCGTGCAGCGCCATGGGTTGGATGTGGCGAAGCTGGAGGGGTTGTTCATGGCCCCGCTCAACTCCCTGCAAAACGCGTTGTTCAGTCGCTGGCTCAGCGGCACGCTGACGCGACTGTCGGCCACGTTTGACCCGCCGAGTCGCGACACGCTGACTCAGCAACTGCTGGACGATTGCCTGTTCATTCTCGACAACGCCTGCGTGTGCCTGGACCAGGGTTCATTGCAGCGGCGTACCGAGGAACGAATCATCATGGCGCGCATCGGCGAATGGGCCGCGGATGTGCCGGATGAAACCATCAACTTGCTGGAACTGGCGCGCATTGCCGGGGTGCCGTTGCGCCAGTTGCAGCATGGGTTCAAGACGTATACCGGGATTAGCCCGGCGCAGTGGTTGAGGTTGCGCCGGTTGAACAGTGCGCGGCGGGAGTTGTTGAACCCGCCCTCAATGGAAACCACCGTGGCCGAGGTGGCGATGAACTGGTCGTTCTGGCATTTGGGGCGGTTTTCTAACAGTTATCGGGCGTTGTTTCAGGAGTTGCCGAGCGAGACCCTGAAGCGCCACAGGTAAGTGTGGGAGCGGGCTTGTGTGGGAGCGGGCTTGCTCGCGAATGCGGTGGGTCAGCCAACAAATCTGGCACTGATACACCGCCTTCGCGAGCAAGCCCGCTCCCACATTTTGATCTCCACTAAGCTTGGGTTTTGAGAAAGGCCAGCACCAACTGATTCACCCGCTCCGCGGCCTCCAACTGCACCATATGCCCCTGCCCCGGCAGTATCTCCACTTGAGCCTCCAACCCCTGGGCATGGGTCGCCGGGATGATTGCATCGTCACTGCCCCAGATCACCAGGCTCGGCTGCTGCCCCACCACATTGCGCAAATCCACCCGCTGCTGACCATCGCTGAACAACGCCCCGGTGATCTGCCGCAACGCTTGATCCACACCCTCCAGCCGCTTGAACTTGAGCATGTCCTCCAGCATCTGGCGGGTCACCAGCGCCGGGTCGCTGAACAGTTGAACCAGTTGCGGCTTGAGTGCATTGCGATTGCTCGCCTCGATAAATCCTTGCAGGTAATCACCGTTGATTTGCGCCCCCAACCCGGCACTGGCGATCAAGGTCAAGGAGGCCACACGCGGCGGTGCCACGCGGGCGATGTTCAGTGAGACCAGCCCACCCATGGAATGCCCGGCCAGGTGTACACGGTCAATCTTCAGATGATCCAGCAGTGCCAATACCGCCTGGCTCAACTCCTCAAGCTCACCGGTTTGCAGGTACTTGCCCGACTCACCATGCCCCGGCAGATCCAGGGCAATTACCCGCCGCTGAGCCGCAAGCGCCGGGTGATTGAATAGCCAGTTATTCAGGTCACCACCAAAACCATGGACCAGCACCAGCGGTGTGCCGCCCTCCCCCAAGTCCAGATAGCGCAACAGGCGCCCACCCACTTCAACCTTTTGCGCGCAAGGGCCGCTGGCTTCAGCCTCGGCAGCACTGGAAACGAACCCAGCCTGAAACGCCTCGATCACCGCATCAATCTCGGCATCGCTGGCCTCACCCTCCACCACGATGGCCAGCAATGCACCCACCGGCAACGTCTCATCGCTCTGGGCCAACACACGTCGCAGCACCCCGCTGAACGGCGCCTCGACGCTGCTGGAAATTTTGTCGGTCTCGACATCCAGCACTTCCTCGCCCTTCTCAACCGTGTCGCCCGGCTGCTTGAGCCAGACATCCACCCGGCCCTCGGTCATCGACAGCCCCCACTTGGGCATGGTCAGTGTGTGGATCATGCGGCGTTCCTCTTGTCGGCGATCTTCAGCACGGCGGCTTCGATCTTCGCCGCGTTGGGGATGTACAGGTCTTCCAGCGCATCGGAGAACGGCACCGGCGTGTGCGGCGCGGTGACCATTTCAATCGGCGCGCGCAGGAAGCTGAACGCCCGTTGCGCCACCAAAGCACTGATATCTGTGGCGATGGAGCAACGCGGATTGGACTCGTCGATCACCACCAGGCGCCCGGTTTTCTCCACGCTTTCGAGGATGCTGTCTTCGTCCAGCGGGCTGGTGGTGCGCAGGTCCAGCACTTCGCAGTCGATGCCTTGGCGCGCCAGGTTGGCCGCCGCTTCCATGGCGATATGCACCATGCGCCCGTAGGTCACCAGGGTCACGTCGTTGCCTTCACGCACGAAGTTGGCTTCGCCGAAGGGCACGGTGTACAGCTCTTCCGGCACTTCGCCCTGGAGGCTGTAGAGCATTTTGTGTTCGAGGAAAATCACCGGGTCGTTATCGCGGATCGCCTGGATCAGCATGCCCTTGGCGTCATAAGGCGTGGCCGGGCACACGACCTTGAGCCCGGGAATATGCGTCCACATCGAGGTGAGCATCTGTGAATGCTGGGCCGCCGCACGCAGGCCGGCGCCGTACATGGCGCGCACCACCAGCGGCGTGGTGGTCTTGCCGCCGAACATATAGCGAAACTTCGCCGCCTGGTTGAGCAACTGGTCGAGGCAGCAGCCGATAAAGTCGACGAACATCAACTCGCACACCGGGCGCATGCCACGGGTGGCGGCGCCGACTGCCATGCCCACATAGCCGACCTCGGAAAGTGGCGCATCCAGCACGCGGTCGGGAAACTCTGGATACAGGCCCTTGGTGACGCCGAGCACGCCGCCCCATGCGTCCTGCTCACCCGGCGAACCGGTGCCGCCGGACACGTCCTGGCCAATGATGAACACGCTCTGGTCGCGGCGCATTTCCTGGGCCAGGGCTTCGTTGATTGCCTGCTGATAGCTGATTTTTCTAGCCATGATGACTTCTCCACGGATTGTTTTTGTAGTGGGTGGCGGTTAGCGATAGGCGACGTAGACGTCGCTGAGCAGGTCGGCGGCTTGGGGTTTTGGATCGGACTTGGCCAGGCGCACGGCGTCTTCGATCAGTTGCGCGACTTCGGTGTCGATGCGTTCGAATTGGGCGGCGTCCAGCCAGCCTTCAGCGGTGCAACGCTGACGAAACAGGCTCAGGCAGTCGCCGGTTTCACGCAGGTTTTTCACTTCATCCGGGCCGCGATAGGTTTGCGCATCGCCTTCGAAGTGGCCGTAGAAACGGCTGAGTTTGACTTCCACCAGCGTCGGCCCTTTCCCGCTGCGGGCACGTTCCACCGCGACGCCGAGGGCTGCGTGCACGGCAAAAAAGTCGTTACCGTCGACGATCACGCCCGGCATGCCAAAGCCCACGGCGCGCTCGGCAATATCCTTGCAGGCCACCGACCAGCCAGACCCGGTGGCTTCGGCATAACCGTTGTTCTCGGCAACGAACAGGCACGGCAGGTTCATGATCGACGCCAGGTTCATCGCTTCAAACACCGCGCCCTCGTTGGAGCCGCCGTCGCCAAAAAACGCGACGGCCACGCCCTGGCTGCCCTTGAGCTTGGCCGCCAGGGCCGCACCGGCTGCCAGCGGAGCACCCGCACCGACAATGCCGTTGGCACCGAGCATGCCCTTCTCCTGGTCAGCGATGTGCATGGAGCCGCCCTTGCCGCCACAGACGCCCGTTTTTTTGCCGTAGATCTCGGCCATCATGCCGAACACATCCACGCCCTTGGCGATGCAATGGCCGTGGCCACGGTGGTTGGAGGCAATGCAATCTTCATCGTTGAGGTGGGCCATGACGCCGGCGGCGCTGGCTTCCTGGCCGGCATACAAATGCACGAATCCCGGGATCTCGCCGGTGGCGAATTCCACGTGCAGGCGTTCTTCGAAATCACGGATGGTGCGCATCACGGTGTAGGCATGGAGCAATTGATCAGTGGACAGGTGAGTGGACATCTTGTTGTTCTCCAGGTTGTCTCGACACACAAAAGGCTGGATCAGGCCAGCTGCAAGGCACTCAGCACGGCCTGTGCCAAACTGTTGGAAAACCTGGGAAAGCCTTGATCCAGAGCAGCTGCCTGGGGGCACGGGTATGCCACTGTGATCCGTTCAATGAGACGCGCCGTTGCACGTTACCCCTAGCGTCTCAGGCGGGATGAGACGCTGCGTCTCACCTCGGGCAGTTGGTCAGGCCGCCCTTGTTCCTCCCGCCCCATAGGCGCTTAATGGCGGGCATAACAACAAAGATCGAGAACCGGAGGCTTCAATGCTCGCCGTGAACTCCAAGGACCATGTCGACTGTGTCAGCCGCGTGGTACGCAATGCCGACCGCCTGCCCCAGGCGCCGGTGCCGTCGCTGATTTTTGATTCCTGGCGCCGCTCCATGGAGCAGCACCACCTCGACCCCGGTTCCCTGCAAGGGCCGCGCATCCTCACCAGCACCCTGCTCAAGGAATGCCGCGAACGCGCCGAACTGTTCATGCGCATCGCCAGCGAAGAAGTCGGGCAGATTCATAGCCGGGTGCGCCACGCCGATTATTGCGTGATGCTCACCGACGCCCAGGGCCAGACCATCGACCACCGCGTGGACGCCGGCATTCGTAACGACTGCCGCAAGGCCGGCCTGTACCTCGGCACCTGTTGGTCGGAAGCTGAGGAAGGCACCTGCGGCGTGGCCACGGTGCTGACCAGCAAGGCGGCGGTGACCGTGCATAAGCGTGATCACTTCCGTGCGGCGTTTATTGGCCTGACCTGCTCCGCTGCACCGATCTTCGATCCCCAGGGCAACCTGCTCGGGGTCATGGACGCTTCCGCCCTCAAGTCCCCGGATGACCGGCGCAGCCAGCACCTGGTACGGCAAATGGTGGCGCAAAGCGCGCGGGCCATCGAGAACGCGTTTTTCATGCACAGTGCCCAGCAGCATTGGGTGTTACAGGCCCACAGCACGCCGGGTTACGTCGACAGCCAGCCCGACATGCTGCTGGCGTGGGATCAGGATGGGCGGCTGCAAGCGTTGAACAGCAAGGCGCGGCAGGCGCTGAGATTGCGCTTCGGGCAGTTGCCGGAGCATATCGGTGAAGTGTTTGATTTGGACGCGTTGCGCGGTGTGACCGATCAATCGACACAACAGCTGCAATGGCTCGGCGAGCCGGGGGCGTTGCAGGTACGGGTCAGCGCGCCTCGGCGTAAAGCAGCGCGTGCAGTGGCTTCTTTGATTAATCAGATCGACCCGCGTGTGGAAGAGCATTTACGCCTGGCCGTAAGGGTCAAGGACCGCAACCTGCCGGTGTTGGTACAAGGCGAAACCGGCGCAGGCAAAGAAGTTTTCGCCCGTCAACTGCATGAACGCAGTGCCCGTCGCGATGGCCCATTCGTGGCGGTGAACTGCGCGGCGATCCCGGAGAACCTGATCGAGAGCGAACTGTTCGGCTACGTGGCCGGAGCGTTTACCGGTGCCTCCAGCAAGGGCATGACCGGGCTGCTGTTGCAGGCCGATGGCGGCACGCTGTTTCTCGACGAGATCGGCGACATGCCACTGGCGTTGCAGACGCGACTGCTGCGGGTGATGGCCGAAGGTGAAGTGGCGCCGCTGGGCGGGGCAAAAACCCGAGCGGTGGATATCCAGGTGATCTGCGCCAGCCACCGGGACCTGGCGGCGCTGGTGAGTGCCGGGAGCTTTCGTGAAGATCTGTATTTTCGATTGGGCTGTGCGCGGTTCTGCGTGCCGCCGTTGCGGGAGCGGACGGACAAGCTGGCGTTGATCAACCGGTTGCTGGAGCAGGAGGCGCGGCAGAGCGGTATTGCCGTTGGGATTGCGGCGGCGCCACTGGAGTTGCTGCTGGGTTACGCCTGGCCGGGCAATGTGCGGCAGCTACGGCATGTATTGGCGTATGCGTGTGCGGTGTGTGACGGCGGGACGATTCAACTGGCGGATTTGCCGGTGGAGGTTCGTGGTGAGGCGGTTGCGGTGGAAGAGCAGGAAAGCGTGAGTCCGGAACGGCAGCTGGTGCTGGATGCGTTGATTCGGCACCGGTGGAAGCCGTTGGCGGCGGCGCAGGCGTTGGGGATTTCCAGGGCGACGTTGTATCGGCGGGTTAACCAGTTGGGGATCGACATGCCCGGAAAGCACTGACACAACACCGTAAAAAATGTGGGAGCGGGCTTGCTCGCGAATGCGGAGTGTCAGGCACCTAATATGTGACTGATACACCGCCTTCGCGAGCAAGCCCCACATTTTGACCGAGTGATTCAGCCGCCTCAGCGGTACAGAATCCCGCCATCAATCAACGGCGATTGCCCGGTCATGTAATCCGAATCCGGTCCCGCCAGGTACGACACCAACCCCGACACGTCCTCCGGCGTTTCCGCCCGGCCCAGTGCGATCCCGTCCACGTACTTCTTGTACGTCGCACCGACCTCGGCACCGGTAATCTCGGCCATGCGTTTGTCGATCTCGACCCACATGTCCGTGCCCACCACACCCGGGCAATAGGCGTTCACGGTAATCCCGTCACTGGCCAATTCCCTGGCCGCCGCCTGGGTCAGCGCCCGCACGGCAAACTTAGTGGCCGAGTACACGCCAAGCAACGCAAAGCCTTCATGGCCGGCAATCGAACAGGCATTGATGATCTTGCCCTTCTGCTTCAGGGCCTTGAATTTCTTGCCCGCGGCCTGGATGCCCCAAAGCGTACCCTGCACGTTGATACGCAGCGTGCGGTCGACCTGTTCCGGGGTCACGTCCAGCAGCGCGTCGATCTGCGCGACGCCGGCGTTGTTGATGATGATGTCGAAGCCGCCCAGGGTCTGGTGGGCATGTTCGACCGCCGCGACCACTTGCTCCAGCCGCGAGACATCAGCGACAAACACCGAGGCCTTGCGCCCCAGCGCTACCACTTCGGCCGCCACCGCTTCGATCTTGGCGCTGTTGATGTCCACCAACGCTATGTCGGCGCCGTCTCGCGCCAGGCGCAGGGCAATGGCCCGGCCGATGCCTTGCCCGGCGCCGGTCACCAGTGCAACTTTTCCAGCGATACTCATGACGATCTCCTTCAACGGTGAGAGAAGCCTTGTCTATCGCAGTTGCCAGGCACCGCTGTCGAGCAGCAGGCGGATTGGTGTGCGGGCTGAGACGGGGCGTCTCAAAGCGAATCATTCTCGGAAACTTGTAAAACGCCGCCGTTATGCCTAGCTTATGCGCCCTCCGCTCTGCGCTCTCAGGCCTTCCCCCATGGTTTTGCGTCTTCGCCCCGTTGTTCCTTCACGTTTCGCCCTCGGCTTGCTGCTTAGCGCAGGCATTGGTAGCAGCCAGGCGGCTGACATTGAGCTGCCGGAGGTGAAGGTTCAGGGCCAGGATGAGTCCGGCTATAACACCGACACGGCCTCGGTGGGCGGCTTCAATGAGGCGCCGCTGCTCGATACGCCAGCCTCGATTGCGGTGTTCAACGAGTCGCTGATCAAGGATCAACAGGCGCGTTTGCTCAGCGAAGTGCTGCGCAATGACGCCTCGGTGGGCGACAGCTATGCGCCGATCGGCTACTACGAAAACTTCGTGGTGCGCGGCTTCTCGCTGAACGCAGCCAGCAGCTACAAGATCAATGGCCGCACCATCACCGGCGAGCAGAACGTCGCCCTGGAGAACAAGCAGCGTGTGGAGTTGCTCAAGGGTTTGTCGGGTATGCAAAGCGGGATTTCCGAGCCCAGCGGCGTGATCAATTACGTGACCAAGCGCCCGGAGGATGTGCGTTCGGTAACGGTGTCCACCGATGATCGCGGCAGCGGCTACCTGGCTACCGACGTGGGCGGCTGGTTTGGCAGCGAACAGCAGTTCGGCCTGCGCGCCAACGTGGCCCATGAAGACCTCAATTCCTATGTCGAACATGCCAATGGCCACCGGGATTTCCTGTCCCTGGCGTTCGACTGGAACATCAGCCCCGACGCGGTTCTGCAGTTGGATGCGGAGTATCAGAACAAGCAGCAGCGCTCGGTGCCGGGTTACCAGTTGCTGGGCGGGACCGAGTTGCCGCACAACGCCTCACCGAAAAAGCTGTTGGGGCATCAGAGCGGCGCGAACCAGGTGGGGATAGATTCGCTGAACCTCAATGGCAAGTTTGAGTATCGCTTCAGCGATCAGTGGAAAGGCAGCGTGAGCGCGGCGCGCAGCAAGGTGGTGATTGATGATTACAGTTCGTTTGCGTGGGGTGGCGACACTGCCGGCAACGAAAACTACTTCAGCCCGGAAGGCGACTACGGCATCTACGATTTCCGCAGCCCCGACGACACCCGGCGCGATGATGAGATTCAAGCGGCGATGACCGGGTTGTTCAACACCGGCGGACTGGGTCACGAATTGACGTTTGGCACCAGCGCGTTTCGCCGGGTGATCGATAAGCGGGAGGCCGTGAACGAGTGGATTGGCACGGGCAACATCGACCAGGACCCGCAAAATTTCACCCCCACCGACAAGCCGTTGAACGACAGCCACCGCAGCCTCGACAGCCGCCAATACGGTCTGTTCGTCACCGACCGCATCAGCTTCAACGAGCAATGGCAGACCATCGTGGGCGGCCGCGAAGTGCGTCTGGACGAAAAGGCCTTCGATGATCAAGGCAACGAGTCGCGCCACACCCAGCAGTATGTGTTTCTGCCCCAGGCTGCGCTGATCTACAAACCGATTGAGAACCTGTCGCTCTATACCAGCTACAGCAAGGGCCTGTCGCTGGGCGGACAGGCGCCGTGGTTTGCGCTGAACAACGATGAAACCCTCGCCCCAACAGTCTCCCGCCAGATCGAAGCCGGCGTGAAATACGACTGGCGCCGCATCAGCTTCGCCGCCGCGATCTTCCAGACTCGCCAGGCCTACCAATACGCCAAGCCGGATGACGCCGGCGACTACACCTACGTGCAACAAGGCGAACAGAAAAACACCGGCCTGGAATTATCCGCCAACGGCTGGGCCACCCAGCGCTTGCAGATCGCCGCCAGCGTCGCAGCGATTCGTGCACGTGTGACAGGCAGCGGCACGCCGGAATACGAAGGCCATCAGGCGATCAACGTGCCGAAACTTAGGGCGAGTGTGTATGCCGATTACGCCCTGCCCTGGGTCGACGGCCTGGCATTGCTCGGCGGTGTGCAATACAGCGCCAGCAAGTACGCCAACCGCACGGGCGATGTGGAGGTGGGCGACTACGCCATCGTCAATGTCGGCAGCCGCTACACCACCAAGCTTGATGGCTATGAGACGGTGTTTCGCCTGAGCGTCGACAACCTGTTCGACAAGCGTTACTGGCGCGATACCGGCGAATACCTGGGGGATGATTACCTGTTCCAGGGCGCGCCGTTGACGGCGCGCTTGAGTGCGACGGTCAACTTCTAAAGCTGCTTGAGCGACGCGATGGAAGGTGGCAGCTGTACGCAGGTTCGCGGACCGAGAACTTGGAACTCGGCATACCCGAAGGTATCCCACGCACAGCTGCCATAACACGAAACGCCGAACACCAACGTGTCCGGCGCAAAGCGGTGGCAATGATGCATCAAGTTAGCGGGCCGCGACGCCCAGTTGCTGAGAGTCAGCAACCGAGGGAGGTTAATCTGCGGTCCAAATCGACGCAATCCCGGCATCTTGTGGGGAAAATCCATGGGTCTGCTGCGCAGCCCAACGGTAGCAAGCTCCCTCGCCACAGGTTCTGCGGTGTTATTTAGGCATCTTGCGAAAGCCCACCGCCAGGCGATTCCAGCTGTTGATGGTGGCAATCGCCACGCTCAGGTCGACTTGCTCTTGCGGGCTAAAGTGGGCGGCCAGCTCGTTGAAGTCTTCATCCGGCGCGCGAGTCTGGCTGATCAGGGTCAGGCTTTCGGCCCAGGCCAGCGCGGCGCGTTCACGGGGGGTGAAGAACGGCGTTTCACGCCAGGCCGACACGGTGTACAGGCGGCGCTCGGTTTCGCCACCCTTGCGGGCGTCGGCGGTGTGCATGTCGAGGCAGAAGGCGCAGCCGTTGATCTGCGAGACGCGCAGGCGTATCAGCTCCAGCAGCGGCAGTTCGATGGACAGTTTGCCGACGGCAGCCTCCAGGGCAAGCATGGCTTTCATGGCGTCCGGGGAGGCAGTGTAGAAGTCGGTGCGAGTTTGCATGGTGGTACTCCAGAGCAGTGGGGATTGCTGTCTAGAGTAGTGAGCCGGCGGCGTTGGACAAATAGCCAATTCGGGGGAAGATCGGGTAGCCAATCGCCGGGATTGGCCTGTCCTCACCTTCGAGGTTGAAGTCGTTGTAGCCGCCGAGGATTCCGAAGGTGGAAATAGGGTCGGTCGGCATTGCGGCGAACACCACACCAACTGCCGCGATCAGGGCCAGGACCGAGGAATTCTTGAGGATTTTTTCGCATCGTTGGACATCGTTTTACGTCTCCATGCAGGTGGCAAAGCATTCAGGAAACGGTTCAGTAAAGGCTCTAAATCAAGCCTTTTTGACCTGATCCAGCAAGCGACCGACTATTGACCGCAACTGTGGATGCTCGGGCAGGCGAATGCCGAAGCTGGCTTGCAACAGCGCCAGCAGCTCATCCACGTCCTTGATTGCGCGCTTTTCGCTGGCCCGGTCCAGGTAGTGAATGGCGTAGTCGCCATTGTTCAGTGTGCGGCGAAATCCCGGGCCGATCAGTGCGACTTTCAACTGGCCGAGGAACGGCGAATCCGGGTGGGTGGAGACGTACCAGTTGCCGATTTCGTAGTCGATGCGCGACTGCAACTGCAGGTCGAACACATACAAGCCACGCCACTCACCGGCGACCTGCGCCCACAAGGTGTAGCTGCCTTCGTCCAAGCTCAGGCGATAGGGTTCATGGGCGGTGGCCTGGGTCGCGTCGGTGTCCAGTTGCAACGGGCTGGTGGGCACCAGGCCGCCAAAGCCGACATCGCTGATGTAACGCACACCGTCCAGGGTCACCAGGCTCAGCCGATGGGTGCGCGCCGTGAGTGCGTCGGGCGGCCCGCCCATCACCACGCGGCCGGTAATGCCTCGCGCGTCGAAGCCCAGCTCCTGCAACAACGCGAGAAACATCTGATTCAGTTCGTAGCAATAACCACCACGCCCATCGAACAGAACCTTTTGCTCGACACTGGGCAAATCGATCGGCACCGGCAGGTGCAGCAGCGTCGACAGACTCTCGAAGGCGAAGGTGCTGACATGGCGCAGTTGCAACGCCTGCAGGGTTTGCAGGGTCGGCGGTGGCGGCGTGTCGTAGCCCAAACGTTGCAGGTACAGGCGGCTGTGGGTCAGCTCAGGCATGACGCAATCCTGGGGTCGGTGGCGAAACACCACTAATACCCTGAAGGCCGTTGTTTGCCAATTGTGATTTGAATCAAATACAAGCCCCGGGATGCAGAAACTTTCTGAACCTTTCTGAACTGATTTATATCAATTCACTACAAGACAGGGAGCCATGATGAGTACCGCAATGATCTACACCATCCACTACTTGCTACACGGCGAACCGAAAACCTTTGTGGTGCGTGCCGAGGTCATGAACAACGCCGAGGCGTGGCATTGGGCAGCCGTTGACGCCGACATTGCCCACGTGGGGCGCATAGGCCGGCCGGGCCATGAGCGGGTGAAAAAGACCACACGGCCTTGGGCTGAGAAATTCGGCATCACCGAGGTGACCTGGGTAGCGCCGAAACGCTTGGGCTGAATGAAAAAGCCCCGCACAACGGCGGGGCTTTTTTCACTTTTTCAGATCACCCAATGGATCATAGGCCGGCTTCTTGCCGGTTTTTTCTGGTTTGTCCAATGGGGCAATTGCAGGGCCTACCGGGTCGACCTGCGGGTCTGCGACGTCCGGGGAATCGGGGTCGAAACCCAGTTCGTCCTTGCCGCTGGAATGTTCCGAAGAATGCGGGCCACTTTTACTGTTATTCATAGTTACCTCCTGGCGCGCCGGGCTTACAGCGGGCGGGCCTTGTCGTGCAGGTTTTCCAGGTCTTCCTCGACCCGCTTCTCGTTGTGTTCGCGCTCGGCGGGGTCGTTGGGGCGCAGGGCGTCGTTGTCGCGCTCCTCTTCGCCGGGGGTTCGGTCAGGGTTGGGTGTGCCGGGCGGTTGTTGCTGGTACCGGGTCATGGTTCACCTCGCTTGGTTTTTTTGCCTACCAGGGTTAGAGAAAACGCGGTGGGCCATCGTTCAACCGGATTACCGTCACTCCGACGGGCGAAGCATGAGAAGATGCCGGCCGACCGTATAACCCTACTTGTACCATGGAGACTGACCCTGGATGTTTGAGCTCAAACCGTGCGACCCGATTGTTTTTCGCCAGCAGACGCGACGCAGTACGTTGATTGTCGCGGGGTTGTTTGTGGTGTTGGCGATGGTGCTTTCCAGCTTGGCGGTGATGCTGTTTGGGGAGCCTGGGGGGGATAATTTTCGCTTTAATGTGGGTGGGGTGTTTGCCGGGGTTTTGATTACCCTTGGGCTGGTGCGGGGGCCGTTCTGGAGCCAGGCGTGGCTGGCGCCGGCGGTGTATGGGTGGCAGCTCAAGCGTAGTTTGATGAGTGTGACGAATGTGATGCACAAGGTGACTGAGGGGGTCCAGGCGAACGACCCGGCCGCGATCAAGTTGCTGCGGTTTTATCACCTTGGGTTGATGCAGATGCACGAACTGGACGCCAATTCCAGCTCTCAGGCGCAGTTGGTGCGGGAGGTGGATGAGCATCTGGAGAGGATGCGGGGGTTGGGGATTGAGCCTGACCAGACGCGGTTGGATCCGGGGTGGGTTGAGGCTGTGAAGGTGCGCTGATGGGGGGCATATCCGTTATTTGGTGATTTTTGATATGGGTTCCGCTCTTACAGCGGGTCACTTTTGAAAGGAGCCCAAAAGTAACCAAAAGGCTCTTGCCCCACCACTCGGCACCTCGCTTAGGCTCGGTGTGCCCTCTCTCCGGTAGTACTGCGCGGGCCGCCGCGACGGGGCGTCCCTGCCCCGTCGCGGCTAAACCGGCGTCCTGCCGGTTTACCCGCTCCGTACTACCTGCGTTCGGCCAGCGTGGTTTAACGGGGCGCCTAAGATCAAGATCAAGATCAAAAGCAAGAGCACAGCGGCCTACAGGCCGGCTTGAGTGGTGTAGAGCAAAAGCAAAATCAAAAGCGGGCACGGTCAACTGTGGGAGCTGGCTTGCCTGCGATGGCATCAACTGGGTGTAACTGATGTACCGAGGTGTCTGCATCGCAGGCAAGCCAGCTCCCACAT
This sequence comes from Pseudomonas sp. K2I15, assembly GCF_002204795.1. Taxonomy (GTDB): domain Bacteria; phylum Pseudomonadota; class Gammaproteobacteria; order Pseudomonadales; family Pseudomonadaceae; genus Aquipseudomonas. Next base: position 28,522 of record NZ_NIXO01000026.1, read on the forward strand.
AAAAGCAGCTCTGCTTTCGCTCTGGAACTTGCCCTTGCCCTTGCTTCTAACTCTCAGGTCGGCTTTCAGGTCGCCGTGCTCTTGATCTGCTGTTGATCTTGATCTGACTGCCCCATTCAGCCCGAGGCCGAACGCAGGTATTGAGGAGCGGGTAAACCGGCAGGACGCCTGCTCATGCAACCAAATCAACCGCTGCCCCAGACTCAGCCCCTCAGGCGCCGGCAACCCCTGCCCCGTCCAATGCTTATAAGCCTCATCCAACAACCGCACAAACCTATCGTCAAAAGCCACAACCAACCTCACATCATCAAGGCGAAACCTTAGCCCGCCAGCAAAACACCGCACTGACCGCAATCGCCGCCCCCGCCACGCCAAACACCCAGGGCGCCGATGCCACCGGCAACAACAACCCCGCCAGCAAAGGCCCAAGCCCCGCGCCCACATCACGCCACACCGCATTCGACGCCAGGGCCGACACGCGCATCGCCCCAGGATTACGCTCCGCCACCAACGTGGTCACCAACGGCAACTGCAACGCCCGCAATACCAACACCGCCGCCGCACCCACAATCACCCAATGGCTACCAAACGCCCCCAGCGCCAGCGCGCTGAGAAACGAAAACAGCAACAACATCGACGTCGCGCCAAACTGCTGCGCAGCGCGGCCACCCAACGGGCTCAGGAGCAATTCCGAGACATACCGCAAGGCCATCAGCCCCCCGGCAATCAACACCGCATCACCACCCAGCATCTTCTGCGCCTGAATCGACAGACCAAAGATAAACAGCCCATCCAGCGCCACACCTTCAATAAACGACCAGGTCGCCACGCTGTCGGGCAGTTTGAAACGCCGCCCCGGCGCACCCTGTAAATTGTGGCCGACACTAGGCAACCCCCGCGCCATCCACAACCCCACCAGGCAACACACCGCCAGAATCAGAAAAATCGGACGCGGCCCGACCTGTAACGTCAGCCATCCACCCAGCGGCAAGGCCAGCATCGGCCCCAGGGCGATCAACGCCCGCGAGCGCCCCGCCCGACGCGCCGCACCCAGTGGTTCGGAGGTCGCCAACACTTGAGTGGAAAGGTTCAACGCCGCAAAACACAGGCCCCAGATCAACCGCAGCCCGAGCAACGCAGCAAAGCCGGACAGCATCGAGTTGCCCAAGGCACACACCGCGGCCGCGCCGGCGGCGATGGAGCAGGTCAGGCGGTCGCCGTGACGGGCGTAGAAATTCAGAACATGCTTGTAGCCGAAGATCCGCACCAGGCGGTTGGCCGCCAGCAATACCCCGGCCTGGGCCAGGGTGATACCGAACGCCTGGGACTCCATCGGCAGTACCAGGTACAGCAACACATCACTGGGCAGGCACAGGCCAAGGGTCAGCGCAGCACGGCGGGAGTGGGCATCAGCACTGCGTTGGGCCAGGTCAGACATAAAAGCTGAAACATTCAGAATTATTTAGACGGCCACGGTAGCCGTCTACCTCAATGTATTACAAGGCCCAAATGATTAAACCTTGGTGCCGTCCTGCATCAGGCGCAAACCACTGGCCACCGCACCAACGAGTGCAAACCCGCAACCCAACCACAACGCGTACTGCGGGCCGCTGCTCAGGGACAGATGGAAACACAACGCAACCAACGAAGCCCCCAGCGTCTGCCCCATCAACCGCGACGTAGCAACGATCCCGCTGGCACCACCACTGCGGGCAATCGGTGCGCTGGTCATGATCGCCTTGAGGTTGGGCGACTGGAAGAAACCGAACCCGGCGCCACACAAGGCCATGCGCCAACCGATATCGAAGGTGGAAGCGTCGTTGCCCAGGGTCGCCAGCGAGGCCATGCCCGCGCTCAACATCACCAGGCCGATGCCGCACAACAACGCCAGGGAGATGCGGTCCGCCAGGCGCCCGGCGATCAGCGCCATCACCGCGACCACTGCTGGCCACGGCGTCATCAGGAAGCCGGTGGCCACCTGGCTGTGGCCCAGCACCGTTTGCAACAGGAATGGCAGCGACACAAACGCCAGGCCCTGGGCGCTGAACGCGCAAATCGCGGTGAGTGCCGACAAGGTGAACAGCGGGCGCTTGAATAAATCCACTGCCAGCATCGGCGCCGGGTGCCCGGCCTGGCGGCGAATCAGCAACAGCCCGCACAGCAGCGCCACGGCGATCAGCCCTAGCGTTAACAACGCCTGCGCACCGTGCACCGCCGAACCCAGGCCCAGCACCAACAGGGCGAACAACCCGGCGCAGAGAATCGCCGCAAGCCGGTCGAAGGCATGCCCGGTAATCGGGATCACCGGAATCGCACGCACACCCAGCCACAACGCCAATGCGCCCAGCGGCAGATTGATCAGGTACAACCAGTGCCAGGTGGCCACCGACAAAATCGCCGACGCCGCAGTCGGCCCCAGCGTAAAGGCCAACCCCACCACCAGTGAGTTATACCCCAGCCCCCGGCCGAGTATTTTTGCCGGGTAGATATGCCGCAACAGCGCAATGTTGACGCTCATGATCGCCGCCGCGCCCAGGCCCTGCACCACCCGGGCGGCGGTCAGCGTCGGCAGCGACCAGGCCAGCCCGCAAAACAGCGATGCCACCACAAACACCAGTAAACCACCGAGGAACACCCGGCGGTGGCCGACCACATCACTCAGGGAAGCAAAGGGCAACACGGCGGCGATGGTCGCCAGTTGGTAGGCGTTGACCACCCAGATCACCGAGGCGGAATCGGTGCCAATCCCTTCCGCGAGGGTCGGTAACGCGGTGTTGACGATGGCCGTGTCGAGGGTCGCCATGCCGATCCCCAGGGAAATGGCGACCACCGCCGCTAGACGTTTATCACTGGGCAACCCATCAGCTACTGAAGACATGGACAATCCGCACACGTGGCAAAGGCCCCTAGATTACGGGCAGCGGCCTTTTTTTTCAGCGGACAAATGTACGGCTGTCCAAATATTCATGTTCAAGTGCGCCATTTACCCAGTTTTCACGGGTTACTGGTCCGCTGTATAGATGATGGTTTGCGCGCTGTCGGGTGCAGCAGGCCGTCGGGTGAAGTAGGTATCGCCTTCATCCGTATGAATCTCGTATTCAAATTTACTGGCCACCCGGCCCGTTGCAGTCACATGCTTGATGATTTTAAGCACCCGCTGGAATTTCACGCTTTGGGTACCGTTCTGGTTGGGCCCGGTGAGCACGTTGACACTTTGAAACCAGCCGTCGTTCTTCTTGTTCGCGACCAGGGCACCGGTCATTGCCTCGAATCGCTCCAGCCGGGTAAAGCCCCACAGCGTCTGCTCCGCCACCGTTTGGCCGAGGGCAGCAGAGCCGGTAAACACGAACAGATTGATCGCCGGGCTGTCTTCGCAAAAAAAATCGTAGGGCACCAGCCCGTCGACCATTTTCTTGCCGGCCACGAAGCCTTTTTTGTGCACCTGAAACATCGCAACCTCCACGCCAATGGCGTCACTGAACATCAACTCACGCAGAGGAAAAGTCTAAAGGCGCAGGGCGTACAGGGCGGTCAAGCCAATGTAATATCGTGTAAAGATCCCACCCGAGGCAGGATGATTTCCACGCTCAACCCGCCGGATGGCGCGTTGTGCGCCTCGACGGTTCCGCCATGCATTTCCACGGCTCGCAAGGCGATTGCCAGGCCCAGCCCGAAACCGGCATCGGCTTCATTCGGGCCGCGCTCGAAGGGCTGGAAAATACTCCGCAACCGCAGGTGGTCAACACCCGGCCCCTGATCAGTGATCAACACCCTCAGCCAGCGTGTGTCGGGACTGACCTCAGCCGAGACCCGCACCGTCGTATCAGGCCGCGTGTAGCGCACCGCATTGCGAATGACATTCTCAAAACACCGATACAACAGCTCGCCACTGGCACGACTGACAAAGTCAGAACACGCCTGCAAGCTGACACGACAGCCTTTGATGCCCGCCTCGAACTGAGCGTCTTCGACAATCACTGCCAGCAACTCGACGATATCCACCGGTTCGCGCCCGATGCTCTCGGGGCGGCCCTGCACGCGCGCGAGGGTCAACAGCGCCTCGATCAAGGTGTCCATGCGCGCCGATTCACGCTGGATACGCCCGAGCATTTCGTGGCGTGCCGGGTCTTGCTGCAACAGCCCGATGGCCACCTGCATGCGCGTCAACGGTGAGCGCAGTTCATGGGAGATATCGTGCAACAGCTGTTGCTGGGCCTCCACCAGCAGTTTCAACTGGTTGGCCATTCGGTCGCAGTCTTCGGCCAGGTCGACGATTTCATCACGGCGCCTGCCCATCATCGGCCGGACACGGGTTTCGAAGCGCCCCAGGGCCACGTCGCCCATGGCCCGGCGCAGATACGCCAACGGCCACGCCAGGTAGTAGGCCATGTACCCGCTGAACAGTGCACTCATCACCGTGCCGATGATCAATGGAATCCAGTGGCCCAGCCGTCCGGGGTCGTGAGGAGGCTGGGAAGACCGGAGCGACAGCGCGGCCCCGTCTTTGCTGACGAGCAACTTTTCATAGGCCGGCTGCGAGACCGGCGTGCCGGCCAGCAATTGACCGGCACTGTCATAGACGCCAATGGCTTGGCCGTGGGGTGGCTGCCACACTGCCAGGAGCTGGCGCCCCGAATCGACACCGTACTGCTCCAGCAACTGTTCTTCGCTGGCCAAAATCGCGTCCAGGTGATTATCCCCGGGGCCCAGACTGCCCGCCACCAGAATGCTCAACCCCACCAGAAACGTCAGGCTGGTGGCCAGCCAAAAGGCCAGGAACAGTTTCCAGAACAAGCGGCTAGGCTTCATCATTCGGCGATCAACAGGTAACCGAGGCCGCGTACGCTCTGGATCCAGGCCTTGGCGTCGGGGCGCGGGCCCAACTTCTGGCGAATGCTGCTGATGTGCACGTCGATGCGCCGGTCATAGCGGGTCAGCGGGCAGCCCAGGGCATTGAGCGACAGGTCCTTTTTGCTCACCACCTGGCCGGCGCACCGGGCCAGCACTTCGAGCAGGCTGAATTCGGTACTGGTCAGCCCCAGTTCGCTGCCCTTCCAGAGGGCCTGGCGTTTGCCGGGCCACAGCACCAGGGCGCCGGTCTTTATGACGTCTGTGGTCGGCTGACCCACCGGCTGAACCCGGCGCATGATGGCGCGCAAGCGCGCCACCAGCTCACCCGGGGAACTGGGCTTGGGCACATAGTCGTCCGCGCCAAGCTCCAGCCCGGTGATCCGGTCGATGTTGTCGCCACGGGCAGTGAGCAACACCACCGGCACCTGGCTGCTGGCGCGGATACGCCGGAGCACCTCTATTCCCGACAGCCTGGGCAGCATCACGTCCAGCACCACAATGCTGTAGCGACCCGACAGCGCCTCCACCTCACCTTCCTCGCCGGTGTGCACGCAGGTCGCTTCAAAGCCTTCATGCTCCAGGTATTGGCCCAGCATTTCAGTCAGTTCCTGGTCATCGTCGACTAGCAATACGCGGATCATGGCGAGCTCGTGAGGGGGTATCGGCACAGTATCGCCCTTGCACCGCCCAACGTCATCGCCCCGGGGCCAACCTTTACCTAACTTGACACTTGGTTAACCGCACCAAACCCCCAGCGCTCTTATGCTTGCCGTCCACCCGTCTGGCCGCGTTGTGGTGATCCGTCTGCGGCGAGTCATCCCTGCGCGCTTGCGCTGCTTGTCGATGTGTTCTGGAAAAGATCTTGATGAATTTTTCGCGCCTGCTCTGCTCGGTTGCGCTGCTGCTCAATGTCACACTTGCACACGCTGAAGCCTTCAAAATCTCGGATATTCGTATCAACGGCCTGCAACGGGTCTCCGCGGGCAGCGTGTTTGGTGCCTTGCCCTTAAACGTGGGTGACGAAGTGGATGATCGACGGCTGGTGGATTCCACCCGCGCGCTGTTCAAGACCGGCTTCTTCCAGGACATCCAACTGAGCCGCGAAGGCGATGTGCTGATTATCAATGTAGTCGAGCGCCCCTCGGTTGCCAGTATCGAGTTCGAAGGCAACAAAGCCATCTCCACCGATGACCTGATGAAGGGCATGAAGCAATCTGGCCTGGCCGAGGGCGAGATATTCCAACGTGCGACCCTTGAAGGCGTGCGCAACGAGTTGCAGCGCCAGTACGTTGCCCAGGGACGTTACTCGGCATCGGTCGACACCGAGATCGTGCCCCAGCCGCGCAATCGAGTGGGGGTAAAGATCAAGATTGATGAGGGCGAAGTGGCGTCGATCAAGCACATCAACGTGGTGGGCAATACAGTGTTCCCCGATGAGGCATTGATCGACCAGTTCACCCTCAAGACGAGCAACTGGCTGTCGTTTTTCAAGAATGACGATAAATATGCCCGGGAAAAACTCTCCGGCGACCTCGAAAGGCTGCGCTCCTACTACCTGGACCGTGGCTATATCAACATGGATATCGCCTCGACCCAGGTGTCCATGACCCCGGACAAGAAGCACGTCTACATCACCGTGAACATCAACGAAGGCCAGAAGTATACGGTGCGCGAGGTGAAGCTGAGTGGCGAGCTGAAAGTCCCGCAGGACCAGGTCCAGTCGTTGTTATTGGTGCAAAAGGGCCAGGTGTTCTCGCGCAAATTGATGACCACCACCTCGGACCTGATTACCCGCCGCCTGGGCAATGAAGGTTATACGTTCGCCAACGTCAATGGCGTGCCGCAGGCCCACGATGAAGACCACACCGTTGACGTCACGTTCTCCGTCGACCCGGGCAAGCGGGCTTACGTCAACCGCATCAATTTCCGTGGCAACACCAAGACTGACGATAAAGTACTGCGCCGGGAGATGCGTCAGATGGAGGGTGGCTGGGCGTCGACCTACTTGATCGACCAATCCAAGGTGCGTCTTGACCGTCTGGGCTTCTTCAAGGAAGTGAACGTGGAAACGCCGGCAGTTGCCGGTGTGGATGACCAACTGGACGTGAACTACGCCGTGGAAGAACAGGCGTCCGGCTCGATTACCGCCAGTGTCGGCTTTGCCCAGAACTCGGGCCTGATCCTCGGCGGTTCGATCAGCCAGAACAACTTCCTCGGCACCGGTAATTCTGCCAGCCTCGGACTGACGCGCTCCTCCTATCAGAGCAAATACAACATCGGCTTCACCGACCCCTACTTCACCACCGATGGGGTGAGCCTGGGTTACAACGCGTTCTACAGCAAGACCGACTACAACAAATACTACGATGACGGCGTGTCCTATTACGCCATCAACAGCTTTGGCCTGGGCGCCACCCTCGGCTACCCGATCAACGAAACCTCGCGCCTGAGTTTTGGCCTGACGGCACAACACGACAGCATCGAACCGGGCACCTACAGCGCCGATGAGATCTACGACTTTATTGAGCGCGAAGGCAAGGAGTTCACCAACTTCAAGGCCAACCTTGGCTGGTCGGAATCGACGTTGAACAAAGGCGTGCTGGCGACTCGCGGGTACTCGCAGAACCTCAACCTGATGGTGACGGTGCCCGGCAGCGACCTGAGCTTCTACAAAATCGATTACACGGGGCAGACGTTCTTACCCGTAAGCAATAACACATCGCTGCGCTTCCACACCAAGCTCGGCTACGGCAGCGGCTATGGCTCTACGGACGGCCTCCCCTTCTACGAAACCTACACGGCAGGCGGCGAAGGCACGGTGCGCGGTTTTGAAAGCGGTACCCTCGGCCCGCGCAACACCCCGGCTACCGGCGCTTACGCCAGTGCCGGGCAGGCGTACTACTCAGACCGTGACACCGAGGCGCTGGGCGGCAATATCCTGATTACCGGCGGCGCGGAGTACTTGTTCCCGGTGCCGTTTATCAAAGACAACAAATCCGTACGCACCTCGGTGTTCTGGGACGTGGGCTCGGTGTATTCGGACAAGTGCTACCTGAGCACCACGCAGGGCTGTGGCAGTGTGGACCTGAGCCAGATGGCCAGCTCGGTGGGCGTAGGCGTGACGTGGTACAGCCCGTTAGGGCCGTTGAGTGTGAATTTGGCATACCCGATCCGCACGCCTGAAAACGCGGAGAAACAGGTGTTTCAGTTTTCCTTCGGACAGACGTTCTGAGTCGCTGGGTTGTATATCCGTTGCTGCGGTAACGGCGGCTTATGGTTCCTCTCTTCAAAAACGTGCACGGACCGCACGCTTGGTTGACGGGTGTGCGGGGACATGGTTGACACTTTTCGGCGAACCAACTTCGCCGGAAAGCCCCCATGCCTTGGAGTCAGGTTATTTCTCCGCTGAGCACAAAACCTAAAGGTCGTCCGGCACCCAGACCGCACCGCCCGTGAACAGGCGGGCCGAATGTATTACGCTGTTGCACGTATGCGTTTTTTATTGGCGCGCGCCGAGTGGTGGCGGCATGACCCACCGCAACAACCCACCTGCGAGCACACCCTATGGACTCCCCTGAACTGCCCAGTCTGATGCATGTGCGTGCGTTTTGTCCGTGTGGGCTTTTTGCTGGGCCTGGGGCTCCGTCATGATGAACCGCGTGGCGGCGCTGAAAGTGCCGCCCAACTTGTTCAAAACCTTGGCGATCTGGATCGCCGGCGCATTACGTGTCGCCAGGAACCGCGCCGATTCAGGCAGCAGCAACCACAGGAACGGCAGCAGCAAAAGCGGCAAAAACCCGCCCGCCAACAGCACCGATTGCCAGCCGTGACTCGGAATCAGCCACGCAGCAAGAAAGCCGCCCAGGCCCGAGCCCATATTGAAGCCCGTGAACATGAGGGTGATAAGCAGCGAACGATTGCGCTCAGGCAGGTACTCGGATAACAGCGTCGTGGTGTTCGGCAACGCCGCGCCCAGTGCGACGCCGGCGAGCAAGCGCAGGCCAGCCAGTTCGTAAGGGTTGCGGGCGAAGGCGCAGGCCAGGCTCAGCACACTGAAACCGGTCACCGCGATCAGCAGCACCTTCTTGCGCCCGAGCCGGTCGACATAAGGGCCAGCGGTCAAGGCACCAATGGCCAGGCCGATCATACCGGCGCTCATGACCGGGCCGAACGCGGCTTTGGACAGGCCCCACTCCTGTATCAGTGAAGGCGCGATAAACCCCATCACCGCCACATCGAAGCCATCGAAAAGAACAATGAAAAAACACAGGCCCATGATGAGCCACTGGTACCTTGCAACCGGGCGGTTGTCGATCCACGCTTTGATATCGACCGTTTCGTTACTCATGCTTGCACCTTCTTATTTTTATAGAAATGCCGACAGGTTCGGGGGTTAAGGCCTACGCGCCAACCGTCGAACGTTGCGTATGATTCTAAAACCACAGTTGGCTGCCCGGCCTGCGGGAAATCCTTAAGCAGGTATCGGTTTTTCTTATGGCGCAGAATGCAGTTTAAATCGATGACCCTGAATTCATTGGGCATCGGTCGCACCGCAGGTGCAGCAAGGGAAGCTGCTAAACGGCATACGCATGGCGGCCTACCGGCCGGCTTGAGTGGTTAAAAGCAAACGCGATTTCCTGTAGGAGCGGGCTTGCTCGCGAAGGTCGTTAACGATGACGTTGGCATCCTGAATGAACGCGGCGTCCTCAGGTTTTTCGCGAGCAAGCTCGCTCCTACAGAAGAGCGGCTCTGAGTTTGAATGGGGCAAGTCATCGGCTTCAGGAACCACACCGCCAGCGTGAAGTACCACGATGCGTTTGATGCTACCGAGTAGGCCGTAGCACCCGTGAACTAGTTCGCCGGGCGCAACAGTTGCATCTGCTGGCGATAGTCATCCGTCACCTGCCGCGACTGGCTGCTGCTGGTAATCACCCTGGGTGTGATCAGCACGATCAATTCGGTGCGGTCCTTGGATTTGCTGGTGCTGCCAAACAACCAGCGCAGCCCCGGGATTTTCCCCAGGTATGGCACGGCGCTGACGCTCTCGGCGTTGTCCTGTTTGATCAGCCCGCCAAGCAACACGGTCTGGCCGCTTTGCACGGCCACCTGGGTGGACACTGAACGTGTGGAGATACGCGGGTTATTGGGCGTGTCGCTGCTGTTGGTGGTCTGGCTCTCGGCGTCGCTGACCTGCTGCTGGATGTCCATGTACACCAGGCCACCCGGGTTGATGCGCGGCACCACGTCGAGAATCACACCGGTCTGTACATATTCGACGCTGCTCAAGGTGGTGTCGGAGTTGCCGGTGTTGACCGTGGTCTGGCTGATGGGGATGTTGTCGCCCACCTGGATCTGCGCCGGCTGGTTGTTCATCACCACCAGCGACGGCGCCGACAGCACCTGGGTACGACCATTGGTTTCCAGGGCGTGCAAGGCCACTTGCAGGTTGGAGCTGACGAAGGAATAGAACAGCGAGTCCGTGCCCAATCCCGCGCCGCCACCACCCAACGCGCCCTGGCTGCCGGAGGCGTTGGCCACTGTGGTGCTGGTGGAATTGCCCGCCAGGCGGCCCAGGTACCATTGCACCCCGAGGTCCAGTTCGCCGGTGAGTTTGACTTCGAGGATGCGCGTCTCGATCTGCACTTGCAGCGGCGGGTTATCGAGGCGTTTGATCGCCGATTCGATCTCCTTCCATTGCACCGGGCGGGTGCGTACCAGCAACTGGTTACTGCTTTTTTGCGCGGTGATCCGGGTGCCCGCGTCGAGGCTTTTGGAGGCGGTACCGTCGGCGGCGCCCTGCTCTGCGTTTTCACTGTCTTCGCTGGCGGCCGGGGCCTGATCTTCATCGTCACCGGCCGGCGGGTTGTTGCTGATGCCTGCGTTATTGCCGCTGTTGTTCAGGCCGCCCGAGGTGCCGCCGCTGGTGTTGAGTGACGACAACGTCGCGGTGCGCAAACCCGGCGCCACCTTGGCCGGGGTATCGTCCTTGATCGCGCCGGTGCCGTAGATCTGCCGCAGGTACTTGGCGAGGTCCGTGGCTTTCATGTTGCGCACATCGTAGACGTACATCTGCGGTTCGTTGCCGCCGCCTTCGTCGATGGTGTGAATCCAGTCGCCGACTTCGCTGAGGTACTGCGGTTGGGACGAGATCGCCACCACCGAATTGGTCCGCTCAATCGGCAAGAACCGCACCATGCCCGCCAGGGGCATGCCGCTGTCGGGGCCGAACATTTTTTGCAGCTCGGGCATCAACTCGGCCACCGAGGCCCGTTGCAAGCCGAACACCCCCACCGACATGCCTTTGAGCCAGTCGACGTCAAAGGTATCGATGGTGTCCTGGTAGTTGGCCAGCTCATCGGGCGTACCGGCCAGGCTCAGCACATTGCGCGCCGGGTCCACCAGCAGGAACGCGTTTTCCCGGGCGAACGGCTTGAGCAGTTTCTGCATTTCCGTGGCCGAGATGTAGCGCAGCGGAAACAGCCGCGCCGAGAGCCCGTTGGAAGGTTGCGACACGCTCATTTCCGGCACCAGTTTGCCCGCCACCGCCTGGTTGGCCGGCAGGATCACGTAGCGCTGGCCCTGGCGAATCATCGCGTTATCGGTCCAGGACAACAGGGTTTCGAGGATCGACAGCGCCTGCTTCTTGTTCACCGGTTTTGAGGTGGAAAAGCTCACGTTGCCTTTCACGCCCTGGGCGATGCTGTAGTTCTCATGCAGCAGGTCGCCCATCACGCTATTGATCACCGCTTCAATCGGCTGGTCGGCGAAGTTGAACACGATGTCGCCGCTGGCTTCATCCTTGACCGCAGGCGCCGGTGCGGGCTGACGCACAAACTGCTGGTTACCACGAATCAACTGGCGTTGGGGCGCCGTGGTCGCCTGCGGCTGGCGGCTGTCGACGGCAGGCTGCTCGCTGGCCGGGTCCACGGGTGGCCGCTGCGAACCGGTGCCCTGCATCGCCTCGTGGAGCAACGCATCGTCCGGGTCGAGGTGATCGGGGAATGACCCACAGCCGCCCAGGGAGACGGCAGTGGCCAGGCAAAACACGGTGGTGCGCAAGGCGCCAGGGAAAGTATCGATCAAGGTGCGGGCTCGTGAGGAAGGGAAATCGGTGGTGTGGTGGACGGCGGCGGCAAACGCGGGGCGCTGAGGCTCAGGGTTTGCGTGCGGCCATCCAGCACAAAACGGGCGTGCAGCGGTGTCAGGTGTTCCAGGCGCCAGCCGTTGGGCAGGGTCTGGCCTTGGTGGACTTTGAGTGGCGGGCCGTCGGCGCGCTTGAGCAGCGCAACGCGCAAGTCGCCGTCGAGCAGCACGCCGCTCAGCTTCAGGCCCGACAGGCTGGAGACCTCGGCCTGGCCAACGGCGGCATCGGGGCTGCGGTCGGGGCTGAACAGCGGCGCCTGCCAGGTGCCGGCGAGGCTTTCCAGGGCTGCACTCGGGGCCACGTAAACCTTGGCTGAAGCATTGGCGCGCGTAGTGGAGGCAGGCTCATCCAGCCACTGCGGTGCATCGCCGATGCTGCTCAAGATGCCCACCATCAGCAGGCCCAGCAGCCCGGCCACACCGAGCAAACCCCACTCCAGGGGGCGTAATGAGTTGATCATCGGCGGGCCTGCGTAGCGATTGCCGGTTGCAGATAGCCGCGCACCAGCAGATGCACCACCAGCTTTCCGGCGCTGCCGCTGGCCGGGGCATTCGGCCCGCGGCGGATGCTCATTTCATCCACGAACAGGAACGGCCGCTGGTACTCCAGCTCATGCAGGATCGCGGTCAGGGGTTCGATGGCGCAGTTGAGGGTCAGGCTGACTTTTACCTGGCGATAGGGCTCGGTGTCGTCCTGCTCCGGGGTGATGGGCATGCGCTGGGTCAGGCTGCAACCGCCGCCGAGGCCGGCGCGGCTGCTGATCAGGTCGGCGATGCGCTGCATCAGGTCTGCCGCCACAGCGCTGGGGTCATCCCCGGGCAACAGGCTGGTGCTGCTGGCCGGGTCCTGGCGGGCTTGCTCCAGTTGCTCGCGCAAGGCGGCGCCCTGGTGCAGCAGGCCGGCATACCGCTGCTGTTGTTCGCGCAACTGTTCGGCTTGCTCGCCCATGGCGCGCAAGGGTCCGGCAAACCAGCTGTCGATCAGCAACCAGTAACCGCTGCCGAGCACCAGCGCCAGGACCAGCAAGGCCGCGCCACGACGTTCACGGGGTGTCAGTGGTCTGCGCATCGGCGGCCTCTTGGTGCAAGTGGGCGCGCAGGGAAAACTGATCCTTGCCGGTTTGCGCATCGGGTTGGATCACCCCTTCGAACTGGGCGTTTTCCAGGCTGTGACAGGCCTTGATCCGGGTGATCAAGGCACTCGCCTTGGCGCTCTGCCCGGAGAATGAAACGTCGGCGCCGTCGTTGACCTCCAACTGGTCGATCCAGGTGTCGGCGGGCAGGCACGCGGTCAGCTCATTCAGCAGCGCGGCCAACGGCGGTTGTGCCGATTTGCGGCGGATCAGGTACTGCGCGGCACCACGGGTGTTGAGCAGTTGCTGGCGCAGGCTCTGGATTTCGGCGACCTGGGCTTTTTGCTGCTGCACCTGCTCATGCATCACGTCGAGCACACGCTGGCGGTCGTTGAGCCACAGCAGCATCGCCGCAATCAGCAAGGCGCCGCACAGCCACGGCAAGCTGCGTTGCAAGCCCTTCCCGGCCGGGCGCTGGCGTGGGCGCAAGGGCGTCGGCAGCAAATCGATGCCCATGGGCTCGCCTGCGCCACCGTCCACATCCACCGCGTGGGGCTGCAACCCGAGGGCGGCGCAGTCCACCAGGATTTGATCCAGACGCTCTCGCAGGATCGCCACCAGGGTCACCTGCAAGTGTGTGGCGGTGCGCCGTTCCTGACGCGCAACGAAGTACAACTGCTCAGCCTCGAACGGGGTAAAGCGGTCCAGCTCATAACCCACCACCGTCGACAGGTTGCGCGCCGCCGCCAACGGCAGTTGCAGGGTTTGCAGCAACACCGCCGAGGGCGCGAGCACCAGCACCTCGCGCACTTCGCCGGCAGGTTTTGCCACAGGCGCCGTCAACGGCCAGTGGTAGCGCTGCTCGGGGATGTCGTGGATCGACAGCCACGCCGGCAGGCAGCCACGCAGCTCCTTGAGCCACAGCCGCCAGCCCAATTGCAGCAAACTGCCGCGCCAGCGCCGGGTGAGCGGTTCTGCCAGCCGTTGAAGGCGCGCCACTGGCGCCGAAAGGTTTGGATTCATTCTTGCCAACGCAGCACCCGATAAGGTTGTGCGCTTCCCTCCGATGGGCTCAATAAAACCGTGGTTCGTAACCGGGCGTGGTAACCGCCGGGGCGTTGCGCGCGACTGTCGATCACCAGTACTTCACCGGCGTCGGCACCCACCGCACTCTGCCGGGGCAGGTTCAACGCCTGGCGCATCAACGGGCTGGCGAAAGCGGGATCGGGCCGGTCCAGGCCACTCCACAAGCTGATTTCCGGGACCAGCCGGCTGTACAGCGCCTGGGTCATGCCGGGCAATTGCCGTACTTCCTCCACCACGCGCAACGGTGGCAGGCCTTCGTTGCGCCGCACGTCCAGGTCTTTGGCGAGCCGGTTGGCCTGGGCCTGGGTGGCACCGCAGGCCAGGGCCAGGCGGGCAAAGTCGGCCGCCTCGGCGCTGTTCAAATACAGCTTGCCGCGCTCGCTGTGCAGGCTTACGTGCAGCTGTGCGTCATCAAACACCAAGGGCATTTCGCGGCCGTCGGCAATCCATTGTTTGCGCTGTAGCGGGTCGGCCAAGGCCTGCATGGCAAACGCCACGCCGGCCTCCGCTGCCAGCAACGCCTGGGTGTGCTGGCGATGCCACAGGGCCTGGCGGCTTTCCAGTTGCACCCAACCGGCCAGGCCGCCCAGCAGCAGGCTGAGCAACGCCAGCACCCACAGCACCAGCAGCAGTGCAACGCCGCGCTGACGCTTCATTGGTCCGATGCTCCGCTGGAGAGATTCAGGCGCAGGGCAACCACTTGGGTCACCCACGGCACCGGACCGTTGACCCGCGCGGCAATACGCACCGCGTAAGGCAGGCGTTTGGTCCACGGCCAGTCACTGATCCAGCCGGTGGCCTGGCCCTTGGGCGACACACCGCGATAGCTGAATTGCAGATCCTCGACATTCTTCAGCAATACTTGCGGCTCGCTGCGGGTGGCCGGCACGCTGACCTGGGCGTTGGACTCAAACTGCGCGAATGCCACCTGCAACTCGCGCTGCTCCTCGGGCCCGGTCAACTGCAAGGTGAAACGCTGGATGCCACCACCGAGCACGCCCGGCAAGGTCGCGACGAATTGCAGGCGCTGGGCGGAGCCGGCGAAAAAGCCGTTGGTTTGGCTGTCGTCCTCGGTCACGTCCAGCGGCAGCGCCTCGCTGATGGACGTGCGTAGAAACTGTTGTGCGGCGCGCATTTCATCGAGGCTGACCGTGTAGCGCTGAGCCTTGAGCACCGCGCGGTTGGCGCCCAGCAACGCGCCACCCACCAGGGTCAACAGCACGCCCAGCAAGCTGAGCACGATCATGATTTCCAGCAAGGTAAAACCCTGTTGACGCTGATTCACAGGCCGGCCCTGTCGGTAGCGGCGCGCAATTTCAAGGTGCTGAAATGGGCCTGGCGTCGAGCCTCGCTGACGGTCAGGTCGAGGCGAAACAAACGCGGTTGACCGATACGCGTCGGCTGCTGGGCGATCGTCAATTGCCAATCGATACCGTCGCCCAGGCTGCCCTGGCGAATGCCGCTGGCCAACGGGCCCGAGGTTTCCTGATCCATCACGCTCAAGGCGGCATGGGTCAGGCGGTCGCTGTGGGCGACCTGTAATAAAGAGCGTGCGCTCTGGCCGAAAGCGACCAGCAACACCGTGCTGCAGATCGCCATGAGGGTCAGTGCGGCGAGCATCTCCAGCAAGGTGAAACCCGATTGGCGGTTCATGGCAATGCCTTGGACTGCACGCTGCCAGTCAGCCAGCCAATATCGATGCGCCAGCGCCGCGAGCCATTGGCCAACAACAGGTTGCCGCCGGTGGAACTGCCGTCGGGGTAAAACTCCACGGCCGAGCCTGCGTGCTCGGCGGTGTGCAGGGTCACCTGCAGGTCGGCCGGCCAGTGCTTGGCCGGACGTCCCGGCGCCTGGAAGCTCAGTTTTCCCAAGTCGAATACGGTTTTGGCCGGCATGCCGCTGACAATCGCCCTCGCCCGTGTGCTTCGCAGGGCATCGACCATCTGCCCGACCGCCTGACGCTCCTTGGCAACCCGCAGGCCTTGTTGCAAGCCAAATCCCACCAACCCGGCCGCGATGCTGATCAACACGATCACCACCAGCATCTCCAGCAGGGTAAAGCCGCGTTGGAGGGCCGGCATTATTCCCAGTTGCCCAGGTCAGCGCTGTAGCCTTCGCCGCCGGGCTGGCCGTCTTGCCCGTAGAAGATCAGGTCGAAGGCGCCATGTTCACCGGGGAAGCGATAGCCGAAGGCATGGCCGAACGGGTCCTTGAGGTCTGACGGCTTAGCATACGGCCCGGCCCAGCCGGCGGTGTTGCCGGGCTTGTCGACCAGTTGCTGGAGGGTCTTGGGGGGCGAACCGACGTCCAGGCCGTAGCTCTCGATTTTCATGCTCAGGCTGGCCAGTTGCGCCTTGCCCGCGCCGTATTTGCCCTTGTCGACGTTGCCGCCCACCTGGCGCACCACGATGGTGGCGACGATGCCCAGCAGCACGATCACCGCGAGCATTTCCAGCAAAGTAAAACCGCCTTGGCGGCGGGCAGGTTTGAAACGGGTATGGCGCATCGGCTTGCTTCCTCGGGTTTTCATATATTGCTGGTCAGGCTCATCAGCGGCAGCATGATCGCCAGCATGATCACCGCCACCAGCACCGCCATGACCACGGTCAGGGACGGCACCAGGGCGGCGAGCAGGCGGTCGATGCCGCGCTTGGCTTCGACGTCGAACACGTCGGCGACCTTGAGCAGCATGCTGTCCAGTTCACCGGCCTGTTCGCCGACTTCAATCATTTGCAGGGCCAGGTCCGGCAGCAGCGGCTGGCTGCCAAATGCACTGGCCAGGGTGCCGCCGCCTTTCACCGACTCGGCGGCCTGGGCGACTTGTGCCTGCAAGGCGCGGTTGGTGCAGACCTGGCGGGCGATCACCAGCGCTTGCAGCAGCGCTACGCCGTTGCTCAGCAAGGTGCCGAGGGTGCGTGCCAGGCGTGCGGCTTCGACCCGCTGCAACAGCGGGCCGATGAGGCGAATACCGAGCACGCGCCGGTCGTAATTTTCGCGGTGCTGTGGGTTACGCAGGCGTGCCGCCAGGCCCCAGATCGTCACGATCAGCCCGGCGAGCACCGCCAGGCCATAGGCACCGAGGAACTGGCCGAGGCCCAGAATCACTTCGGTGATCAGCGGGATCGGCACGCCCAGATCCTTGAAGATCGGCACGAACTGCGGCACCACATAGGCCAGCAACAGGGCCAGGGAACCGAGCACGCCGACCACCAGGAATGCGGGATAGATCAGGGCGTTGATCACCTCGCCCCTTAATAACTGGCTGCGCTCCAGATAGTCGCTGAGCTGGCGCAGGGTGTTCTCCAGCGCGCCGCCCGCCTCACCGGCGCGCACCATACTCAGGTACAGCGGCGAGAACTGGCTGCCCTCCTCCTCCAGCGCTGCCGACAACGGCTTGCCGGCCTTGACGTGTTCGCGGATGCGTTCGATCAGCGCACGGGTTTGCGGTTGGCCGGGTTGCTTGAGCAGGATGCCCAACGAGCGCTCCAGCGGTTGGCCTGCGCCGAGCAGCGTGGCCAGTTGCTGGGTAAAACTGACCAGCGCCGCGCCATTCAACTGGCCGCGCCCGAACGCATTGCGTAGCCCTTGGGCACCGGCGGCCTCGATGTGCAACAGCAACAAGCCGCGCTTGTGCAGCGCGGCGACCGCAGCGGCTTGGTCCTTGGCTTCGAGGGTGCCGTTTTGCGCGACGCCCTGGCTGTCCAGGGCCCGGTATTTGAACAGGCTCACGTGCCCTCTCCACGGGTGACGCGCAGCACTTCTTCAAGGGATGTAACACCGGCCACGGCCTGGCGCAGGCCTTCTTCATGCAGGGTGCGCAGGCCACCGCGGCGGGCAGCCTGTTCGAGGGTCGCGGCGTCGGCCTGTCGCATCAACAAACTGCGCAGCTCTTCATTCATCACCAGCAATTCGGTGATTGCACTGCGGCCGTGGTAACCACCGCCCGGGGCGTTGGCGCGCGGCCGATAGAGCAGAATCGGGCGCTGGTCGGTGAAGCGGTCCAGGCCATGTTCCTCGATCAACTCCGCCGGCGCTTCGAACGCCTCGCGGGTAGCCGGGTCGAGGCGGCGCACCAGGCGCTGCGCGAGGATGCCATTGACGGTGGAGGCGATCAGGTAGCTCTCCACGCCCATGTCCAGCAGGCGGGTGATACTCGCCGCGGCGCTGTTGGTGTGCAGGGTCGAGAGCACCAGGTGGCCGGTCAGGGATGACTGGATAGCGATGCGGCAGGTTTCGAGGTCGCGGATTTCACCGATCATGATCACGTCCGGGTCCTGGCGCACGATCGAGCGCAGCGCCCCGGCGAAGTCCAGCCCGATCGCCGGCTTGACCTGGATCTGGTTGATGCCTTCCAACTGATATTCCACCGGGTCTTCGACGGTGATGATCTTGCGCTCGGCGGTATTGAGCCGCGACAACGCGGTATAGAGCGTGGTGGTTTTACCCGAGCCGGTAGGCCCGGTCACCAGCAGGATGCCGTGGGGCCGTTCGAGCACTTCAAGAAAGGTTTCCAGGCGTTGGCCGTCGAAGCCAAGGCTCTGGAAATCGAACTGCACGGTCTGGCGGTCCAGCAGGCGCATCACCACCGACTCACCAAAGCTGGTGGGCACCGTGGACACGCGCAAATCCAGTTCCTTGCCCTGGATGCGCAACATGATCCGGCCGTCTTGCGGCAGCCGCCGCTCGGCGATGTCGAGCCGCGCCATGATCTTGACCCGGGAAATCACCGCCGCCGAGGAACTCGACGGCGGCGCTTCGGCTTCGTGCAGCACGCCGTCGATGCGGTAGCGCACCTTGAGCTGGTTTTCGAAGGGTTCGATATGGATGTCCGAGGCGCGATGCTCCACGGCGCGTTGCAGGATCAGGTTGACCAGGCGAATCACCGGCGCTTCGGACGCCATATCCTTGAGGTGTTCGATGTCTTCCAGGGCGCCGCCCTGCTCGTCGAGGTTTTCGATCAGGGTGCCCATGGCGGAACGGCCCTGGCCGTAATAACGCTCGATCAGGGTTTCGACTTCATTGCGCGGCCCGACCGCCAGCCACACCGGCACGCCGCAGGCATAAGCCATGGCCTGGAACGGATACAGCAACGCCGGGTTGGCCGCCAGCACGCGCACCCCGCCATGGCTCCAGCCCACGGGCACCACCTGATAATGGCGCATGAAGCGCTCGGTCAGCGCCGGCAGCGGGTCGAGCAAGGGAGGTGCGGCGTCGGCCAGCAGCAACGGCGCGCCGAGCAAATCGGCCCAGGCCCGCGCCAGTTCCACTTCGGAGACCAGCCCCAGGCGCGTCAGCAGGCCAAGCAATTCGGTGTCGTCGGATTCCTGGGATAACCGTCGGGCACGCTCCAGGTCGACGGTTTTCAAACCGGCCTTGCGCATCAGCCACGCGCACACCTGTTCGGCATCCGGAATCTGCATTCGGCAAGCATCGATGGGTAGTGACGGTATGGGCTGGGGCATCTGCACAAATCTGAGGGGCTATTTAAAAAACCTGTTCCCGTGGCGCCTGCGGGTGGGGCGTGCGGGAACAGGTACATCCAACCTTAGTTGGAGGTTTTTGGCGCAGTCGCCTGGCTGTTGCTCAGCGGGCGACCGCCCTTGGTGGTTTCGGCCTTCTGCTTCTTCGCCGCCTTGGCGTCGTGGGCCTGGGTGATCACCGTGGAATCGGCGGCACCGGACTTCGCGTCGGCGTCCGTCGACTCAACGGCCATTGCCGCACCACTTAGTGCAACGCCCAGTACAACACCAGCACTCAACAGGGAAATCTTCATCAACTTTCTCCAGATCAAAAACAATCAATCGCCCAGGCGCTGTCCTGACAAGGTCAAGACCCTACACCAAAGCATTTTGTATTACAGCCCATTTGAGTTATGGCCATTTAGAACTACTGGCAGAAGCCACTAGTTAGCCATGACCGCGCATATTTTCTTAAACCAATCGACTGGTAGGTTTAATCTAAGTTCACAAACGTAAGAAAATATTTCTTATTTCACGCAAAAATTAGCTTTCGTTTGACATTTTATGGCAAGAATTGACTTAATTACCGTGTTTTCGCGGTTCAAAATGCCATCTCGTGATATCGCTTAGACACTATTCATAACAATAATTAGTTTAATTATTACACTTTTAAAACTGCGGAATCCGCCCCGTAATCGCAATTAGCCATCGGCCAAAAGTTGCGACAAAGGCGAACTATTGCCCGTAAAAAAGTGACGAGCGTGCACAACGAAACGCACTTCTCGGCGCCCAGTTTTCAATAATCAGTTGTCGGAGAGCCCCATGAGTAAACGCAAAATGATCGGTGCGCAGTCGGCTTTCGCCCTGCTGGCACTTGCCGTGTCACAGGTGCATGCAGCCACCAGCCCTGCCCTGGATGAAGCCCGGGTAAGCCGTGCCGAAAAGGCCGCGGACAAGACCTTGGCCAAGATGACCATGGAAGAAAAACTCGCCTATATCGGCGGCACCGGTGGTTGGGACGTCAAGCCGCTGACCCAGTATGGCGTGCCGCAGATTCATGGTGCCGACGGTGGCGTGGGCGTGCGCTACACCAGCGAAGGCAATGACCAGGGCGTGGTGTACCCCTCCGGCCCGAACCTGGCGGCCAGCTGGAACCCGCGCCGCGCCATCGACCTGGGTCGCGCCCTGGGTTACGACACCGCCAGCGGCGGTTATCAATTCGTCACCGGGCCCGGGGTGAACCTGTACCGCATGCCCTACAGCGGCCGGGCGTTTGAGTACCTGTCCGGTGAAGACCCGTTCCTTGGCGCCAGCCTGGGGCCGGCGCTGATCAATGGCATCCAGTCGCGCGGGGTATGGGCCAACGCCAAGCATTTCGCCGCCAACGACCAGGAAAGCAACCGCTTCCACCTCGACGAGACCATCAGCGAACGGGTACTGCGCGAGATGACCCTGCCGCCCTTCGAGTCCGCCTCGAAGAACAGCAAAGTGGCGATGATGATGTGTTCATTCCAGAAGGTGAACGGCGAGTACGCCTGCGAGAACAAGCACCTGATGCGCGATATCCTGAAGACCGAATGGGGCTATCCGGGCTTCGTGCAGAGTGACTACAACGCTGTGGTCGACGGTTTGCCGGCGGCACAGGCCGGTACCGATCTGGACATGATGGGCTACCAGATGAACAGCACCGTGCTCAAGCCGTTCCTCGACAGTGGCGAGCTTGCCAGCGCCACCATCGATGACAAGGTGCGGCGCATCCTCAAGCAGATCTACCTGTACAAATTCGACAGCAAGGCGCCATTGACCAGCCACAACATGAACAGCGCCACCAGCAACCGCACGGCGCTGAATGCGGCCCGCGAAGGCATCGTGCTGCTGAAAAACCAGAACAGCCTGCTGCCCCTGGATGCGAAGAAGGTCAAGCGCATCGCCGTGGTCGGCAACCTGGCCAAGTACGCACCGCCTACCGGATTTGGCAGCGCCAACGTGATGGCCACCCACTACATCAGTGAGCTGAGCGGCCTGCAGCAATTGGCGCCGAACGCCAAGGTCGAGTTCATCGACGGGCTGTCCCTGGACCAGACGGCGTCCAACTGGACCCACACCGACAGCGACGGCAACAGCGTCAAGGGCTTGAAGACCGAGTTCTTCAGCAATACCAACTGGTCCGGCGACCCTGCGGCCACCCGTACCGACAACCATGTCGACCTCGACTGGTCCACCGACAGCCTGCCGGTGAATGGCGACACTGCCGCCACGTCGATCCGCTACAGCGGCCAGATCACCCCGACCGTCAGCGGCGAACAGGTGTTCAAGGTGCGCGCCGACGGTGCCGTGCGCCTGTACGTCAATGGCCAGAAAGTCCTCGACAACGGCGACGGCAATCCACTGCCCAACAACAGCATTCCGCCGACGATTCCGGTGTTTGCCAAGGTCAATCTTGAAGCCGGCAAAGCCGTGGATATCAAGCTTGAGTACTCGCGCCGCAAAGGCTACATCTCGACCATGGGCGGCCTGGTAGGCGTGCAAATGAGCTGGGCCTCGTTGGTGGCGCCCAAGGACCTGGCCCAGTACGACGCCGTACTGGTGGCCGCAGGCAACAGCAATGAGTACGAAGGTGAAGGCTTCGACCACAGCTTCGACTTGCCGGAGTATCAGAACCTGCTGATCCAGAGCATCGCCAAGGTCAACCCGAACACCGTGGTCACCCTGCACGGCGGTACCGGGCTGAAGATGAGCGACTGGATCGACCAGGTGCCGGCGGCGCTGCATGCGTTCTACCCGGGGCAGAACGGCGGCCAGGCCCTGGCGGAGATTTTGCTGGGCAAGGTCAACCCGTCCGCCAAGCTGCCGATCAGCATCGAACGCAACATTGAAGACAACCCGATCTACGCGACTTTCCCGAAATTCGACAATCAGGAAACCCTCACGCAGATGAGCTACAAGGACGACCTGTTCCTGGGTTATCGCGGCTACGAAAAGAAAGGCATCAAGCCGCTCTACCCGTTCGGCTATGGCCTGTCGTACACCACCTTCGGCTACAGCAACATCAGCGTGACGCCCGGGGTGGCGGTGGCCGGCGCGCCGATCAAGGTGTCGTTTGACCTGAGCAACACCGGCAAGGTGGCAGGCGCTGAAGTCGCCGAGCTGTATGTGGGCCAGAACAAACCAAAAGTCGAACGGGCGCTGAAGGAACTGAAGGGCTACAAAAAGGTGTTCCTCAAGCCCGGCGAGAGCAAGCGCGTCACCATCGAACTCAACGACCGCTCACTGGCTTACTTCGATGTGGCGAGCAAGCAATGGGTGGTGGACGCTGACAGCTTCAACCTGTCGGTCGGCGCCTCGTCCCAGGACATTCGCCTGAACGCCAAACTGGTCAACCCGTTCCGCCAGGAACTGTCGACCACCACCAGCAACCCGCTGCCACGTTCGGCACTCAACTCCACGCTGCGTGAGCAGCCAACAGTCAAGACCGGTGGTGTCCTGCAGCAGAACCAGGGTGACTCCGACACCAGCGACGGTGACGGCTACGACACCTCGGATGACAGCAGCCAGGGCAGTTCGACTGGCAACTGATAAAACCCTGTAGGAGCGAGCTTGCTCGCGAAAAACGCAAAGACACCGCGTTAATCCAGGATGCCCGCGTTATCGTTGACGTCCTTCGCGAGCAAGCTCGCTCCTACATTCACGCTCGTATGGCCGCATCGACCCGCGCGATGTAGGTATCGAAACGCGCCACCAGGTCCACCTGAGCAGGAAAGCGCAGCCACTGGATCTGCAAGCCGTCCATCATGGCCAGGATCTCTTCCACCAGCCCGGCGATGTCCACATCACCGCGCACCTCACCCATGGCCACAAGGTCTGCAAACTGCCCGTGCAGGCGCCGCTGAATGCCCGCATAGCGCTCCTGGAACCAGCCCCAGGCCGGCTGGGTGTCCAGCAGGCTTTCCGCATTCAGAATGGTAAAGGCCCGCACCACGCCCGGCGCAGTCGCGTTGGAGCGGTTGATCGCCCGCAGGCTCCCCAGCAACCCGGACAATGACTTCTCGGCCCGAACCTCGTCGGCAATCCGTTGATTGACCTCGTCCCGGCGTTGCAGCACACCCATCAACAACGAAATCTTGCTGGGAAAGTGATGCAGCAGGCCGGCCACCGAGATCCCGACGATCGCCGCCACCTGCGCCATCGAGGCGCCGCTGTAACCTTCCAGGGAAAACACCTGTAATGCGGCGTCCAGCAATTCTTCCCGGCGTTTTTCACCTTTGGGCGCACGTCGGGATTTGGGCAAGGTAGCGGGTTGCGTCTCGGTCATTGGAAGGTCCTTTGGGCAGGTCTGCACCGTATCCAAAATGGCCAGGAGCCGCAAATAAACCTCAGGCGCTCTCGCGCTCGATCAAGCGGCACGCCAACGCGCAAGACGCGGTGTGGCATCAGGAGTGACTGCGGGTGCTTTTTTCCACCAGGCACATCGGCGTACCCGCCACCGGTTCGCGCATGATCTGCACCTGCACATCGAACACCTCGTGCATCAGCCCGGCGCTCATCACCACCTGCGGCGTGCCATCCGCCACCAGCTTGCCGCCCCGCATCACGGCAAGGTGGTCGGCGTAGCGGCAGGCCTGGTTGATATCGTGCAACACGGTGATCACGGTTTTGCCTTCAGCGGCCAATTCGCGCATCAAATCCATCAGTTCAACCTGGTGGCTGATGTCGAGGTACGTGGTGGGCTCGTCCAGCAACACCACGGGGGCATTCTGCGCCAGCACCATCGCCAGCCAGGCGCGTTGGCGTTGGCCACCGGACAGGTCCGCCAGGGCACGCTCGGCAAGGGTGTCCAGTTCCAGGCGTTGCATGGCCTGCGCGACGTGGGACTGATCGCTGCCGCTCAGGCGTCCCCACAATGAGTTGTGCGGGCTGCGGCCATAGGCGACCAGTTGGCGCACGCTGACGCCTTCCGGCACCGGTAGCACCTGGGGCAGAAATGCAATGTGGCGCGCCAACTCGCGTGCAGACAAGGTGTGGTAGGACTGGCCATCAAGCACCAATTCGCCGCGGGTCGGCTTGAGGATCCGCGCGAAAGCCTTCAGCAACGTCGACTTGCCACAACCGTTGGGGCCGATCAGGGCGGTGACGCGACCGGGAGGTGGCGCGAAGGACAAGCCTTCCACAATGCGCGTCGTGCCATAACCAACATCGAGCTGGCGTGCGTAAAGAGTGCTCATGTCATCAGCCTTTGAACCGTGCCAGCAACCAAAGAAAATACGGTGCGCCAATCACCGCTGTGAGGATCCCCGCCGGGATTTCGCTGGGCGCGATCAGCGTGCGCCCCAGCGTGTCGGCCAGCACCAGCAGCAGCGCACCGATCAGCATCGAGGCCGGTAACAGCTGCTGATGATGCCCGCCCACCAGGCGCCGTGCCATGTGCGGTGCCACCAGGCCGATAAAGCCGATCGGCCCGATCACGCCAACGCCCAGGCTGGTCAGCAACACCGCACACGCCATCGCCAGCCAGCGCGTGCGGCCCAGTGCGGTGCCCAGGCTGTGCGCGGCCTCATCGCCGAGGGCAATCAGGTTCAGCGGTTTGGCCAGGCACATTCCCAAGGGGATCAGCACCAGGAACGGCAGCACCAGCACCACGTGGTGCCAGTTACGGCTCCACAGGCTGCCGGTCAGCGCGAGCAGCGCCGTGTTGATATCCAGTGGATGGGACAGGATCAGAAATTCAGTAACGCTGGAAAGGGTCACCGCAATAGCCACCCCGGACAGGGCAAAACGCACCCCGGAAAAACTCACCCCGGTGTTGTACAGCGCCAGCAGCAATGCGCCACCGGCACCGCCCAGGCAGGCTACCAGCGGCAACCACACAATCGGCAACTGCGGCCAGGCGATGATCGCCACGGTCAGCGCCAGCCCAGCCCCCTGGGTGACACCCAGAATCTCCGGCGACGCCAGCGGGTTGCGAATCACGCCCTGCACGATCGCCCCGGCCAGGCCGAACGCACAGCCGGCGAGTATCGCGATCAGGCTGCGCGGCAGGCGATGGTTCCACACCTCAAAATCCAGGGCGTCATGGGCCAACAGACGGGCCAACACTGTTTCCGGCTTGAGCCACAAGGTGCCGGCGCTGAGGCTGACAAAGGTTGCCAGCAGCAACAGGCCCACCAACAGCCACACACGCATTCGCGGCCGGGTCATAAGGTGCGCCTGGCGAGGAACAGAAAGAACGGTGCGCCAATCAGTGCGGTGACTACACCGGCGGGCGTCTCCACGGGAAAGGCCACCGCGCGACTCAGCAGATCCGCCCCGAGCACGATCACCGCCCCCAACGCCGCGCTCAGCGGAATCAGCCAGCGATAGTCGTTGCCCAGGAACTGGCGCACGATATTCGGCGCAATCAGCCCGACAAAACCGATGGGGCCCACCGCGCAGACACTGGCGCCCACCAGCAGCAGGCTGGCGATAAAGACTTGAAGGCGCAGGCTGGCAATACCGACGCCCAACGAGCGTGCAGCGTCTTCGCCCAGGTTGATCAGGTTCAAACGCGGCGCGCACCACAGCGCCCACAGCCCGCCGATCAACGTACAGGGCCAGAGCAATTGCACCTGCGCCGCGCCCACGTTGGCCAACGAACCGGCCAGCCAATTCAGCACGCTCTGCGCTTGCGCTTCGACCAGGATCACCGTGAGGCGCGTCAACGCGGCGCATAACGCAGCCACCGCGACACCGGCCAGCACCAGCCGGCCCTGGGCCGTGGTCGCAGACCAGGCGCCGCCCAGGCTGAACACCGTGACCCAGGCCAGGGCGCCGCCCACACAGGTCATCAGCAATGCACCACCGGCAAACGGCGGCGCCACCAGGCCGGTGGAAAACAACGCCAGCCCCAAGGCCGCCCCGGCTGTTACGCCGAACAACGAAGGCGATGCCAGGCGATTGCGCGTGATGCCTTGCATCAACGCACCCGCCAGGCCCAGGCAAGCGCCCACTAATGCGGCGCAAAGGGCACGCGGAACACGCAACTGCGCGACGATATAGGCCATGTTGCCGCCTGCTTGCCCTTGATGAACCAAACCATTCCACGCATCCGCCTGGCTGATTGCAAACGGCGACCAGCTATACAACGAAAGCCAGAACAACCCGGCGCCAAGCAGCACAATGCACGCCGTCGCGATCCCGCGCGGCACGTTTATTGGCTCAGCACGGCTTTGCCGCCCTTGAGAATGGCCAAGGCGTCTTCAGCAATCTGCTCCGAGGCCAATACCCCCCGGTTACGCGCCCAACTGTCGCCGTCGACTTCGGCCACCTGATGATTGCGCACCGCCCCCAGCACTTGCCACAGCGGTTGTTTGCTCCAACTGTCGACAATGCTCGGACGCCGGTAGTGACCTACCAGCAACCAACCAGGGTCTAGCGCGAGCAGTTGTTCCAGGCTGACGAACTCGGTAGGCGCCGCCTTGGCGCGCACGGCAGGCACCTTCAGGCCGATGGCCTGCAGCACACTGCCCGCATAGGAGTCCGGCCCGTGCACTGAAAAACTGTCCTCTCGGGCAACGCCAAACAGCACGCTGGCACCTGCCGGGATCTGTTGCGCAATCGCCTTTAGATGCTCACGGTTCTGTGCAATACGCGCTTGCATCTGCGGGCTTTTGCCGAGGGCCTTGCCGATCAGTTCGGCTGACTTCAGGCTGCCTTCGTAATCCTCACCGCGAGAGGGCAACAACAGGGTCGGCGCGATGCTGGCCAGGTCGCTGTACAACGCTTGATGACGGTTCAGGTCGGCAACGATCAGGTCCGGTTTGAGTCGAGCGATTTCTTCGATGCTCGGCTGGGAGCGCAACCCGACAGACTTCCACTGGCCGATGGCCTGGCGCACACGCGGCAACACGCGGTTGGCATCACCGTCATCGGCAGCGCCTACGGGGGTCACGTCAACGGCGGCCAGGCTGTCGAGAAACGAAAATTCCAGCACCACCACGCGCTTGGGCGCATCAGGCAGATGCACCGCATGCTGGCCATCGTTGACATCGATGGGCTCGGCGCGCAACACGCTGCAAGACAAAGCCAGAACACAGGCGGCAAGGGTCGGGATGAAGCTGAACATACGCATGGCAAGTACCTTGGCTTGAAACGCCCACGCTAGACAGGCCTGGGAAAACGGCGGGTACTATTCCATATCGCGGCGATACGATCAAAAAACATTCGCCGTTGCGTGAGCTTCCTATTCACCCCCTGCCCTGTCCTCAAAAGTCAACAGTGGCTGACAGCAAATACGTGCGGGGCGTCGACAAGGTCAACCCCGGCTCGCTGTCATCCGAGGCACCCGCTGAACTCCAGTAGCGCCGGTTGGCCACGTTCTCGACATTGGCCCGCAGGGTAATGTGCTTGTCGTCGAGCTTGAAGGCGTAGCGTGCGCCGACGTCGAGGCGGGTCCAGGCGTCGATTTCCTTGACGTTGGACTGGTCCAGGTACTGCGAGCTGGAATAGATCCCGCGACTGGTCAGGGTCAGGCCTTCAACGGTCGGCACATCCCACTCGGCGCCCAGGTTGACGTTGTACTTGGGCGTGGCCGGTGCGCGGTTGCCATCAAAGGTGCCGTTGGTGGTGTTGCTCAACTCGCTGTCGATGTACATCACCCCGCCCAGCAGGCGGAAGCCCTTGAGCGGTTCGCCGAACACGCTGAGTTCCACGCCGTCGTTCTGGCGCTTGCCGTTGGGGCCGAACACCTGCGTGGTGGCATTGGTCTCGTAGGCCGGCTGCTTGATGCGGAACACCGCCGCCGTTACCGCGAACGCACCGGCGTCGTACTTGGCGCCGACTTCGACCTGGCGGCTGATGAACGGCGGGAAGATTTCGTCGTCGTTGATCGAGGTCGACGGCGCGACCTTGCCCTGGCTCAGGCCTTCCATGTAGTTGGCGTACAACGAGAGCTTGTCGGTGGCCTTGAACAGGATGCCGCCCGAGGGTGAAATCTTTTCTTCGTCGTAGGCGGTCTTGCCTTTGACGTTATCGGTCCAGTCGTCCACCTTGACCCGCTGCCAGCGCGCGCCGAGGGTCAGCAGCAGCCGGTCATCGAAGAAGCCCAGGGTGTCGGACAACGCCACGCCGCTGAAGCGGTTCTCGGTGTAGACCTTCGAGTCGAACCGCGTTGGCCGGCCGGGCGCGGGGGTTTGCACAGGGTTGTAGATATTGCTCGTACCGGACGCATAGCGCGCGCCGCCGTTTTCGAAGTCCATGTAGAAGTAGCTGGCCGCCAGGTTGACCTCATGGCTCACCGGGCCGGTATGGAACCAGTTGCGCACGCCGGCCGTAGCAGTACGCACGTTTTCGTCGCGGGTGAAGTCGCGGGGCTGCACGCTGAAATCACCGGCATTGTTGGTCACTGACACGGCGTGGCGCAGGAAGTCGTGGTTACTTTTGCGCGCGCCCACGCCGCCGTAGAGCATCACGTTGTCGCTGAGGTCGAACTCACCGTTGACCGTGCCGAACGTGTCGTTGGTGCTCGCCTTGCTCCAGGGCTGCGCGTAGTTGTGGCGCACGTCGTTGGCACTCGGCACCTTGGCGTCGGGGCCGACCTGTACGCGTTCTTGCGGGGCGTCGGTGTCACGCTCGGTGCGGCCGATGTCGGTGGAGAGTCGCAGGCGCTCACCGCGAAAATCCAGGCCCAGTACCGCCATCTCGCGGTCGACACTCTGGTGGTCCCAGGCGGTGTCGCCGGACTGCTTCACGCCGTTGAAACGCAGGCCGAACTTGTTGTCTTCACCGAAACGCCGGCCGATATCCACGGCCCCGCCCGCCTGGCTGTCGGAGGCCCAACTACCGGTAAACGAGGTGATGGGTGTGTCGGTGGCGCGCTTGGGCACCACGTTGATCCCGCCGCCCACGCTGCCCCGTGGCGAGATGCCGTTGATCAACTGGCTGGGGCCTTTGATGATGTCGACGCGCTCGGCCATTTCCATGTCGATGGTGTAGGTCGGCAATACGCCGTAGAGACCGTTGTAGGCGACATCACTGTTGAACAGGCTGAAGCCGCGAATGGTGAATTGCTCATAGCGCCCGCCCGCCGGGTTGGTGGCGCGCACCGAGGGGTCGCTGGCGATCAGGTCGCCAAGGGTGCGCGCCTGCTGGTTCTTGACCGCCTCGCTGGTGTAGGTGGTCATGCTGAACGGGGTTTCCATGAAGTCCTTCGAGCCCAGCAGGCCTTGGGAGCCACGGCGCGCCACCTGGCCACCGGCGAAGGACTCGCTGCCAGCGTCGCTGGTGGTACCGAGAATCGAGGTGGGCGCCAGTTGCAGGCTGCCGCCTTCGGGAATCGGGGTCAGCATGTAAGCCTGTTCACCCATGGGTTGCAGTTGCAGGCCCGAGCCTTGGAGCAGGCGCGCGAAACCTTCTTCCACGCCGTATTCGCCGGACAACCCGCTGCTGTTGCGGCCGCTGACCAGCGCCGGGTCCACCGACAGGTTGACCCCCGCCAGGCCGGCGAAACGGGTCAACGCGGCGCTCAGGCTGCCGGCCGGCACCTGGTAGCTGCGCCGGGACGCGCCGTCTTCGGCATAACTGATGGGGACGAACAACGGGCTGGCACTCAGGCTCAGCATGAGGCTGAAATTCAGCAACGGGCGTATTGCGGGCATTGGCAGAAGCTCTCGATTTTGTTCACTTACCTGGAATGACCAGCCACGTGAAAAAAGGGGACAGGCTTCAGCCAATATTTTCGAAATTACGGTTTGATGCTTTTCAGCTTGTTGAGCAACTCCAGCAATTGCTCCAGGGATTCCTCGCCGAACTGCTCCTGAATCTTCTGGTAATTGCTTTCCATCCCGGCGCTCATGTCGACA
Organism: Pseudomonas sp. K2I15; assembly: GCF_002204795.1. Lineage (GTDB taxonomy): Bacteria > Pseudomonadota > Gammaproteobacteria > Pseudomonadales > Pseudomonadaceae > Aquipseudomonas. Next base: position 58,966 of record NZ_NIXO01000026.1, read on the forward strand.
AAACACTGCTGGCCCTGCTCGGTCAGGGCAACAAACATCCGGCGCTGGTCTTCGGACGATTTGCGCCGGCGCACGATGCCGTCACGCTCCAGCCGCCCCAGCACGCCGGTCATGCTCGGCTTGAGGATGCACGCCAGGTGCGCCAGTTGGTGGCTTTCCAGTTCGCCCTGCTGGCGCAGGATGCGGATCACCCGCCACTGCTGTTCGGTCAGGTCATGTTCATTGAGCAACGGCCGGAAGAACGCCATGGTCGCTTCGCGGGCCTGGAGCAAGGTGAGCGTAAGGGACGGTCTAGGGGTGGGCATGGTTCACGCGCATAAGAGGTCGAAGCGTCGAAGCTTAGAGTCGGTGCCTTGTGCATGCAACTCGGGGCACGCAGCAAGTCGTTAATTTCGAAATGAATTCGTAAAAAGCTGTTAATCCCGCTATTCAGATTAAATATAACATGTTAACAATATGCCGCCCCTGCCCCGGCGGCGGGCTCCACCAACAAAAACAATAAAAGGAACGCCCTCATGCACTCGTGCCTCTTTCGCACGGCGGCAAGCGCTGGCCTGTGCGCCGCGTTTACCCCTCTGGTCGCCCACGCCGACTTCATCCAGGACAGCAGAGCCAGCCTGGACCTGCGCAATTTCTACATGAACCGCGACTTTCGCCAGGCCAACGCGCCGCAGAACAAGGCTGACGAATGGGCGCAAGGTTTTGTGTTGCGCCTGGAGTCGGGCTACACCGAAGGCGTGGTCGGTTTTGGCGTAGATGCCTTGGGTGAAATGGGGCTGAAGCTCGACTCCAGCCGCGACCGCCGGGGCACCGGGCTGCTGCCGTCTGGCGCCAGCGGGGAGCCTGCCGACAGCTACAGCGAACTCGGCCTGACCGCCAAATTGCGCGTGTCTAAAACCGTGCTCAAGCTCGGCACCCTGCAACCCATACTGCCGGTGGCCGCCTACAACGACACCCGCCTGCTGCCGTCGACCTACAACGGCGAACTGGTGACGTCCCAGGATATCGATGGCCTGACCCTGAATGTGGGCCGCCTGGAAAAACAAAACCTGCGGGACTCCTCCAACAACGAATCCATGAGCTACGGCGGCGTCACCAGCAGCCACCTGGACCTGGCCGGCGGCACCTACGCGATCAACCCGCACCTGGCGGCGACCTATTATTACGCGCAGATGCAGGACATCTACCGCCAGAACTTTATCGGCCTGGTGCATGACCTGCCGCTGGCCGAGGGCGTGAGCCTGCGCACCGACCTGCGCTACTTCGACACCCGCGAGCAAGGCAGCGCGCTGCTGCGCAGCCCTACCCGGGTTGACGGCGGGCGGATCGACAACCGCTTTTTCAACGGCATGTTCAGCTTGTCGGTGGGCGCGCACAAATTCGGCCTGGGCTACCAGAACCTTTCCGGTGACGGCGATTTTGCCTTCCCGGGGCAAGACCCGTACTCGGTCAACCTAGTGACCATCAATATCTTCACCAAGGCCAACACCGACGCGTGGCAGGCGCGATACGACTACAACTTCGCCGCCCTCGGCCTGCCCGGCCTGACCTTCATGACCCGCTACGTCGACGGCAGCCACGCGCAAACCGCCACGGTGCGCAACGGCCGGGAATGGGAACGCGACACCGACCTGGTCTACACCGTGCAAAGCGGCCCACTGAAGAACGTCAACGTGCGCCTGCGCAACGCCACGCTGCGCTCAAGCAACGGCCTGACCAGCGACATCGACGAAAGCCGGGTGATCATCGGCTACACCGTGGCCCTGTGGTAAGGGTAAGCGCCTCAACGCAGCCCCGATTGACGCTGGCGGTATTCCCCCGGCGTCATCTGCGCGTAACGCTGGAAGAACCGGCTGAAATACGCCGGGTCCTTGAACCCCAATTGGTAGCAGATTTCATTCGCCGAACTGCCGGTAAACAGCAGCAGGCGCCGGGCTTCCTGCATCAACCGTTCAAGGATCAGGCGTTTGGACGGCAGGTCGGCGATGCGTCGGCACACTTCGTTCAGCCGCGCTTCGGTGACACCCACACCGTCGGCGTAGCGCGACAACGGCCAGTGTTGCCGGTAGTGGTCTTCGATCAGTTCGTTGAAGCGGTGGAAGATCCGCAAGTCTTCGTGGCGTGCCGGGCGGGCCTCCAGGGAATTGGCGCAGAGCCTGAGCAGGCTGATCATGATCAGGCGCGTCAGGCTGTCCAGCGCCGAACCGCGCCCACAGGCCTGGGCGTTGATCTCGTTGCACAGCTCGTCGAAGAGGAATTCCAGGCGGCGCACCTCGGAATGAAACTCCGGCGCCAGCCGCGCCAGCGCCACACAGGCGGGGGGCAATTGCGCGCCGGGGGCCAGGCTCGGGTCGGCGTCGATCAAGGCCCACACCAATTGCTGGCGTACGGTCAGCACATGCCCATCGGCGTCGGCTTCGGTGACAAAGGAATGCGCCACCGTGGGCGGCGTAAGGAAAAACATCGGCCCGGATTCGAGGTACTGCTGGTCGTCCAGATAGACACGCACCGCGCCGGTCTTGACGTAATGCACCTGGAAAAACCGGTCGTGGCGATGCACCGGCATGTTGCGGCCAAAAAAACCCGCCAGGTTGCCGAGCCTGTCGTAGTGCACCTCGGCATCGCTGTAACGCTGGTCGTAGACCTGCCCGATGTTGATGTTGGGGATCGGCTGACGATCGCTCATCACTGCATTCTCTTTGTTGTTTTGCGTGCCCCGAAATATTGCCACGCTTGACGATAGTTAACATCTTAATTATAACGTTAACAGGTTAACGAATATCCCACGGAGCAGAGCCGAATCTGCCCCGCCACTGCCAGGAGAAAAGCATGAGCCGTGCCCTGCATGATGTTGCGAACGGCACCCTGTTCGGCGTTGCGCTGAACTACCAGGGGTTGCTGAACCAAAGTCTCGCCGAATTCGAACAAGCGCCTTACCAGAAACCACCGGTCAAGCCGGTGCTGTTCATCAAGACGCCCAACACCCGCAATAGCCACAGCGGTGTGGTGCTGCACCCTCCGGGTGAACGCCTGCAACCCGGCCCGGCACTCGGGGTGGTGATTGGCAAAAGCGCCAGCCGCGTCAGCGTTGAAAACGCCCTGGAGCATGTGGCCGGCTACACCATCGTCAATGAGTTCAGCCTGCCGGAAGACAGCTACTACCGCCCGGCGGTGAAAGCCAAGTGCCGGGACGGTTTCTGCGCATTGGGCCCGGAACTGGTGGCCCGTGACCAGATTGCCAACCCGCACCAATTAAGCGTGAAGCTGTTCGTCAACGGTGAACTGCGCCAGCAAAACTCCACCGCCAATTTCGTGCGCAGCATCCCGCAGTTGATCGCCGAGATCAGCGAGTTCATGACCCTGCACGAAGGCGATGTGCTGATCACCGGCACACCCGAAGGCCGGGTGGATGTGCAACCCGGCGACACGGTTGAAGTCGAGATCAGCGGCCTGGGCCGCCTGGTCAACCACATCAAGGCAGAGGAGCTGTCATGAAACACGCCCGTATTCGCTTTGAAGGTGCCGTGCACCAGGTTCTGGTCGAAGCCCAGAACGCCGTGCGCCTGGCTGATGGCCGCCGGGTGGCTGAAGACCAGGTCGAATGGCTGCCACCGGCCACCGGCAGTATGTTCGCCCTCGGCCTGAACTACGCCGACCACGCCGCCGAACTGGCCTTCAAGCCGCCGACCGAACCGCTGGCCTTCATCAAGTCCCCCGGCACCTACACCGGCCACAACCAGGTGACCTGGCGCCCGGACAACGTCGCCTACATGCACTACGAGTGCGAGCTGGTGGCCGTCATCGGCAAACCGGCGCGCAACGTCAAGCGTGCAGACGCCCTGGACTACGTGGCCGGCTACACGGTGTGCAACGACTACGCGATCCGCGACTACCTGGAAAACTACTACCGCCCCAACCTGCGGGTGAAAAACCGCGATGCCACCACGCCCGTCGGCCCCTGGATTGTCGACGTCGCCGACGTGCCGGACCCAAGCAACCTGAAGCTGCGCACCTGGATCAACGGTGAACTGCGCCAGGAAGGCAGCACTAAGGACATGATTTTCGACATCCCGTATTTGATCGAATACCTGTCCAGCTTCATGACCCTGCAACCCGGCGACATGATCGCCACCGGCACGCCGGAAGGCCTGGCCGATGTGGTGCCGGGGGACGAAGTGATCGTGGAAGTGGAAGGCGTAGGTCGCCTGGTTAATCGAATTGTCAGCGAGGCGGACTTTTTTGCCGCCGGTCAAGAGGCATGAGCAGCATGATCAAACACTGGATCAACGGCCGTGAGGTCGAAAGCAAAGACACCTTTATCAACTACAACCCGGCCACCGGCGAAGCCATCGGTGAAGTCGCCAGCGGCGGCGCCGAGGAAGTGGCGCAGGCGGTAGCGGCAGCCAAGGAAGCCTTTCCGAAGTGGGCGGGAACCCCGGCCAAGGAACGTGCCCGCTTGATGCGCAAGCTCGGTGAACTGATCGAACAGAACGTGCCGCACCTGGCCGAGCTGGAAACCCTCGACACCGGCCTGCCGATCCACCAGACCAAAAACGTGCTGATTCCCCGCGCGTCCCACAACTTCGACTTCTTCGCCGAAGTCTGCACCCGCATGGACGGCCACAGTTACCCGGTGGACGACCAGATGCTCAACTACACCCTGTACCAGCCGGTGGGTGTCTGCGCGCTGGTGTCGCCGTGGAACGTGCCGTTCATGACGGCTACCTGGAAAACCGCGCCGTGCCTGGCGCTGGGCAATACTGCCGTTTTGAAAATGTCCGAGCTGTCGCCGCTGACGGCCAATGAGTTAGGGCGCCTGGCGGTCGAGGCCGGCATTCCCAAAGGCGTGTTGAACGTGATCCAGGGCTACGGCGCCACCGCCGGTGACGCGCTGGTGCGCCACCCCGACGTGCGCGCGATTTCCTTTACCGGCGGCACCGCCACCGGCAAGAAAATCATGCAGACCGCCGGGCTGAAAAAGTACTCGATGGAGCTGGGCGGCAAGTCGCCGGTGCTGATCTTTGAAGATGCCGACCTGGATCGCGCCCTCGACGCAGCCTTGTTCACCATCTTCTCGCTGAACGGTGAACGCTGCACCGCCGGCAGCCGGATCTTCATTCAGGAGAGCGTGTATCCGCAGTTCGTCGCCGAGTTTGCCGCCCGCGCCAAACGCCTGATCGTCGGTGACCCGCAGGACCCGAAAACCCAGGTCGGCTCGATGATCACCCAGGCCCACTATGACAAGGTCACCGGCTACATCAAGATTGGCCTCGAAGAAGGCGCCACCCTGCTGGCCGGTGGCCTGGAGCGCCCGGCCAACCTGCCGGCGCACTTGAGCCGTGGGCAGTTTATCCAGCCGACGGTATTCGCCGATGTGAACAATAAAATGCGCATTGCCCAGGAAGAGATCTTTGGCCCGGTGGTGTGCCTGATTCCGTTCAAGGACGAAGCCGAGGCGCTGCAACTGGCCAACGATACCGAGTACGGCCTGGCGTCTTACATCTGGACCCAGGACATCGGCAAAGCGCATCGTCTGGCCTACGGCATAGAAGCCGGCATGGTGTTCATCAACAGCCAGAACGTGCGGGACTTGCGCCAGCCGTTCGGTGGCGTAAAAGGTTCCGGCACCGGCCGTGAAGGCGGCCAGTACAGCTTCGAAGTGTTCGCCGAGATCAAGAACGTGTGCATTTCCATGGGCAGTCATCACATCCCGCGCTGGGGTGTTTGAGTGATCCCTGTGGGAGCTGTCGAGCTTTGGCGAGGCTGCGATGCAAGCGCTGCGGTCTGCCGGAGACAGCGCGGTGATCCCATCGCAGCCTCGCCGGGGCTCGACAGCTCCCACATTTGATCTTTGACAACACGCTTCCCAGACAAAAACAATTATTCAGGAGAATCATCATGGGCGAAGTCGTCCTGGCAGCGAAGATCTGCCACGTTCCTTCAATGTACCTGTCGGAACTGCCCGGCAAGCACCACGGTTGCCGTGAAGCAGCCATCGCCGGGCACAAGGAAATCGGGCGGCGCGCCCGTGAACTGGGGGCCGACACCGCCGTGGTGTTCGACGTGCACTGGCTGGTCAACAGCGGGTATCACGTCAACTGTGGCGAGCATTTCAAGGGCACCTACACCAGTAACGAGCTGCCGCACTTCATCAAGAATATGGAGTACGAGTACCCGGGCTGCCCGGAGCTGGGTGAGCTGATCGCCGCCGAGGCCAACCTGGCCGGCGTGCGCACCATGGCCCACAACATCCCGAGCCTGGAGCTGGAATACGGCACCCTGGTACCGATGCGCTACATGCACATGGGCGTACCCGACGAGCAGAAGTTCGACGTGATCTCCATCGCCGCCTGGTGCGCCTGGCACCGCCTGGAAGACAGCTTCGCGTTTGGCGCTGCCGTGCGCCGGGCCATCGAGAAGAGCGACCGCAAAGTCCTGGTGCTGGCCTCGGGTTCCCTCTCCCACCGTTTCTCGGACGACCGCGAAGCCGAAGCCAACATCCACAACTGGACCCGTGAATTCGACAAGCAGATGGACCTGCACGTGGTGGAAATGTGGAAGCAAGGCCGCTTCAAGGAGTTCTGCGCGATGCTGCCGGACTACGCCGAGCACTGCTTCGGCGAAGGCAAGATGCACGACACCGCGATGCTCCTGGGTCTGCTGGGCGGGCCGGACTACAACCAGCCGGCCGAGATCATCACCCAGCCGTTCGGCAGTTCGGGTACCGGCCAGATCAATGCCATTTTCCCTTTATGAGCCTTGGTGAGGATCAAATATGGGAGCTGTCGAGCCCCAGCGAGGCTGCGATGGGATCGCTACGGTCCGACAGGTACACCGCGGTGATGCCATCGCAGCCTCGCTAAAGCTCGACAGCTCCCACAAGGAATCAGCTGCACCTCACCATGAGAGGAGATACACATGCCGCACTTCATTGCCGAATACACCGACAACCTCGAACAGCAAGCCAACCTGCCGGCGCTGTTCGAACAGGTTCACGCCGTGCTGGGCGACAGCGGCGTGTTTCCCCTGGGGGGCATTCGCAGTCGCGGGGTGCGCCTGGACACCTGGCGCATGGCCGACGGCAAGCATGACTACGCCTTCGTCCACATGACCCTCAAGGTCGGCCACGGACGGGACCTGGAGACCCGCAAGACAGTCGCCGAAGCGCTGTTCAAGGTCATCACCGAACACTTCGCCGAGCTGCAATCCCAACGGCTGCTGGCGTTGTCGTTCGAGATGATCGAGCTGCACCCCGAGCTGAATTTCAAGCAGAACAACGTGCACGCATTCCTGAAGAACCAGGCGGGCTGACCACAGCCCGCTTTCCGCCCATGGCACTCAAACAAAAAAGAACAACATCATGAGCACAGCCAATACTGCCGACAGCACCACCCTGATCGAACATCAGCGCACCCACAGCATCGTCACCTGGCGACTGATGCCGTTGCTGCTGATCTGCTACCTGTTTGCCCACCTGGACCGGATCAACATCGGCTTCGCCAAGATGCAGATGAGCACCGACCTGCACTTCAGCGACACGGTGTACGGCCTCGGGGCCGGCCTGTTTTTCATCGCCTACGCGCTGTTCGGCGTACCGAGCAACATGGCCCTGGACCGGGTCGGGCCACGGCGCTGGATCGCCTGCCTGATGGTGGTGTGGGGCGTGCTGTCCACCAGCATGTTGTGGATCGAAAGCTCCACCGGCTTCTACGTGCTGCGCTTTTTGCTGGGGGTGGCCGAGGCCGGCTTCTTCCCGGGGATTTTGGTGTTTCTCAACCGCTGGTACCCGGCCCGGCGCCGGGCGCAAGTCACCGCGCTGTTTGCGATCGCCGTGCCCATGGCCGGTGTGATCGGCGGCCCGTTGTCCGGCGCGATCCTGGAGCACTTCCATGATTTTGGCGGGCTGCGCGGCTGGCAGTGGATGTTCCTGATCGAAGGTGCGCCGGTAGTGCTGCTGGGCCTGGTGGTTCTGAAATACCTGCCGGACAGCTTCGAAACCGTGAAGTGGCTGGAACCGGCGCAAAAGCAACAACTGCGCGAGCAACTGAGCAATGAAGAACAGCGCAAATCCATCACCTCCTTTGGCGGCATCGTGCGGGACCCGCAGGTGTGGTTGCTGGTGGCGGTGTACTTCGCGGTGATGCTGGCGGTGAACACCCTGGCATTCTGGATGCCCACCCTGATTCACGGCGCCGGCATCGGCCGCGACAGCCAGGTGGGCCTGCTGAGTGCCGTGCCGTACCTGGCCGGGTGCTTCTTCATGATCGGCTGCGGACGCTCATCCGACCGCCACCGCGAGCGCCGCTGGCACCTGTGCGTGCCGTTGCTGATGTCGGCCATCGGCATCGCCGTCGCCGGGCTCTCGCCCACCAACCCGACCCTGGTGCTGGGCGGCCTGATCCTGGCCGGCATGGGCGCCAGCGCGGCGTTGCCGATGTTCTGGCAACTGCCGCCGGCGTTCCTGTCCAACAGCACCCAGGCGGCCGGCATCGCGCTGATCAGCTCGTTCGGCAGCATCGCTTCGTTTCTTGCGCCGTACCTGATCGGCTGGATGCGCGACACCACCCAAAGCGCGAGCCTGGCCCTGTACGTGCTGGCGCTGCTTATCGCCCTCGGCGGCCTGCTGGTGCTGCGCACCCACGCTGCCATCGTCAACCCCCAGTAGAGAGTTCGTCATGCTTGATCAAGCCCTTATCCAGCAAGCCGCCGCCCGCCTCGACCAGGCCGAGCGTTCCCGTGGACAGGTGCGCCAGTTTTCCCTGGAGCACCCGAACATCACCCTCGAAGACGCCTATGCCATCCAGCGCGCCTGGGTGGCACAGAAAATCAAGGACGGGCGCAAGCTGGTCGGGCACAAGATCGGCCTCACCTCCCGGGCCATGCAGGTGTCGTCGAACATCAGCGAGCCGGACTACGGCGCCCTGCTCGATGACATGTTCTTCGACGAAGGCACTGATATCCCGTTCGAGCGCTTCATCGTGCCAAGGGTGGAAGTGGAACTGGCGTTCATCCTTGGCAAACCGCTCAAAGGCCCGAACTGCACGATTTTCGATGTGCTCGATGCCACCGAATGGGTGATCCCGGCGCTGGAAATCATCGACGCACGCATCCAGCAAATCGACCCGCACACCAATGCCACGCGCAAGGTGTTCGACACCATCTCCGACAACGCCGCCAACGCCGGTGTGGTGATGGGCGGCCGTGCCGTGCGCCCGACCGAGATCGACCTGCGCAAGGTGCCGGCGGTGTTGTACCGCAACGGGGTGATCGAAGAATCCGGCGTTTCGGCGGCCGTGCTCAATCATCCGGCCAAGGGTGTGGCGTGGCTGGCGAACAAACTGGCGCCGTACGACGTCACCTTGCAACCCGGCCAGATCATCCTCGGCGGCTCCTTTACCCGCCCGGTGGCAGCAAATCCGGGTGACACCTTCCATGTCGACTACGACATGCTGGGCTCCATCTCCTGCCGCTTTGTCTGAATACTGGAGGACTGTTTCATGGACATGCCCATCAACCGCTTCAAGCAGCGCCTGCAAAGTGGCGAAACCCAGATCGGCCTGTGGCTCGGCCTGGCCGATGCCTATTGCGCCGAGCTGGCGGCGAATGCCGGGTTTGACTGGCTGCTGATCGACGGCGAGCACGCGCCGAATGACCTGCGCGGGATGCTCGGCCAGTTGCAGGCGGTTGCGCCGTACGCCAGCCAGCCGGTGATTCGCCCGGTGATCGGCGATACGGCGTTGATCAAGCAGGTGCTGGATATTGGCGTGCAGACGCTGTTGGTGCCGATGGTGGAGACGGCTGAACAGGCGCGGCAACTGGTGCGGGCGATGCGTTATCCGCCTCATGGCGTACGGGGTGTTGGCAGTGCGCTGGCGCGGGCGTCGCGCTGGAACAGTATTCCTGGGTATCTGGATGAGGCCGATGCGCAGATGTGCCTGCTGGTGCAGATCGAGAACCGTGAAGGCCTGGAGAATTTGGACGCAATTGCGGCGGTTGACGGGGTGGACGGGGTATTTATCGGGCCGGCGGATCTGAGTGCGGCCATGGGGCATCGGGGGAATCCGGGGCATCCTGAGGTGCAGCTGGCGATTGAAGACGCGATCGGGCGGATTCAAAGGGCTGGCAAGGCGGCGGGGATTTTGAGTGCAGATGAGAAGCTGGCGCGGCGGTATATCGAGTTGGGGGCGGCGTTTGTGGCGGTCGGGGTTGATACGACCGTGTTGATGCGTGGGTTGCAGGGCTTGGCGGCCAAGTTCAAAGACACCGCAGCACCCGCCACTTCCGGCGGGGTGTACTGACTCTCTGAAACAACAAAGATCCAAAATGTGGGAGCGGGCTTGCTCGCGAAAGCGGTGTATCAGTGCCAGATTTGTTGGCTGACCCACCGCATTGGCGAGCAAGCCCGCTCCCACAAAAGCCCATTCCCACATTGGGATCCGGGGTGTTTCACCGCTTGATGGTCTTCAACTCATCCAGCAACCCCAACAACACCTGCAACTTCTCCTCCCCGAACTGCCCCTGCAAGCGCTGGTAATTCTCCTCCATGCACTGGCTCATCGACTCAAAACTGGCCTTGCCCTTCTCCGCCAGCGTCACCAGTACCCGTCGCTGATCCTGCTCGGCCTTGCGCCGATGCACCATCCCCGCCGCCTCCATGCGCACCAGCACGCCGGTCATGCTCGGTTTGAGAATGCACGCCAGCTCCGCCAGTTGATAAATCTCCAGCTCGTCATGCTGGCTCAGAATTCGAATAACCCGCCATTGCTGCTCGGTCAGCCCATGCTCATTCAGCGAGGGCCGGAAAAAGCTCATGGCCGCTTCACGGGCCTGAAGCAAGGTCAAGGTCAGGGATTGTCTGGGTTTCAACATAGGCTCAGGGTCACGATAAATTTAGTTAATGTTTTAACGAAACTCTAACACTCTCCTCCCCTCCTCACGCTATAACTTGTGAGACGGGCGAAGGCTCTGGCGCGCAGGATCAAAACCTGCGGCACACAGAATCAAGACATCCGCCGCGCCAACGCTCTTAATACGCTCATTAGCTCTTCACTGTCAGGCAGCGCAATGATCAATATCGAAACGCCGACCTATTACACGGCGACCAAGAAATACAACCTCAGCTTCCCGACCCTGGAACAGGACGTGGAAGCCGATGTGGTGATCATCGGCGGCGGCTTTTCCGGGATCAACACCGCCCTGGAACTCGCTGAAAAAGGCATCACCAATATCGTGGTGCTGGAAGCGCGTTACCTGGGGTTTGGGGGCACCGGGCGCAACGGTGGGCAGATCATGGCCGGCATCGGGCACGACCTGGAAAAGATCAAGAAGGAGGTGGGTGAAGATGGCCTGCGCCAGATCTTCGAGATCAGCGACCTGGGCGCCGACATCATCAAGAACCGCATCGCCAAGTACGACATCGATGCCGACTTCTGCCACGGCTACGGCTACATGGGCTTCAACGCCCGCCAGGAAAAGACCCTGCGCGCCTGGGAAAAAGACTTCAAATCCATCAACTCCCAACACGAGATCCGCTTCCTCGGCGGCTCCGACGTGAAGCAGATCATCGGCTCAGATGCCTACAGCAGCGCCCTGCTACACATGGGCGGCGGGCATGTGCACTCGTTGAACCTGCTATTGGGTGAAGCCAAGGCCCTGGCCGGCCATGGCGTGCAAATTTTCGAGAACAGCCCGGCGCTGGAAGTCAGCTACGGCGAACGCATCACCGTGCGCACCGGGCGTGGCTCGGTCAAGGCCAGCAAGCTGCTGTGGGCCTGCGACAGTTTTCTCAACAAGCTGGAGCCGGAACTGCACCGTTCGACCATCAACACCTACGCGTTCCAGATGATGACCGAGCCGTTGTCCGAGGAGCTGATCAACCGCATCAGCCCGATTCGCGGGGCCTACAGCGACATTCGCCCGGTGATCGACTACTACCGCGTCACCAACGAAAACCGCCTGCTGTTCGGCGCCGCCACGCCGTTGGTCGAGCACATTCCCGGCGATTTAAAAGCCTGGAACCGCAACCTGATGCTGAAAATCTTCCCGTACCTCAAGGACGTGAAGATCGACCTGGCCTGGGGCGGTCCGATGGCCTGCACCCCGAACCTGTTCCCGCAGATCGGCACCCTGCCCGGTCGCAGCAACGCGTTCTATGTACAGGGCTATTCGGGCTTCGGTGTCACCCCGAGCCACATCATCTGCAAGGTGCTGGCCGAGGGCATGAGCGAAGGCTCGGCGCGGTATGACCTGGTCAGCTCGATCCATCGCCCGACCATCATCGGCAAGGACGCGATCCGCCCGCTGCTGCTCACTGCCGGCAAGTCCTGGCACCAGCTCTCCGGTTACTGGAACGGCCGCCGCTAAAGCCCAATACCTGACACCTGACACCTGTAGGAGCGAGCTTGCTCGCGAAAAACTCAAGGACGCCGCGTTCATTCAGGACGCCAACGTCATCGTTGACGACCTTCGCGAGCAAGCTCGCGCCTACAGTTGATCGCTATTTTTTCCCATCAGGAGCAACTGCCATGACCCTCATCACCCTCAAGAAAGACATCCAGCTGTCGGAACTCGACGCCTGGGGCACCGTCGCCGACCTCGGTTCGACCATCCTCGAAGGCGAAGTCCGGGCCTTCGGCAAAATGACCTTCGGCGCACCCACCGACCCGGTCAGCAGCGCTTATTTCGGCACCACCCAGGGCAAGTTCCGCATGGTCTACCCATTCGCCGAACAGGCCACCGTGGTCACCGGCGAAGTGGTGCTCACCGATGAGTCCACCGGCCAGAGCACCCGCTACAAGGCCGGCGACAGCTGGTTCGTGACCAAAGGCACGCCGGTGCTGTGGGAAGTGGTCAGCGAAAGTTTCGTCAAACACTACTTCGCCGTGGTGTGATGGACCCGGCTGCCGGCACCCGTCGGCAGCCCTTTGGCGCAGGTGACTGACCATGCACGCCCTCCCCGCCCACGAAGTCGCCGGCCAGTGCCTGCAGGCTTTCACCCGGCTGATTCCGGTCAGCCAGGCCGCGTTCTATTGTGTCGACCGGCACCTGCAGGCGCGGGATTTCCAGCTGCACGGCATGAGCGGCGAAATGCACCGCGACTACCTGGACAACTACCGCCAATTCGATCCTCTTCAACCCCGCAACTGCCTGTCCAGCGGGTTGGCAGTGGTGCCGCTGGGCTTTGCGATGGCCCGCCAGCCAACGCGGGATACCCGGCGTTATGGGGATTTTTTGCGGCGCTATGGCGTGGTCGATGTGGTGGAAATCCTCGCCCAGCGCGCCGGCCAACCACAGGCGGCGATTTCGCTGTTGCGCACGGCTGATCAAGGCGCCTTCACCGGCGAGCAACTGGCCCAACTGAATGCCCTGCAAACCTTGCTGCAACTGGCCGTCGCCAACATGCAGCCCGCTGAAGATGCGCTGGCCGGCCTGACGCCCAAGGAGCGCCAGATCGCCCTGTTGTTGCGCCAGGGCGCCAGCAACAAACAGCTGGCCCAGGAGCTGGACGTCGGCCTGCCAACCATCAAGACCCACCTGATCAACCTGTTTCGCAAGACCGGCGTCAGTAGCCGCACAGAGCTGGTGGGCACGCTGTTTCTGTAGCCCGCCTCAACCATCCGGTTGATACCCGAGCCCGCTCCCGGGCGCGATGATCCGTGGTGTTCATCCACCCAACCGGAGCATCGCAATGACCACACCTTCTGACTGGATCACCGTAGGCGCCCTGGCTGACGGCTTCGCTGCAGAGGCTTTCATCCTGCCGAATCTCGCTGATTTAAGCGGCAAGACCTTCACCCTGTACTTTGCCAATGGCTGGCAGATCGAGCACCGTTTCGAGCGCGACAGCCTGGCCTGGGTCGCCGCCGACGGTCACTCCAGTGGCAGCGCAACCTACCGTGCGACCTCGGTGCGCCCCGGCCTGTACCTGGTGGACTTCATCAAGCACGAAGGCACCCAAGCCTGGTCGGTAAGCCTGGTGCTCGACACCACCAGCGCCTCGTTCACCGCCGTACTCGGGCGCATGCCCACCCAGGAGCAAACCCGCGAAGGCCTCTACAGCCGCGCCCTGGCCGGCAAGCCCTTGACCTCGGTGGAAGTGGAATTCCTGCACGGCAGCCTCGACCGCCCCTGGCAGGCAGGCCAATGCCCACACGCCCCCACCACCGAACTGACCGGCCTGCGCAACCAGTACCGCTACAGCCCAAGCGAGGTCTACGAGCACATCTACCTCAACGACCAGTTCTACGCCTGGCAATGCCTCAAGGGCGTCGAGCAAGGCCTGTGCGACACCGACCGCTGCCACTACTACAAGATCGCCGATCAGCTGTACCTGTTTGTCTGGCGCGAAAAAATCATCCCCACCCTCGGCCTGGTGCTGATCGATCTGCAACAACATCGCAGCGACGGCAAGATCTTCGGCTATGCCGGGGCGGCTTTCGATGAGCTGTCGAACTTTCCCATCAGTTCCTACTGCCAGGTGCTCAACCGCACGGAGCACCCCGATGACTGAGCCACGCACTATTGTGATTACCGGCGCCGGCACGGGTATCGGTGCCGCCTGCGCCCGGCTGCACGCCGCCGAGGGTGCACAGTTGGTGCTGATCGGCCGTCGTCGCGAACCGTTGGAGCAGGTTGCACGGGAAACCGGTGGTTTGGTGCTGGTGGGTGATGCGGCCTGCCCTGACACATGGGCAGGCTTTGTGGAGCAGATTCGCCAGCGCTATGGCCGGATTGATGTGCTGCTGGCCTGCGCGGGCGGCCATGGAGTTGGCAGCGCCACCGATACCAGCCCGCAGACCTGGGAAGCGGCGCTGCGCAGCAACCTCGACAGCGCGTTCTACAGTGCGCGGGCGTGTTTGCCGCTGCTGCTGGAAAGTGCCGGGAATATCGTACTGATGGGCTCGATTGCCTCACTGGCCGCCGGGCCTGAAGTATGCGGCTACACCACGGCCAAGCATGCCTTGCTCGGGCTCAATCGCTCACTGGCCCGGGATTACGGCCCGCGTGGTGTGCGGGTGAACACCGTGTGCCCCGGCTGGGTGCGCACGCCGATGGCTGATGAAGAGATGCAGCCGCTGATGGACTTTTATGGCGAGACGCTGCAGCACGCCTATGACCGGGTGTGTGCCGACGTGCCGTTGCGCCGACCCGCCAGCGCTGAGGAAATCGCCAGGGTGTGCCGTTTTCTGGCTTCGAGTGAAGCGTCGATCATCACGGGCGCGACGCTGGTGGCGGATGGTGGTTCGAGCATCGTCGATGTGCCGACGTTGGCGTATGCGCGTATGGAGTTGGGTCATGAATGAAGACCTGGATTTCACTGACCGTAGCGTATTGGTAACGGGCGGTGCACAAGGCATTGGCCGGGCCATCGTTGAAGCTTTTGCCCTGCGCGGTGCGCGGGTGATGATCGCCGATCTGCAACTGGCGCAGGCACTCGTGCAGGAGCTGTGCGGCCGCGGCTGCCAGGTGGAGGCGGTAGCTGTGGATCTGGCGCAGGCGGCTGCGGTATTCGGGCTGGTTGAGGGGCTGGAACAACGTTGGGGCCGGCTGGATATTGTGGTGCATAACGCCGGGTATTTTCCGCTGACGGCGTTTGCCGAAATCACCCCAGAGATTCTCGACCGTACCTTGGCGGTCAATCTCTCGGCGTTGTTCTGGCTCACCCAGGCGGCGCTGCCGATGTTTCGCCGCCAGGGTCGGGGCTGTGTGCTGGTCACGTCTTCCGTCACAGGGCCCAGGGTCGCATTTGCGGGCCTGAGTCACTACGCAGCGTCGAAGGCCGGGGTCAACGGGTTCATTCGTAATGCAGCACTGGAACTGGCCGGTTTGAACGTTCGGGTCAACGGTGTGGAACCCGGCATGATCGCAACCCCGGCCATGGGCAATCTGGGAGATGACCAGGTAAATGCACAGATCGCCAGCCGGGTGCCGCTGGGACGGCTGGGTGCACCGGCGGATATTGCCGGGGCGATGCTGTTTCTGGCGTCGGACCTGGCGGGTTACATCACCGGGCAGACGCTGGTGGTGGACGGCGGTTCGACCTTGCCGGAGGTTTAACGAAACGTCCTACCGAACTGCCGGATAACCTCTACTCCCCTGCCCTGAGAACCTCTGCAAAGTCCCTCGCCTGATCACACAGCGCGAGGGAACGCCGATGTTTTTTACGATTAATGCCCTGCCCGATGGGGCTGCCTCTTGAATCCCGCCATAGGCTTTCTGGTCGTGGCGGCGATGGACCCCAAGACGCGCGACGTCAATGCGGTTCTCAACGACTTCACACATTGCCTGAACACCTACGACGCATGGGCCGAGAGCTTCTGGAGCTTCTCGGCACTGGATGTCGAGCAGGTGTTCAAGGTCGGCGATGAGGTTTCGCTGGTCGCGCCCATCACCCGCTCTCTGTATCCCAGCAGCACCGTCGCGACCTGCAAGGCCAATGCGTCGATGACCCTGGTGCATATGTTCCAGAGCACACGGTTCGTGCCCATAGGCAATACACCGGTGATGCTGCAGGAAATCGCGCAAGACGGTGGCCCGCTCGGCGATCCCATCCATAAGACCATCGGCCCCAGCGGCATGCTCGAAGTCACCGAGTGCACCGTCGACCGGCAGTACCGGATCAGCTTTTATCCCAACGTGTCCAGGGACCACATCAAGGCGCTGTATGCCTCCTATCAGTCCGAGATCAGCTCGCTGGAAGGCCGCTTGCGTGGCGAGTGGACGAGCACGTTCAAGCCGATATGGGAGAGCTATTCCAAGGCCGGTTATGTCGATCGGTACACTTCGCTGCAAATGGCCTACGCGCAAGGGTTTGGCAACGTGCTTTACGGCCTCTGGGACGGTATTGCGCAGCTGTACCAGTGGTTGGCAGACATCAAGCCCAACAGCGAAAAGCTCCTGCATTACCTCTCCCAGGCCGAGCTTGGAGCGCTGCTGAAGCTCAGTAAGGAGGCGATTGCCAAAGGATTGTTGATTCTCAGCGACGAGCCGCTGCTGTTCATCTACCTGTCCGCGATGGTCAGTTGGATGCGCATGCTGCCGCCCCATTACCTGTTTGAGTTGCTGGGGGAAATCACCACCGAGGTTCTGCTCAATCTGCTGTTGCTGTGGGCTACCGGCGGTATGGGTGTGGCGGTGCGGCTGGGTGCGCAGGTGCTGGGCAAGGTCAAGTCCGAGCGGGCACGGGAGTGGTTGGAGCAGATTGCCAAGTTGGGCGGTACGGCCCGGATTGACGGGCATTCCGAGGTGCTTAAGCCGTTATCGCTTCAGAGCCATGCGGTGCCGGTCAAGGCAGCGGCGGTGCCGTTGAAGGTTGGCGTGGAGGAAGTTTCGAACCCGGCGGCTCTGGTGCGGGAGCCGAAGACGGCGCGCACGGCGCTGGTGAAGCAGGAGCATGTGGATGATGCGCCTGCTTCTTCGAAAAACCCCAATGGGGATGCGTCGGTCTGCGCGGTAGACACCTGTAAAGACGGTTGCCCGGTATCGATGGTTACCGGTGAGGAGCTGCTGACCCTCACAGACGGCTCGTTGGAGGGTGTGCTCACGTTTGCCTGGACGCGGCTGTACCGCTCCAGTGCGGTGGAAGTGGATTGCGGGCTGGGGTTTGGCTGGAGTCATTCGCTGGCTCAGCGGTTGATTGTTAACGGTGACTCGGTAGTGTGGACCGATCACGAGAACCGCAGCACCACCTTTCCCCTGCCCTCTGCTGCACGGCCCGCAATCATCAACAGCCTGGCGGAAGCTGCGATTTATCTGGGCGCTTTGCCCGATGAGCTGGTACTGGCTCAAACGTCCCTTTTCTACCACTTCCGCGACGGTGTGCTGACGTCGATCAGCGATGCGTACGACAATCGGCTGCGTATTACCCGCGACTATTCCGGACGGATTCAGCGGATCGATAACGGCGCCGGCCAGGGGTTGCTGCTGCGTTATGAGCGCGGACATATCGTTGCGGTCGACTATCAGGTGCAGCGGGAGCTCGCCTGGGTTACCGAGCAGAACGTTGTTTCCTACAAGTACGACGACGCTTGGCGGTTGATTGAGGCGACCAACGCTGTAGGCGAAAGCGAGCGTTATCGGTACGACGATCAGCAGGTGATTCTGGAACGGGAACTGGCCGGTGGGGCGAGTTTCTTCTGGGAGTGGGAACGGTCCGGCAAGGCTGCGCGCTGCATCCGGCACTGGGCCAGCTTTTCGCAGATGGACACGCGATATACCTGGGACGACAAGGGCACCGTCACCGTCCACAACGCCGACGGCAGCCAGGAAGTGTATGTGCACGACCAGCGCGCACGGCTGGTACAACGGATTGATCCGGACGGCGCGGAGCACTTCAAATCCTACGATGAAAAAGGCCGGCTAACGGTCGAGCAGGATCCGCTTGGGGCGGTGACGGCGTATCAGTACGACGAAGCCGGGCGACTGATTGCACTGTTTCCCGGTGACGATGCACCCACGTCCTACGAGCATGACAACGGGTTCGTGCGGGTTGTACGCCGTGGTGACGCGGTGTGGAAATACCAGCGTAACGATCAGGGCGATGTCACCCGCAAGACTGATCCGGATGGTAGCTACACCGAATACACCTACACCAAACACGGAAAGCTCAGCGGCGTCTGGCACCCGGACAACAGCAGTCAGCGGCTGATCTGGAATGAGCGCGGCCAGCTCACCGAAGAGAAGCTGGCCAACGGTGGTGTGCGGCGTTATCGCTATGACGAGCTGGGGCGGCAGGTTGCTTGCGAGGATGAGCATGGTGCGCTGACCCAGTATCAGTGGGACGCCGTAGGTCGTTTGCTGAAAGTGATTCAGCCGGGGGGCGCCACTCGCGAATTCAGCTACAACCCGTACGGAAAAATCACTGCCGAGCGTGACGAGCTGAGCCGGGTTACTCGCTACGAGTACGCCGACGGCCTGCACCTGATCAGCCGGCGCATTAACCCCGACGGCACGCAGCTCAAATACCGCTACGACAATGTCCGGCTGTTACTCACCGAAATTGAAAACGAAGTCGGCGAAACCTATCGACTCGACTACCACGCCAACGGCCTGATCCAACAGGAAACCGGCTTTGATGGTCGCCGCACTGCCTACGTTTATGACCTCGCCGGGCATCTGCTGGAAAAGACCGAATACGGCGACGATGGCAGTCAGCTGGTTACCCGATATGAACGAGACCCAGCAGGCCGGCTTGTAAGAAAAACCCTGCCCGACCGCAGCAAGGTTGATTACACCTACGACCGCCTCGGCAATCTCCTCAGCGTCGACGACGGGAATTGGCCGCTCCACTACGAATACGACCTGCAAAACCGCCTTACCGCCGAGCACCAAGGCTGGGGCACCCTGCGCTACCGCTACGACGAATGCGGGCAACTCAACTACCTGCGCCTGCCCGACAACAACCGCCTGGCTTTCCACCACGAAAAAGGCGGCGACCTCGCCACCGTCGAACTGAATGGCAACCCGCTCACCTCGCACCTGTTCAAATCCGGCCGCGAACACCAGCGCCAGCAAGGCCAACTTCTCAGCCACTACCACTACGACGACCAGGGCCGCCTGCACGCCCACGCCATCACCCAACAAGAACAACGTCACCAGCGCCGCCAATACGACTACGACAAACGCGGCAACCTCACCCGCATCCTCGACACCCGCAAAGGCCAACACGACTACCACTACGACCCGCTCGACCGCCTGACCCGCGCCGACCACTCGCACGACCTGCAGGAGCGCTTCTTCCACGACCCCGCCGGCAACCTGCTGATGCAGGACCGCGTAGGCCCGAGTGTGATCAAAGGCAGCCGCCTGCTGATGCAAGGCGACCGTCATTACGACTACGACACCTTCGGCAACCTCCTACGCGAGCGTCGGGGCCGGGCCCAGCAGTTGGTCACCGAGTACCGCTACGACTGCCAGCATCGACTGATCAGTGTCATCCAACCGGACGGTACACAGGCCAGCTACCGCTACGACCCATTCGGTCGGCGCATAGCGAAAACCCTCGACGGCCAGACCACAGAGTTTTTCTGGCAAGGCGACACGCTGATCGCCGAGCACAGCGCTGATCATCACCAAAGCTATATCTATGAACCCAACAGCTTCCGCCCGTTAGCACTGCTGAAAGGCTACGGCCCGGAAGACGCAAAACCCTTCCACTACCAACTCGACCACCTTGGCACCCCGCAGGAACTCACCGCACCCGATGGCGAAATCGTCTGGTCCGCGCACTACCGCGCCTACGGCCAAATCGCGAAGCTGGACGTCAATACCGTCACCAACCCGCTGCGCTTCCAGGGCCAATACTTCGACCCGGAAAGCGGACTGCACTACAACCGCCATCGCTACTACAATCCGGACGTTGGTCGCTACCTGACGCCCGATCCGGTGAAGCTGGCGGGCGGGCTGAACGGATACCAATACGTGCCCAACCCGACGGGGTGGGTGGATCCGTTGGGTTTAAGTACCTGTCCGGGAGGGGATGGGTGTAAACCAAGTGCAGGCGTAGAAAAACCGACTGCGAAAGTTGATGACAGCGAGCCGCCGCTACCCAAACAAACGCAAGCCGAGCGCCGGGCAAAAATTGGCGAGCTAACGGAGGCGAACGCAAAAAGGCGGGTATTAGAATTTGAAAAGAAATACGACATGCATACTGTAGTCAAGCATGGACCAGAAATACCCGACTGGGCTATGAAGCAACGTGCGATAGATGGAACTAACCCAGCCAATGGCAAAAAAGGGAAAATAAGTTCAAGCTCCCAATTTAAAAGTTGGAAAATGCAGCTTCATGTAATAAATAAAGCTTTGTATAAGATGCAGGGTAAAAACCCTTCACCTACAGGTTTTGACAATGAAGGCAACCCAGTAGTCGTTATGGAGCTACCAGAAGCAGGACATGGATACAGGCCGAATAGTAAAGACAAACAAAATCCAAAATACTCGGAAAACATGAACAAAGCCGAAGTCCGGTTTGACAAAAACAACGTGAGCCGCCCCTTTACCGCATTCCCTGTGAGATAACAATGTTAAAAATCCCATTTATAGACGCACCCTACGAACCAAAACTCTCTCATATATTGGGAGCGCTCTCGATATATGATCAAGAAGAAACTAAAGGCGAAGCCCTTTGGCAATACAACCCTAATAATCCTGGAGACCGAGAGAAAATCATCAGGTCATTTATCTTAAACGACCTAACCTATCTAACCTACAGACACCGGTTTGTCTTAATTTCTATATTGAAAGAAGCGTTAGAAAACCCTAGCTCTGATTTTTCAAAAGAATTTGAAAGCAATCACGAAAAACATAAAATAATGGCGTGGGATGAGACAGAGATAGATGATCCGAGAGTTTTTTTTGAAGAAATCTATAAATTAGCGAGTGATGAGTGGAAACAGGAACTTCAAAAAGCCAGCATGGAAGATCAGTCTACTTGGTAGACCTGAAACTTTGAGTGTCTCCCTCATTGCACTACCGATTGCTCCTACAGTTAATCTATGGGAGCCGACGAAATACCTGCCATAAACTACCGCAAATAGGGCTACTCACCCCACCTGCTGCAACCGCCCAGCCCGAAAATCCTTCGGCGACACTTCAAACTGCTTCTTAAACGACCGACTAAAGTGCGCCGAATCCGTAAACCCCCACTTATACGCAATCGACGTAATCGATTCACTGCGCAAAAACGGGTTAGTCAAATCATCCGCACTGCGCTTCAACCGCGCCCGCTGGATATACCGGCACACGCTGTCATCCTGTTCCTCAAACAACCGGTACAAATGCCTTACCGAGATATTCAACCGACTCGCCAACCCCACCGGGCTTAACCCGGGCTGGGTCAACGACTCATCGATCACCTTCTGCACATAGCTGCGCAAATTACCGCCCTGCAACCCGCCACAGTCATCGCGCTCATCGTCTTCCTGCTCAAACGCCGAGCCCAGCAGCGACACAAACGCCGCCTGCAACGCCTGCCCCTCACCTACCGCGCCTTCGCCGTTCAATGCGTCTTTGCACAATTGATCCATCAGCACATGCAACATGCGCCCGCAGGCTTTGCTTGAGGAGATTTTGCCGAAGGTCTTGGGCTGGTTGCCGAACTGTTTGCACACTTCGTAGCGGGACAAGGAAAGGGAGGCGTGTTCGATCAGCCCGAACGGGGTGATGTCGATGGAGCCCACCGAGTCCATCAATAACAATTCACCGGGGGCGAGTTGTACGCTCTGGCCGTTTTGGGTGATCTGGCAGTAGCCGCTGCGCTGGCTGACGAGGAAGCAGTGTTGGTCGTCATCGTGATTGGCGCGCGCTTTAGGGCGGCTGATCAGGCCGGCGTTGGTGCGCAGGTTGGCCAACGGCAAACCTCCGCGGGAAAAGGTGGAGATGCTGCCGATGAACAGCGAGCGGTTGAAGGCCAGTTCTGTGTCGAAGTGACCGCAAACCGCGCGCAGATCGCGGGTCCAGCGGTCCAGCCCGTCTTGCCCAATCTGTTGCATGCTCATGGTTGTTTCCACCTTAGCTTTTTGTTTTTGTCGGGCAATAGTTAACATGTTATCTATATGCGCGCAACAAGTACGTGTCTGCCAAAGTGGTTGCACTATTGATGCCAAATCCTGTGGTCAGTGGGCCTGTAATGCGCGCTGGAAACCGCTTAACGCGTTCAGCAGCCAGGCGCGCTGATCGCTGCTCAAGGCGATGTAGCGCCGGAACGCCGGCATGCGGTTGACCACCTCGCTGCCGCCCATATGCTCAAGCCGCACGCACCACTGCCGATCCTGCAGGTCGATGCGCAGGCGCTTGAAATCCAGCGGCATCAAGGCGCGATGCAACGCACTGCCCGCCTGCAATTCGGTTTGCAGAACGCTCAACACCGCCTTGTCTCCTGAGCGCTGCCGACAGCGAATTCCGGTGCGTCGAACGGCCCCGGTGTGGTGCAGTTCGAAGCTCGCCGTGCCCTGCTGCGAGGCAGGGATGCGCAGTACGAATTCGGTCATCACCAGGTGCATCAACAGCTGGGATTCGGTGCGCTCCACGATCTCCAATTGCAACCCGAGATCGTCCAGGGCAACCCGGGCCGTCGTCGGTCCGCACACCTCATAGCCCGCCAGGCCGAGGTTGCGTCGCAGATGTTCCAGTGTGACGCCGGGCCGATACCCGGCAGGCGCACGCCGGGCGCTGAACAGTTCAGACAGTTTTTGCAGCATGGCTGACATACCCGTTGTGTGGCTGACCCGGCTCATGGGCGAACTCCTTTGCCAACACCTCTTCCACCGAGGCTGGCTTGAATGGATTGACCTTCTGCACCACCAGGGTCCAGAACAGCGCGTACGCCGCCGTGCAACCGAGCATCACGCCAAAGGGGATGTAGATGTCTGCGGGGTTCATGCCCGGCGGGGTGATAAACCACATGCCCAGCAGGATGCCGATGCTCGACAAAATCTGCGGCAGCGGAAAGAACGGCGAACGGTAGGCACGAGGCAGATCAGGACGGCGAATCCGCAACATCACCACCGACAACGTCACCAGCAGGTAAGCAAAACTCCACGCACACACCGCCGCCAGCACCAGGTGCATGATGTTGTCGGTATTGCCCCCCAGGTACAGCGCGTGCAGGCACGGGATCAGCATCGCCATCAGGATACACAGCAGCGGCGTCTTGAAGCGCGGGTGCAGGTAGGTGAAGACCTTGGGCAACGCACCGTCGACCGCCATGCCGTACAGAATCCGTGGCACACCGGCCATCAGGGTGTTGATGGTCGCAGCGCCGGCAAACAGGAAGCCGATGCCTAGCCACATCGGGCCGATGCTGCCCATGACCTGCTCGGCGAATTTCGGGATGGCCATCGGCGTGTCCAGCAGGTGCACGCCGCCAGCGGCGTCGATCAATACGTTTTCCACCTGGCGCTTCATGGCCGCGCCGTAGATGAACATGCACGTGGCCACGCCCAGCAGCCCCAGCACCATCGCCCTGGGCATGACCTTGGCCGAGTTGCGCAGGTCCGGCGCCAGCGGCGTAACGAATTCGCAGCCGACGAACATGAACATCGCCATGCCCACCAACGACAGGATGGTGATCAGGTCGGTGCCCACCAGGGATTCCCCGAACCAGCCGTCCAGCTGCACCGCCGGGGCCGCGATCAGGCCCAGCACGCCGAACACCATCAAGGTGGTCCACATGCCGAAGGTGAGGATGATTTCGGCGCGGCCGAACGCGCTGACGCCAAACGCATTCAGCACCCCGAACACAATCACGAAGCCCACCCCCAGCAACCACGAACCGCCAGCGGATTCCGCCAGGGTGTTGAGGTGTTCGAAGTTCACCAGCGCCATCACCCCAGAGAGGATGGTTTCAGCTGTACCGGCAAACACATGCACGATCAGGTAGGCCGACAAGGTGCCGGTGATCGCAAAGAACCGGCCCATGCCACAGTTGATGTAGTCGTAGACCGAGCCGGTGGTGGGCAGGATCGAGGCGGCTTCGGCGAAGGTGGTCGCCTGGGCCAGCATCATCACCACCGCAATCAACATCGCCACCGCGAAGGCGCTGCCGCCGATGCCAAACCCCATGGTCGCGGTGAGGATCACCGGGCTGGCCATGATCAGGCCAATGGTGCTCGCAAGCGCGGTGGGAAAGCCCACCGTGCCGCGTTTCAAGTGTTCGGTGAGCCGGTCGTTGATCGACATGGTGCGGATCCTCAAGAAGCGGATTTTTAGAAGTATTGGCACTCTGCGCCCCGCCCTGGCTGATCGTCTTGCTCCTGGCTGCCGCCGGTTTTGTTGCTGCCTGCCACCGCCCCGCCGCTGGCGGCCAGGGTCAATTGCCTGGCACGCAGAGGAAAGACTTGCCCGACCCCGCTCGCCCTAATGCGCCCTCAACTCAACCTGCTGGGGACTATAACAATGGAGCACACACAAAAAACCCGTCGGCTGTACAAGGCCGTGAGCCTGGGTATTGCGCTGATGATCGTCGAGTCATCGGCCCAGGCGCTCGAGCTGTATGCCGATGACGACACCAAGGTCACCGGCAACTTCCTGGCGGTGTACGGGATGTTCAACAGCCGCAAGAACTACGACGGCACCACCGGTGGTTCTACCTGGCGCGAAGGCTTTATCAAGTATGGCTTGAGCATCGACCAGCGCTTCGGCGCCCTGGGCAGCGTGTATGGCACCGCCAACCTGGTCAGCTCCGGCACCTGGGGCGACGGCGACGCGTCCGGCGTGACCACCGGCAGCGAGCGCACCACCAAGTTCGACGAAGCCTTCGCCGGCTGGCGCTCGGGCGAGCTGTTTCCGGGGCTGGGCAAGGATGGCGTCGACCTGTCGTTCGGCCGCCAGATCATCCTGCTCGGCGACGGTTTCATCATCAATGACGACGGCCCGAACCTGGGCAAGGGCGTTGGTGACGGCCAGTTCAACCGGGGCGGCGCCTACTACATTGCCGCGCGCCATGCCTTTGATCAAACCGCCGTGTTACGCCTGGGGGGCAAGGACGGCGTGCATGGCAGCGTGATGTGGATCAAGTCCGACAACCGCGCCCAGGCCAACACCGAAATGGCCGCCGGCACCCTGGACTACACCACCGCACCGGGCACCGTGGGGCTGACCTATATCCATGGCATCAGCGTCGACGATCGTTATGCCAACGACCTGCAAAGACAGCGCGCCGGGATGAACATCTACAGCCTGCGGGGCGCCGGCAATGCCGGGATCGAGAACGCGCACTTTTCCTTTGAATACGCCTGGCAGGACAAGGACGCGGGCCCGGAAAAAGCCTGGTACACCGAGGGCGGCTATACCTTCGCCGCGCTGCCGTGGTCACCAGACCTGACCTACCGCTACAGCCGCTATTCGAAAAACTGGGATGCAATGTTCGCAGGCTTCAGCCGTGGCTACGGCACCTGGGTGCAGGGCGAAGTGGCTGGTAATTACTCGGGGCCCTTCAATACCAATACCGAGGTGCAGCACGTGGCGTTGAAGGTAAAGCCACTGGACAACGTGACCGTCGGCGCGCTGTTCTTTGACTACAAGACGCTGAGCAAGGGCGGCATGCTCAACCTGGACGGCCGCGAGGTTGACCTATATGCCGAATGGGCGGTGAACGAGCACCTGATCGTCACGCCGCTGCTGGGCCTGTACAAGCCCAACAAGGATGAGAGTAACGGCGGCAATCAAGTGGGCGGCAACGGTACCAACCTCTACAGCCAAGTCACCGTGGCCGTACCGTTCTAGCGCGAGTCCAGATGTGGGAGCAACTGTCTTGATGGCCATAACCTAGGCATCGTTCTCAAAGACAGCCAAGCTCCCACAGCTCTGCGCCGTGTGACCTTTACGACATACCGCTGCCGAATCAGGCAGCGTGCGCTTTCC
>NZ_NIXO01000027.1 GCF_002204795.1 Pseudomonas sp. K2I15
GCCCTTGACCTTGCTTCTAACACTCAAGCCGGCCGGTAGGCCGCTGTGCTCTTGCTTTTGATCTTGATCTGACTGCCCCATTCAGCCCGAGGCCGAACGCAGGTATTGAGGAGCGGGTAAACCGGCAGGACGCCGGTTTAGCCGCGACGGGCCAGGGACGGGCCGTCGCGGCGGCCCGCGGAGCAATGCCGGAGAGAGGGAACGCCGAGCCTAGGCGAGGCGCCGACAGGCGGGGCAGAGCGTTTTGGTTACTTTTGCGCTTTTCAAAAGTGACCCGCTGTAAGAGCGGAACCCTAGGAAGCCGTTACCGCAGCAACGGATATGTACTCAAACCAGATCAAGCGTTCCCCGCCAACCTCAATCGCGCAGCCTGAGTAAAATCCAGCATCCGCTTAAGCGGCCTTACAGCCTGCGGGATCACCGAAGGCTCAACAAAAATCTCATTACTCCCCTCTCGCAAACACTGCAGCGTGCGCTCCAGGGTATTCATTGCCATCCACGGGCAATGCGCACAACTGCGACACGCCGCCCCATTCCCGGCCGTCGGCGCCTCGACAAAAACCTTATCCGGACACAACTGCTGCATCTTGTAGAAGATGCCCCGGTCGGTCGCCACGATAAACGTCTTGTTCGGCAACCGCTGCGCCGCCGCAATCAACTGACTGGTAGACCCCACCGCATCCGCCAACTCAATCACCGACGTCGGCGACTCCGGGTGCACCAGAATCGCTGCGTCCGGGTACAGCGCCTTCATGTCCTCCAACTGCTTGGACTTGAACTCCTCGTGAACGATGCACGCACCGTCCCACAACAGCATGTCGGCCCCCGTCTGACGCTGAATATAGGTGCCAAGATGCTTGTCCGGCCCCCAAATAATCGTCTCACCGTTGTCCATCAAACTCTCGACGATCTCCAGCGCACAACTGGACGTCACCACCCAGTCAGCCCGGGCTTTCACCGCCGCCGACGTGTTGGCATAAACCACCACCGTGCGCTCGGGATGCTGATCACAGAACGCCGAAAACTCATCCACCGGGCAGCCAAGGTCCAGGGAGCACGTAGCTTCCAGGGTCGGCATCAGGATACGTTTTTCAGGCGTGAGGATCTTCGCGGTCTCCCCCATGAATCGCACGCCAGCCACCAATACGGTCTTGGCCGGGTGCGCCGCGCCGAAGCGGGCCATTTCCAGGGAGTCGGACACACAACCACCGGTCTCTTCGGCCAGGGCCTGAATCACCGGGTCGCAATAGAAGTGCGCCACCAACACCGCGTCTTGAGCCTTCAGCTCGGCGGCGATGGCGGCACGGTAGCCCGCCTCTTCTTCGGCGCTCAGCACCTTGGGCTGCTTGGCGTCGAGGTGGGCTTGGACCAGAAGGCGTTCGGAAATTTGCGTCATGTTCGCAAGACCTGCAGGCGCAGTTGCGCGAAAGTCGAGTGTACCACCGGCTCTGGAGCCCTTCGGGCGCCGCCGGACGAAGTGATTGTGTTCATCAAGCACGGTGAAGCTGCGCAAGGCTACAGAATATCGAATGGATTCAAAAGCCTAATCTGGGATTCACCGAGGCATAAAAAAGGGAAACCCAAGCCTGGGTTTCCCTTTTTTACAACGAGCGGTTTAGCGTGGCAAAACCGAAGGATCGTCTTGCAGCAACACCCACTGATGCATGTTCGCCAGCGCATCCTTCAGGATGGTTTCATCGGCGCCCTGGGCCTTCTTGCCTTCCCGCGCCGCGTACTCCAGCAACACCAGGTAGTCGCGATGGCTGCTGGCCTGGTTCGGCGCCGTGGTGTCTTTAACCAATACCCCCATTTCGTAGCGCTGGGTGCGGGTGTTCTGGGTGGCGCTTTGGTCCACGGAGGCGTTGGTCAGGAAGCCGTCCTTGTAGGTGATATTCGCCGAGCTGCTGGCCTTGTCGTCGACCTGCACATAGAGGTAGTTCTGCGACTCGCGCTTGGTGCCAAGGTCCGGCGCCTGCCCACCATTGAGCCCCAAATGAAAACTGGCCTTGAGATTTGATTGCTGGGTCTGATCGATCGTGCGATTCAAGATGTCATTGCCGCCGACGCGCGTCTTCTGGGAGACGTCATAGGCAAACGTGTCGGTTTCTCCCAGGCGCGCCGGGTTGGTGGACTTCACGGCCTGGGTGATGGACGCCTTGAAATCTGCCAGGCCGGTCAACAGGCCTTGATCCGCCGCGCTCCGAGTCAGCGCCGCAGGTGCTTTGGCGCCCTGCGGGTAGTTGCTGTTCATGGCGGTAAACGCGTCCTTGAACATCGCCATCAGGTCCGCATCGGCTTTGCCACGCGACTGGGCCTTGTCGAACTGGGCCAGGTAGCTTTTCAGCGCGATGGCCTGTTGCTTGGCGTTGCCGAGGATGCCGGCGTTTTTCAGGTCAACCGACAGGTTAACTTCGCCCGCCGGGCTGCTCATGCGCGTGGTGCGGCTCTGGCTGTCCGCATGGAATGCGAGGGTAAGGTTGTCGACATTGCTCACTTTCAATTTGCCGCTGAGGTCCACCGAGGACAACACGCTGGAATCAAACTGCGTGAGCTTGCTCAGGTCGAGTTTCGGCGGCTGGGCGGCCAGGCCGTCGATGGCGCCCTGGAAGGCTTCGCCCAACTTGCCGATTTCCTTGAGTTCGGCGGCGCTGAGGGTGCCGCCGTCCACCTTGGCCTGCGCGGCCAGCCCACCGGACTGGCTAGCCAGGCTAAAGGTGACGGTCTTGCCGCTGGCTGTCTTGACGGTGAGGCTGACCAGGTTGTCTGCCTTGCTGTGCAGCAGCGCCTGTTGAACCTTGAGCTCGTCGGGGCTCTGGGTCTTGGACGAGGTGGTACTGAGCGCAGACTGGGAAATGTCGGTGCCGCCCTTCGCAAATTGCTCAATCAAGGTGGCGCCCAAGCCGCTGAACCCTGTGCCTCTGGGCAGTGCATAGAAATTCGTGTTGATCGCGTTGGTCACCGCATCCTGGCTGTCACTTTCCCAGGCATTGATCGGCCCACGGCCGGGTAATTGGCCGTTGCGCGAATACGTCTGGTCTTTAACATCTACCGTGACATTGCCAAGGCTGACCACAGAGGATGGCCGTACGGCAGTGACGTCCGTTTCTGGCGTCAGCGTTGCTGGCGGCGTAACGGCAGGTCGATTGATAAGGGCGATGGCGGAGCTGATCGGCGAAAGCGTAGTCATGACGATCCCTGTCTTGAGCTGGATTGCTCCTAATTTAACCAAGACAGGGAAGGTTTGGTAGCGCGGTTGATACAATTGCTAGCAAAGAGCCATGCCAAAAAAATGACTCTTTGCCCTCTTTCAGTGCATCAGAAGCGGTAAGTCACCGAACCACCAAAACCGTTGGCGCTGTTTTCATACTTGGCGTCGTAGGTCAGGCCCAGCGCTGGCTGGCTCTGGCGCACCTTGACCGGCTCTTCCTTGAGGTAGGAATAGGCGACGTCAAATGTCACGTTTTCGATTGGCGTCCAGCCGGCACCCAGGCTGAATACGGTGCGGTCACCCGTCGGAATACGCACGGAACGGTCGGTGTTGTTGGTCGGCGTCTGATCCACCGAGAACCCGGTACGCAACACCAGTTGCTTGTTGACCCGATATGCCGCGCCAATCGCGTGAGACCAGGTGTCATGCCAGTTCTGCTGTTCGGTGATCGAGTTCAAGCCGCCGAACTGGGCCGCCAGGGCCGACACGCCTTCGTTGTTGACGGTGATCTTCTTCAACTGGCTCCAGCGGGTGTAAGTGCTGCCCAGGTATAAGGTCCAGTCGTCATTCAGTTGATGGGTGACCGAGAAGTCCACCGAGGATGGCGTCGTCACATTGAGGCTGGCGTCATAGCGTTGCGGGCCGCCATCAAACGCATCGGACACCAGGCCGGAAGCGTTGGTCTTGCCGGTGAGGTGGTAGACCACTTGCGAGTGGTAGGTCACGCCGAAGCGCGTGCTTTCCAGCGGTTGCACCAGGATACCGGCGTTAAAACCGGTGGCTGTGTCGTTACCCTTGATCTTGACCTGCTCACCAGCGCCGCCACCGAGGGGCACGTTGGAATCCAGTTCACCCGAGATACGGTTGAAGGTAGGTCCGAACCCCACCGAAACCTTGTCGTTGATGGCATAGCTGACCGTTGGCTGGACGGTGACGACCTTGATTACGCTTTTGCTGCCAAAACCGTTGCCCTGGAAGGCGTTCTCATAGTCGGTTTCGAGGCCGAACGGCGCATAGATACCCAGGCCAAACGCCCAGTGTTCATCAATCGGCGTCACCAGGTAGCCCATCGGCACGGCAATGCCCGGCACCATATCGCCCTTGTCGGTGCCCGGGTTGTTGGCACCAAATTGCGAGGAGCTGGCGTTTTTGATGTTCGATTTGGCATCCAGGTAGGTCGCCCCGATGCTCACTTCATTCTGTTTGATGCGGGCCATGCCGGCCGGGTTGCCGTAAACCGTGCTGGCGTCCTCGGCGGAGGACGAACGCCCGGCGTAGCCGGTACCCATTGAACTGATGCTTTGTTCATTGAGGGCGAAACCACCGGCAAACAGGGATGTGGAGGCAAGCGAAATCGACAGCGCCAAAGCGCTCTTGAAGAGTTTTTTATTCATTATTAGAACTCAAATTATTGGGCAGCACGAGGAAGCTACCAATCTTCGAGCGGGCAAATTATGAAGAGTTTTTCATGCGATAAATTGTCCGACAATTCTACTTATTTCAACGACTTTGGCGGTTTTTAAGGTACTAATTCAGACCCCGAAACCCGAATATGACTGACGGGTTTTAATGTAGATGACGGGCAGTAGCCGGGTTGTTTCCGACGCCACAGGTCAGCCTGCAAGCGAGTGCTATCTGCGGGAGTATCGGCCGATGTGCCAGTACTTCATCCAGCAACGCGAGAACGCTGTCGAATACGCGTCAAGTCGCTGGTGGTATATGCGCCCAAATGACATGATAACGGCCATTTAATACGCGCGGCCTCACTCAAATGAATAGCACTGTCGGGAAGGGTTCTCAGACAAATAGCCCACCTGAACCTGGCGAGAGCGATTTGTCCGCCGCAGGCCTCGACCACAACGAAGCCTTCACCCAGCGCGTACTTGCCAGCATCAACGACTGCATCAAGGTGCTGGACCTCGACGCGCGCCTGACCTTCATGAGCGAAGGCGGCAAGCAGATCATGGAGGTCAGCGACTTCAATGCAATTCGCGGCTGCCCGTGGCCCGACTTCTGGCAGGACCAGGGCCACCTCGACGCCAAGGCCGCCGTGCAGGCCGCCCGGGATGGTAGTAACGCCAGCTTTATCGGCGCCGCCAAGACGTTGGCAGGCAACCTGAAATGGTGGCACGTGAACGTCAGCCCGATCATGGGCAGTGACGGCCTGCCGGAGAAAATCCTCTGCGTCTCCCGAGACATCACGCCCCTGCGCGAAGCTGAAGAATCCCTGCGCAAGCTCAACGAATCCCTGGAACAACGGGTGATCGAACGCACCCGCGACCGCGACCGCATCTGGCGCCTGTCGCCAGACCTGATGCTGGTGGCGCAACTCGACGGTGTGATCTCCGCCGTAAACCCGGCCTGGACGCGCATGCTCGGCCACGCCGAACACGACCTGGTAGGCAGCCAATTGCTGGCGCTGGTTCACCCCGACGACCTGGCCGTCTCATCCTCAGCGGTCAGCCGTTTGGGGGATGGCAAAAACTTCCCCAACTTCAAGAATCGCTACCGCCACCAAGACGGCAGCTACCGCATGATCGCCTGGACGGCCGTGCCCGACAGCGACTACATCCACGCCGTGGGCCGCGATATCCAGGCCGAGGAAGAAGCCAAGGAAGCCTTGCGCCTGTCGGAAGACGCCCTGCGCCAGTCGCAGAAACTGGAAGCCATCGGCCAACTCACCGGCGGTGTCGCACACGACTTCAATAACCTGCTGACGGTGATCAAGTCCTGCGCCGACTTGCTCAAGCCGCCCGCCCTGAGCGAAGCGCGCCGCGTGAAATACGTGGAAGCCATCGCCAGCACCGTTGACCGAGCTGCGCGCCTGACCGCACAACTGCTGACATTCGCCCGCCGTCAGGCCTTGCGGCCAGAGGTGTTCAACGTCGGCGAAAGTGTAATGCGGGTGGGCGAGATGATGGACAGCCTGACCGGCTCGCGGGTCAAGGTGAGCATCCAGGTCCCGGACGATGCCTGCTTTATCAATGCCGATGAAAGCCAGTTCGACACCGCGCTGGTGAATATGGTGGTCAACGCCCGGGACGCCATGGCCGGTAATGGTCATTTGACGATCACCGTGTCAACGGCCAACTGGCTGCCCTCGGTACGCGCCCATCCGGTGCGCATCGCCGATTACGTGACCATCGAACTGGCCGACACCGGCTCGGGTATCCCGCCGGAAAAACTCGACGCCATCTTCGAACCCTTCTACACCACCAAAGGCATCGGCCAGGGCACCGGGTTGGGCTTGTCCCAGGTGTACGGTTTCGCCAAGCAATCGGGCGGTGAGATCCTGGTACGAAGCGAGTGCGGCGAAGGCAGCCAATTCACCTTGTACCTGCCCAAGGTCGAGCCAAGCGCACTGCCGGTTCCTCAAGCAATCAGCGCCTCACCCATCGTCTCAAACCTGGGGGTGTTGATGGTCGAGGACAACGCCGATGTCGGCCTGTATACCTCGCAAACCCTGGAACAAATGGGCTTTCATGTGCTGTGGGTGCCGGATGCCCAAAGCGCGCTGGAAGCGCTCGAACCCAACCCGGAAAGCTTCCAGGTAGTGTTCTCCGACATCTCCATGCCCGGCATGAGCGGCCTGGAATTGCTCGACGCCATCGAAGCCCTGTACCCGTGGCTGCCGGTGGTGCTCACCACCGGCTACAACGACGAATACGCGCGTATTGCGCAGGAAGAGGCCAGCCGTTTTGTCTTGTTGCAAAAGCCGTATTCCACCGAGGCGCTGGCACTGCTGCTGCAGAAAGTCGTCAAGAACCGCCTGCCCCTGATCGCACAAGGCTAAACCGCAGGCTGGGCCGCGTCTGGAACATTGCCCATCTCCAGGGCCAGGTCCAGCCAGGCCCGCGCCGCCGGTGGCAAATGCGCCTGTCGTCGCCAGGCCAGGGCGATGTGCCAATCGGTCTGGGGCTCATCCAGCTGAATCAGGGCGATGCCGGCGTGCAGGTGTTTGTAAGCCAGCATGCTCGGCAAAAACGCCACGCCGAGGCCTGCGGCCACCAAGTCGACGATAAAGTCGATCTGCGCACTGCGGGCGGTGATGCGCGGTACTACACCTCTGCGCTCGCAGGCTGTGAGAATAATCCGGTTAAGCGCAAACCCGGCTTCGAACAGAATAAATGGCGAGTCGGCAAGGTCGGAAAAGTCGACGCTTTTACGCCCGGCCAATGGATGGTCGATCGGCATGACCACCATCAGCGGCTCGACGCGCACGTCCTGATACTCAAATTCGCCCGCCACCGGCACCAGCAGCGCCGCCAGATCCACCTCCCCGGCCTCCAGACATTCGCCCAACTTCTTGCTGCCGTGTTCGATCAGCTCGATCTCGATCTCTGGATAACGCTGTCGATACAGGGCAAACATCGCCGCAAACAACACACCACTGCCCACCGGCGGCAAGCCGATGCGCAATACACCGCGCTTGAGCCCCAGCAAATCATTGATCTCGGCCACCAGGTCACTGCGCTCTGCCAGCAACACCAAGGCGCGACGGTAGGCAATTTCGCCGGCGGCCGTCAGTTCGCTCTTGTGGCCGATGCGACTGAACAGCGGCGTACCCAATTCATCTTCCAGGGTCTTCACCGCCTTGCTGACGGTAGACTGCGTGAGCGAAACCACCTCGGCCGCCTGTGAGAAGCTGCCCTGGCGTACCACTTCGACAAAGGCCAGCAACGTGCGAAGGTTCATGAGTATTCCATTTACGACTTGATTCAAGTTGGAAAAGTTGTTTTTACCATGAAAGGCCTTTGTCTATCCTCACCCCACCGCTTTCTTCACTCGGGGCATCACTGTTCATGATCATTTCGTCTGCATCGGATTACCGCGAAGCCGCCCGCCGCAAACTGCCGCGTTTCCTGTTCGACTACATCGACGGCGGTGCCTACGCCGAACACACCCTCAGGGCCAACAGCTCGGACCTGGCCGACATCAGCCTGCGCCAGCGTATCCTGCGCAACGTCGAGAGCCTGAGCATTGAGACCACGCTGTTCGACCAGCCGCTGGCAATGCCGGTGATCCTGAGCCCAGTGGGCCTGACCGGCATGTTTGCCCGGCGTGGTGAAGTGCAGGCGGCGAAGGCGGCAGCGAACAAAGGCGTGCCGTTTTGCCTGTCCACGGTCTCCGTGTGCCCGATTGAGGAAGTAGCGTCCCAGAGCCCGCAATCCATCTGGTTTCAGCTGTATGTGCTGAAAGATCGCGGTTTCATGAAAAACGCCCTGGAACGGGCCCAGGCCGCCGGGGTGAAAAATCTCGTGTTCACCGTCGACATGCCCACCCCCGGCGCGCGTTATCGCGACGCCCATTCGGGGATGTCCGGCGCCTACGGGCCGCAACGCCAAATACTGCAAGCCATGACCAAACCGGCCTGGGCCTTCGATGTCGGCCTGATGGGGCGCCCCCACGACCTGGGCAACATCTCCAAATACCTGGGCAAGCCCACCCAGTTAAAAGACTACATCGGCTGGCTGGCCAACAACTTCGACCCGTCCATCAGTTGGAAGGACCTGGAGTGGATTCGCGACTTCTGGAAAGGCCCGATGATCATCAAAGGCATCCTCGACCCACAGGATGCCAAGGACGCCGTGAGTTTCGGCGCCGATGGCATCGTCGTCTCCAACCATGGCGGCCGGCAACTGGATGGCGTGCTGTCCACGGCCAAGGCGCTGCCCGCCATCGCACAAGCCGTGGGCAGCGATCTGACGGTGCTGGTGGACTCCGGCGTACGCTCGGGGCTGGACGTGGTGCGCATGCTCGCGCTGGGCGCCAAGGGCGTACTGCTGGGCCGCGCCCAGGCTTACGCACTGGCCGCTGACGGGCAGCGCGGCGTGGAGAACCTGCTGGATATCTTCGCCAAGGAAATGCGCGTGGCCATGACGTTGACCGGGGTGACGTCGATCGCACAGATCGACGAATCGATTCTAGTGCGCGGGCAGAGCTGACCGCGTCAGAAACGTCAGAGCCCCAGTCTTTTTTTAAAGACTGGGGCTCTAGGGATTAGGGCAAAGCGCTACTATTCTCGCTGGAATAAACACCGGCCTCCGCAGACATGATGAAACAAGCTCTTCCCCTCGCCCTCGCGTGCCTGATGCTCGGGGCATGCAGCTACACCAAAACCACCCTTCCGAATGATCAGGAAGCCGCCCGCTACGACCCGGCGACCTCTGCAAGGGTGCGGATATTCTCCTCTCCGGAATTTATCGGCGCCTACCAGCCTGGTAAATCTTGCGCGCAACTGGACACCAAAGCGGTGAACCGCGGGCTGATCGACACCACGGTTTATAAACACCAGGAAAGCTACATTCTATGGCGCAAGGTGGACCTTCGCGGCATGCAACCCGAGAACTACCAGAACAACGTCATTGGCATACCGCCCTCGCAAGCGACGCAGCGTCTGCAGACAGATCGGCTCAGCTACAGCGAATTCGTGCTGCCTGCCGGCAAGCCAAGTGTCGTGCACGTCAAATATCTCGCCCAGGACGGCAGTTGCTCTCCCCCACCCATCATGTTTGAACCGCAAGCAGGCAAGGATTATGAAGTCAGCCTGCAATTTACAAAGGAGAACTTCATTGCCACTCCACGGTGCCAAGTGAGTGTGGTTGCGCTCGATGGTGCAGCTGCGATCAAACAAAGCGTGCCAGTGACAACCCAACCCTGCAGGTAAAACGCAAACCCGTGAGCGGCTTCAAATGGAGCCCTCACATATTTCTAAATGTTTCTTCATAAAGCCAAACCGTCATTAAATAGACATATTTCAGGAATTAAATCGTCACGTCTTAGACAGGTGGAGCCCTCCACTTAATCCTTTTCTTTGAGGTGTCGTCGTGATGTTGCTGACCAAAAAGAGTCTGTCAGTGTTGTTCACTGCCCTGTGCCTGAGTGGTGTTGCTCACGCCACTGACGTCACGGGCGCAGGCTCCAGTTTCGTCTACCCGGTGCTGTCCAAGTGGTCCCAGGAATACAGCAAAAGCTCAAGTGACCGGATCAACTACCAGTCCATCGGCTCCGGCGGCGGGATCGCACAGATCAAGGCGGCAACCGTGGATTTCGGCGCTTCCGACGCCCCGCTGTCGGCGGATGAACTGAAAGCCGGCGGCCTTGGCCAATTCCCAAGCGTGATCGGCGGCATCGTGCCGGTTATGAACGTCGAAGGCGTTGCGCCGGGCCAACTGAAACTCGACGGTGACGTCCTGGCGAAGATTTTCCTCGGTGACATCAAGGCCTGGAACGACCCGGCGATCGCCGCACTCAACCCTGGCTTGAAACTGCCTGGCGCGAACATCACCGTGGTTCACCGCTCGGACGGCTCGGGCACCTCGTACAACTTCACCAACTACCTCGCCAAAGTCAGTGACAGCTGGAAAACCAAAATCGGTTTCGGCACCACCGTGCCGTGGCCAGTCGGCGTGGGCGGCAAGGGTAACGAAGGTGTTTCGGCCTACGTGAAGCAGATCAAGAACTCCATCGGGTTTGTTGAATACGCCTACGCCCTGCAGAACAAAATGACTTACGCGTCACTGAAGAACGCATCCGGCAAATTTGTCGAGCCCAACGCCAAGGCCTTCCAGGCAGCGGCTGATACCGCCGATTGGGCCAACGCCCAGGACTTCAACCTGATCATGACCAACGCACCGGGCGAGAACGCGTGGCCGATCACGGCGACCACCTGGATCATCATGTACAAGCAGCCGAAGAACGCCGAGCAAAGCCAGGCCGCTTTCAACTTCTTCAAATGGTCGTTGGAAAAAGGTCAGCAGCAGGCTGCGGCATTGGACTACGTAGCATTGCCCGATTCCCTCGTGACCCGGATCGAAGGTTACTGGAAGTCTGACTTCGCCCACTGATCCGCCCTCCCATAATCCCCTTGCCCAAACCACTTCATGCTTGAGCAAGGGGATGAGCACATCTGACATGAACGAAACTGTCCAACCCCTGGCCATGACTACTCACGCGAGCGATGTATCGGGTGACAGCCGCGCAGCTCGCGATCAGCGCAACGACCTGTGGTTCAAACGCTCGATGTTCGGCGCCGCCATGCTCGTCTTGCTGTTACTGGCGAGCA
This sequence comes from Pseudomonas sp. K2I15, assembly GCF_002204795.1. Classification (GTDB taxonomy): domain Bacteria; phylum Pseudomonadota; class Gammaproteobacteria; order Pseudomonadales; family Pseudomonadaceae; genus Aquipseudomonas. Next base: position 11,274 of record NZ_NIXO01000027.1, read on the forward strand.
TTGCCGCCTCGACATTGTGGGGCGGTGGGCTGGCCTTCAAGACCTTCGGTTTCGGTTTCGGTTTCATTACCAGCACCGAGTGGGATGCGGTCAACAACCACTTTGGCGCCCTGGTACCGATTTACGGCACCTTGGTCACGTCATTCCTGGCGTTGCTGATTGCGGTTCCGGTGAGTTTTGGCATCGCGATTTTCCTGACTGAAGTGGCGCCGCCCTGGCTGAGAATGCCAGTCGCCTCCGCCGTTGAATTGCTCGCGGGCATTCCCTCGATTATCTATGGCATGTGGGGGCTGTTTGTTTTTGGTCCATTTATGGCCGAGTACCTTTCACCCTGGATCAATGACTACCTGGGTGCACTTCCCTTTATTGGCTCGCTGTTCCAGGGGCCGCCGCTGGGTATCGGGATGCTGACCGCAGGCATCGTGCTGGCGATCATGATTACGCCGTTCATTACGTCGGTGATGCATGAAGTTTTTCGTAGCGTGCCGACTCAGTTGAAAGAGTCTGCCTACGCATTGGGTAGTACTACCTGGGAAGTGGTGTGGGACATCGTGCTGCCCTACACCCGCTCGGCAGTGGTCGGCGGAGTGTTTCTAGGCCTCGGGCGCGCCCTGGGTGAAACCATGGCCGTCACCTTCGTGCTGGGTAACGCGCAACAGTTCTCCGCCTCGTTGCTGATGCCCAGCAGCTCCATCGCGTCGGTCATCGCCAACGAGTTCAGCGAGGCTTATACCGACCTGCATCGTTCGGCGCTGATTGCGCTGGGCTTCCTGCTGTTCATCGTGACATTTGTGGTGCTGGCGCTGGCGCGGTTGATGCTCATGCGCCTGTCACGCAAGGAGGGCTTATGAACAGCAACGAGCGTCTGTACCGCAAGCGTGCCTTCAAGAACCGCGTGGCCATGCTGCTGAGTTGTGGCGCGACGGCCTTTGGCCTGTTGTGGCTGGCGTGGATTCTGCTGACCACCATCATCAACGGCTTTCAGGCGCTCAACCTGCGCCTGTTTACCCAGATGACGCCGCCTCCCGGAACAGACGGCGGCCTGGCCAACGCGTTTTATGGCAGCGCATTGATGTCGGGGATTGCGCTGCTGATTGGCACACCCATCGGGCTGATGGCGGGCATCTGGCTGGCGGAGTTCGCACGGCATTCGCGCCGGGGCACCACCGTTCGTTTCATCAACGACATCCTGCTGTCTGCGCCATCGATCGTGCTGGGGTTGTTCATCTACACCGGCGTGATCCTGCCACTGAACCTGCTGACCAATCACCAGGTGGGTTTCTCCGCCATCGCTGGTGCCCTGGCATTGGCCCTGCTGGTGATTCCGGTGGTGGTGAGGACGACTGACGAAATGCTCCAACTGCAACCCTCGACCATGCGCGAGGCCGCCCTGGCCCTGGGCGTGCCGCAATGGAAGCTGACGTTGCAGATTGTATTAAGAGCGGCAAAGGCCGGCGTGGTGACCGGTATCTTGCTGGCGCTGGCCCGAATTACCGGAGAAACCGCACCGTTGCTATTCACCGCCTTCGGCAACCAGTTCTGGAGCAGCAACCTGCTCAAACCGATTGCCAGCGTGCCGGTGGTTATTTTCCAGTACGCCATGAGCCCCTTCGACGACTGGCACTCCCTCGCCTGGGCAGGCGCGCTGGTGCTGACGATGTTCGTGTTGGTGCTGAGCTTGCTGTCTCGCCTGATTCTTTTGCGCAATAGGTCCCACTGATGCAATCGACCCGCCCTGATCCTGAGAAAACCAAAATCCGTGTCCGTGGGTTGGAGTTTTTCTATAACAACCAGCGTTCACTGAAATCCATCGACATCGATATTCCGGAAAAACGCATCACCGCGATCATCGGCCCATCGGGCTGTGGGAAGTCGACCTTGCTGCGCGTGTTCAACCGCATCTACTCGATGTACCCCAAGCAGGAGGCCCGCGGTGAGGTGTTGCTGAATGGCGAGAACATCCTCGCCCCCGGCTACTCGATGAACCGGCTGCGCAGCCACGTCGGGATGGTCTTCCAGAAGCCGGTGCCCTTCCCGATGTCGATCTACGACAACATCGCGTACGCCGTGCGCCACCATGAAAAGCTGTCACGCCGGGAAATGGACGACCGCGTCGAGCAGGCCCTGCGCGGCGGCGCCCTGTGGGATGAGGTGAAAGACAAACTCAAGCAGAGCGCCCAGAGCCTGTCAGGCGGGCAGCAGCAACGGCTGTGCATCGCCCGCACCATTGCGCTGCGCCCGCAAGTATTGCTGCTGGATGAACCGACCTCGGCGCTCGACCCGATTTCCACCGGGCGCATCGAGCAGTTGATCACCGAGCTGAAGGAGCAATACACGGTGATCATCGTGACCCACAACATGCAGCAGGCCGCGCGGGTGTCAGACAGCACAGCGTTCATGTTTATGGGGGAGCTGATTGAGCACGGCAATACAGATGAGATCTTCACCAAGCCAAAGATGAAGCAGACCGAGGACTATATAACCGGGCGGTTTGGCTAGGTTTAACGAAAAAGCCGATCACCCTCAGCGTTGAGAGTGATCGGCTTTTATTGGGCAAAAAAAAACCCGGAAATCCTCACTTGCGTGGGCCTTCCGGATTTTCTAAACCGCCAAAAATGGTGGGTCGTGTGGGATTCGAACCTACGACCAATTGGTTAAAAGCCAACTGCTCTACCAACTGAGCTAACGACCCGCTGTGTGGTGGCGCGTATAATACTGATTTCTAAGGATTATTCAACACCTTATTTGAAATAATTCAGAAATAACGCGTTGGGTCCATAATTCCGGCCGCCTGGAAGCCTTCTGCACGCAGTCGGCAGCTGTCGCATTTCCCACAAGCACGGCCGTCATTGTCCGCCTGATAGCAGGAAACAGTCAGCGAGTAATCGACGCCAAGTCCTACGCCAGCCTTCACGATATCGGCCTTGCTGCGGTTCTGCAGCGGCGCCAGGATGCGAAAGCCCTGCCCTTCTACACCGGCTTTGGTTGCCAGGTTGGCCATGCGCTCGAACGACTCGATGTACTCCGGGCGGCAGTCCGGGTAACCGGCGTAATCCAGCGCGTTGACACCAATGAAGATGTCGCGGGCATTCAGCACTTCGGCCCAACCGAGGGCCAGGGACAGGAACACGGTGTTGCGCGCCGGCACGTAGGTCACCGGGATGCCTTCGCTGGGGGCTTGCGGCACGTCGATGGAGCTGTCGGTCAGCGCCGAGCCGCCAATGCCGTTGAGGTTCAGGCCGATCACCTTGTGCTCCACCACACTCAGGTCGCGGGCGACTCGGGCGGCAGCGTCGAGTTCGGCGCGGTGGCGCTGGCCGTAGTCGAAGCTCACGGTGTAGCAGCTGTAGCCTTCTGCACGGGCCATGGCGACCACGGTGGCGGAGTCGAGGCCACCAGACAGCAGGATGACCGCACGCTTTTGATCCGTCATGTCAACGCCCCGGCTCGTCGTTCCACAGGTATTTGTGCAGTTGCAGTTGCAGGCGCACCGGCAGGTTGTCCGCGACGACCCAATCGGCCAGTTCGCGAGCATTCAGGTCATGGTGGCTTGGGGAAAACAGCACTTCGCCGGCGCGACGGTCCAGGCCATATTGGATCAGCTTGGAGGTCGCCCAGTCGTAGTCTTCACGGGAACAGATGACGAACTTGACCTGATCGTTGGTCGTCAGCAGCTCGATGTTCTCGTAGAGGTTGCGGTGCACTTCCTTGGAGCCCGGGGTTTTCAGGTCGAGGACCCGGCTGACCCGAGGGTCGACCGCAGAAATATCCAGCGCGCCGCTGGTTTCCAGCGACACCTCGTAACCGGCATCACACAACTGCTTGAGCAAGGGAATGGCGTTAGGCTGCGCCAGTGGCTCACCACCAGTGACGCAGACATAACGCGGCCGGTAACCGGCCACTTGCTCGAGGATATCTTCAAGGGTACGCACGGTGCCGCCGCTGAAGGCGTAGGCGCTGTCGCAGTACTGGCAACGCAGCGGGCAACCGGTCAGGCGCACAAATACAGTGGGCAGGCCAGCAGTGCGCGTTTCACCCTGCAACGAGTAAAAAACTTCGGTAATACGTAATGTGTCTTGCATAGTCGCCACGGGCGTAACAGCTAAACAGGCTGTCCGCCTCCGTCAGGCACTTCAAGGAATTCCGCCAACGCGTAAACCCCAAAAAGCGTGTGTCATAAAAGGGCGTGGATTCTAACGAAAAAACCCGCGCAGGGCGCGGGTTTCTTGTAACCAGGATTACCGCGCTTACATGCGCTGCAGATCCCGCTGAGCCAACTGGGCAGCGGATGTACCCGGATACTGGGCCACCACCTGCTGCAGAATGCCTTTGACCTTGTCGGTATGACCCAGCCGGCGTTCTACGTCAGCCAGTTTGTACAGCGAATCCGGCACCTTGGCGTGCTTGGGGTACAGCTGGCTGACCTTGGCAAACGCCTGACCTGCACCTTGCAGATCACCCTTGGCCAGGTTCACCTCACCCAACCAGTACTGGGCGTTGCCCGCGTACTGGCTGTTCGGGTATTTGCGCAGGAATGCGGTAAAAGCCTGGCTGGCCTTATCGAAATCCTTGGCTTTGATCAGGTCGAAGGCTGCGTCGTAATACAGCTTTTCCTTCGCAGGATCACCCGGTTCGCTGCTGGCGGCAGGGGCTTGGCTGGCAGCCGCGGCCCCTGCTGCGGCACCACCGGCGGCGGCACTTGGCGCGCCACCGGCAGAAGAATTATCAGGAGTGGCGGCAGGTGTAACGCCGGCTCCAATACGTCGATCAAGATCCTGGTATCGCTCCAGGCCTTCTTGCTTCAGCTGGTTCACTTGATTCTGCAGAACTTCAATCGTGCCTTGTTGCTGCGACAATTGATCCTGCATGCGTTGCAGCTGGTTGAACAGCTCGCCCTGTGCCGAAGGCGCGGCCGTAGCCGCACCCCCGACATAGGCGCCGTTCGTGCCATAACCCGCCGGCGGATAACTGCTCCCGCTATTGTTATAGCCAGAGTTGCTATCTTCCACAGGAACCGCAGCCCACACCGCAAGCGGTGCCAAGCTGAGAGCCAATACAGTTAGAGCACGACGGCACGTTCGCATGACGAATTACTTACGCAGTTCGACGCGACGGTTTTGAGCCCAGGACTGCTCGTCGTGGCCAGTAGCAACTGGACGCTCTTTACCGTAGGAAACCAGTTCCAGTTGGCCCGGAGCAACACCTTGCAGTACCAGGTAGCGCTGAACGGCTTTCGCACGACGCTCGCCCAGTGCCATGTTGTACTCACGAGTACCACGTTCGTCGGTGTTACCTTCCAGAACAACGCGAGCGCCGTTAGCTTTCAGGTCCTTCGCGTGAACGTCCAGAGCGCGCATGGCTTCTGGCTTCAGGTCCGAACTGTCGTATTCGAAGTAGAAAGTGGTGATAGCGCGCAGAGCAGCTTCTTCGCTCAGGGAGCCGTCAACTGCACCAGTGTTAGCGCCGTAACCAGCGTTTGGATCAACAGCTGCGCCTTCACCGGCATTGTCGCCGCCTTTAGACGAGCAACCAACGGCTACGGACAGAGCCAGAGCCAGAGCAGCAAACTTACCAAACTTCAGCATTTCCATCGTGAAACTCCTAATGAACCCCAGTGTGTTAAGTACTTCTTTTTGTAGCGCCGCGTCAGTTCAGGTAAGGGGACCAGGACGGTTCTCTGACTTCGCCTTGTGCGGTAGGAAGCGGGAGCCTTACGCGTCCATTAATGGACACGAGCATCAAGACTCCCCGGCCCTGCTGGCGGGTGGCGTAGATTACCATGGTGCCGTTGGGCGCAACAGTGGCTGACTCATCAAGGTTGGTATCTGTGAGGATTTTTACGGTTCCGCGCTGCAAATCCTGGGCCGCAACCCGGAAATTAGTGAAACCATCCTGACGGTGAATCATCACCAACGTCTTTTCATCAGCCGAAAGCTTAGGTGCAGCGTTGTAGTTACCAATAAAGGTCACTCGTTCGGCGCCGCCGCCGTTGACGCTGGTTTTGTAGACTTGCGGCTTGCCGCCACGGTCGGAGGTGAAGTAGATGGTCGAACCATCCTTACCCCAGAACGGTTCGGTGTTGATGCCCGGGCCGCTGGTAACACGGCTCAGTTGGCGCGAGGCCATGTTCATCACGTAGATGTCCGGGTTGCCATCTTTGGACAGCACGAACGCCAGGCGCGAACCATCCGGCGACCATGCAGGTGCGCCATTCAGGCCTTCAAAGTTGGTGATCTGCTCACGGCGACCGGTATCGATGTGCTGAACGAAGATCCGTGGACGCCTCTGTTCAAAGGACACGTAGGCGATACGCTTGCCATCCGGCGCGAAACGCGGCGACAGGATTGGCTCACGCGATTGCAGCAAAGTCACTGCACGAGCGCCGTCATAGTCCGAACGCTGCAAAGTGTAACGAGTGTTGTCTACCGAAAAACGCTCGGCCGTTACATAAAGCAGGCGGGTGGAGAACGCACCCTTGATCCCGGTCAGCTTTTCAAACGACTGGTCGGAGATGTAGTGCGCCATGTCCCGCAGTTGATCCGTGGTGCCCGACACGCTGCCGGTCAGCACTTGCTGCTCGGTGGCGACGTTGAACAGCGTGTACTGGATCTGCAGGCGACCGCCGGCAGGCGTGATGCTGCCCACCATCAGGTACTGGGCGTTCAGCGCTTTCCAGTCGCGGAAGATGACTTCGCTGGCCTGGGTCGGCTGGCTGATCATGTTGCCTTTGTCGATCGGTGCGTAGTAACCGGAGTTGCGCAGGTCATCACTGATGATCTGCGACATGTCGTCCGGCAGCACGCTGCCGCCCTGCCAGCCAAACGGAACAACGGCGATCGGGGTGGCCCGATCGCTACCGCTGGTGACCAGGATGTTCTTTTCATCCGCCGCCGCTATCCCTGCCATGCAGCAAATAACGACAAGCATTCCTCGAAGAAGGTTTCTCACAAGGCTAGATCCTCAGGTGTGAATGTCATCTTGAATGAACGGTAGGGAGCGAAGTCGCTTGGTTTCATTCCCTGCATCTCGGTCAACCGGCCAATGTTCTTGACCGCTGCTACCGCCGAACTGTCGAACGAACCATCGCCACTGGACTTGGCCACACTGACCGAAGTCACCGTACCGTCCGGCAACATGCCGATCTGCAGCACTACTGTCATGCCTTTGCGTGCCGAAGGAGGACGTGTCCACCCTTCCGCTGCCCGTGAGCGAATCAGGTCATCGAAACTGCCCGCGACTTCATCACCACGTTCATCGGCCAAGGCTTGCTGGCGCTGCGGCGTGTCGGAAAGCAAATCGGCCAAGGCCTGGGCCTTTTTGTCTTCGGTCGATTTACGTGCTGCTTCCTGGGCCTTTTTCTTGGAGGCGTCGGCGGCAGCTTTCTTCTTCGCATCGTCGGCGATTTTCTTCTTCGCCTCGTCAGCTTCAGCTTTCTTCTTGGCGTCGTCCGCGGCTTTCTTCTTCGCGTCTTCGACTATCTTTTTCTTCGCGTCTTCAGCGGCCTTTTTCTTGGCCTCTTCTTCGGCAGCTTTCTTGGCTTCTTCTTCAGATTTCTTCTTGGCTATATCAGCCAATTGTTTCTCTTCGACCTTTTTGGCTTCGGCAGCTTTATCGGCTTTCTTGGCCTCATCAGCCTTTTGCGCCTCGTCAGCTTTCTTCGCCTCGTCGGCCTTTTTCGATTCCTCGGCCTTTTGAGCCGCCTCTTCTTTCTTTTGTTCCGCAGCAGCCTTCACCGCTTCCTGCTCGACCTTCTTCTGTTCCATCTGTTCGACTTCAGTCTGGCGCGCAGCCGACTTCTGGGCCTCACCCGCAATCTTCTGATTGGTCTGGGTGGTGGCCTGGCTTTTCGATTTCAGCTGATACAGGGTCGCCTGCACGATCGGCTTGGCTGGCGGCAGGTCCGGGGTCATGGCAAAGCTGACAAACAGCATGCCAAACACCAGGACGTGCAGGGCAATTGCCCAGACGCTAGGCCAGAAGAAGCTTTCCGAGGCGGACGGCTCTCGCTGTTGGTGCATCAGGGCGCCTCGGTAATCAAGCCAACATTACCGACTCCGGCCTTCTGCAGCCCGCCCATGGCGCCCATGACGGAGCCATAGTCGACGACCTTGTCGCCGCGGATGAACACCTGGGTGTGCTTGCCACCTTCGTTGCCGGCGCGAATGATCTTGGTCACAGCATCAGTCATCTGCGGCAAGGTCATGGCCTTGTCCTGCTGTTTCTGAGTGTCGACTTCGCTGCCAAGGTTCCAGTAATAGGTCTTGTCAGCCTTGATCGAAATGGTCAGGACCTGGGTGTTGTTGTCCTGCGGCAAGGCTTCGCTGGAAACCTTGGGCAGATCAACCTTCACGCCCTGATTGAGCATCGGCGCGGTCACCATGAAGATAACCAGCAGCACCAGCATCACGTCGATGTAAGGCACTACGTTCATCTCGGCGACCGGCTTGCGCTTTTTGCGAGCTCGAGCGATTAAAGCCATTGGGAATTACCTGCTTATTCTTCGCTGGTGTGCACTTTACGGTGCAGGATCGCCTGGAATTCATCGGCGAAGGTGTAGTAACGGCTGATCAAGGTTTCGCCTCGAGAAGCAAAACGGTTGTAGGCGATTACTGCGGGAATAGCTGCGAACAGGCCGATGGCAGTGGCGATCAGCGCTTCGGCGATACCCGGGGCCACGGTGGCCAGGGTCGCTTGCTGGGCTTGGGCCAGGCCGCGGAAGGAGTTCATGATGCCCCATACGGTACCGAACAGGCCGATGTACGGGCTCACCGAACCTACGGTGGCGAGGAAAGGAAGGCTTTGCTCAAGCTTTTCTTCTTCGCGGGAAATGGCGACGCGCATGGCACGGGCCACGCCTTCCATGACTGCTTCCGGGTCAACGCCTGGCTGCTGGCGCAGACGGGAGAATTCCTTGAAGCCGGCGCGGAAGATTTGTTCTACGCCCGAATCCGGGTCCGGGTTGCTGCCGGCCTGGCGGTACAGTTTGGACAGGTCGATACCCGACCAGAAGCGCTCCTCGAAGCTCTCCAGGGCACGTCGACCGGCACGCAGCAGGTTGCTGCGCTGAAAAATCATGACCCAAGAGGTAACCGATGCGGCTACCAGGACCAGCATCACCAGTTGAACCACAACACTGGCATTGCTGACCAGGCTCCACATGGAGGAATGGTCGACGACGGTAGGTTCCACGCTAAATCTCCTGCTCTGAATGTTTACCCGCGCCGCTCACGCCGGCAAAGGCCGCGCGTAGAGTTTCGGGAATGGCCCGGGGTTTCAAACTATTGGTGCGAACACAGGCCACCAGGAACTGCCCCTCACAGAGCAGCGTTGCATCCGTAGCCCGCCTGACCTGCTGTTTAAAACGCAGGCTGGCACGGTTCAATTCGGTTATTTCTGCGCTGACCAGCAGTTCATCGTCCAGTCGCGCCGGCGCGTAGTAACGCGCCTCGCTGGAATGCACGACAAACAACAGGTCCTCCCCCGCAAGCTGGGATTGGGCAAAGCCCAGCTCCCGTAGCCGCTCGGTTCGAGCCCGCTCCATGAACTTTAGGTAATTGACGTAATAAACGATGCCGCCAGCATCGGTGTCCTCGTAATAAACGCGACAGCGATGTGCGAACGACTGATCCCCGTTTTGCGCGCGCATACTCTAGTGCTTACTCCTCAGGTTGCCAATCCGGCCAGGCAACTGTTTTTCATTCTGTGGCACATTTCTAACGAAAGAATGACGACGCCAGCCACTAGGACAGCACAAACGCCGAATAAATCGAATCGCCAAGGTCTTTTAATCGTCTACTGCATCAAGGAATTCGTCTACTACGGGCATCTCGCCCAATCGTGACGGAATGTTTAACCCGAAGTGCAGATAAGCATGCCGGGTGACCACGCGGCCCCTCGGCGTACGCATGATGTAACCCTGCTGGATCAGGTACGGCTCCAGCACATCCTCAATCGTATGCCGTTCTTCGCTGATCGCTGCCGCGAGGCTGTCCACGCCCACCGGGCCGCCGTCGAACTTCTCGATCATGGTCAACAGCAGTCGCCGGTCCTGGTGGTCAAAGCCATGCTCGTCCACATCCAGCAGGTTCAGCGCCAGGTCTGCCACGGGCTTGGTGATGTGGCCCTTGGCCCGCACTTCGGCAAAGTCGCGTACCCGACGCAACAAACGGTTGGCGATCCGCGGCGTACCACGGGCACGACGGGCGATTTCAAACGCGCCTTCCGGGTCCAGGGGCAAGCCGAGGATGTTCGCCGAGCGGCTGACGATGGTGGCCAGATCCGCCGTGCTATAGAACTCTAGACGTTGAACAATCCCGAAACGGTCTCGCAGCGGGTTGGTCAGCATGCCCGCACGGGTGGTGGCACCCACCAGCGTGAACGGTGGCAGGTCGAGCTTGATCGAGCGCGCCGCCGGGCCTTCGCCGATCATGATGTCCAGCTGGAAGTCTTCCATGGCCGGGTACAGCACTTCCTCGACGATGGGCGATAGCCGGTGGATCTCGTCGATAAACAGTACATCGTGGGGTTCCAGGTTGGTCAGCAGCGCCGCCAGGTCGCCCGGGCGCTCCAGCACAGGGCCGGAGGTGGACTTGATCGACACACCCATTTCCTGGGCGATGATGTTGGCCAGGGTGGTTTTGCCCAGGCCCGGCGGGCCGAAGATCAACGTGTGATCCAGTGACTCGCTGCGCCCGCGCGCGGCCTGTATGAACAGTTCCATCTGCTCGCGCACGGTGGGCTGGCCAATGTATTCGGCAAGACTCAGGGGGCGAATGGCCCGGTCCTGGACTTCTTCACGATCACGAGGGCCGGTGGCCGCGATCAGACGATCAGCTTCAATCACTTAAATCATTCCCTTCAGGGCGCGGCGGATCATGTCTTCGCTGCTAAGGTTCTTGTCCTTGATGGCCGACACGGCCTTGCTCGCCTCTTGCGGCTTGTAGCCCAGGGAGATCAGAGCGCTGACGGCATCGCTTTCAGCGCTGGCCACCGGAACACCCGGAGCATCAGGCTGGTTAGGCACCAGGGCAAACATGCTCGGCACGACTTCCCAGGCCTTGAAGCGGTCCTTGAGCTCTACCAGCAAACGCTCGGCGGTTTTCTTGCCAACACCTGGCACCTTGGTCAGTGCCGAAGTGTCTTGGGCCGATACACACCGCACCAGCTCATCCACCTCAAGGCTCGACATCAGCGCCAGCGCCAGCTTCGGCCCCACGCCGTTGAGGCGGATCAGTTCACGGAAGAAATCGCGGTCACGCTTGCCAATGAAACCATAGAGCAATTGCGCGTCCTCGCGCACCACCAGGTGAGTGTGCAGGGTCAGCGGCTCACCGACCGACGGTAGGCGATAGAGGGTGGTCATGGGCACTTCCAGCTCATAGCCCAGCCCGTTTACATCCAGAATCAGGTGCGGCGGCTGTTTCTCAGCCAGGGTGCCGCGCAAGCGTCCAATCACGTTCGAATCCTTAAGAATCGGCTCAGATCAAGGCCTGACCGGTAATAACGCGGGCATGCCGGCCGACAGCACAGGCCGTTCATGCACCCCACGCAGAATGATTGCGCAGATGCTATCAGAGACGCAGCCGGCCGCCACGACTGCGTGCCGCACCCAAGCCATGGGGAAGCAGGCTGGAGCGGGTATGGGCGTGGCAAATGGCAATGGCCAGGGCGTCGGAGGCATCGATTTGCGGTTTGGCGGTGAGCTTGAGCATGTGCATGACCATCATCATCACCTGCTCCTTATTGGCCGCACCGGTGCCGACCACGGCTTGCTTGACCTGGGTCGCGGTGTATTCAGCGATCTCCATGCCTTCCTCGGCGCCGGCAACGATGGCCGCGCCGCGAGCCTGGCCGAGTTTCAAAGCCGAATCGGCGTTTTTTGCCATGAACACTTTTTCGATGCCCATGGTCACCGGGCCGTAGGTCTGGATCACTTCACGCACGCCGCGATAAACGATTTGCAAGCGCTCCGCCAACTCGCCGGCGCCGGTACGTATACAGCCCGACGCCACGTACACGCAGCCTCGCGGGGTCTGCTGGACCACGCCAAAGCCGGTGATTCGCGAACCGGGGTCGATACCTAGGATTAGAGTCATAACGCCTGCGGGCTATAGAAAAAGAAAGTGTCGGGTCTACAGGACTGTAGCCCGACACCGGCATTGCAACATCGGGTCAGACCAACTGTTCGGCCACCGATTCCGGGATATCGGCATTGGAATAGACGTTCTGTACGTCATCCAGGTCTTCAAGCATATCGAGCATCTTGAGCACCTTCTGCGCCCCGTCCAGGTCCAGCTCGGCGCTGGTGGTGGGCAGCATCACGATTTCCGCATCAGTACCTTTGAAACCAGCCGCCTCCAGGGCGTTACGCACGGAATAGAAGCCCGCGAACGAAGTAAATACATCGATGGAGCCGTCTTCGTTGGTCACCACGTCGTCGGCATCTGCCTCCATCGCCGCTTCAATCAGCGCATCTTCGTCAACGCCCGGCGCGAAGGAAATCTGCCCCTTGCGCTCAAACAGGTAGGCCACCGAACCGTCGGTACCCAGGTTGCCGCCACACTTGCTGAACGCATGGCGTACGGCAGCCGCCGTACGGTTGCGGTTGTCGGTCATGCACTCGACCATCACCGCCACGCCACCCGGGCCGTAGCCTTCGTAGCTCAACTCGACCATGTCATCGGTATCGGCCGCTCCGGCGCCACGGGCCACGGCACGGTCGATGATGTCGCGGCTCATGTTGGCGCCGAGGGCCTTGTCCAGGGCCAGGCGCAGACGCGGGTTGGAGCCCGGGTCACCGCCACCCTGGCGCGCGGCTACGGTCAGCTCGCGAATCCACTTGGTGAAGATCTTGCCTTTCTTGGCATCCTGACGCTCTTTGCGGTGCTTGATGTTCGCCCACTTGGAATGGCCAGCCATAACACAACTCCGAAATTCTGTAGAAACCTGTCGATCCCGCCCCAGGCGGGACTTCCCTCTTTAACGTACTGCCCTTGTAACGCAAAGGCGCATCCGAAGATGCGCCCTTAGCTGACAATGTAAAACCCTATCGCGCTTTCACGCTGCGGCCTTACTCAGCCTTTGGTGCCTCGCGCAGACGAATATGCAGCTCGCGCAGCGCCTTGGCATCCACCACACCCGGTGCTTGCGTCATCACGTCGGCAGCACTTTGGGTTTTCGGGAAGGCAATCACTTCACGGATCGACTGGGCACCGGTCATCAGCATCACCAGACGGTCAAGGCCGAAGGCCAGGCCGCCATGGGGTGGTGCGCCGTATTTCAGGGCGTCGAGCAGGAAGCCGAACTTCTCTTGCTGCTCATCTTCGTTGATACCCAGCAGGCGGAAGACCGATTGCTGCATTTCCTTGCGATGGATACGGATCGAACCGCCACCCAGCTCGGTGCCGTTCAGCACCATGTCGTAGGCACGGGACAGAGCGCCAGCCGGGTTGGCTTCGAGCTCTTGCGGCGTGCACTTCGGCGCGGTGAACGGGTGGTGCAGGGCACTGAAGCTGCCGTCGTCGTTCTCTTCGAACATCGGGAAGTCGACAACCCACATCGGCGCCCACTTGCAGGTCAGCAGGTTCAGGTCGTTGCCGACCTTGATCCGCAGTGCACCCAGTGCTTCGCTGACGATCTTCGACTTGTCGGCGCCGAAGAACACGATGTCGCCGTCGACCGCGCCAACACGATCAAGGATCACGTTGAGGTTGGCTTCAGGGATGTTCTTGACGATTGGCGACTGCAGGCCTTCAACGCCCTTGGCGCGCTCGTTGACCTTGATGTACGCCAGGCCCTTGGCACCGTAGATGCCGACGAACTTGGTGTAGTCGTCGATCTGCTTGCGCGGCATGCTCGCAGCGCCAGGCACGCGCAGTGCGGCAATACGGCATTTCGGGTCGTTGGCCGGGCCGCTGAACACCTTGAAGTCGACGTCTTTGAGTTGGTCTTCAACGTCAACCAGTTCCAGCGGGTTACGCAGGTCTGGCTTGTCGGAACCGTAACGGCGCATGGCTTCTTCGAAGGTCATGTGCGGGAATTCGCCGAATTCCAGGTCCAGCACTTCCTTGAACAGGTTGCGGATCATTTGTTCGGTGATGCCCATGATCTCTTTTTCATCGAGGAAGCTGGTCTCGATGTCGATCTGGGTGAATTCCGGCTGGCGGTCGGCCCGCAGGTCTTCGTCACGGAAGCATTTGGCGATCTGGTAGTAACGGTCGAAGCCGGCGACCATCAGCAGTTGCTTGAACAGCTGTGGCGATTGCGGCAACGCGAAGAAGGAACCGGCGTGGGTACGGCTTGGTACCAGGTAGTCGCGGGCGCCTTCCGGGGTAGCACGGGTCAGGATCGGCGTCTCGACGTCGAGGAAGCCGTTCTCGTCGAGGAAGCGACGGATACTGGTGGTCATGCGCGAACGCAGACGCAGCTTCTCGGCCATTTCCGGGCGACGCAGGTCGAGGAAGCGATAACGCAGGCGGGTTTCTTCGCCAACGTCAGAGAACTCGTTGAGCGGGAACGGCGGGGTTTCCGACTCGTTCAGCACTTCCAGTTCGTAACCCAGTACTTCGATCATGCCCGACGCCATGTTGGCGTTGGTGGCACCGGCCGGACGCAGGCGAACCTTGCCGGTGATCTTCACGACGTACTCGCTGCGCACGCGATCAGCGGCGGCGAAGCTCTCGGCGCGGTCCGGATCGAACACCACCTGGGCCAGACCATCACGATCACGGATATCGAGGAAGATCACCCCGCCGTGGTCGCGGCGACGGTGAACCCATCCGCAAAGGGTGATTTCCTGACCTTCCAGGGTCTCGTTCAGTTGGCCGCAATAGTGGCTGCGCATCATGATAGTGGTTTCGCTTCTCGTAATTCGAAATTCAGTGGAGGCCTGCCTCATCACCGTACAGCTAAGTCAGGTGACGGATAATGCAGGAGCCTGCGCGTAGAGTTCAACTCAGTCTGCTTTGTCGCCGCCGGCCAGATTCTTCTTCGAGCCGGTCTTGAAATCGGTCTCGTACCAGCCGTTGCCACTCAGGCGAAAGCCCGGCATGGACAACATCTTTTTAAGCTCCGGTGCCTGGCAGGCAGGGCAATCGACCAACGGCGCGGCGCTGATCTTTTGAATGGCTTCCAACTGATGACCACAGGAAGCGCATTGATAGTCGTACATGGGCATGAAGATGTCTCGGCGATCAGATCACGACGTACGCCGCGCCCTGCCCTGACTTCAACCCGTGGGAAAGTCCCGGCATGCGCAGCAA
The DNA here is from genome assembly GCF_002204795.1 of Pseudomonas sp. K2I15. GTDB lineage: Bacteria > Pseudomonadota > Gammaproteobacteria > Pseudomonadales > Pseudomonadaceae > Aquipseudomonas. The sequence goes on from NZ_NIXO01000027.1 coordinate 26,534, forward strand.
AGCCCGGGATTATATCTGGTAAATCGAGGCTGTGCAGCCGTAGCGGCGCGCTGCTCTTTATATAGGTGGCTGCAGCAGGCTCCTGCCAGGCGCCCGACCCGGGGTAACCCCGGGGCTGGCAGCTGGCACAAGGATCATGCCTGGCCCGAGTGGACACCTGGCGCGGTGATGCGCCCTTTCAATGCATGAACCACGCAAACCACCCTGACCAGCCCGCTGAAGTTCTTTACACCGCCATAACGCAAGTGCACTTCACGGTCCACGTAGGACAACAGCGCACTGACCGAACAGGTATTGATTTTGGCGATCTCCGTGAGGATATTCCAATAGACCTCTTCGAGCCGCAAACACGTCGAAAAACCATTAAGCCGAACAGACCGGGACAATGGCCTGGCCAAGTTCATATCAAACCCCTTGGTAAAGGGATCGACCTTTATCTTATGCAACCCGCACGTTTCCATAACTCCATTACCTGCTCCGCGTGACATACACTTGACACTCCATTGCCTGACGGCCACTCATCAGTGTTCTCGTTGGCCGTTGAGCTATAAAACATCAAGAAGACAAGTGCAGCCAGAAGACAGGGAGCCGATCGACGTAGGACAAGCCAACGCGCGTATCAGGAAGCTCGCAGGATGAAGGAAATCGCCGGGAAACAGCCACGCGAGGGGCGTCAGCGCGACGCCCACCCGCCACCGGCATTACTTGTTTTCGAGCAGGGAACGCAACATCCACGCGGTCTTTTCATGCACTTGCATGCGCTGGGTCAGCAAGTCTGCGGTAGGTTCATCACTGACTTTATCCAACAGCGGGAAGATGCCCCGGGCAGTCCGGGTAACTGCTTCCTGGCCTTCGACCAATTGCTTGATCATGTCTTCAGCACTCGGTACACCCTCTTCTTCCTTGATCGAAGAAAGTCGTGCGTACACCGAGTAAGCACCCGGCGCCGGAAAGCCCAGGGCGCGAATACGTTCGGCAATTGAATCCACCGCCAGCGCCAGTTCGTTGTACTGCTCTTCAAACATCAAGTGCAGTGTACGGAACATGGGGCCCGTTACGTTCCAATGGAAGTTATGGGTCTTCAGGTAAAGTACATAGGTATCGGAAAGCAGTCGCGAAAGACCATCAACGATTGATTTACGATCTTCTTCACTGATACCAATATCGATTGCCATGTTTTTCCCCTTCAATTGATAAAAAATTCATTGATCAGGTGCAGCACCACTCTAGCAAGAGTACCGGCCTTGCGCAGCCCGGCTGACCTTCTCTAGGTGCGGCAAATCGCCCCTTGCCGAGCGCGCCTGCACGGCAGGCTGGGCTTCAGACACTGCAAGAAAAATTACCCAACGCCTGCGAAAAAGCCTGCACCTGTCTAGGACAAGCGTTTGCCGCAGAAATGCCGCGCCCCTTGCAACAGCCTGAAATGCTTGATTTGAGTAGCCACAGGCTTTGCTGTTAAATAGGCAGCGTGTCGCCGCCGTTTTTTCGCGGCAAGCGGCATAGGCTGATACCCGTGTACGTGCCCAACGCCTCCCTTTTGTTCAGAAGCGAACCGTGCCAGTCAGCTCTTCCTTGTGATCCGTCTTAACGTGAGTTAATCAAAATGTTGAAAATCGTCCACCTGCTAACGGGCGCTGCAGCGTTGCTGCTGTCCTTTATCCCCAGCCTGCGATCAGAAACCCTGCCTTACCTGCAACAACCTGACGCTCTCTACCTGACCTTCTTTGGTCTTCTTAACCTGACACTGGCTCCAGTCATTCCTTACTGGAACAAAGGCCCGCGTCATCAACTGCAAAACCTGGTCAGCGCCCTGCTGGTTCTGGCTGTTGTCGTGCAAACCCTCACCCTGCTGGCGCCTATGCCTGAAGTCGGTGGCCACCCGGCCGTCCTGCTCAGCCTGGCAATAGCACTGGTAGCCATCGTTCTTCATCTGGCCATCAGTTTTTACCGTTCCTCCCCGGCCGCTGCGTCGCAAAGCTACGACATGACCAACCGGGATACCGGTACCGTGAAGTGGTTCAACACCTCCAAGGGCTTCGGCTTTATTTCCCGGGATTCGGGCGACGATATCTTCGTCCACTTCCGGGCGATTCGCGGCGAAGGCCATCGCGTCCTGGTGGAAGGCCAGCGCGTGGAGTTCTCCGTAATGAACCGTGACAAGGGCCTGCAAGCTGAAGATGTGATCGCCGCGTTGCCGCGTCGCTGATTCCAGCACCCCGAAAAAAGAAACCGCGATGCAGCCTGGCTGCATCGCGGTTTTTTTATGCCTCGGGATTGACTCCCCGCCTCATTAATAATGAGGCGGCGGCGCTTCTTCCTCGGACGACTCGAACTGGCCGCCCATTTCTTCCTGGCGCTTGAGCAACGCGGTCATCTGCAACTGCAGGCGCTCGACCGCCCGTTGCTGGGTAACCAGGATGTCATTAAGGGTCTCAATGGTGTCGTCCTGAAAGGCCAGGCGGCTTTCCAGGTCGGTCACGCGGTCTTGAAGGTCCATGGTTCAAGCCTCCAGGAACGTGAAGTCGGACGGCAGGATCTCGCGCAGGCGTGCACGAATCACCGTCACTTGCTCGTCGCTGTATGGCTTCGCCGGATGCTTGCCCCAGACCGGCGCAGGCCAGGCGGCGTCATCGCGCTTGCGCACGATCACATGCACGTGCAGTTGGCTGACCACATTCCCCAGGGCACCAATATTCATTTTGTCGGCGCCAAACCCTTCATTAAGCAACTGCGCCAGCGCCGTGCTTTCCTGCCACACCCGCTGCTGGTCGGCGACATCCAGCTGAAACACTTCGCTGATACCGTCTATGCGCGGCACCAGGATGAACCAGGGGTAATTCGAGTCATTGGACAGCAGCAGCCGGCAAAGGGGGAAATCCCCGATGGGCAAGGTGTCTTGTTGAAGACGTGGATCTAAGGCGAACACAGCAGTCACTCCCGTTCGGCGGGTCAGGTTTCAGGCGCCCAGCATACCTGCGAATGCCTGGCGCTTCACGGCGAATGCATCAGGCCGAATACGCGCCCAAACAGGACATCACGAAAAAAAGCGCACCATTTCGAGACAGGCCAATATTTCAGCTACGCTAAATGACCAATGCATCCAAACCCAGTCAAAGTCGGGATGCGGGACACCCTTCAAGAGCTTGAGCCAGACAGCTTGCAAGGCGTGAAGAGTGACCAGCAGCAAAAATGCCGGCAGGGAACAAATGCACCAAAATGACCCATTTGTGCCTCAAAGGGATCCGCCGACTACCCACCGAACGGGGTGAACCGGTAACGTTTTGCGCTGGTGCAGCTTTTATGCACCACCGCACAGGAGTACAGCAGGCGCGTCAAGGCCAAACCAAACGGCGTAAAAAGCCCGTGCTTATGCGGTTTTTACAGGGCATTGACAATTTTCACGAAAAAATCACATTCGGTTACGCATTTGTGCACGCTTGTTGCATTCACACCCCTATGGTCGACAACAGCACCGGCAGGAAGCCGGTGTTTCGCGCCAGAAAACAACAGCGGGTCAATGCTTTTCAGGGAAGTGTTAAAACTTTCAAGGGTGACTTTTCCACCCTGGTTTCAAGGTTTTAAAACAGCATTGAAGTTGTCAGTCCGGTTACATTCGGACTGTAAATTTGCGACATGGACATAGCAATTTACGACAGGCTCGTAAAGAAGCTGAAAGGATAGATAGGCAAGTATCGCCAATATTGTCAGCGTGATATAAGTTTGCGCCGACACAAAAAAGAAAGAGCCGCCCAGACAAAAATACAGGTGGGACGGCAGTACTCTTCCTAAAACCAAAGGAGCAAATCACGATGCGCGTGATGAAGTGGAGCATGATCGCCCTGGCTGTTTCAGCAGGCACCTCGCAGTTCGCAATCGCGTCCTCCCAGGACGATTCCAAGGGCTTTGTTGAGGACAGTACGTTCAGCATCAACACTCGCCTCATAAACTTTGGTCGCGACTTCCGTAACAACGACACCGGCAAAAGCCGCGTCAACGAAACCGGTCTGGGCTTCAACGGCCTGTACCAGTCGGGCTTCACCCAAGGCACCATCGGTGTGGGTGTCGACGTGATCGGTCTGCTGGGCGTCAAACTGGACAGCGGCAAGGGTCGTTCCGGTACCGGTCTGTTTCCAACAGGCTCCGACGGTCGCTCTGAAGATGATTACTCCAAAGGCGGCGGCGCAGTTAAGTTCCGTATTTCCGATACGGTCCTGAAAGTCGGCGACCAGTACACCACTGCACCTGTATTCGCATCCGATGACAGCCGTCTGCTGCCTGAGCTGCCACAAGGTATCTCGATCACCAGCAACGAGATCAAGGGCCTGAAACTCGAAGGCGGTCACTTCACTTCGAGCGTGGCGCAAGCCCAGACCTACCGCGACAGCCTGGGCCTGACAAAAACTGACTTTATCGGTGGCGTCTACGCCCTCACTCCAGAAGTCAGCGCCAGCCTGTACTACGCGAAGACCGAAGACTACTGGAAAAAAACCTACGCCAACCTGAACTGGACTCACGCGCTTAGCAATGAGCAGTCCCTGGCAGTAGACTTCAACATCTACAGCACCAAAAGTGATGGTGCTGGCCTGCAACGGGCTGAGAAAGACGGCACCACTAAACTGGATAACCGTGCCTACAGCTTGCAAGGCGCGTACACCATCCAGGCTCACACCTTTACCCTGGCCTACCAGAAGGTTAGCGGTGACGGTGACTACGGTTACGGCGTAGACGGCGGCGGCACGATCTTCCTTGCCAACTCCATCGCTCGTTCCGACTTTAACGCTGAAGACGAGAAGTCCTTCCAGGCTCGCTACGACCTGAACATGGCGACTTTCGGCGTTCCAGGCCTGAGCTTCATGACTCGCTACGTTAAAGGTACCGGCGCCAACACCGCTGACACCTCGAACGGTAAAGAGTGGGAACGTGACATCGAAGCCAAGTACGTGATCCAGAGCGGCCCGGCTAAAGACCTGAGCCTGCGTGTACGTCAAGCCACTTATCGCTCCAGCGACGGTGTGTACTACGGTTCGGCGTCGATCGACGAACTGCGTCTGATCGCGCAATACCCGCTGAACATCTTGTAATTGGCAGTTTGATTACAACGATGACTTAGGGCTTCGGCCCTAAACAAAAAGCCGCTCACTTGTTCGCAAGTGAGCGGCTTTTTCATTGCAACTAGATCTCAATACCCGGATAACTAGCAAGCTAACTATCTAGTTTGGTCACCGGATTGAACCTGACCTGATGGCCAAGTTCAATCCGCAAGTCTCGCTATTACTTTGCAGCACTTTCCTGCATTACCCGAATAACCCGCTGCGGAAACGGGATATCGATCCCCGCGCCTTTCAGACGGTCCCGCGCCAGTTCATTAAACATGAACACCACATCCCAATAATCCGAAGTCTTGGTCCAGACTCGCAGGGATACGGTGATCGAACTGTCGCCCAGGGTCGAAACTACCGCTGCCGGCGCCGGATCAGCCAATACGCGCGGGTCCTTGGCCAGTTCCAGCAACACTTCGCGCGCCTTCTGCAAGTCGGCTTCGTAGTCGACACCTACATCAAACACCACCTTGCGGGTCGGCTGACGGTTGGTGTTGGTGATAATGCCGTTGGACAGGATGCCGTTAGGCACGATCACGGTCTTGTTGTCGCCGGTACGCAGCACGGTGTGAAAAATCTGGATGCTGTCGACGGTACCCGAGGTGCCTTGGGCTTCGATCCAGTCACCAATACGGAACGGACGAAACAACAGAATCAGCACGCCACCGGCAAAGTTCGCCAGGCTGCCTTGCAACGCCAGGCCGATGGCCAGGGTAGCGGCACCAATGGCGGCGACGAACGAGGTGGTTGCCACGCCGATCATCGAGGCCACGCTGACCATCAGCATGATCTTGAGGGCGATGTTCGCAAGGCTGGTGATGAAGTGCTGCAGCGCCAGGTCCGCGTTACGGATGGCCAGCAAGCGACCCACGCGGTGGGTCAATACATTGATCAGCCACCAGCCAATGGCCAGGGTAATGACGGCCAGCAGTACCCGGCTGCCGTATTCCATGATCATCGGGATCCACGACTGCGAGGTTTTGATCAAGTGATCCATTTCAGCGTTCAAATCCATGTAGCTTCTCCTATGTAGCGGATGTGCGGCGTTATTGACTGCCTAAAAACGCAAATGAGCCCCGCAGGGCTCAAATACAGGCACTGGCTCTGGGGCGTGGGACGTCACAAACACCCACAGGTTCCCCAAAAGGCCATCAGTCGCGGAAGTTATTGAACTGCAGCGGCATGTCGAAAGTCTTGGCGCGCAAGGCAGTAATGGCCTCTTGCAAATCGTCACGCTTCTTGCCGGTGATGCGCACCTGCTCGCCCTGGATCGCGGCCTGGACCTTGAGCTTGGCGTCCTTGACGTGAGCGACGATTTTCTTCGCCAGCTCCTTGTCGATGCCTTCCTTGAGCACGGCTTCCTGCTTCATCAGCTTGCCGGATGCATAAGCGTCCTTGATTTCAAGGCACTGCGCATCGATCTTGCGCTTGACCAGAGACAGCTTGAGGATCTCAATCATCGCTTCCAGCTGGAAGTCGGCTTCCGCGGTCAGGTTGACGGTCAGCTCCTTTTCCTTGAACTCGAAGCTGCCCTTGCCCTTCAAGTCATAGCGACGATCCAGCTCCTTGACGGCGTTCTCGACGGCGTTGGTGACTTCGTGTTTGTCCAGTTCGGATACCACGTCGAACGACGGCATGTAATTTCTCCAATAAAAAGGGGCGCGGCTCAGTAGAGATGGAGCACGCCCAGGCTAAAATGCCCGGGCATTATAGCGGTTCTTTTGCCTCGTTCACTGCGGGCAGCCTTACGGAGTAAAAACTGATGTCGACCACCTGGCATGTCCTTGGCGCCGGCAGTCTCGGGACACTGTGGGCCGCCCGCCTGGCCCGCGCCGGATTGCCCGTGCGGCTGATCCTGCGGGACCCCGCGCGGCTGGCGAGCTATCAGGCCGCCAAGGGCCTGACCCTGGTTGAGCAAGGCATGGCTCACACCTACCCGGTCGTCGGCGAAACATCCGACAGCCCAGGGCCGATTCATCGCCTGCTGGTGGCGTGCAAAGCCTACGACGCTCAGGAGGCCATCGCACAGCTTGAACATCGACTGGTGCCGGACGCCGAACTGATCCTGTTGCAAAACGGCCTGGGCAGCCAGGACGCGGTCGCAGCTCAACTGCCGCAAGCCCGATGCATTTTCGCCTCCAGCACTGAAGGTGCGTTTCGCGAGAGCGACTGGCGGGTAGTGTTTGCTGGCCACGGCTATACCTGGCTGGGGGATGCGAGCCACCCTACCCCGCCGCTATGGCTCGATGACCTGCAAGCCGCCGGCATTCCCCATGAGTGGAGCACCGACATCCTCAGCCGCCTGTGGCGCAAACTGGCTCTGAACTGCGCTATCAACCCGCTGACCGTGCTGTACCAATGCCGCAATGGCGAGCTGCAAGCCCATCAATGCGAAGTCGCCACCCTGTGCGCCGAACTCGCCGACCTGCTGGAATGCTGCGGCCAACCCGCTGCCGCGCAGGACTTGCACAGCGAAGTGGAACGCGTGATCCAGGCCACAGCGGCCAATTACTCCTCGATGTACCAGGACGTGGCCAATGCCCGGCGCACTGAAATCAGCTACTTGCTGGGCTACGCCTGCCAGGCGGCAGTACGCCACCAACTGACCTTGCCGCACCTGCAACAACTCCAGGTGCGCTTGGTACAGCGACTGTCTGCACGCGGATTGCCCAGCGACTGAAGCACGCGCTACCCTGACTACTTGTTCCTTTGTAGCGAAAACCTTGATGCCACTGCGCCAGCGTCTCGAAAATCTACCGGTTGGGCAGAAACTGCTGGCGGCCCTGCTGGTGTTATTGACCACCGTGTTGCTGGTGGCCAACCTGACCTTTATCAGCGCCGCCTACTGGATCTCCCAGGAAAGCATGGCGCCCCAGGCCTTGCAGGCCATCGGTCGGCTGGTGTCCAACCCGTCGCTCTCCGCCGAAGCGCTGGACTCACCGCTCAAGGCGCAAACCCTGCTGGATGAGTTGACCAGCTACTCGCCATTACGCGCCGCGGCCTTATATGACGGCGAAGGTACGCGTCTGGCCCAGTTGCAACACGCCAATCGACTGCACCTGCCAGACAGTTACCAGCAGATTGAAACCTGGCGCGCCACCGAGTTTCGCAGCAATCAGGTAATCACCATTCCCCGTGCAGGCCAGCCGTCCGGGCATTTGCTGCTGGTGGCCAGCAGCGAACTGCCAGTGGCCTTTTACACCGGGACCTTCACCGCGAGCCTCGGCATCCTGATTTTCAGCGTGCTGCTGTGGCTGGTGATTGCCCGGCAGATCAAGCGCCTGATTACCCGGCCGATCCACGAACTGGAAGAATTGTCGCGCCAGGTCACGCGGGAAGAGAACTACGCCCTGCGTGCCGGTCGCGGCAACCATGACGAAATTGGCAGCCTGGCTGAAGCCTTCAACACCATGCTTTCGCGCATCGAAGCCCGCGAGCAGCAACTCAAGCGCGCGCGGGATGATTCCCAGGCCGCCTACGATCAAGCCCAGGGCCTGGCGGAAGAAACCCGCCACACCAACCGCAAGCTGGAGCTGGAAGTCCAGGTGCGCAGCAAGATCGAGAAAAAACTCACTGGCTTCCAGAATTACCTCAACAGCATCATCGACTCGATGCCCTCGGCGCTGATCGCCCTGGACGAACAACTGTACGTCACCCAGTGGAACCAGGAAGCCACCGCACTTTCCGGCACCCGCCTGGACGAGGCACTGAACCAGCCGATCTTCCTCGCCTTCCAGCCGCTCAAGCCTTTCCTGCCGCAAATCAAGGCCACGGTGGAGCAACATACTGTGGAACGGATTGAGCGGGTGACCTGGGTCAAGGATGACGAGCCCAAGCACTACGCCCTGACTTTCTACCCGCTGATGGGCGGTGCGGGGCGCGGCGTGGTGATCCGGATCGACGACATCACCCAGCGCCTGTCCCTGGAAGAAATGATGGTGCAGTCAGAGAAGATGCTCTCGGTCGGTGGCCTCGCCGCCGGCATGGCCCACGAAATCAACAACCCGCTGGGGGCGATCCTGCATAACGTGCAGAACATCCGCCGCCGGCTCTCCAACGAGCTACCGAAAAACCTCGAGCATGCCGAACAGGTCGGCATTGACCTGGACACGGTCAACCGCTACCTGCAAAGCCGCGAAGTGCCGCAATTGCTCGACGGCATCCAGCAAGCCGGCGCACGGGCGGCGAAAATCGTCACCCATATGCTCAGCTTCAGCCGCCGCAGCAACCGCCAGATGGCACCCTGCGATTTACCGGCCTTGATCGACCAAGCGGTGGAAATTGCCGGCAACGATTTCGACCTCACCGTCGGCTTCGACTTCAAGGGCCAGGCGATCATTCGCCAGTTCGACCCACAGTTGGGCCCGGTCCCCGGCACCGCCAACGAACTGGAGCAAGTACTGCTCAACCTGCTGAAAAACGCCGCCCAGGCGATTCACCAGCGTGAAGATGACAGCGAGCCCGGGCGTATCATCCTGCGCACCCGGCTCAACCCGCCGTGGGCGGAAATCCAGGTGGAAGACAACGGCGTCGGCATGAGCGAGAACGTGCGTAAACGCACCTTCGAACCGTTCTTCACCACCAAGGAAATCGGCCAGGGCACCGGGCTGGGGTTATCGGTTTCGTATTTCATCATCACCAACAATCACAAGGGGCAGATGGAAGTGCATTCCACCCTCGGCCAGGGCACCTGCTTTACCCTGCGCCTGCCCTTGGCCGGCAGCCAACTGCCCCCCAACGAACTCACTCAACTGGAGCGCTAACCCATGGGCTTTCGCCTGTCGAAAATTTACACCCGTACCGGTGACAAGGGCGAAACAGGCCTGGGCGACGGTCGCCGCGTGCCCAAGGACCATCCACGGGTGGAGGCGATTGGCGAAGTTGATGCGTTGAACAGCCAACTTGGTTTGTTGCTGGCGGGGCTGGAGGAACAGAGCGGGCAGCATCCGGCGCTAAAGGATGTGGTCGAGGTGCTGACGCCTTGCCAGCATCGACTGTTTGATCTGGGCGGCGAGTTGGCGATGCCGGTGTATAAAGCGCTGAATGCGGCGGAAGTCGACCGACTTGAGGCTGCGATCGATCGTTGGAATGAAGAGGTCGGGCCGCTGGAAAACTTCATTCTGCCGGGTGGTTCGGCGTTGATTGCCCAGGCTCATGTATGCCGCAGCCTGGCCCGCAGTGCCGAGCGGCGCTGCCAGCACCTGAATGCGGTGGAACCGCTGGAGGGCGTGGGGTTGGCGTATATCAACCGGTTGTCGGACTTGCTGTTTGTGGCAGCCAGGGTGATTGCCAAGCGTCAGGGCGTTGCGGAAATTTTGTGGCAGGCGGCCGCGAAGCCGCACTAATGCTGACTGACTGAAACTTGTGGCGAGGGAGCTTGCTCCCGCTGGGCTGCGCAGCAGACCCAAATTTTGGGAGCGCTTCGCACTCCAGCGGGAGCAAGCTCCCTCGCCACAGGACACTCCCCGGCCACAAGCCTAGGTTATGCCTCAAACCTCAGGCCAGAACGCCCGAATCCCCGCCACACCTTGAGCCCCGGCTTCCCAGGCCTTTTCCCGCTCGGCAGGCCCAACCCCACCCAGTAAGAACACCGGCCTGCTGAACCCGCTGATCAACTGCTGCGCCTGCTCCCAGCCCAACGGCTGGGCATCAGGATGAGTCTGGGTCGGCTGCACCGGCGACAGCGTGACGAAATCCACGTCCATCAATTCTGCCAACGCCAATTCCTCAGCATTGTGGCAAGACGCCGCCAACCACCGATCCTTGGGCAAAGGGCGCCCCTTGCTGGCGTACTTGCGCAGTTGCGCCGAGGTCATATGCCAGCCGGCTGCGGGAAAATCCCCCAGCCATTCAAACGGCCCCTTGAGCATTAACTGAGCCTTGCCCGCACACAGCCCGACAGCGTCCACCGCCAGGTCACGGTATTTGGGGTCGTAACCGTTGGGAGCACGCAACTGAACCAGCTTGATGCCGCCAGCGATGGCTTTTTGAATGCCGCGCAGTACGACTGGAGTTTCCAGCTCACCAGGCGTGATCAGGTATTCAGCCGGCAAACGCGCCGCTGCAACGATCGGCGCGTTAGCCGCCGGAAACTCGTAGTTCGGCAGGTCCCGCGGAGCCACCCACTCAAGCGGCTGCCCTTCGGCACCGTGGGGTTCGCCGGTAAAGGCCGAGACTTCCCAGACATCCAGCAACACCTGTTTGTCCGGGTAATCATGCTGCACCTTGATCAACGGGCGAGCCGCCGTGACCTGGATACCCAACTCCTCCTGCAATTCACGGGACAGTGCGGTCGCGACCGACTCATCGGCCTCCACCTTGCCACCGGGAAACTCCCAGAGGCCGCCCTGATGCTGGGTATCGGCACGGCGCGCCAGCAGAATCCTGCCGTCGACACCCCGAATGACCGCTGCTGCTACATGAACTCGTTTCACCGCATTGTTCCTCTAAACGTAAATCCACCTGTAGGAGCGAGCTTGCTCGCGAAAGTCGTTAACGATAACGCAGGCTTCCTGGTTCAACGGGGCGCCCTCTGGTTTTTCGCGAGCAAGCTCGCTCCTACAGTGATACCGGCCCTACCTGCGTATCAGGTGCGGTATTCCGCGTTGATCTTCACGTACTCGTGGGACAGGTCAGTGGTCCAGATGGTTTCGCTGCACTCACCGCGACCCAACTCGATACGGATGGTGATTTCTTCCTGCTGCATCACCGCAGAACCCTGGGCCTCGGTGTACGTCTCGGCACGGGCGCCACGGCTGGCAATGCACACTTCGCCGAGGAACACGTCGATCTTGCTCACGTCCAGGTTCGGCACACCGGCACGCCCCACCGCAGCCAGGATACGGCCCCAGTTCGGGTCGGAGGCAAACAGCGCAGTCTTGATCAGCGGCGAGTGGGCCACGGTGTAGCCCACGTCCAGGCATTCCTGGTGATTGCCGCCGCCGTTGACTTCAACCGTCACAAACTTGGTGGCGCCTTCGCCGTCACGCACGATGGCCTGGGCCACGTCCATGCACACTTCGAACACCGCCTGCTTCAACGCCGCGAACAACGGGCCGTTGGACGAGGTGATTTCCGGCAGGTCGGCCTGGCCGGTCGCAATCAACATGCAGCAATCGTTGGTCGAGGTGTCGCCGTCGATAGTGATGCGGTTGAACGACTTGTTGGCGCCGTCGAGCATCAGGTTTTGCAGCACGTCGCGGGAGACTTTGGCGTCGGTGGCGATATAGCCAAGCATGGTCGCCATGTTCGGGCGAATCATGCCGGCGCCTTTGCTGATGCCGGTAACGGTGATGGTCACGCCTTCGTGCACAAACTGGCGGCTCGCGCCTTTTGGCAGGGTGTCGGTGGTCATGATGCCGATGGCCGCAGCCGCCCAGTTATCCACCGACAGGTCATCCAGTGCAGCTTGCAGCGCGCCTTCGATTTTCTCTACCGGCAGCGGCTCACCGATCACGCCGGTGGAGTACGGCAGCACCTGGCTGGCATCAACGCCGGTCAGCTCCGCCAGCTTGGCGCAGGTGCGGGCGGCGGCGGCCAGGCCTGGCTCGCCGGTACCGGCGTTGGCATTGCCGGTGTTGGTCAGCAGGTAACGCACCGGGCCTTCAACCCGCTGCTTGGCCAAAATCACGGGCGCTGCGCAAAACGCGTTCAGGGTGAACACACCTGCGACGGTCGAGCCTTCGGCACAGCGCATCACCACCACATCCTTGCGCCCCGGGCGTTTGATGCCGGCCGAAGCGATACCGAGTTCAAAACCGGCAACCGGGTGCAACGTGGGCAAAGGACCAAGACCAACAGCCATGAATGCGCTCCTAAAAATAGTGGATGTGTTTCCCGTCGCCATCGACGGTGATGAAATGGCAAAACGCCGCGACGGCTGATGCCGGTCGCGGCGCGGGGTGTTGCAGCGTCAGGTGAAAATCTTAGTTGATTTCGCCGTGGCAGTGTTTGAACTTCTTGCCCGAACCGCACCAGCACAGCTCGTTGCGACCCAGCTTCTGCTCATTGCGCACCGGGGCTTGGGCCAGGGCCACATCGACCTCTTCGCCCAACTCTTGCGGAGCCTCAAGACCAGGCGCTTCGTCGTGCTGGAACTGCATGCGCGCAGCCAGTGCTTCGGCTTCCTGACGCAGGCGAGCCTCTTCCTCGATCGGGTCTTCGCGACGCACCTGAACGTGGGACAGCACACGAATCGAATCGCGCTTGATCGAATCCAGCAACTCGGAGAACAGCGTGAACGACTCACGCTTGTACTCCTGCTTCGGGTTCTTCTGGGCATAGCCACGCAAGTGGATGCCGTGACGCAGGTGATCCATGGTCGACAGGTGGTCTTTCCACAGATCGTCCAGCACGCGCAGTACGATTTGCTTCTCGAAGGTGCGCAGTGCTTCGGCACTCGCCTGCTCTTCTTTTTCGTTGTAGGCGGCCAGCAGCTCGGTCATGAGCTTCTCGCGCAGGGTTTCTTCGTACAGGTGGTCGTCTTCGTCGAGCCATTGCTGGACCGGCAAGTCGACACCGAAGTCGCTCTTCAACGCCGCTTCCAGGCCGGCAACATCCCACTGCTCAGGCAACGATTGTGGCGGAATGTGCGCGCTGACGGTGGCGTTCAGTACATCCTGGCGGAAATCGGCAATGGTCTCACCAATATTGTCGGCAGCCAGCAACGTGTTACGCATGTGATAAATCACTTTACGCTGTTCGTTGTTGACGTCATCGAACTCGAGCAGTTGCTTACGAATGTCGAAGTTGCGGCCTTCTACCTTGCGCTGCGCCTTCTCGATGGCGTTGGTCACCATGCGGTGTTCAATCGCTTCACCGGACTGCATGCCCAGGGCCTTCATGAAGTTCTTCACCCGATCCGAGGCGAAGATACGCATCAGGCTGTCTTCCAGGGACAGGTAGAAACGGCTGGAACCGGCATCACCCTGACGACCGGCGCGACCACGCAGCTGGTTGTCGATACGGCGCGATTCGTGACGCTCGGAAGCGATCACCTGCAAGCCGCCGGACTCCAGCACTTGCTGGTGACGCTTCTGCCAGTCGGCCTTGATCTGCGCGATCTGCTCAGGCGTTGGATCTTCCAGGGAAGCCACTTCCACTTCCCAGTTACCGCCCAACAGGATGTCGGTACCACGACCGGCCATGTTGGTGGCGATGGTCAGTGCGCCTGGGCGACCGGCCTGGGCGATGATCTCGGCTTCTTTTTCGTGGAACTTGGCGTTGAGGACCTTGTGCTCGATGCCTTCCTTGTTCAGCAAGCTGGACATGTGCTCGGAAGTTTCGATGGTGGCAGTACCCACCAGCACCGGACGGCCCTGGGTCATGCATTCCTTGATGTCGGCAACGATTGCAGCGTATTTCTCGTCGGCGGTCAGGAACACCAGGTCGTTGAAGTCTTTACGCGCCAGCGGCTTGTTCGGCGGGATAACCATCACCGACAGACCGTAGATCTGGTGGAATTCGAACGCTTCGGTGTCGGCTGTACCGGTCATGCCGGACAGTTTGTTGTACAGACGGAAGTAGTTCTGGAAGGTGGTCGAGGCCAGGGTCTGGCTTTCAGCCTGGATGTTCAGGACTTCCTTGGCTTCGATCGCCTGGTGCAGGCCTTCCGACAGACGGCGACCCGGCATGGTACGACCGGTGTGTTCGTCGACCAGTACGACCTGGCCGTCCTGCACGATGTATTCGACGTTGCGATGGAACAGCTTGTGGGCGCGCAGGCCGGCATACACGTGGGTCAACAGGCCCAGGTTGTGCGCCGAGTACAGGCTCTCGCCTTCAGCCAGCAGGCCGATCTGGGTCAGCATGTCTTCGACGAACTGGTGACCGGCTTCGTTGAGTTCGACCTGACGGGTCTTCTCGTCGATGGTGAAGTGACCTTCTTTGGTCACCACGCCTTCCACTTCCTCAATGTGTTGTTCAAGGCGCGGGATCAGCTTGTTGATCTCGGTGTACAGGCGCGAGCTGTCCTCGGCCTGACCGGAAATGATCAGCGGGGTACGGGCTTCGTCGATCAGGATGGAGTCGACTTCGTCGATCACGGCAAAATTGAGTTCGCGTTGGAATTTTTCTTCCATGCTGAACGCCATGTTGTCGCGCAGGTAGTCGAAACCGAATTCGTTGTTGGTACCGTAGGTGATGTCGGCAGCGTAGGCGGCGCGCTTCTCTTCCGGCGGCTGGAACGGCGTGACAACGCCGACGGTCAGGCCGAGGAATTCATACAGCGGACGCATCCAGTTGGCATCCCGGCGGGCCAGGTAGTCGTTCACCGTCACAACGTGCACGCCCTTGCCGGACAATGCGTTGAGGTAAACGCCCAGGGTTGCCACCAGGGTCTTGCCTTCACCGGTACGCATTTCGGCAATCATGCCTTCATGCAAGGTCATGCCGCCGATCAACTGAACGTCGAAGTGGCGCATGCCCATGACACGCTTACCGGCTTCACGGGCGACCGCAAAGGCTTCGGGAAGCAGCTTGTCGAGGGTTTCACCTTTGGCTATGCGGGCCTTGAACTCTTCGGTCTTGGCGCGCAATTGCTCGTCCGAAAGGGCAACCATCTGCTCTTCGAAGGCATTGACCAGCTGCACCGTCTTGAGCATGCGTTTAACTTCGCGCTCATTCTTGCTTCCAAAAAGTTTCTTTAACAAAGGCGCAAACATATCGGCAGGTTCTTCCACACATAGGGATGGAGGGCGCCCCGTGAGTCGCCCGAGCAGCCCTCACGGCCGCATGCGAACGAGCATTCTACCCGGAAACGTGGGTGAGGAAAGTGGCGTTATTCCACGATGCTGGCACGGCGCTCTTAGAGGGCTTGTTTAAAATAAGGGCTTTTTGCTGAACTTCAACCCATTCGGGTAATAAGTTACTCGTTGATTTAATGGATAAACTGCCGGCAATGCAATGGCCGCGGTGACGCAGACGCTTTCTGCTACCATGGCCGCTCTGTTACTTAAGGTGTCTAGTCATGGCATTTCGCCCTCTTACGGCTCGTGCTCCCGCCGTGTTGCTTCGCGAAGCCAAGCCTTTAAAAGCCATCTTCGGCCATGCGCAACGCCTTGGTCATCTGCAACGCCTGGTAGAAAGCCAACTGCAACCCGCCGCCCGCGAACACTGCCATGTGGCCTCGTGGCGTGAAGGCAATCTGCTGCTGATCGTCACCGACGGCCATTGGGCCACGCGCTTGCGCTATCAGCAAAAACGCTTGCAGCGCCAATTGATGGCCTTCGACGAATTCGCCAGCCTGACGCGCATCCAGTTCAAAGTGCAGCCCCCTACCGTGCAGCAAGGTGCGGTGGGGCATACCATGGATTTGTCGGAGATTGCCGCCGAAACCATTCAGGCCACTGCAGACGGGATTACCGATCCGAACTTGCGCGCTGCGCTGGAGCGCCTGGCCGCTCACGCCAAGCCCAAACTGTAGGAGCGAGCTTGCTCGCGAAGCACTCAGAGACACCGCGATCAGCCAGGCTGCCCGCGTCATCGTTAAAGTCCATCGCGAGCAAGCTCGCTCCTACTTACGCTTGCTGCCGCCCAACAACGACCCCAATAGCCCACGCACCAACTGTCGGCCCATCTGATTGGCCGCCTGCTGCATGGCTGATTTCAGCGCCTTGCCAGCCGTGGTCCCAAGGAACGCACCGGCCTTGTCGGTGAAGCTCGGCTCTTGCGCAGCGGGCGTCGCTTCCTGTTGCGGGCCCAGCTCCTTGCGAGCCATCAATATTTCGTACGCCGATTCCCGATCAACCGGTTTGTCATAGCGCCCCAGCAATGGCGAACTGGCAATCAGCGCCGCCCGCTCGGCTTCGCTCAGCGGCCCGATCCGCGATTGCGGCGGCGCCACCAGCACGCGTTGGACTACTTCAGGCGTCCCCTTTTCCTGCAAGGTTCCCACCAACGCCTCACCGGTACCCAGCTCGGTCAGCACCGCCAGCGCATCAAACGCCGGGTTGGGGCGAAAGCCATCGGCCACAGCCCGCAGGGACTTCTGTTCTTTAGTGGTGAACGCCCGCAGCCCGTGCTGGATGCGCAAGCCCAGTTGCGCCAGCACGGTGTCCGGCAGGTCTCCCGGAGACTGGGTGACGAAATACACGCCGACGCCTTTCGAGCGAATCAACCGCACCACTTGTTCCAGGCGATCCTGCAGGGCCTTGGGGGTGTCGGCGAACAGCAGGTGCGCCTCATCGAAAAACAGCGCCAGCAGCGGTTTTTCGGCATCACCGCGTTCCGGCAATTGCTCGAACAGTTCGGCCAACAGCCAGAGCAGGAAGGTCGCGTAGACCTTCGGCGCTTCATGCACCAGGCGGCTGGCGTCCAATAGATGTATGCGACCGCGCCCGTCACTGGCCGGTTGCAGAATATCTTCCAGTTGCAGGGCCGGCTCGCCGAACAACGCTTCGGCGCCCTGCTGCTCCAGCACCGCCAGGCGCCGCAACAGGGCCTGGCTGGAACCGGTGGTCATCAAGGCCGCGTCTTCGCCCAGCAACTCCGGGTGGTAGCGCAAATGATTGAGCAGCGCCTTGAGGTCCTTGAGGTCCAGCAGCAACAGGCCTTCGCGGTCGGCCACCTTAAAGGCTGCGTAAAGGGCCGATTGCTGGCTGTCGGTGAGTTCCAACAGGCTGCCGAGCAACAGCGGGCCCATTTCACTCATGGTGGTACGCAATGGATGACCGGACTGGCCGTGGATATCCCACAACGTCACCGGATAAGCCTTGGCCGTGTAATTAAGGAAAGGCATGCCGGCAATCCGCTCGGCAACCTTGCCCTGAGGGCTGGCCGCAGCGCCCAGGCCACACAGGTCGCCCTTGATATCGGCGGCGAATACCGCCACGCCCGCATCGCTGAAGGCTTCCGCCAGACGCTGCAACGTGACGGTCTTGCCGGTACCGGTGGCGCCCGCGATCAGGCCATGGCGGTTGGCCAGGCGCATCGACTGGGCGATCGGCTGGCCCTGAAGATCGGCACCAATAATAAGTTGCGAGGAGTCAGGCATTTTGTCACCCATGGTTAATCTTTAGCGCTGCATGGTCGATACAGTTAACGCGAGAGACCCAAAAAGTCTTAGAAAAATGGGCCGGATAATTCCTGCAGGAGCAGATGGAAATATCACACTTTTTTTGACGCAGCCATTTTGCACATCCCAAAAGGACGCGCATCGGATATTAAGACCATAGCGGACGCCACAAGCCATGAATAAAAATCTGCGTTTCAGCCATAAAATCCTGCTTGCCGCCGCGCTTATCGTCATTGCCGCTTTTGCGTTGTTTACCCTCTACAACGATTACTTGCAGCGCAATGCGATTCGCGACGACCTGAACAATTACCTGCATGAAATGGGCGACGTCACTGCCAGCAACATCCAGACCTGGCTCACCGGGCGCATTGTGCTGATAGAAAGTGCCGCACAGAACATCGCCATCAACCCGGAATCCAGCACCGTCGCCAGCCTTCTGGAACAGAAAGCCCTGACCTCTTCATTCATGGCCACCTACCTTGGCGACAGCAATGGCGGCTTCGTCATCCGCCCCAACACCAAGATGCCCGACGGCTTCGACCCACGTGTACGCCCCTGGTACAAGGGCGCGCAGAGCAGCAACGACTCAACCCTGACCGAACCCTACATTGATGCGGCCACCGGCCAGTTGATCATCTCCATCGCCACCCCCAGCAGCAAAGCGGGCCAGAGTGTCGGCGTAGTAGGTGGCGACCTGAGCCTGCAAACGCTCGTGGACAACATCGGCGCCCTGAACTTCGGCGGCATGGGTTATGCCTTCCTGGTCAGCGCCGACGGCAAAGTGCTGGTGCACCCGGACAAAAGCCTGGTGATGAAAACCCTGGCCGACGTCTATCCGAACAACACGCCCAAGATCAGCAGCGACTTCAGCGAAGTCGAGGTAAACGGCAAAACCCGTATCGTCACCTTTACCCCGATCAAAGGCCTGCCATCAGTGAACTGGTACCTTGGCCTGTCGGTGGATAAAGACAAATCCTTCGCCATGCTCAGCGAATTCCGTACCTCGGCGATCATTGCCACAATCATCGCCGTGGTCATCATCATCGCCCTGCTGGGCATGCTGATCCGCATCCTCCTACAACCACTGCACGTCATGACCCGCGCCATGGAAGACATCGCCGACGGCGAAGGTGACCTGACTCGCCGCCTGACCATCCAGAACCATGACGAATTCGGCGTGCTTGGCAGTGCGTTCAATCGCTTCGTGGAGCGGATTCACACCTCGATTCGCGAAGTGTCCTCGGCCACCGAGCAGGTCAATGAAGTAGCGCTGCGCGTGGTCAGCGCCTCCAACTCCTCAATGGTCAATTCCGACGAGCAGGCCAACCGTACCAACAGCGTCGCCGCTGCCATCAACGAACTGGGGGCCGCCGCCCAGGAAATCGCCCGCAATGCCGCGCAAGCCTCCAACCAGGCCAGCGATGCCCGGCACCTGGCCGAAGACGGTCAGCAGGTGGTCGAGCGCAACATCAAGGCGATGACCCAATTGTCCGAGATGATCAGCGCCTCCAGCACCAATATCGAAGCGCTTAACAGCAAGACCGTGAACATCGGGCAGATTCTGGAAGTGATCACCAGCA
This sequence comes from Pseudomonas sp. K2I15, assembly GCF_002204795.1. Classification (GTDB taxonomy): domain Bacteria; phylum Pseudomonadota; class Gammaproteobacteria; order Pseudomonadales; family Pseudomonadaceae; genus Aquipseudomonas. The sequence continues at coordinate 46,225 of NZ_NIXO01000027.1, forward strand.
TTTCCCAGCAAACCAACCTGCTGGCCCTCAACGCGGCGATTGAGGCCGCACGGGCCGGGGAAGCCGGGCGCGGGTTTGCGGTCGTGGCCGATGAGGTGCGCAACCTGGCACACCGCACCCAGGAGTCGGCGCAACAGGTGCAAAAGATGATCGAGGAGCTGCAAGTCGGCGCCCGGGAGTCGGTCAGCACCATGAGTGAAAGCCAGCGCCACAGCCAGGACAGTGTGGAAATCGCCAACCTGGCGGGCGAACGCCTGAACAGCGTGACCCTGCGCATCGGCGAAATTGACGGGATGAATCAGTCGGTGGCCACCGCTACCGAGGAACAGACCTCCGTGGTGGAGTCGATCAACATGGACATCACCGAGATCAACACCCTCAATCAGGAAGGTGTAGAAAACCTGCAATCAACCTTGCGGGCCTGTTCCGACCTGGAACAGCAGGCATCACGATTGAAACAACTGGTGGGCAGTTTCCGGATCTGATTCAACCGGGTCAGTGGCTGCCTTGCGCAGCGGCTGATGCCTTTTCTTCCGGTGATTCGGATGTGTCCTGCAACTGTTCCCACAACTCGGCGGCGCCTGGAAACTCGGTGCCGTCCTCACTGCTCAGGTCATCCGGGTCATAGCGACTCAAACAACCTTCTCCCAGCGTCGCGGGGGCTTTGGAAGTGGCTTTATCGAGTGGATCGCTCATTCTCCAATCCTCACCTGTGGCCAAAGAAAAAGGGCCTGTAGCGATTTAACGCCCAGGCCCTTCATTCTTCAATCAAAACGCTTCAATCAGAACACGACAGTCTTGTTGCCGTGCACCAGCACCCGGTCTTCCAGGTGATAGCGCAGGCCGCGAGCCAGCACCATCTTCTCGACGTCACGGCCAAAACGGACCATGTCTTCGATGCTGTCGCTATGGCTGACGCGCACTACGTCCTGCTCGATGATCGGACCGGCGTCCAACTCTTCGGTGACATAGTGGCACGTTGCGCCAATCAGCTTGACGCCACGCAACGACGCCTGGTGATACGGCTTGGCACCTACAAACGACGGCAAGAAGCTGTGGTGAATGTTGATCACCTTACCAGCGTACTCCCTGCACAGTTCCGGCGGCAGGATCTGCATGTAGCGCGCCAGTACCACGACGTCTGCGTCGTGGTACTTGACCAGGCGCGAGACCTCGGCGAAAGCCGGCTCCTTGTCCTGCGGGTTGACCGGCACGTGGTAGAACGGGATGCCGTGCCACTCGACCATACTGCGCAGGTCGTCATGGTTGGAAATCACGCAGGAGATCTCGCAGTCCAGTTCGTCGCTGTGCCAGCGGTGCAACAAATCTGCCAGGCAGTGGGACTCACGACTGGCCATCAGCACCACGCGTTTTTTCTGTTCCGTGTCGGTAATGCGCCAGGTCATCGAGAACTCTTCAGCGATCGGCGCAAATGCCTCGCGAAATGCCTCAAGACCAAAGGGCAGCGTATCGGCACGAATTTCGTGACGCATGAAGAACCAGCCGCTGAGATTGTCCGAGTGATGGCTCGCTTCGGTGATCCAGCCGTTGTGGGAAGCCAGAAAGTTACTGACCTTGGCAACGATGCCAACCCGGTCCGGGCAAGCAATCACCAGCCGAAAAGTGCGCATTAGGGGGAAACTCCAGAACTTCACAAAGGCCGCCATTCTAGCGATTGCGCAGAAAAACTGCAGTATTCCTCAACGCTTATTCTGATCGCGCGCGCCAGCCCTGCCCCTTAATAGCGTAAGGTTTTACCCACTACATGTGTGCAAACGCGTGGACTCAACCAGTTAGCCAAGACTTAACGAGAGTATCTTTAGGTCTTAACCCTTACTAATTAACTCAATTCCAGGCTTTTGCCACAAACAACCAAAGTAAATTACGTAAATACGGCCTTAAATGTTTACTTGGGCAAACCGTCTGACTATTATTGGGCCACTATCCCCCTTTCACCCAGCGCCCTACATAAGGTAGTCCACATGTCCCTGATCAACGAATACCGCGCCACCGAAGAAGCTATCAAAGAGCTGCAAGCCCGTTTGAAGAACCTGTCCCAAGACGACAAACTGCAAACCGAGCTGGAATTCGAAGGCAAATTGCGCACCCTGATGGGCGAATACTCCAAATCCCTGCGCGACATCATCGCGCTGCTGGATCCAGAGTCGAAAGTTAAAGCTCCACGTGGCGCCGTAAAAACTACCGGCACCAAGCGTGCGCGCAAGGTTAAACAATACAAAAACCCGCACAACGGTGAAGTGATTGAAACCAAAGGTGGCAACCACAAGACTCTGAAAGAGTGGAAAGCCAAGTGGGGCGGCGACGTGGTTGAAGGCTGGGCTACCCTGCTGGGCTAAGCCTCGCCAGGACGCTGCGTGATACGCAACGCAATAAAAAACGCCAGCTAGCTGGCGTTTTTTATTGTCCGCATTTTACCCGCACACCGATTACAGGCTCATTCGAGTCGCTAAAGAGTCAACATACTCCTGCCACTCATCAAGCACCTGCCGCTGAAACGGTGTAGCACTAACAGCCAACTCAAGACGTGCCTGCTTAAAACCCTCAAGGGTGTTTGGCGCGCCCCATTGCGGGTCTGACAAACGTTGCTGACAGAAAACTCTCCAGCGTTGTTGCTCCTCACTATTCAGGGTGTGCGGAAAGTTACGGGCGCGATAGCGAAATAATAATTCCGGCAAACGCTCATCATCGAAAGGCCATTGCTGGCGCGCTAGTTGCTCAGGCTCGGCGACTCTCACTTGTTCACATAAACGTCGATCACGATCACCGATAAAACCATCGTATAGCTGCTGCTCCGGATCGGCGCTCGACGCAAAATCTTCCTCGGCGTAAATCGCTGCTAATTTATCGCGCCATAGTTCTTGTGCGTCGCTTAGCCGCAGGGCACGAGCTGCGTACTCATCCATATCCAGTTGCAGACGCTCGCGGTCTTGCGCCCGCAGCACACTTAAAGGCGCGACCACCGGGCAGCGATTGATGTGCAACAACTTGAGCGGCACCGGCAACTCGCCTTCCGCAAGGTCGTCACGGCGGGTATATAAGCGCCGACGCAGGGTGTCGGCGTCCTCGTCCAACAGCCCCTGCGGGTCGAGCCCCAGGTCGCAGACGATCAACGCATTGCGGTTGCGCGGGTGCCACGCCAGCGGCAGCACCACGCCCAGGTAATGACGCTCGGCAGAAAAACGGCCGGAGATATGCACCATCGGCTGCAACAACCGCACCTGGTCCATGACCCGTTGCTTGCTGCGTAACTGAAACAGCCAGTCATAGAGCTTGGGTTGCTTCTCACGGACCAACCGGGCCAGGGCGATGGTGGCACGTACATCGGACAAGGCGTCGTGGGCCTGCCCGTGATCGATGCCATTGGCGGCCGTCAACCGTTCAAGCTTGAGGGTGACGCGCCCGTCCTGTTCCGGCCAGACGATCCCGTCCGGGCGCAGGGCGTAGGCGGTGCGTACCACGTCGATCAGGTCCCAGCGGCTGTTACCGCCTTGCCATTCCCGGGCATAAGGGTCAAAAAAGTTGCGGTACAAACTGTAGCGCGTCATCTCATCGTCAAAACGCAAGGTGTTGTAGCCGGCCCCGCACGTGCCCGGGGCCGCCAGTTCCGCGTGCACCCGTGTCATGAAGTCGGCTTCGGCCAGGCCCTTTTCCGCCAGCACGCCGGGGGTGATGCCGGTAATCGCGCACGCCGCCGGATGCGGCAGGATATCGTCGCTGGGCTGGCAGTAGAGATTGACCGGCGGCCCTACCTCGTTGAGCTCAAGGTCGGTGCGAATGCCGGCTACCTGCAGCGGGCGATCGTTACGCGGGTTGATGCCGGTGGTTTCATAGTCGTACCAGAAAATGGTGGTCACGGGCTATTCCTGTGCTGAAGACCGGCAAAGTCTAGGCGCTGGAAGGCACCGGCGGCCAGCACTGTGTTCACTGTACAAACATTCAGTAAATCGTTGAGTGGTTGCTTCCACCGTCGACACTGCTAGCATCGGTCTTTCCAACTCCGCCGCTGCCGCCCAGGCGCCAGCGCCGCACTGCCAAGGACCGCGATGCCACCTGCGCCACTGGATACCCGCTACCAGATCGAGACCCCGGAGGGCATCGACCTGCCCCTGCGCCCGGCCGGCCTGCTGGTCCGCTCGCTGGCCTTTGCCTTCGACCTGGGGTTGCGCGGCCTGATTCTCGGCATCCTGTTCATCGCCCTGGCTTTTCTCGGTAACCTGGGTATTGGCCTGGGTTCGCTGCTGCTGTTCCTCGTCAGTTGGTGGTACATGGTGCTGTTCGAGGTCCTCAACCAGGGCTGCTCACCCGGCAAGCAGATCATGGGCCTGCGGGTGGTACAGGACGACGGCACACCCATTGGCTGGTCGGCCTCGCTGATCCGTAACCTGCTGCGTTTTGTCGACATGCTGCCGTTCGGCTACTTCCTCGGCGCCATCAGTTGCCTGCAACACCCCAACTTCAAGCGCCTGGGCGACCTGGCGGCCGGGACCCTGGTGATCTACCGCGAACAACCACTTTCCCGTCCGCAAGTGCCGCAAGCCCCGCCACTGCGACTGCCGTTCGCCCTTGAGCTGAACGAACAACGGGCGATTCTCAGCTTCGCCGAACGCCAGGGCGAACTGTCCACCGAGCGAGTCAACGAACTGGCCGCCATCCTGGCCACACCTCTGCAGGTCTCCCCTGCCCGTGCAGTGGCAGAACTCAACGGCGTGGCCCGTGGTTTGTTGGGGCCAGCATGAAGCAGAGTCTTTTCGAAAGCCGTCACCAGCCACAATGGCAAGCCTTTGCCACACAGTTGGCACAGTTGGAAAAAGGCAAGGCCAAGCACACTGACTTCGCCGACTTCCCCCATCAGTACCGGCAGTTGTGCCAGCATCTGGCGCTGGCCCAGGAGCGCGGCTACAGCAGCTATCTGGTTGACCCGTTGCAGCAACTTGCCTTGCGCGGCCATCAACAGTTGTATCGTCATCGCAGCCAGTTGGGCGCAAACGTGCTGAGCTTTCTGCTGGCAGACTTTCCCAGGCTGGTTCGCGCGCAATGGCCATTCGTGCTGGCCGCCAGCCTGCTGTTCTTCGGCAGCCTGATCGGCATCGCATTGCTGGTGTACCTGTTTCCAGACTTGATCTACAGCATCGTCAGCCCCCAGCAGGTGGCCGAGATGCAGGGCATGTACGATCCCGATGCCAGCCGGCTGGGCCGGGCAGCCGAACGCGCCTCCAGCGAAGACTGGATGATGTTTGGCTACTACGTGATGCACAACATCGGCATCGCCTTCCAGACCTTTGCCGCCGGGCTGTTATTCGGCCTGGGCAGCGTGTTTTTCCTGTTCTTCAACGGCCTGATCATTGGTGCCGTCGCCGGGCACCTGACACAAATCGGCTACGGCCAAACTTTCTGGTCATTTGTGATTGGCCATGGCGCCTTCGAACTCAGCGCTATCGCCCTGGCTGGCGCGGCCGGCCTGCAACTGGGCTGGGCATTGATAGCGCCGGGGCAACTGACAAGAGGCGAATCCCTGCGGCTGGCCGCGCGTAAAAGCGTGCAAATGATTTGTGGGGTGATGGTGTTCCTGCTGATCGCCGCGTTTATCGAGGCGTATTGGTCCTCCACCACGGCCGTGGCGCCGTGGATCAAGTACCTGGTGGGCGCCGCCCTGTGGTTGCTGATGGCCGCCTACCTGCTGTTTGCCGGACGGAACCGCCATGCGCCTGAGTGATGCCAGCGTCGTGATCCGCCCGCGTACCTCCTGGGAAGCCATGGACCTCGGCATCCTGCTGGCCCGCGAACATCGGCTGCTGCTGATGAGCAGTTGGGCCATCGTGACCTTGCCGATCTTCGCCCTGTTCAGCGTGCTGCTGTGGAACCATCCCTCCACTGCGCTGTTGCTGTTCTGGTGGTTGAAACCGGCATTCGACCGCCTGCCCCTATACATCCTGTCCAAGGCCCTGTTCGGCGAAACACCGAGCCTCAAGCAGGCACTGCGCCAATGGCCGCGCCTGCTCAAGGGCCAACTGCTGGCCAGCCTGACCTGGCGGCGCTTCAGCCTGAGCCGCAGCTTCGTGATGCCGGTCGTCCAGCTCGAAGGCCTGAATGGCCAGGCGCGCCAACAACGTCTTGGGGTGCTGCAACAACGCAACGCCGGTGCCGCGCGGTGGTTGACCCTGATCGGGGTGCACCTGGAAATCGCCCTGTGGTTCGGGTTGATGGCCGTGTTTTATTTCTTCCTGCCGCAACAGGTGGAACGGGACTGGGATTGGCAACAGCTGGTCCTCACCGCCGGGCACGACTGGCTGTGGCTGGAACACCTGACCAACGCCTTCTATGCCTTGATCCTGATGTTCTGGGAACCTATCTATGTCGCCTGTGGTTTCAGCCTGTACCTGAACCGCCGCACCGTACTGGAAGCCTGGGACCTGGAACTGGTGTTCCGCCGGCTGCGTCAGCGTTTGAGTGGCGTGGCGCCACTCCTGTTGCTGGTGATCGGACTGATGCTTGCCCCGGCGACTCCACCGGTGTGGGCCGATGAGGCGGCTCCCCAAACGCCGCTGAGTACGCAATCGGCCAATCAGTCGATCAAGGCACTGCTGGAGCAGCCACCGTTCAAAAACCCGGAAACCGTCACCCGCTATCGCTTCGGCGAGGATAAAGCTGCGGACAAAAACAAACCGGCAGGTGACGCCAAGCTGCCGGCCTGGCTGGAAGCATTGCTGAACAACCTCAACAGCGATTCGTTCAAGCACGTCGCCAAGGGCCTCGAGGTACTGCTCTGGGGATTGCTGTTGGGTGGGCTGGCACTGGTGATCTGGCGTTATCGCGACTGGCTGCACGCCTTTGTCAGCCGGCGCAGCCCGCGCAAGCCAAAGGCTGTCAAACCCGCTCCCGCTCAACTATTCGGCCTCGAACTGGGAGCCGACACCTTGCCGGAGGACATCGCCGGCACCGCAGAACAGCTCTGGGCAACACAGCCCCGGGAAGCTCTCGGTTTGCTGTACCGTGGCTTGCTCAGCCGCTTGCTGCACGACTTCAATCTGCCACTGAAAAACGCCGACACGGAAGGCCAGGTCCTGGAGCGTATCCGCCAACTGCAACAACCGCAGTTGCTGGCATTCAGCGACGAACTGACCCGCTACTGGCAAAACCTTGCCTATGGCCACCGCCTGCCGCCCACCGTGGCGCAACAACAGCTATGCAACAGTTGGCGAGCCCTGTTCGGTTCGGGAGCGGCGCAATGAACCGGCCATTACTGTGGGTCGGGCTGCTTGTGGCGTGCTTGCTCGCAGCCGGCGGCTTTTATGCCTGGCACAAGGCAACTCCGTATCAGGAAAAGGTGGACCGCGGCCCTTCGCCCGAAGCCCTGGCTAACCCATACCTCGCGGCGGAACACTTTCTGCGCCAGCAAGGCCTGGTGGTGGAGCACGCCAACAGCCTGGAGCGGCTGGCCAGTCTTTCACCCAAAGGCAACACGCTGCTGTTGCTGGGCGAGCGCAGCAACATGAGCCCGCCCCAGGTTGATCAACTGCTGCAATGGACCCGGGCTGGCGGCCACCTGCTGCTGGTAGCCGAAGCGCTGTGGGATGAGGACACCGGTAAAAGTGGTGACCTGCTGCTGGATCGCGTGCAGATCCACCAAGCTTTCAGTGAAGAGTTCGACACGCCAGCACCCGCGCGTAAAAAGAAAACGCCGGACCTGACCAAACTCTATGTGGACAACGAAACGGCCCCGGCCTATTTCAGCTTCGACACCGACTTCAATCTCACCGACCCCAAACACCTGGCGCAATTTTCGGCCAACAGTGCCAAGTCGACGCACCTGATGCAGGTCAACCTCGGGCAAGGCCGTGTGACCGTGGTGACCGACAGCGACCTGTGGAAAAACCCAGCCATCGGCCAACACGACAACGCCTGGCTGCTCTGGTACCTGAGTCAGGGCACTCAGGTCACGCTGCTGTTCAACACCGATGTCGAGGATCTGTTCAGCCTCTTGCTGCGCTACTTTCCCCAGGCATTGGTGGCACTTGCCGCACTGATCGCCCTGGGGTTATGGCACGCCAGCATGCGCCAGGGGCCGATCCGACAACCGGCACCCAAGGCACGCCGGCAATTGCAGGAACACTTGAAAGCCAGTGCCGACTTCCTGTTGCGCCGCGGCGGGCAGAACAGCCTGCTGCAAGCCTTGCAGCGCGACATCCAGCGTACGGCAAGGCGCCGCCATCCGGGGTTCGAACACCTCGACACCGCCGAACAATCGCGAGTCCTTGAACGCCTGACCCGCCAACCCTCCCTCGTCATCAGCCAGGCCCTCGGCCCACTCCCGGCGAAACGGCTCTCCAGCGCCGACTTCAGCCGCCAGGTGGCCTGCCTGCAAACCCTCAGGAATGCCCTATGAGCGAATTTCCCGCCGCTGACCCGATTCAGCGCGCCAGCCAACTGGCCCAGGCCTTGCGCGCCGAACTGCGCAAGGCGGTCATCGGCCAGGACCAGGTGATCGATGACGTACTCACGGCGTTGATCGCCGGTGGCCATGTACTGCTTGAAGGCGTTCCCGGCCTGGGCAAAACCTTGCTGGTACGTGCCCTGGCGCGCTGCTTTGGTGGCGAGTTCGCGCGCATCCAGTTCACGCCGGACCTGATGCCCAGCGACGTGACCGGCCATGCCGTGTACGACCTGCATACCGAGCAGTTCAAGCTGCGCAAGGGGCCGTTGTTTACCAACCTGCTGTTGGCCGACGAGATCAACCGTGCCCCGGCGAAAACCCAGGCGGCGTTGCTCGAAGCCATGCAGGAACGCCAGGTCACCCTCGAAGGCGAAGCGCTGCCCATTGGCCAACCGTTCATGGTGCTGGCCACCCAGAACCCCATCGAGCAGGAGGGTACTTACCCGTTGCCCGAAGCCGAACTGGACCGCTTCATGCTCAAGGTGCGCATGGACTACCCGCAGGCGCAACACGAACTGGACATGGTGCGCGAAGTCACCCGCTCGTCCCGGGCCGACATGCTCGATGTACAACCGCTGCGCACGGTGCTGCACGCTGAAGATGTACTGCTGTTGCAACAGATTGCCAGCGAACTGGCACTGGATGAGCAAGTGCTCGACTACGCCGTACGCCTGGCCCGCACCACCCGCAGTTGGCCGGGGCTAACCATCGGCGCCGGCCCCCGGGCCTCCATCGCTCTGGTTCGTGGCGCACGGGCCCGGGCGTTGCTGCGCGGTGGCGAGTTCGTGACCCCGGACGACATCAAGGGCTGCGCCCTGGCAGTGTTGCGCCACCGGGTGCGCATTGCCCCGGAGCTGGATATCGACGGGCTGGAAGTCGACCAGGTGCTCCAGCAACTGCTGGATCAAGTTCCGGCGCCACGGCAATGACACGCCTATGAGACCGACCCGCCTGCTATTGATCTGGCTCGGTGTGCTGCTGGGCTTGAGTATCCTGCTCGGCGCACTGGTGGCGCTGCAGGTCAAGGTGCCAGACACCCTGCACTCGGTGACGTGGGGCTTGCTGCTGGCGCTGCTGCTACTGACCCTTTTGGACGCCAGCCGCCTGCGCCGCCGGCCGTCCCCGCGCGTGCGACGGCAGATGCCCGGCAGCCTGGCATTAGGTCGCTGGGGGGATGTGCGAGTGACGCTGGAACACGACTATCCCCAGCCGTTGGTAGTCCAGGTATTCGACCATGTGCCGGACGGTTTGGCGGTGGAGAACCTGCCCCAGTCCATCGAACTGCGACCCGGTGAGCAGAGCGAATTGGGCTACCGGCTACGACCGCTGAGGCGCGGGCATTTCAGTTTTACCCGCTGTGAAATCCATCTTCCCAGCGCATTGGGGCTGTGGTCGGCAAGACGCCTGATAGACATCAGCGACGCCACCCGCGTCTACCCGGACTTCGCCCGCCTGTACGGCGCGCAGTTGCTGGCAGTGGACAACTGGCTCAACCAGCTTGGCGTACGCCAGCGGCAACGGCGCGGGCTGGGGCTGGAGTTTCATCAACTGCGCGAGTTTCGCGAGGGCGACAGCTTGCGCCAGATCGACTGGAAAGCCACCGCCCGGCAACGCACGCCCATTGCCCGGGAGTACCAGGATGAGCGCGACCAGCAGATCATGTTCCTGCTCGATTGTGGCCGGCGCATGCGTAGCCAGGACGCCGAACTGTCGCACTTCGACCACGCCCTCAACGCCTGCCTGCTACTCAGTTACGTAGCGTTGCGCCAGGGCGATGCCGTAGGGCTCTGCACGTTTGCCTGCGACCAGCCGCGCTACCTGGCGCCGGTCAAGGGCAGCGGCCAGCTCAACCTGTTGCTGAACACGGTGTATGACCTGGACACTTCCCGGCGTACAGCCGATTACCAGGCGGCCGCCAGCCAATTGCTGGCCCGGCAGAAACGTCGCTCCCTGGTGATTGTGGTGACTAATTTGCGGGACGAGGAGGATGAAGAGTTGCTGAGCGCCGTCAAACGCATCAGTCGCCAGCATCGGGTAATGGTCGCCAGCCTGCGAGAAGAGGTCCTTGACCAGTTACGCCAAGCCCCCGTGCAAACCCTGCCCGAAGCCCTGGCCTATTGCGGCAATGTCGACTATCTCAATACCCGGGACGAACTCCATGACCGCTTGAACGCCCATGGTCTATCAGTACTGGACACGCCGCCCTCGGAACTGGGAGCAGCCCTGGTAACCCGCTACCTGGGCTGGAAAAAAGCCGGCGTGTTATGACCGCTGGCGCAGGGCGCCTAGGCAGAGGCTTGCAAAGGATCAAAGCTGAAGTAATTCAACAGGGCGCTGATCACTTCCCCATATTCGGCAGGCGCATGGGACACGCTGAACCCGGAATCGTAATGCTGCGGGTTTATATCCTCATGGCACCACAGGCAAGTAGCCGTGAGGTCGACAGCATGTACCTCGCCCTCGGGCCCCGGGATCTTCAAGCGCAGCTCGAACTCCACGTCGACCATCATGGGCAATTGGCTGATCAACATCAGCCCTTGCTCGGAAACATTGCCCAAATAGCCGATGGGCTTGTCCGTACAGCGATTGAACACTTGAAGGAAGCAAGGTAATTGATGCCGCTCGATCCGTCGGTGAGTAAACATGATGAGGTCGCCATCCAATGGCCATGATCGTGGCCGCTCCAGTGATTCGGAACGAACCGCAATGGCTCGCTCTCCCCCGGATATCGGTGCGACAACGGCAGGCGCCTTGTCACTTACAGCTGCCAAATCCGGGCATTCAATCCGTTTGAATAGAAACCTATACAAACCGACATTTAAAGATTAGCCCAAGACTGGCAACGAGCCAGCTATAGCATCACAAATGTCATCACAATGACGCAGGCCGCGGCTGGGCAACGCTCGCGCCGGGGTAATGCCCCAGTTGTTGCAGGGTATCCAGGCGGGCACGAGCGCGGAATGCGTACTCGCTCGCCGGGTATTGGCTGATGATGAATTGATAGGTTTGCACCGCATCAACAAACAGTTTCTCGCGCTCCAGGCATTGCCCGCGCAACATCGAGACTTCCGGTTGCACGTAGCGCCGGGAACGACTTTCACGGTCGACCTGGGACAGCTCAAGGGTGACCCGCTGGCAATCGCCTACACCGTAGGCGCGGTACGCATTGTTCAAATGATGGTCCATCGACCAACGGGTACAGCCGACAACACTGACGGCCAGGGCAGCAATGATCACGATTCGCATGGGGGTTCTCCTGTCTTGTGCAGTGTATCGACCCTTCATCGAAAATCTTCAAGGTTGTTCATCTGTTCATGCAGAGTGAAAACAAGCGAATCATCGATAAGTAGTGCAAACGAACAATGACTACAACCAAAGAGCATAGTAGCCTTCCTCAGCGCTTGAACTCAGGAGTCTGTGCATGTCCGTCCGTCGTACCAAAATCGTCGCCACCCTTGGCCCGGCCAGTAACTCGCCGGAAGTCCTCGAACAGCTGATTCTGGCTGGCCTGGACGTTGCCCGTCTGAACTTCTCCCACGGCACCCCGGACGAGCACAAGGCTCGCGCCAAGCTGGTGCGTGACCTGGCTGCCAAGCATGGCCGCTTCGTTGCATTGCTGGGTGACCTGCAAGGCCCGAAAATCCGTATCGCCAAATTCACCAACAAGCGGATCGAGCTGAAGATCGGTGACAAGTTCACCTTCTCCACCAGCCATCCCCTGACCGACGGCAACCAGCAAGTCGTGGGTATCGACTACCCGGACCTGGTGAAAGACTGCGGCGTCGGCGACGAACTGCTGCTGGACGACGGTCGCGTGGTCATGCGCGTCGACACCGCGACGCCAACTGAACTGAACTGCACCGTGATCATCGGCGGCCCGCTGTCCGACCACAAAGGCATCAACCGTCGCGGCGGTGGCCTTACCGCTCCAGCCCTGACTGAAAAAGACAAGGCCGACATCAAGCTCGCCGCCGAAATGGAAGTGGACTACCTCGCGGTATCCTTCCCGCGCGACGCTGCCGACATGGAATACGCCCGTAAACTGCGCGACGAAGCCGGCGGTACTGCCTGGCTGGTGGCGAAGATCGAGCGCGCCGAAGCCGTGGCCGATGACGAAACCCTCGACGGCCTGATCAAGGCGTCCGACGCCGTGATGGTTGCCCGTGGCGACCTCGGTGTGGAAATCGGCGACGCCGAGCTGATCGGTATCCAGAAGAAAATCATCCTGCACGCACGTCGCCACAATAAAGCGGTAATCGTTGCGACCCAGATGATGGAGTCGATGATCCAGAACCCGATGCCGACCCGTGCCGAAGTGTCCGACGTGGCCAACGCCGTGCTCGACTACACCGACGCCGTGATGCTCTCGGCTGAAAGTGCGGCAGGCCCGTACCCGCTGGAAGCCGTACAGGCCATGGCGCGCATCTGCGTCGGCGCTGAAAAGCACCCGACCAGCAAGACCTCCAGCCACCGTATCGGCAAGGTCTTCGAAAGCTGCGACCAGAGCATCGCCCTGGCCGCCATGTACACCGCCAACCACTTCCCGGGCGTGAAAGCGATCATCGCCTTGACCGAAAGTGGCTACACGCCGTTGATCATGTCGCGCATCCGGTCCTCGATCCCGATCTACGCGTTCTCCCCGCACCGCGAAACCCAGGCCCGCGCGGCCATGTTCCGTGGCGTCTACACCGTACCGTTCGACCCGGCATCGCTGCCGCCTGAGCAAGTCAGCCAGGCCGCGATCGACGAGTTGCTCAAGCGCGGCGTTGTGGAGAAAGGCGACTGGGTCATCCTGACCAAGGGCGACAGCTACCACACCATCGGCGGCACCAACGGCATGAAGATCCTGCACGTTGGCGACCCAATGGTCTGAGTGACACGCTGAAAAACAAAAGCCCCGCCATGTGAATGGCGGGGCTTTTTGCATTTCAGATTGGCTTTTGTGTTGGCTTCACTGGCCTCTTCGCGAGCAAGCCCGCTCCCACATTTGACCGCGTACATCCTGAAGAAATAAGGTCAAATTGGGATCGCGCTTGCTCGCGAAGACATCCGACCAGTCAACGCTCATTCATCGCCGAGTGATAAAAGCTGACAACGCCGCAATCGCCTCCGGCGACTTCAACCGCTGGGTAAACAACGCGCCCTCCTCCTCGATCACCTTGCGCAACTGCTCGCGGTCGACACTTTTCATCAGATGCTTGCTGATCTGCACCGCGCCAGGCGCCAGGGTTTCAAACCGGCCGGCCACTTCCCGCGCCTTGGCCAAGGCTGATTCCCCGCTACCCAATGCCTCCGTTGCAATGCCCCAAGCGGCAGCCTGCTCGCCGGTAAAACCTTCACCCAGCAGCAACAACTCTGCGGCCTTGGCATGCCCCAGCAAACGCGGCAGGATCAAACTGGAACCAAACTCCGGACACAGCCCCAGGTTGACGAACGGCATGCGCAACCGCGCATCCCGGCTGACGTACACCAGGTCACAATGCAGCAGCAGCGTCGTGCCAATCCCCACCGCCACGCCTGCCACTGCTGCAATCACCGGCTTGCGGCAATTGAGCAAGCTGCGCATGAAGTGGAACACCGGGGTGTCGAGATCAGCCGGGGGTTGCTCAAGAAAGTCGCCAATGTCATTCCCGGCGGTGAAACACTCGCTGCTGCCCTGGATCAACACGGCATTGACGCTGGTGTCGGCATCCGCCTGCTCCAGCGCCTCGGCCAGTTGGCTGTACATGGCGCGGGTCAGGGCGTTTTTCTTGTCCGGACGATTGAGCTGCAGGATCAGCAACCCGCGTTCGCGTTGCTGCAGGATGGCATGGGTCATGGCAAATCTCGCGGCTGGAAAATTCAGCGCTCAACCACGGGGCAGGAACACATCGGCCAGCAGTTGATTGCGCGGCAGTCCGGCCAGGAACAGGCGCTTGGAGAAGGCCTCGACGCTGGCAGGGTGCCCGCAGAGTAAGGCCAGAGTTTGCCGGGAAACAAGCCGCAGTTGCGCCAAAGCTTCGGTCGACCCGGCCGCCGTCCATAGCTCGACAGTCACGTTCGGATGCGCCGCAGCCAGCTGCGCCAGCGGCTCGGCCAGGTAATGACCGCCTGCATCATGGGCCAGGTGAATGACCCGGATAGCGCCCTGGTGATCCTGGCGCAACGCCTCGCGCAATACGCCCCATAACGGGCCAAGTCCGGTGCCCGAGGCCAGTAGCCACAGAGGCCGGGATTGCCAGTCGGGGTCGTACTGCAGCGCCCCACCCCGCAACTCGCCCAGGCGCAGGCTATCACCGACCTTGAACTGGCGGGCGGCATCGCTGAATTCGCCGGGCAGGCGGCAATCGATGTGAAATTCAAGAAACTGATCTTCCTGGGGCAGGCTAGCCAATGAGTAAGGCCGTGCAACGCTGCCCGCCCACAGCACCAGATGCTGCCCCGCCCGGTAGCGCAAGCCGCGTTCGGGTTGCAGACGCAGGCGCAGTACGCTCGGGTTCAACCAGTCGACACTCAGCACCGTCGCCGGCAACCCGTCGCGCAGCGGGTCGAAGGCTTCGACACGCAAGTCACCCGTGACCTGGCACTGGCAGGCCAGGCGCCAGCCGTCCTGGCGTTGGGCCGGGCTCAGGGCATCCGGTTGATTGTCCTGAATATCACCCTGGCAACGCACCAAACAGGCATGGCAACTGCCGGCGCGGCAGCTGTAAGGCACGGCCACGCCCGCCTGGTTCAGGGCATCCAGCAGGTTGCTGCCGGCGGCTACCGACCAGTGGCGTTCGCCGACGTGAAGTTCAGGCATAAAACTCTTCAACTGTAGGAGCGAGCTTGCTCGCGAAGGTCGCTAACGATAACGCGGGGTGCCTGACGAAGCCCATCAGATTCATGTTTTTCGCGAGCAAGCTCGTTCCTACAGTGAATCGGGCCCTGCATTCATGACCATAGTCGGGTGTATCGGCCACCGTGGCGGGTTATACTGCCGCGCCTTTTTAGCGTCGCGCCAGCACCATACGGCGTGCCTTGGAAAGGTGCCTTCAGCCGACCGATTCACCTTACTGAAGGCACCTTTATTGAATGTTCCCTTATAGAGGAGCGCGACTCATGACCGTGATCAAGCAAGACGACCTGATTCAGAGCGTTGCCGACGCCCTGCAATTCATTTCCTATTACCACCCCGTTGACTTCATCCAGGCGATGCACGAAGCCTACCTGCGCGAAGAATCGCCAGCGGCCCGTGACTCCATGGCACAGATCCTGATCAACTCGCGCATGTGTGCCACCGGCCACCGCCCGATTTGCCAGGACACCGGGATTGTCACCGTGTTTGTACGTGTGGGCATGGACGTGCGCTGGGATGGCGCCACCATGAGCCTGGACGACATGATCAACCAGGGCGTGCGCCAGGCCTACAACCTGCCGGAAAACGTCCTTCGCGCTTCGATCCTCGCCGACCCGGCCGGTGCGCGTAAAAACACCAAGGACAACACCCCGGCCGTGATCCACTACTCCATCGTCCCGGGTAACACCGTGGAAGTGGACGTGGCCGCCAAAGGCGGTGGTTCCGAGAACAA
Source organism: Pseudomonas sp. K2I15 (assembly GCF_002204795.1). Taxonomy (GTDB): domain Bacteria; phylum Pseudomonadota; class Gammaproteobacteria; order Pseudomonadales; family Pseudomonadaceae; genus Aquipseudomonas. Next base: position 62,227 of record NZ_NIXO01000027.1, read on the forward strand.
GTCGAAAATGGCCATGCTCAACCCCTCCGACTCGATCGTCGACTGGGTGCTGAAAACCGTTCCGACCATGGGCGCTGGCTGGTGCCCGCCGGGCATGCTCGGCATCGGCATCGGCGGCACCGCCGAGAAGGCCGCAGTGATGGCCAAGGAAGTGTTGATGGAATCCATCGACATCCACGAGCTGAAAAAGCGCGGCCCGTCCAACCGTATCGAAGAGATGCGCCTGGAGCTGTTCGAGAAGGTCAACCAACTGGGCATCGGCGCCCAGGGCCTGGGTGGCCTGACCACCGTGCTCGACGTGAAAATCATGGACTACCCGACCCACGCAGCCTCGCTGCCGGTGTGCATGATCCCCAACTGCGCCGCCACCCGTCACGCGCACTTCGTGCTCGACGGTTCGGGCCCGGCGTCGCTGGAAGCGCCACCGCTGGACGCCTACCCGCAAATCGTCTGGGAAGCCGGCCCGTCGGCCCGTCGCGTCAACCTCGACACCCTCACCCCGGAAGACGTGCAGAGCTGGAAGCCGGGCGAAACCGTGTTGCTCAACGGCAAGATGCTCACCGGTCGCGACGCAGCGCACAAGCGCATGGTCGAGATGCTGAACAAGGGCGAAACCCTGCCGGTAGACCTCAAGGGTCGCTTCATCTACTACGTGGGCCCGGTTGATCCGGTGCGCGAAGAAGTGGTTGGGCCTGCCGGTCCAACCACTGCTACGCGGATGGACAAGTTCACCCGCCAGATCCTTGAGCAAACCGGCCTGTTGGGCATGATCGGCAAATCCGAGCGCGGCCCGACCGCGATCGAGGCGATCAAGGACCATAAGGCGGTTTACCTGATGGCAGTGGGCGGCGCGGCTTACCTGGTGGCCCAGGCCATCAAGAAATCCCGCGTAGTGGCGTTCGCCGAGCTGGGCATGGAAGCGATCTACGAGTTCGACGTGAAAGACATGCCGGTCACCGTTGCGGTGGATAGCAAGGGCGAGTCGGTACACATCACCGGTCCTGCCATCTGGCAGAAAAAGATCAGTGAAAGCCTGGCGGTAGAAGTGCAGTAAGCATTTCCCCTGCAAGGACAAAAGGCGACCTTCAAGGTCGCCTTTTTTGTGCCATGCACATCTCTATGTGGCAAGGGAGCTTGCTCCCGCTGGGGCGCGCAGCGGCCCCCAAAAAAGTGGGAGCGCTACGCACTCCAGCGGGAGCAAGCTCCCTCGCCACAACAGCCATGCGCTGCATGCTATGGTGCTCGCCCCTAATTGCACTGTTCATCTTCGTATGATCGCGATTCCCCGCCCGTTGCGTTTGACCTTCTACTCCCTGCTGATTATCGCCGGCGCGATGCTGGCTGCCGCTCTGGCCACCCGCCACGCCGAGCGCCAGGCCCTGGTGGATGACGCCGCTCGCGCCAATCAACAGCTCACGCTCTATGGCAACTCCCTGCACACCCTGATCGAACGTTACCGTGCCCTGCCCGCCGTGCTGGCCCTGGACTCGGAAATGATCAGTGCCTTGAAGGCCCCGCTGGACACTGCTACCCAGGATTTGCTCAACCGCAAACTGGAGCGCATCAACGGTGCCGCACAATCCTCCACACTGGAATTGATGGACCGCAACGGCCTGGCCGTGGCCGCCAGCAACTGGAACCTGCCCAGCAGTTATGTCGGGCACAACTACGCGTTTCGCCCCTACTTCAGCCAGACCCTGAGCCAGGGCACCGGGCGTTTTTATGCGGTGGGCGTGACCACCGGGATTCCGGGGTATTTCCTCTCCAGCGCGGTGGTGGGCGAGAACGAACAGTTCCTCGGTGCCATGGTGGTCAAGCTGGAATTCCCGGAGCTGGAGCGCGAGTGGGCGCAAGGCAATGACCTGCTGCTGGTCAGCGATGCGCGGGGCATTGTGTTTATCGCCAACCAGCCGGGCTGGCGCTATCGCGCGCTGCGCCCGTTGTCAGACAGCGACCACGCCGAACTCAAGGCCACCCGCCAATACGACAAGAAACAATTGCTGCCGCTGGACGCCCAAGCCCTGCAACGCTTTGACGAAAACAGCCACCTGATGCGCGTCGACGGCCCCGACGGCAAGGCCAATTACATTTGGGAATCCCTGCCGCTGAAGGCCGAAGGCTGGACCTTGCACCTGTTGCGCAAGCCACAGATTGCCGCCGAGGACCAACGCAACGCCGGCCTCGCCGCCGCCGGTTCATGGCTGGCGCTGGTGTTCCTGGTGCTGTTCCTGACCCAGCGCTGGCGCCTGGCCCGCTTGCGCCAGCGCAGCCGTGAAGAACTCGAACAACTGGTGGAAGAACGCACCCTCGCCCTGCGCACCGCCCAGGATGGTTTGGTGCAGTCCGCCAAGCTCGCGGCGTTGGGGCAGATGTCCGCCGCCCTGGCCCACGAGATCAACCAGCCGCTCACCGCCCAGCGCATGCAGCTGGCAACGCTACGGCTGCTGCTGGATCACGGCCGGGTAGACGACGCCTACCAGGCCCTGACCCCACTCGACGACATGCTCACGCGCATGGCCGCCCTCACCGGCCACCTCAAGACCTTCGCCCGCAAAAGCCCCAGCGGCCTGCGCGAACGCCTCGACCTGGCGACGGTGGTGGACCAGTCCCTGCACCTGCTGGACGCACGCCTGCGGGACGAAGCCATCGGCACCGTCCTCGATTTGACCCGCCCGGCCTGGGTGCGCGGCGACGCAATCCGCCTGGAACAGGTGATGATCAACCTGCTGCGTAACGCCCTCGACGCCATGGCCGACAAGCCACGCAAACGCCTGGAGATCCGCCTGCACGCCGATCAACAACTGTGGTGCCTGACCGTCAGCGACAGCGGCGGCGGGATTGCCGAAGAAAACCTCAACAGTGTGTTCGACCCGTTCTTCACCACCAAACCAGTGGGTGACGGGCTCGGCCTGGGGCTGGCCGTGTCGTACGCTATCGTCCACGAACTCGGCGGCCGCCTGAGCGCCGGCAATCAAGGTGACGGTGCGATCTTTACCCTGACCTTGCCCATCGCCCTGGAGACGCCAAACCTATGTTGAACGCGGTGATTGTGGTCGATGACGAAGCCAGCATTCGCACGGCCGTCGAGCAATGGCTGAGCCTGTCGGGGTTTGAGGTGCAGTTGTTCAGCCGCGCCGAGGAATGCCTGGCGCAATTGCCCAGGGACTTTCCCGGGGTGATCCTGAGTGACGTGCGCATGCCCGGCCTCAGCGGCCTGGAGTTGCTCGCCGAAGTGCAGCGGCGCGACGCCGACCTGCCGGTGATTTTGCTCACCGGCCACGGCGATGTGCCGATGGCCGTCGAGGCGATGCGCGACGGTGCCTACGACTTCCTCGAAAAACCCTTCAGCCCCGAAGCCCTGCTCAGCAGCCTGCGCCGGGCGCTGGACAAGCGCGGGCTGGTGCTGGAAAACCGCCGCCTGCACCAACAGGCCGATCACCGGGCGCAGTTGGAATCAAGCCTGCTGGGGGTGTCCCGGGGTTTGCAGAACCTGCGCCGACAAGTGCTGGATTTGGCAGGCCTGCCGGTCAATGTGCTGATTCGCGGCGAAACCGGCAGCGGCAAGGAACTGGTCGCCCGTTGCCTGCATGATTTTGGCCCGAGGGCGAAGAAGCCGTTTGTGGCGCTGAACTGTGCGGCGATTCCCGAGCAGTTGTTTGAAGCCGAGTTGTTCGGTCATGAAAGTGGCGCGTTTACCGGCGCCCAGGGCAAGCGCATCGGCAAGCTGGAATACGCCGACGGCGGCACGTTGTTTCTCGATGAAATTGAAAGCATGCCGCTGGCCCAGCAGGTGAAGTTGCTGCGGGTATTGCAGGAGCAGAAACTGGAACGACTGGGCTCCAATCAAAGCATCAAGGTGGACTTGCGGATCATCGCCGCCACCAAGCCGGACCTGCTGGACGAAGCCCGCGCCGGGCGTTTTCGTGAAGATTTGGCCTATCGCCTGACCGTCGCGCAACTACGCCTGCCACCGCTGCGTGAACGCCGGGAAGACATTCCGCTGCTGTTCGAACACTTTGCGCAAAGCGCCGCTGAACGCTTGGGCCGCAGCTTCGCACCGTTGAGCGGGCCCGCGCTGGGGCGCCTGCTCAGCCATGACTGGCCGGGCAACGTGCGGGAACTGGCCAACGTCGCCGAACGCCAGGTACTGGGGCTGGGTGAACCGGAGCCGGAAGGCATCGAAGCCGGGCAATCGTTGGCGGCGCAGCAGGAAGCGTTTGAAGCCCATTGCCTGAAAGCCGCGCTGACCCGGCACAAAGGCGATATCAAGGCGGTGCTGGCCGAGCTGCAACTGCCCCGGCGCACCTTCAATGAAAAAATGCAGCGCCATGGCCTGGCGCGGGACACGTTCATCTAACGCGATCATTCCCACGCTCTGCGTGGGAATGCAGCTTTGGACGCTCCGCGTCCGCCCTTAAAATCGTGACGCGGAGCATCACAGGATGCGCTCCCACGCAGAGCGTGGGAGCGATCGTCGTAGGCGGATTTCCGCTCATCACCCTCCAGTCATCAGCGACTTTCCGCTCAATAAAATCCTGCAACCCTTCTAGACCGGGCCTTCATCTGTTTGGCACAGCTCCTGCTATAGCCCAACCAGGCTGCGCTTGCGCGCGCTCCACAAAAACAATTAGATGAAGGATCCTTAAATGGATAACTCCAACTCCCTGCCTCTGGGGTCGGCGGCTGCGCCGGCAAAAGAACGCACCACTTCCAGCCGTATCAAGTCGATCTTCAGCGGATCGGTCGGCAACATGGTCGAGTGGTACGACTGGTACGTCTACGCTGCTTTCTCGCTGTACTTCGCCAAGGCCTTTTTCCCGAAAGGCGACACCACCGCCCAACTGCTCAACACCGCCGCGATCTTCGCCGTGGGCTTCCTGATGCGCCCGATCGGCGGCTGGCTGATGGGCCTGTACGCCGACCGTAAAGGCCGCAAGGCGGCGCTGATGGCCTCGGTACTGCTGATGTGCTTCGGCTCGCTGATCATCGCCCTGACCCCAGGTTATGAAACCATCGGTGTCGGCGCGCCGATCCTGCTGGTGTTCGCCCGTCTGCTGCAAGGCTTGTCGGTGGGTGGCGAATACGGCACCTCGGCCACTTACCTGAGTGAAATGGCGACCAAGGAACGTCGCGGGTTCTTCTCCAGCTTCCAGTACGTGACCCTGATCTCCGGCCAGCTCATCGCCCTGGGCGTGTTGATCGTGCTGCAACAGACCCTGACCACCGAGCAACTGTACGATTGGGGCTGGCGTATCCCGTTTGTCATCGGCGCACTCTGTGCCGTCGTGGCGCTTTACCTGCGTCGCGGCATGGAAGAAACCGAGTCGTTCACCAAGAAAGAAAAAGCCAAGGAAAGCGCAATGCGCACCTTGATGCGCCACCCCAAGGAACTGATGACCGTGGTCGGCCTGACCATGGGCGGCACCCTGGCGTTCTACACCTACACCACCTACATGCAGAAATACCTGGTGAACACCGTCGGCATGAGCATCTCCGACTCCACCACCATTTCGGCGGCGACGCTGTTTCTGTTCATGTGCCTGCAACCGCTCGTCGGTGGGCTGTCGGACAAGGTTGGCCGCCGGCCGATCCTGATTGCCTTCGGCATCCTCGGTACGCTGTTCACCGTGCCGATCCTCACCACCCTGCACACCATCCAAAGCTGGTGGGGCGCGTTCTTCCTGATCATGGCGGCGCTGATCATCGTCAGCGGCTACACCTCGATCAACGCGGTGGTGAAGGCCGAACTGTTCCCTACCGAAATCCGCGCGCTGGGCGTTGGCTTGCCGTACGCACTGACGGTGTCGATCTTCGGCGGTACCGCTGAATACATCGCGCTGTGGTTCAAGAGCATCGGGATGGAAACCGGCTACTACTGGTACGTAACTGCCTGTATTGCGGTGTCGCTGGCGGTCTATGTGACCATGAAGGACACCCGCAAGCATTCGCGGATTACTACCGACTAACGGTTCGGCAGGTGTGAAAAAGGGGCCATGTCATTGACTGACATGGCCCCTTTGCATTTGCCTCAAGACAACTCGGCAACCGCCTGGCGCCCGTACCGGCGCTGGGCATACGCCGCCCCGGCAATCATCACCACCAGCACCGCCGCCAACACCGCCGACGAGCCGATGGTGCCAAAGTCCAGCCCGCCCTTTTCATGGGGTTTGGTCAGGAAGTCACCCAGCGTTGCGCCGAACGGCCGGGTCAAAACAAACGCGACCCAGAACAACAGCACCGACGAAATCCGCGTGAAGTATTTAAGCAACACCACCACCGCGATACTCGCGCCGATCAGCAAGGCGCCACCGGCAAACCCCAGCCCGGAATCGTCTGCCAGGAAATCCCCCAGCGCGGTGCCCAAGGTGTTGGAAAACAGAATTGCCATCCAGTAGAACAGCTCACCGCGAAAGGTCTGGACCTTGTTCACGTTCAGCGAATCGCCGCTGATGCGCCACAGGGCAAAGATCGCCACCAGGATCGACACCAGAATCATCGAGCCCGTGGCATAGCCCAGCCCCAGCGTGCGGTCCATAAAGTCAGACATGGTGGTGCCGGCGGTGCTGGTGGACAGGATCACGATCCAGTACAGCACCGGGTTGTAGGTTTTCGACCAGAGTTGCGTCACCAGGGTGATCAGGAACACGCTGATCAGGATCATCGAGCTGATGGCATAACCGACATTCAAGGTCATCGACAGCAAGTCCCCGGCGGTTTCGCCCAGGGTCGTCGCGCAGATTTTCATGACCCAGAACGCCAGGGTGATCTGAGGAAGTTTGTTCATTGTGCAGAAGGCTCCAAAGGCTCAGTCTTTCAATCGGTCGACTTATAAGGGGGTGTCGACCTGGCACGCAGACTGAACCGGGAGCTGTGAAAAATAGGTGGGGGCTGTATGAAAATTCCATCCAGGTGATAGAAATACGCCGCGCTGGATTGCACTATGATGCCCTCCCCAGAACCGCGCAGCAGGAACCCCGGCCATGTCCGACGATATCCATTTCTACGAACCCGCCAACGGCCACGGCCTGCCCCACGACCCGTTCAATGCGATTGTCGGCCCGCGCCCGATTGGCTGGATTTCGTCCCACGACAGCCAGGGCCGCCTGAACCTCGCGCCCTACAGTTTCTTCAATGCGTTTAACTACATTCCGCCGATCATTGGGTTTTCCAGCATCGGGCGCAAAGACAGCCTGAACAACATCGAACAGACCGGCGAGTTCGTGTGGAACCTGGCCACGCGCCCGCTGGCCGAGCAGATGAACCAGAGTTGCGCGCCAGTATCGCCCGAGGTTAACGAGTTTGAATTGGCCGGTTTGACCCCGGTGGCCTCAAAGGTGATCGCCGTGCCGCGTGTGGGTGAGAGCCCGGTCTCGTTCGAATGCAAGGTGACGCAGATCATTCAGCTGCAGCGAGCCGACAAGGAACTGGTGCCAAGCTGGCTGGTGCTTGGCGAAGTTGTCGCGGTGCATATCGCCAAGTGGCTACTGAAAGACGGCGTGTACGACACCGCTGCCGCCGAGCCGATCCTGCGTGGAGGCGGCCCGGCGGATTATTTTCAGTTGGGGCCAGAGGCCTTGTTCAAGATGTACCGACCGGGCGCCGCGCAACGCTGATTGGAATGCGATAAAAATGTGGGAGCGGGCTTGCTCGCGAATGCGGTGGATCAGTCGGCATATGCATTGACTGACAAGCCCGCTCCCACACAAGCCCGCTCCCACATTTGGATCAGCGGTGTTTTTAGTTGGCGGAAGTTGCCCAAGAGAGCTGACCGTCTTCATCTACATTGACCAAGCGCTCCAGTTGCAGAGCTGCGGCATCGTCGGCGTCGGAGGCGGTCTTGAACTTCTGTCCATCGAGGATCTTGTGAAAGCGCGGTGCGCCCATGCCATCCAGCGCCTTGACGGCGATGGCGGCGCTATAGCCACCCTCATCTTCACGCACCAAGGCGGAAACGGCTTCGTGGTGGGCAAACTCTTTACGTGCCATGTTGCAGGTCCTGGCCAATGGGAAAGGCGGCCATTCTAAAGCACTAACCCGCCAGTTGCAGGTACTCGCCGTAGGCGTTGGCCGCCGAGGCGTCGGTAAAGGTCTGGAAGTCCATGCTGCGAACCACCCTGTCGTTCAACAACTCGGTGAAGACCATCAGCGCTGGCGAGTTGAAGTAGGCACTCATCGCCTGCTCGCTGCTCCAGAAGCCCGACACCAACCACACATCCGGGTCGGCCAGGGAATGCTGCAACGAGAATTGCAGGCAACCCTGAGCCTGACGGCCCGGTTCGATCAAACTGCTCAAGCGTGCACCGAGTTCGGTGCTGCACCCGGTACGGGCGCGGATAAAGGCCATATGGCTCGCGGGAATGGGGGTGGACATGTTCGACTCTCCCGTTGAGAAGTGATGCTCGGCAAGCACTGTGAGGGCGTGTTGCCACAGGATCAAAGATACTGGCGCAGGTGTGGATGCAGTTAGTCGATTCCTGCCGGCTTATTGCACAATCCTGCGAGATGCGTAGACATAACAATCAGCCTGCGGGTTTTATTCTCGGCATGACTGCCGTATTTCAGGCGGATGACAGCCCCAGGCTTGCCTGATTCACGATTTATCGCAGGATCAGGCAAGGATTGTGCAGAATCGAAGTACCACTCTTTGCAAAGCCGCCTTTAAGCTGTGCCCATCGTTAAAGCACCAGAGGAAGCCCCATGTCGTCGCCCGAACTTCGCTCCACGCCCCTCGACGCCGATATGGAAAAGCAGCGCGCAGAACTTGCCGGTATCGTGCGTCGCCACACCTGGGAAGATGGTTCCTACGGCACGGCGATCACGTCGCTGTACCTCAACCGTCATAACACCCCGCGCGATTTCATGCCGGTCCTGGTGGAACCTGCCCTGTGCATCCTCGCCCAGGGCCGCAAGGAAGTGCGCCTGGCGGATGAAGTATTCGCCTACGACCCGCTCAATTACCTGGTGTTTTCGGTAGCGATGCCGGTGGCCGGGCGCATCATCGACGCCACGCCGCAAGACCCCAACCTGTCGATTCGGGTCAACATAGACCCGGCACAAATCACCGCACTGATTGCCGAAGCCGGGCCCATGGGCGTGCCCACGCGCCCGACGTCCCGCGGGATGTATGTCGACCGCCTGGACAACCAGTTGCTCGACGCCGTGCTGCGTCTGACGCGCCTGCTGGACACGCCGAAAGACATCGCCATGCTCGCGCCGTTGATCAATCGCGAAATCCTCTATCGCCTGTTGCGTGGCCCCCAGGGTTATCGGCTGTATGAAATCGCCGTCGCCAACAGTCAGAGCCATCGGGTCAGCCAGGCGATCACCTGGCTGAACGGCAACTACGAACAGCCCCTGCGTATTGATGATTTGGCCAAGGAAGTGAACCTCAGCGTCTCGACCTTGCACCACCGCTTCAAGGCGATGACCGCCATGAGCCCGTTGCAGTATCAGAAGCAATTGCGCTTGCAGGAGGCCCGGCGACTCATGATCGCCGAGGGCCTGGAAGCCTCGGCGGCGGGTTACCGGGTGGGCTATGAAAGCGCCTCGCAGTTCAGCCGCGAATACAGCCGGCTGTTTGGTGCGCCGCCATTGCGGGATTTGGCCAGGTTGCGCCAGAGCGTCTAACCGGTCGCTCAAAGCCACGACGATCAAATGTGGGAGCGGGCTTGCTCTCGAAAGCGCAGTGTCAGTCACTGAATGCTTAACTGATACACCGCTTTCGCGAGCAAGCCCGCTCCCACACTTGATCTATTTCTCCCTGTGGATCGGCGTCAATCCAGGCTGCGGGGCAGCTGCAAGGTCACCCGCAATCCACCCTCACGCAAATTCTGCAAACTCACTTCACCGCCATGGCTGTGGGCGATGTTGCGGGCGATGCCCAGGCCCAGGCCATAACCCTGCTGCTGCCCGGCCAGGCGGAAGTGCGGTTCGAAGACTTGCTCCAGGCGCTGTTCCGGCACGCCCGGGCCTTCGTCGTCGACGTGGAGGATAAACTCCGCACCATCGTCTTCGATATGCAAATGGGCGTTCTGCCCGTACTTCAAGGCGTTGTCGATCAGGTTGCCGATGCAGCGCTTGAGCGCCAGCGGCTTGCCCGGATACGTCGTGATTGCCCGGCCATGCTGGGTCACGCGGCCATTGCCGTTGGGCGCCAGGTACGGCTCCACCAGGCAGTCGAGCACATGGTTGAGGTCGACCGGCTCGATGTTTTCGTGGATATCGGTGTCTTTGACACACTGCAGCGCACCTTTGACCAGCAACTCCAGCTCATCCAGGTCACGGCCAAATTTGGTTTGCAGGTTCTCGTCTTCCAGCAGTTCCACCCGTAACCGCAGGCGTGTGATGGGTGTGCGCAAGTCGTGGGAAATCGCGCTGAACAGCTGGCTACGTTCGGTCAGGTAACGGCTGATGCGTTCGCGCATCGCATTAAACGCTCGCCCCACTTCCACCACTTCGCTGCCGCCGCCTTCGGCCACCGGCTCCACGTCGGCGCCCAGGGACATATCCCGAGCGGCCCTTGCCAGGCGCTTGAGCGGACGGCTTTGCCAGTGCACCAGCAAGCCGATGAACAGCAGCAGGAAGCCGCTGGTGAGCACGATAAACCACACTTGCTGGTACGGCAGGCCTTGTTCTTCAAGGCTGGTGTAGGGCTCCGGCAGCAAGGAGGCGATGTACAACCATTCGCCCTGGGCCAGTTGGATCTGGGTCACCAATACCGGCGGGTTCACCGGTTCCAGGGTCAGCGCGTAATGCGCCCAGGAACGCGGCAATTCATCGAGTTTCAAGCCGGCGTTGAAGATGCGCAGGTCTTCGGCACTGACGAATTCCACCGACACATGCACATCGCTGCCCAAGGTCTGGCGCAGCACTTCTTCGACGGCGCCAAGCACCGCCTGTTTGCGCGGGGTTTGCGGCAACACGGCCATGTCCAGCGGCTTGTCGTTGAGGGTCACGACAAAACGCGTACCGCCCATGCTGCGCAATTGGTCGAGCACCAGCGGCCGAAAGGCCACCGGCAAGGAACGGAAATAACTGACGCTGGCCGTCATCGAATGCGCCAGGCTGCGGGCAGCCGTCACCAGGCCCTCGAGTTGGGTCGCGCGCAGTTGCGACACCCAGATCACGCTGGACAACGCTTGGGCAAACAGCACCGCCAACAGGGTCAGCAGTAACATCCGCCCCAGCAGCGAACGCGGTACGGGAATCCGCCGGCGCAATTCACGCAGGCGCTCAGTGGGCATTGCCGGCAACCACGCTGGCTGCCAATTGATAGCCACTGCCGCGCACGGTGCGGATCAGCCGGGGTGGTTTTTCGGTGTCGCGCAGACGTTGGCGCAAGCGGCTGACGGCCATGTCGACAATCCGGTCCAGGGGCATCAGGTCACGGCCACGGGTGGCGTTGCCGATGGTGTCGCGGTCGAGGATTTGTTGGGGATGGTCAAGGAACAGTTTCAGCAGGGCAAAGTCAGCGCCGGAGAGAATCACTTCCTCGCCGTCGACGTGGAACAGCCGGTGGCTGACCATGTCCAGGCGCCATTCGCCAAACACCAGCACCTCGCCACCGCTGCGCTCCTGACCAAACTGGGCGCGCCGCAGCAGGGCCTTGACCCGCGCCTGCAACTCACGCGGGCTGAAGGGTTTGCCGATGTAATCGTCGGCACCCAATTCGAGGCCGATCACACGGTCGGCTTCGTCGGAACTGGCGGTGAGCATGATGATCGGCACCTGCGCCTGGCGCGGGTGCTGGCGGATCCAGCGGCAGAGGCTGAAGCCGTCTTCGTCGGGCAGCATCACATCAAGGATCACCAGGTCGCAGGGCGCTTCGTTCATCGCCTGGCGGAACCCCGCGCCATCCGGCACGCCACGCACCTGAAAACCGGCGCGGCTGAGGTAGGTTTGCAGCAACTCGCGGATTTCCTGGTCGTCGTCGACCAGGAGAATGGATTTACTGATTACGCTCACGGGGTCCTCCTTGTTGTTATGGCCAAGCTTAAGTCATTTGTTGCCCTTGAGGCCGCCTTCGCGAGCAAGCCCGCTCCCACATTCGACCTCATCCATCCAGTTGGAATGGGATTGAATGTGGGAGCGGGCTTGCTCGCGAAGAGGCCATCACTGCCTACGCAAATGCCTGCTCAAGCGCCACACCAGCACCTGTCAACCCTGAATACGGTGCCGTCACCAGCCACACCGGAATGCCTTTGAAGTAGTCGCTCATGCAGCCTTTGTCGCAAAAACTCTTGGCAAAACCACTCTTGATAAAGAAATCCGCAAAACGCGGGATCACGCCGCCAACGATGTACACACCTCCACGACCGCCAGTGGTCAGCACGTTGTTACCGGCTACGCGGCCCAGCCAGATACTGAACTGGTCCAATACCTCCAGGGCAATCGGGTCGCCCGCCAGGCCAGCGGCAGTGATGGCCTCAGGGGTTTCCAGTACAGCCTCGTGACCGTCCACCGCGCAGATCGCCCGGTACAACCTCGGCAAACCGCCACCGCTCAAGGCCGTTTCAGCGCTGACATGGCCGATCTCATTGTAGATGTGCTGCCACAGCTGGGCTTCGCGCGGGCTGCTCACGGGCAGGTCGACATGGCCGCCCTCCCCCGGCAATGCCGCCCAACGGCCATGACCGAGGTCGAGCAAAGTGCCCACACCCAGGCCAGTGCCCGGGCCGATCACCACCGCAGGCCGCAACGGTTCCGGCGTGCCTTCGCACACCACGCGGAATTCGTCGGGCTTCAGGCGGGTCATGCCCAGGGCCATGGCCGAGAAATCATTCACCAGCAGCAGCTCGTCCACCTGCAAGGTTTTGCAAAAAGCAGTCTTGCTCAGGCGCCAGTGATTGTTGGTGAATTTAAATTCATCGCCACTCACGGGGCCTGCGACCGACAGGCATACCGCGCCAATCGAGCCGATGGCCAGGCCTTCTTCTTTCAGATAGACCTGGATCGCCTCTTCGGGGCTGGCATGATCCGCCGTCGCGTGGACGCGTATCGAGTGCAGCTCCTGATCCCGCCACAACGCAAAACGGGCGTTGGTACCCCCAATATCACCGACCAGCGCAAGCTTCACTTAAGTGTCTCCAGGGCAGAGGTAAAGGCGCTGGCGCCCTGCTCTGCGGAGCTTGCGGCCAAACGCATAAACGCAAACAGCTCGCGACCGGCCCCCACGTTATTGCCCAGAAGGCCCGTGGCAGGCGCGCGCGCTGCAAATTCTTCGGCGTCCACCTTAAGCTCCAAGGTGCCTTTGACGCCATCCACGCGAATGATATCGCCATCGCGCACGCGTGCCAGTGGCCCGCCGCTCTGGGCTTCAGGGTTGACATGAATCGCGGCGGGAATCTTACCCGAGGCGCCGGACATACGCCCGTCTGTTACCAGGGCAACCTTGAAGCCACGATCCTGCAGCACGCCGAGGAACGGCGTCATCTTGTGCAATTCCGGCATGCCATTGGAGCGCGGTCCCTGGAAGCGCATCACGGCGACAAAGTCTTTTTCCAGTTGGCCGGCCTTGAACGCATCGGCCAGGTCTTGTTGGTCCTGGAACACCACGGCTGGCGCTTCGACGATTTGATGTTCGAGCGCCACGGCGGAAACCTTCATCACACCACGGCCCAGGTTGCCTTCCATCACTCGTAGGCCGCCCTCGGGCGAGAACGCACGGGCCACGGGGCGCAGGATGGTTTCGTCGAGGCTTTCGATCGGGCCTTCACGCCATACCAGTTCGCCGTCCACCAGGAACGGTTCCCGGGTGTAGCGGCTCAGGCCGTGACCGGCCACGGTGTTGACGTCGTTGTGCAGCAGGCCGGCTTCCAGCAGTTCGCGGATCAGGAACGACATACCGCCCGCCGCCTGGAAGTGGTTGATGTCGGCCTTGCCGTTTGGATAAACGTGGGACAGGGTCGGCACCACCTCGGAGAGGTCAGCCATGTCATCCCAAGTCAAGATGATGCCCGCCGACATGGCGATGGCCGGCATGTGCAGGGTGTGATTGGTGGACCCGCCGGTGGCGTTGAGGGCGATGATGGAGTTGACGATGGATTTCTCGTCGACGATCTCGCCGATCGGCGTGAAGTTACCGTTGGCCTTGGTCAGGCGCGTGACCTGGTGCGCGGCTTCGCGGGTCAGTGCGTCACGCAGCGGCGTGTACGGGTTGACGAACGAAGCGCCCGGCAAGTGCAGGCCCATCACTTCCATCAGCAACTGGTTGGTGTTGGCGGTGCCGTAGAACGTGCAGGTGCCCGGGCTGTGGTAGGACTTCATCTCCGATTCCAGCAGCTCTTCGCGGGTGGCCTTGCCTTCGGCGTAGCGCTGGCGCACGTCGGCTTTCTGTTTGTTGGAGATACCCGACGGCATTGGCCCGCCCGGTACGAAGATCATCGGCAGGTGGCCGTAGCGCAGGGCGCCCATCATCAGGCCGGGGACGATCTTGTCGCAGATACCGAGCATCAGCGCGGCGTCGAACATGTTGTGGGACAGCGCTACCGCCGTCGACATCGCAATCACTTCACGGCTCAGCAGGCTGAGCTCCATGCCCGGCTCGCCCTGGGTCACGCCGTCGCACATGGCGGGGGTGCCGCCAGCGAACTGGCCAACAGAGCCGACTTCACGCAGGGCTTTTTTGATTTGCTCGGGGAAATGCTCGTACGGCTGGTGGGCCGAGAGCATGTCGTTATATGACGAAACAATTGCCACGTTGGCGGCGTTCATCATACGCAGGCTATTTTTGTCTTCAGTGCCGCAACCGGCCACGCCGTGGGCAAAGTTGGCGCATTGCAGCTTGCCGCGCATCGGGCCGTCGCTGGCAGCGCCGCGAATAAGCGCAAGGTATGCCTCACGGGTTGCACGGCTGCGGGCGATAAGCCGTTCGGTGACCTCAAGTACGCGGGGATGCATGTATAGAACTCCAGGCTAACGGATGTGGCGACCTGAGAGTCTATGCTGGTCAAAAGCCCGCCGCGAAGAGGTTGGCAGGGTGTTGCTTGACCAATCGGACCAGTTGATTCAGGTCACTCGTTGTAGATTGAACAAAATATTGCCACTAAAAAGGCTTGTTTTCTATTTTTATGCGAATAATCTTGTAATTCTTACAACAAATCGACGACAGGCACCTTCCAATGACTCTACGTATCGCTATCAATGGTTTTGGCCGTATTGGCCGAAATGTCCTGCGCGCACTGTATACCCAAGGCTACCGTCAGGATTTGCAGATCGTCGCCATCAACGATCTCGGCGACAGCTCGATCAATGCCCACCTGCTTAAATACGACACCGTCCACGGTACTTTCGACGCAGAGGTCGCTCACGATCAGGAAAGCCTGACCGTCAACGGTGACCGGATTGCCGTCAGTGCCATTCGCAACCCGGCCGACCTGCCGTGGGCTGCACACAAGGTCGACGTGGTGTTCGAATGCACCGGTTTGTTCACCGACCGTGACAAGGCCGCCGCTCATATTACCGCTGGCGCACGCAAGGTGATCATCTCGGCCCCGGCCAAAGGCGCCGATGCCACCGTGGTATATGGCGTGAACCATGACATTTTGCGTCAATCCCACCAGATCATCTCCAACGCTTCCTGCACCACCAACTGCCTGGCGCCGGTGGCCCAGGTGCTGCACCGCGAGCTGGGCATCGAAAGCGGCTTGATGACCACCATCCACGCCTACACCAACGACCAGAACCTGACCGACGTCTACCACACCGACCCGTACCGCGCGCGTTCGGCCACCCAGAACATGATCCCGAGCAAGACCGGCGCCGCCGAAGCCGTGGGCCTGGTACTGCCGGAACTGGCAGGCAAGCTGACCGGCATGGCCGTACGTGTACCGGTGATCAACGTGTCGCTGGTAGACCTCACCGTGCAGCTGAAGAAAGAAGCCAGCGCCGAACAAGTCAACGCGCTACTGAAAGAAGCCAGCCAACACTCGAAAATCCTCGGCTACAACACCCTGCCGCTGGTTTCCAGTGACTTCAACCATAACCCGCTTTCGTCGATCTTCGACGCCAATCACACCAAGGTCAGCGGCAAACTGCTGAAAGTGCTGGCCTGGTACGACAACGAGTGGGGCTTCTCGAACCGTATGCTGGATAACTGCCTGGCGCTCTGCAACGCGGAGTAATGCTCCGCCCGTAGGAGTGAGCTTGCTCGCGAAGGTCGTCAACGATAACGCGGGCGTCCTGAATCAACGCGGTGTCTCTGCGTTTTTCGCGAGCAAGCCCGCTCCCACAGTAATGCCACTTGCCATTTGTGTTGATGATAAGCATTATCATTTGCTGCAAATCGGTCTGGTATCACTGTGAGCCAATCTCGCTTCAACCAAGTCTTCCTCACCCAGCGGGTGATTCTGCTGCGCACCTTGCAGCGTATGGTGAATAACCACAGCACCGCCGAGGACCTGCTGCAGGAAACCTACCTGCGCGTTACCCGGGCCTTGAGCGAGCGGCCGATCGACCACCTCGAACCCTTCGTGTACCAGACGGCGCGCAACCTGGCGCTGGATCACCTGCGCGCCCGCAGGATTCAGGCCCGCACCCTGCAGGAAGATGTCCCGCTGGACGTCCTGCAAAGCGTCGCCTCCCCCGTCAGCACCCCGGAAGACGCGACACAGGCCGAGCAATTGCTTGAACACCTGAGTGTCAGCCTCGGCCAGTTGAGCGCCCGCCAGCAGCAGATCTTTATCCTCAGCCGCCTGCACGGTTGCAGCTATCAAGAGATCGCCGACAAGCTCGACGTGTCCCTGAGCACCGTGCAAAAGGAACTGAAATTGATCATGGCCATCTGCATAGGTGTGGCCGAAAGACTGGATCGCCCTTAAGCTTTGTCGGCACAGTCTGTAGGACTATTGATTAAAACGTGGCGAAGACCCGAGGAACACCGTGACGGATCCGAATAAACTGCACCCCCATGAGCTGGCTCATGAGGTGTTGCAAGACACGGCTATGGACCAAGCCCTCGACTGGCTGATCGCCTTGCAGTGCCCGCAACCCGGGCAGCAGGCCGAGTTTGAAGCCTGGCTCGCCAACGACCCGTTAAACGCCGAAGCCTTCATCAAAGCCCAGAACGCCTGGGGCGGCGCGCCAGTGCACAGCGCTGCCGTCGCCTTGAATGCGCCGCGCAAACCCAGCGCCTGGCGCCGTATCAAACCTCACTGGAAACCCCTGGCCACCGCCGCCGTGCTGCTGCTGGGCCTGTTCAGCTTCAGCAACCTGCCGATGCGCCTGCAGGCCGACCACCTGACCGTAGTGGGCGAACGCCAGCGCCTGCAACTGGACGATGGCTCGAAAGTGCTGCTTAACACCAATTCAGCCTTCTCCAGCAGCATCAAGGACCACCAGCGCATCGCCCGCCTGTATCAGGGCGAGGCGTTTTTTGAAGTGCTGCCCAGCCGTGGCCTGCCGCTCGAAATCGACGCAGGCCCGGTGCGCGCCAGCGTGCGCGACACCGCGTTTGCCGTGCGCTACTTGAACGGTGAAGCCCAGGTTCAGGTGCAACGCGGCGATGTCGACCTGAGCAACACCTTCGACGACGCGCGGGTACGCCTGAGCGCCGGTCAAAGTATCCGCATCGGGCCCAAGGGCTTCGGCCAACCGGCCAAGCTTGACACCACCAAGGACCTGGCCTGGGTCGATGGCCGGCTGATCTTCGAAAACTGCCCGATGAGCGAAGTGCTGGCCGAGCTGCGCCGCTACTACCCCGGCTGGATCGTCAACAACAACGACAAGCTGGCCAGCGTTGCAGTCACCGGCAACTACCGCCTCGACCAGCCGCTGGACGTAGTGCGCTCGCTGGCCCACATCACCTCGGCCAAGCTCTCGGAATACCCGGCGCTGGTGATCCTGAACTAAATGAGAATTATTTTTACTCGATAGCCAACGACGGTACGTCTCGTTATAGCCAATGCAACTGATTCCTATTTGATTCAGTGTCGCAACTATAAGATTCGTACCTTCCGGAGCGCTCTCGATGTCCTCTCGTTTCAACCGCCGGTCCTCTTCGCCCGCTCGCCGCCACGGCTTGTCCCTGCTGACGGCCGCCCTGCTGATGGCCGGTGCGCCCGTCATGGTCGCCACCGCCGCAGAGCCTGCCACCCGCAGCCAAGGCAATTACAGCTTCAGCATCGAACAGCAATCGCTGGTCTCGGCCCTGAACGCTTTCACCGCCGTGACCGGCTGGCAAATCGGCCTGCCCGCCGAGCTGGGCCAAGGCGTGTCGTCCCCTGGCGTGCGTGGCTCGTTGCCGGCGGATAAAGCCCTGGACCGGCTGTTGGTGGGGACCAACCTGGGCTATCGCAAACTGAGCAACAACAACATCGTGCTGGAAAAGCGCGCCGCCGCCGGCGCCATCACCCTGCAACAAATGACTATCAGCGCCACCCGCCAGGAACAGGCCGTGGACAGCGTACCCAGTACCGTGACGGTGCATGAGCGCGAGGAACTGGACCGCCAGAACGTCAACACCATCCGCGAATTGGTGCGTTACGAACCGGGTGTTTCGGTGGGTGGTGCCGGTACCCGCGCAGGCAATGCCGGCTACAACATTCGCGGGATCGACGGCGACCGCATCCTCACCCAGGTGGACGGCGTCGAAGTCCCGGACAACTTCTTCAACGGCCCCTACGCCAAGACCCGCCGCAACTACGTCGACCCGGAAATCGTCAAGCGCGTGGAGATCCTGCGCGGCCCGGCCTCGGCCTTGTACGGCAGCAGCGCCATCGGTGGCGCGGTGAGCTATTTCACCCTCGACCCGAACGACATCATCAAGCCCGGCCAGGATTTCGGCGCCCGCCTGAAGACCGGCTACAGCTCCGCCGACGAGAGCTGGCTGACCTCCGGCACCGTTGCAGGTCGCGTGCAGGACTTCGATGGTTTGCTGCACCTGAGCCAGCGCAACGGCCATGAAATGGAGTCCTACGACGGCAATAACGCCACCGGCCTGGCCCGTACCGGGGCTAACCCGGAAGATGCGCGTACCACCAACGTACTGGCCAAATTGGGCTGGAACTACGGCGAAGACAACCGCCTGGGCCTGACCTACGAGAAGTTCAAGGATGACCGCGATACCAACCTGAAAAACGCGGTGGGCGGCCCGTTCGTTGGAGGCAGGGGCTTTAACTACTACCGCGACCGTACGGGCAACGACACCATCACCCGCGAGCGTTTCGGCATAGAGAACACGTTCTCTCTCGACTCGCCGATTGCCGATCACATCAAGACCAGCCTCAACTACCAGATCGCCAAGACCGACCAGACCACCGCAGAAATCTACCAGCCGTCGCGCAAGGTATTGCGCACTCGCGAAACCCTGTACGAAGAGAAACAGTGGGTATTCGACGCGCAGTTGGACAAGGCTTTCAGCATCGGCGAAACCGACCACGTAGTGACCTACGGCACCACCCTCAAACAGCAGAAAGTCACCGGTTCCCGTGAAGGCGCCGCCACCTGCCTGGCCGTCGGCGGCGGTTGCACGGCCATTGGCGCACCCAGCCCGATGGCTTCCGACAGCGTAAAAAAGGCCAGCGACTTCCCGGACCCGACCATCAACTCCTACGCGCTGTTTGCCCAGGACCAGATTGCCTGGGACAAGTGGACCTTCCTGCCCAGCGTGCGTTATGACTACATCCAGCTCAAACCCAAGCTGACTGAGGAGTTCCTCAATACCGTTGACCCGACACGCATCTACGATCACAGCGACTCGGAAAAGAACTGGCACCGTGTAACGCCCAAGTTCGGCGTGACTTACGCCCTGACCGAGCAATACACCTGGTTCGGCCAATACGCCGAAGGCTACCGCACACCTTCAGCCAAGGCCTTGTATGGCCGCTTTGAAAACCTGCAGCAGGGCTACACCGTCGAACCCAACCCGGACCTCAAGCCAGAAAGCAGCCGCGGTGTCGAAACCGGGATTCGCGGCAAGTTCGACTCGGGCTCCTTTGACGTGGCGGTGTACTACAACAAGTACCGTGATTTCATTGACGAAGATGCTTCGGTTGCCGGTGGCACCGTCCAGCAGTTCGAAGCCAACAACATCAAGCACGCCACCATCAAGGGCGTGGAAGCCAAGGGCTGCTTGAACCTCGACGCGTTTGGCGCACCGCAGGGCCTGTACATCCAAGGCTCGGTTGCCTACACCTACGGGCGCAATGATGACAGCGGCGAACCGCTGAACAGCGTCAACCCGCTCAAAGGCGTGTTTGGCCTGGGTTACGACCGGCAAAACTACGGTGCCCTGGTCAGTTGGACCCTGGTCAAGAAACAGGACCGCGTAGACAGCAGCACCTTCTTCGCCCCCGACGGCGACTCCGCCAGCGGCCCGTTCAAGACCCCAGGCTTCGGCATCGTGGACCTGACCGGTTTCTACAAGGTCACCAACGACGTGACCATCAACGGCGGCCTGTACAACCTCACCGACAAGAAGTACTGGAACTGGGATGACGTGCGCAGCTACGACAGTGTTGGCGAAGCCGGCGTAACCGGCCCGGCCAACCTCGACCGCCTGACCCAGCCGGGCCGCAACTTTGCGATCAACCTGATCTGGGACATCTAATCAATGAAGCCTCGCCCCGCCGGAATTAATCTTCGCCGGGGTGAGGATTTTTTACTGTGACGCGTCTTCTGGTTCGTCTAGTTCATAACAGCCTGGCAACCAGACGCTTTCTCTTCTCAAGGACATCTTCATGACCGCATCTCCTACCGCTGAACGCCCAAGCCTGCGCTCCCAACGCCTGAACCAGATCACCAACGAGCCGCATACCAAGCTCGACGCGTTAGTGAAGGCCCATGCTCCGTTTGAAACCCAAGCCAATTTTGCCCGCTTCGTGGTCGCGCAGTACCTGTTCCAGTCGGAACTGGTGGCGTTGTACAACGATGCCGAGCTGATCAAGGTCATCCCCGACCTGGCCGAACGCTGCCGTGCCGAAGCGGCCAAGCTGGACCTGGGCGACCTGGACACCGAAGTACCGGCCCCGGTCGCCGGCGCGGTGAAAAACCCGAGCAAGGCCCAAGCGCTGGGCTGGTTGTTCGTGTCCGAAGGCTCCAAGCTCGGCGCTGCATTCCTGATCAAGCGTGCCGTGGGCCTGGGCTTGAGCGAAACCTTCGGTGCCCGTCACCTGGGCGAGCCGGCTGGTGGTCGCGCTGAAGGCTGGAAGAGTTTCACCCGCACCCTCGACGCGCTGGACTTCACTGCCGAAGAAGAAGCCGAAGTGGAAAAAGGCGCGGTTGATGCGTTCGTGCGCTTCACCGTGTTGCTGGAACAGGCGTACGCTAGCGCCCCTGAATTAGCCTGATTCTCTGGTTGGAATGAGATCAAATGTGGGAGCAACTGTCTTGATGGCCATAACCTAGGCATCGTTCTCAAAGACAGCCAAGCTCCCACAGCTCTGCGCCGTGTGACCTTTACGACATACCGCTGCCGAATCAGGCAGCGTGCGCTTTCC
>NZ_NIXO01000028.1 GCF_002204795.1 Pseudomonas sp. K2I15
ACCCTGCCCGGCCCGGCACAAAAAACGCCAGCACCGACGTGACCAACGCTGCCCAGCCCATCACCTTGAAGTGAATCATCAACCCCAGGTTGGAGCGCACCTGGCATTCCCAGCGGCTGGCTTCGTCAGCACAAATGCCAACCCAACGACCGTCCTCCATGAATCCGTAACGCGCGCCATAACTGGCGGCCAGCCAAAGCGACAGGGCAATAAGCAACAGCATCAGCGGAAAACGGCGGGACATGGGGCACTCCGATAGGCGAAAACGGCGCCCAGCTTAATCTCCCGGCGGCCGTTGGCAAGGCTTGTAAACAGATAAGTGGTCTTCATAGCGTGCCAAAGTGTATCGTCTGCCTACTATTACCCCGATTCCGACGTTTTTTTCCGATTTTTCGTGCCGAAGGCTGGCACTTCGGCAGCAACGCGGTGGTCATAGCCTGCGAACTCCACTTCAGCACGTTTTCCTCTTAGGGATTTAGTCATGCTCCGTTCCTTGCGCTGTGCGGCCCTGTTGGGCAGCCTTTTTCTGAGTGCGTCAGCACTGGCGGTCGATATCGACCAAGCCAGCTATGGCTACCCTTTGACCAACCCGTTCGAAGCGACCATCGCGACCACTCCGCCGAATCTGCGGCCGGAACTGCCGTCCGACGATGAAATCAATCAGTCAGACTACACCCTCACGATGCGCCCCGAGCGCCAGTTCAGCCTGCCCGACAACTTCTGGGCCGTGAAGAAACTCACCTACCGCATCGCCAAGCAAGACCGCGCCGCCCCGCTGATTTTCCTGATCGCCGGCACCGGCGCCCGGTTTGACAGCACCATCAACGAATACCTGAAAAAGCTGTACTACAAGGCCGGTTACCACGTCGTCCAGCTGTCGTCCCCGACCAGCTTCGACTTCATCACCGCCGCCTCGCGCTTCGCCACCCCCGGCATCAGCCAGGAAGACGCCGAAGACATGTACCGCGTGATGCAAGCCGTACGCGCGCAAAACCCGACGCTGCCCGTGACCGACTTCTACCTCACCGGCTACAGCCTGGGTGCCCTGGACGCAGCCTTTGTCAGCAAGCTGGACGAAACCCGTCGCAGCTTCAACTTCAAGAAAGTCCTGCTGCTGAACCCGCCGGTCAACCTCTACACCTCCATCACCAACCTCGACAAGCTGGTGCAAACCGAGGTCAAGGGCATCAACAACAGCACCACCTTTTATGAGCTGGTGTTGAACAAGCTGACCCGCTACTTCCAGCAAAAGGGCTACATCGACCTGAATGACGCCCTGCTCTACGACTTCCAGAACTCCAAGGAACACCTGACCAACGAACAGATGGCGATGCTGATCGGCACCTCGTTCCGCTTCTCGGCGGCCGACATTGCCTTCACCTCGGACCTGATCAACCGCCGTGGCCTGATCACCCCGCCCAAGTACCCGATCAGCGAAGGCACCAGCCTCACGCCGTTCCTCAAGCGTGCGTTGCAGTGCGACTTCGACTGCTACCTCACCGAACAGGTGATCCCGATGTGGCGCGCCCGCTCCGACGGCGGCAGCCTGTTGCAACTGGTTGACCAGGTCAGCCTGTATGCCCTCAAGGACTATCTGCACGACAGCCCGAAAATCGCCGTCATGCACAATGCCGACGACGTGATCCTGGGCCCTGGCGACCTTGGCTTCCTGCGTAAAACCTTCGGCGATCGCTTGACCGTCTACCCCCTGGGCGGCCATTGCGGCAACCTCAACTACCGCGTCAACGCCGACGCCATGCTGGAGTTCTTCCGTGGCTAAATATCTTCTGCTGCTCGCCGCCCTGATGTGCGCGGGCGTGGCCAATGCCGACAACAGCAAGGCCCACACGCCGACCGTGGTGGACTCCGACGGCTTCAAGGAGCCACTGAGCCACCTCAAGTTCAATCCCGGGCTGGACCAGCGTGAATTCGAACGTTCGTCGGTCAACGCCCTGAATGTCTACGACCCGCTGGAGTCGTGGAACCGTCGGGTCTACCACTTCAACTACCGCTTCGACCAGTGGGTATTCCTGCCAGTGGTGGACGGTTACCGCTACGTCACCCCAAGCTTCCTGCGCACCGGCGTCAGCAACTTTTTCAACAACCTGGGTGACGTGCCCAACCTGTTGAACAGCCTGCTGCAACTCAAGGGCCATCGTTCCCTGGAAACCACCGGGCGCCTGCTGCTCAACACCACCATCGGCATCGCCGGCCTGTGGGACCCGGCCACCGCCATGGGCCTGCCGCGCCAGAGCGAAGACTTCGGCCAGACCCTGGGCTTCTACGGTGTACCGGGTGGCGCCTACCTGGTGCTGCCGCTGTTTGGTCCGTCGAACCTGCGGGACACCACCGGCCTGCTGGTGGACTATGGTGCCGAGACCGAGGTCAACTTCCTGAACGTGTCCAAGGTCAGCGAAAACCACCCGGAAATCTGGGCGCTGCGCGCTGTCGACAAGCGCTACCAGACCAGCTTCCGCTACGGCCAGATGAACTCGCCGTTCGAGTATGAAAAAGTGCGCTACGTGTATACCGAGTCGCGCAAGTTGCAGATCGCCGAGTAACGCCGAACTACAAAAAAGGCCATTCGATTGAATGGCCTTTTTTTCGCCGGTTATTTGACCAGACGCTTTTCCTTGGACGGCCTGTAGCCAAAGTACGCGCTGTAGCACTTGCTGAAATGGCTCGGCGAGACAAACCCGCAGGCCACCAGCACATCCACCTGGGACAACTCGGTATGTTGCAGCAACCGGCGCGCCTCGGTGATGCGCAGTTCCAGGTAATAACGCTGCGGCGTGGTGCCAAGCTGCTCCTTGAACAAGCGCTCCAACTGGCGCCGGGAACGGCCTGCGTACACTGCCAGTTGCTCAAGCTCCAGGGGCTCTTCAAGGTTGGCGTCCATCAGGTTGACCACCTCGCGTAGCGGCGCGCTCAAGCAGATGTTTTCCGTCGGCTTTACCCGCCGGTAGCGCGACTCCTCAAACGCCAGGATGTCCTCGATGCCTTCGACCAAGGCTTTGCCGTACAGCCCCTTGATCCAGTCCAGCGCCATATGAAACGCCCCGGACGGGCTCGATGCCGTCAGCCGGTCGCGATCAATCACATACGGCTCGCTGCTGACCTGCGTCGCCTTGCAGAAATCGGCAAGGGCCGGGCGATGTTCCGGGTGGACCGCGCACCGGTAGCCACCGAGCAAACCCGCACGCCCCAGGAACCACGCACCATTCCACAAACCGGCCAGGCTTATGCCCTGCTCCGCGGCGCTTTTGAGCAGGTGGACGAATTCATCGCCAGCCTTCAGCTCGGTGCGGTAGCCGCCGCAAATCACCAGCAGGTCCAGCGCTTTAATCGCTGAATACTCAAGCCGCGCATCGGGCCGAATCACCAACCCGAGGTCGCTGGTCACCTCGCCTTCCAGCAGGCCGAAGGTCGACGTAGAAAACGACGCGGGCCGCAGCAGGTTCGCGGTGATCAGCGTATCCAGCGCCTGGGTAAACGCCGGCAGCGAGAAATGTTCGAGCAGCACAAATCCCGCTCGAACCGTTTGACGGGCCTCGCCGGGATTTTCATTCAGGTAACGGAGGTTCTTGCCTTTCATGCCCCCGCTGAATTGCCGTCGTTCAATCAAATGCCTACGCCCTCACACTTTTCCAAAGCTTACCCACCACGCTGACAACCGCCAACACCACGGCCCCGGCAATGATCCCCGCCACGGCATTGAGCAACGTCGGCACCAGCCACGCCAGGCCACCGGTGCTTTGGCTCACGCTTTCGATCCAGTGATGCACCATTGGCACGCCATGGGTCAGGATGCCGCCGCCGACCATGAACATCGCTGCCGTGCCGATCACCGACAGGCTTTTCATCATGTACGGCGCCGCACGCAGGATCGCCCTGCCAATACTGCGCGCAGCCTGCCCGGGCTTTTGGGTGAGCCACAGGCCCAAGTCATCGAGTTTTACGATACCGGCCACCAGGCCGTAGACGCCGATGGTCATGACAATGGCGATGCCCGACAGCACGATCACTTGCTGCATCAGCGGTGCGGCGGCCACGGTGCCGAGGGTGATGGCGATGATTTCGGCAGAGAGGATGAAGTCGGTACGGATCGCGCCCTTGATCTTGTCCTTCTCGAAGGCCACCAGGTCAGTGGCCGGATCAGCCACGGCTTCGACCAGGTGCGCCTGCTCCTCGGTGCGTTTGTGCAAGAAGCTGTGGGCGAGTTTTTCGAAGCCTTCAAAACACAGATAAGCGCCGCCCAACATCAACAACGGCGTGACCGCCCACGGCGCAAACGCGCTGATCAGCAAGGCGGCGGGCACCAGGATCAGCTTGTTGACGAACGAGCCTTTGGCCACCGCCCACACCACCGGGATTTCCCGCTCGGCGCGCACCCCAGAGACTTGCTGGGCATTCAGCGCCAGGTCATCCCCCAACACGCCGGCGGTTTTCTTCGCGGCCATCTTGGTCATCAACGCCACATCGTCGAGCACCGCGGCGATGTCGTCGATCAATACCAGCAAACTGCTTCCTGCCATGGCTCGGGCTTCCCGTGATTCAAAGTGCGCCGAGAATAACGCGGCGCACACCGGGTTAGCGAGCCGTTCAGTGCGGGGTGGTTTGCCAGCCGCCACCCAGGCTCTGGATCAACGCCACACTGCCCTGGCTGAGTTGGCCCTGGGTGTCGCGAAGATTCTGCTCGGCTTGCAGCAGTACCAGTTGCTGGGTCAGCACATTCTCCTGGCTGACGGTGCCGGCACGCAGTTGCGCCTCCTGGCTGCCGAACAGTTGCTGATTACGCTGGTACACCTGCTGGAAGGCATCGACCTGGGTTTGCAGGTGGTTGATCGCCGACAGGTTATCTTCGACGTTCTGCAAGGCGCTCAGCACGGTGCCCTTGTAGGTCGCGGCGATCTGGTCATAGCTGGCCTCGGCCTGCTTGACCGCGGCCTCACGGGCACCACCGTCAAAGAGCGTTTCCGCCAGCGCCGGACCCAAGGTCCAGATGCGATTGGGCAAGGAGAACAAACCGCCCAACGCGCTGGCGCGATAGCCGGCCTCGGCAGTCAGGTCCAGGGTCGGGAAGAACGCGGCTTCAGCCACGCCGATTTTCGCGTTGGCCGCTGCAGCCGAGCGCTCCGCCGCCACTACATCGGGACGCCGTTGCAACAGGGTAGAAGGCAAGGTCAGCGGTGGCCGGGGAACCACGAAGGTGAAGTCATTGCGCACCGCCACGCTAAACTCGCTCGGCGCCACGCCTACCAACACGGCCAGCGCATGCTCGTATTGCTCACGGTCACGCAGCGAGGTCTGCAAATCGGCAATCGAGGAGGTGAGCTGGTCCTGGGCCACCAGCAACTGGTCGTTGGTGGCGACGCCCTGGGTGAACTGCACCTGGATCATGTCCAGCAGTTGCTGGTTGATCTTCTGTTGCTGTTGCAGCAGGCGCACATCGATATCCATCTGCCGCAGGGCGAGGTAATTACTCGCCACGCTGGAGCTGATAGACAACTGCACCCCGGCCAGCAACGCATCCGATTGCTGGGCCGTGGCCTGGCTCGACTCTATCCCGCGCCGCACCAGCCCCCAAAGGTCCGGCTCCCAACTGGCAGTCAAGGTCGCGCTGACGCTGTTCTCGACACCGCCCGAGGTAGTGCTGGACGGACTGCTGCCGCTGCCGCCCACACCCCGCGAACCCGACAAGCCTACGCCGACGGTGGGCCACAACCCTGCCCGGCTCGACGCCACCTGCGCCTGAGCCAAACGGTAAGCCGCCTCTGCCGCGATGATCGACTGGTTGGCCTTGGCCGAGCGCGCCACCAGATCGTTCAACACCGGGTCCTGATAGGCCGGCCACCACTGGCTGTCCATCGCACCTTGGGGGTTGGCCGCCGCGCGCTGCCACTGTGCGCCTTCCTTGAAGGTCTGCGGCAGCTCCATGGCGGGCTTCTGGTAGTCAGGCCCGACCATGCAGCCACCGAGCAGCAGGCTGATGCAAAGCACGCTGTATTTCACGTTCATAACCTTGCTTCCTTACGCCGACCCAGGCGCTGTGACGCCCGGTCGAGCCACAGGTAGATCACCGGGGTGGTGTACAGCGTCAGCACCTGGCTGAACAGCAGGCCACCAATAATCGAAATCCCCAACGGCCGGCGCAACTCCGAACCATAGCCGGTGCCCAGCACCAGCGGCAGCGCGCCAAGGATCGCCGCCAGGGTGGTCATCATGATCGGCCGGAAGCGGATCAGGCACGCCCGGCGAATCGCTTCCTTGGCCGTGAGGCCAAACTCCCGCCGCTCGGTGATCGCGAAGTCGATCATCATGATCGCGTTTTTCTTCACGATGCCGATCAACAGAATCACCCCCACCAGCGCAATGATCGACAGCTCGGTGCCGGTCAGCAGCAAGGCAATCAGCGCGCCGACCCCCGCCGAAGGCAAGGTCGAGAGGATGGTCAGCGGGTGCGTCAGGTTTTCATAGAGGATGCCCAGCACGATATACACACACAGCAACGCGGCGACGATCAACAACGGCTCGCTGGCCACCGACGACTGGAACACCTGGGCCGTGCCGGCAAACTGGCCGACCACACTGGCCGGTATGCGCAGCTGCTTCACCGCATCGTCCACCATCGCGGTGGCCTGGCCGATGGACGTGCCGGGCGCCAGGTTGAACGAGACCGTCACCGCCGGGAACGTGCCCTGGTGACTGATGGAAATCGCCGTGCGCGCCACCGTGTTGTCCGCCAGTGCCGACAGCGGTACCAGGGTTTGCGAAGTGGTCAGGTTGGGCGCCGTCGTGGTGCCTTTGGTGGTCGTGGCCTGGGTGCCCGTCGGCACATAAATGCCCTTGAGCGCCGACGGGTCAGTCCAGTATTGCGGGGCAATTTCCATCACCACGTGGTACTGGTTCGCCGCGCGATACAGGGTGGCGACCTGGCGCTGGCCAAAGGCGTCGTACAGCGTCTGGTCGACCGCCGAGACACTCACCCCGAGGCGCGCCGCCGTGTCCCGGTTGATCTGCACATTGGCCAGCAGGCTGTTGTCTTGCTGGTCGGTATTAAGGTCGGTCAGTTGCGGCAATTTACGCAGCACCGCCACCACCTTGGGCACCCATTCATCCAGCGATTCCTGGTCATCGGCGGTCAGGGTGTACTGGTACTGCGCGCCACTTTGCCGACCGCCCACGGTGATGTCCTGGGCCGATTGCAAATACAGTTTAGTGCCGGGCAGGTCGCCGAGGCTGCGGCGGATTTGCCCGATGATCTCGGTGGCATTGTCCTTGCGCTCGCCCAGCGGCTTGAGCAACACAAACATCTGCGCACTGTTGACCGCCCCACCGCCGCCTCCGCCACCGCCGACAAACCCGGCGACGGTTTCAATGTTCGGGTTTTTCATCACCTTCTGGTTGATCTCGGTGAAATCCTTCTGCATCGCCCCATAGGAAATGCTCTGGTTCGCCAGGATGCTGCCCTGCAAACGCCCGGTGTCTTCCTGGGGAAAAAAGCCCTTGGGCACCAGCACGTACAGGACGCCGGCGAGCACGATCACCCACACCGTCACAAAACCCATCAGCACCGTATGGTCGATCACCCAACCAAGGGTGCGATCGTAGAAGCGGTGAAAGCGTGAATCCGGGTGTTCATTGCCTTCGTGAATTTCCTTGGGGGCGCGCAGCAGCACGCTGGCGAGCATCGGCGTCACGGTGAGCGAGATCAGCATCGAGATCACGATGGCCACCGACAGCGACACCGAAAACTCGCGGAACAGCCGCCCGACAATCCCGCCCATCAGCAGCAGCGGAATAAACACCGCCACCAGCGACACGCTGATGGTCAGCACCGTAAAACCCACCTCCTGGGCGCCGGCCAGCGCGGCTTCCACCCGGGTCTTGCCGCGCTCCAGGTGGCGCATGATGTTTTCCACCACCACGATCGCATCGTCCACCACAAAACCGGTGGAAATGGTCAGCGCCATGAGTGACAGGTTGTTCAGGCTGTAGCCGAGGAAGTACATCGCGCCAAAGGTGCCAAGCAACGACAACGGCACCACAATCGCCGGCACCAGCGTGCTGCGCCAGTCGCGGAAGAAGCCGAACGTCACCAGCGTTACCAACAGGATCGACACCAGCAACGTTATCTCGACGTCGTGCAGCGAGGCGCGAATGGTAGTGGTGCGGTCCATCAGCAAGTTGAGCTTGATCGTCGCCGGAATCGAGCTTTGCAGAAACGGCAGCGAAGCTTTCACCGCGTCCACCGTCTCGATCACGTTGGCGCCGGGCTGCTTGAACACCACCAGCAACACCGCCGACTTGCCGTTGGACAAGCCGAAGTTGCGCAGGTCCTGCACGTCTTCGCGCACGTAGCCAAGGTCGGAAATATGAATCAGGTCGCCGTTGTGCGCCTTGACCACCAACGGCCCGTAATCCTCCTCATCAAGCAATTGGTCGTTGGCGGCAATGCCGTAGTTGCGGTCACCGATGGCCACGTTGCCCTTGGGCAGGTTGACGTTGGACGCGTTGATCACCTGGCGCACCTGCTCCAGGCTGACGCCGTACTGGTTGAGCCGGTCGGGGTTCAGTTCCACCCGCACCGCCGGCAACGCGCCGCCGCCCACCGTCACGTCACCGACGCCGGTGGTCTGCAACAGCCGCTGCTCCAGCAGGGTCGAGGCCACGTCATACATCTGCCCCGGTGTGGCGCTGTCGGAGGTCAGGCTGATGATCAAAATCGGCGAGTCGGCCGGGTTGACCTTGCGGTACGTCGGGTTGCCGGACAGGTCGCTGGGCAGGTTGCTGCGCGCCGCGTTGATCGCCGCCTGCACGTCTCGGGCGGCGCCGTCGATGTCGCGGTCCAGGTCGAACTGCAAAATAATCCGCGCCGAGCCGAGGCTGCTGGACGAGGTCATCTGCGTGACCCCGGCAATCTGCCCGAACTGGCGCTCCAGCGGCGTGGCCACTGAACTCGCGACCGTGGTGGGATCGGCGCCGGGCAACGAGGCACTGACGCTGATGGTCGGGAAATCCACCTCCGGCAGCGGCGCCACCGGCAGCAGCATAAAGGCCAGTGCGCCAAACAGCGCGAGGCCGGCCGCCATCAAGGTGGTTGCAATGGGGCGGCGAACAAACGGCGCGCTGAGGTTCATTGCCATCAGACCGTTTCAGCCGGGCGGCGGCTGAAGCGCTGCCCCAGGCCGTGCATGGCGAGGAAGATCACCGGCGTGGAAAACAGCGTCAGCAACTGGCTGAGCAACAGCCCGCCGATAATCGCGATGCCCAACGGATGGCGCAGCTCCGAACCAATCCCCGTACCGAGCGCCAGCGGCACCGCGCCAAACAGCGACGCCATGCTGGTCATCAGGATCGGCCGGAACCGCAACTCCGCCGCCTGGCGGATCGCAGCCACAGGGCTCAGGCCACCTTCACGTAATAGTTCCAGGGCGAAGTCGACCATCATGATGCCGTTTTTCATCACGATGCCGATCAGCAGCACAATGCCGATCAAACCGATAATGTCGAACTGCGTACCGGTCACCAGCAACGCCAGCAACGCCCCGAGCGCCGCCGACAGCAGCGTCGAAAGGATCGTCACCGGGTGCACGAAGCTCTCGTACAGAATCCCCAGCATCAGGTACACCACCACAATCGCCGCCACCACCAGGAACACCTGGTTCGACAGCGACTGCTCGAACGTCGCCGCCGCACCTTCCAGGTTAGCCTGCACCGACAGCGGCAAACCGACCTTGGCCTCGATGTCCTTGAGCCGCGTCACCGCCGCGCCGAGGGTCTGGCCCGGGGCGAGGTTGAACGACACGTCGGCATACGGAAACTGGCCCAAACGGTTGATGGTCACGGGCGTACGCACCACCTGCATGGTCGCCATGCTCGACAGCGGCGCGACACCGCCCCCCGGAATGTCCACGTACAAACCCGTGAGCAAATCCGGCAAGTTGCGCGGCGGGTGGTCGGTGGCGATCACCACGTGGTATTGGTTGAGCTGGGTGTAAATGGTCGAGACCTGGCGCTGGCCGAAGGCGTCGTACAGCACGTCGTCGATCGCCTGTGGCGTGATGCCCAGCCGTGAGGCCGTGGCACGGTCAAAGGTCAGTTGGATCTGGTTGCCGAACTGCATCGCCTGGCTTTGCACGTCGCTGAACATCGGGTCTTGCTTGATCGCCGCCAACAGCTTGTTGGTCCACGTTTCCAACTCATCCGGGTCGGTGGCTTGCAGGCCCAGGCGGTAGCTGGTGGTGGACACCGTGGCGTCGAGGGTCAGGTCCTGCACCGAGTGCAGGTACAGGCGGATGCCGGCGTCGTCGGCGTTGGCGTCGGAGAGTCGGCGGATCACTTCGGTGGCGCTGTCACGCTCACCGCGCGGCTTGAGGTTGATCAGCAGGTTGCCCTGGTTGATGGTCGGGTTGGTCTGGTCGATGCCGACAAAGGACGACAGGCTTTGCACCGCCGGGTCTTTGAGGATTCGGGCCGCCAGGCGTTGTTGTTCAGTCTGCATCTGCTGGAACGAAACCGTCGGCGCCGCCTGGGAAATGCCCTGGATCAGGCCGGTGTCCTGGTCGGGGAAAAAGCCCTTGGGCATGATCACCAGAATCATCAGGGTCAGCGCGCCAGTGAGCGCTATCGAGATCAGGGTCAAGGTGCGGTGCGCCAACACCCAATCCAGGCCACGCACGTAGTGAGTGTTGATACGGTCGAAGAAATCCGCACGGCGCTCCTGGTGCTTATTCTTCAGCATCCGCGCGCACATCATCGGCGTCAGGGTCAGCGAGATGAACGCTGAAATCACGATGGTCACGGCCACGGTCATGGCGAATTCGCGGAACAGCCGGCCGACCACATCGCCCATGAACAGCAGCGGGATCATCACCGCGACCAGCGCAATCGACAGCGAAATAATCGTGAAACCAATTTGCTCCGAGCCCTTGAGCGCCGCCTCCAACGGTGAGTCGCCCGCCTCGATATAGCGCGTGATGTTTTCGATCATCACGATGGCGTCATCCACCACAAACCCGATGGCGATGGTCAGCGCCATCAGCGTCAGGTTGTTCAGGGAGAAGCCCAACGCGTAGGCCACGGCCAGGGTGCCAACCAACGTCAGCGGCACGGTGACGGCCGGAATAATCGTCGCCGCCACGTTGCGCAAGAAGATGAAAATCACGATCACCACCAGCAGCACCGCCACCGCCAGTTCGTACTGCACATCAGTGACCGACGCGCGGATGGTTTGCGTGCGGTCGGTGAGCACATCGACCTTCAAGGTGCCCGGCAAACTGGCCCGCAGCTTGGGCAGCAATTGCTGCACGCGGTCGACCACTTCAATCACGTTGGCGCCGGGTTGGCGCTGGATGTTCAGCACAATCGACGGCGTGCTGTTGGTCCACGCGGCCTGGCGCGGGTTCTCCGGGCCCTGGGTGGAACTGGCGATCTGCGAAAGGCGAATCGGTGCGCCGTTTTTATAGGCGATCACCAGGTCGCGGTATTCCTCGGCCGATTGCAGCTGGTCGTTGGCGCCAATGGAATACGCCTGGAACTTGCCGTCGATATTGCCTTTGGCCTGGTTAACGTTGGCGGTGCCGAGGGAGGTGCGCAGGTCATCGATAGACAAGCCCAGGCTGTTGAGCGCCGAGGTATTTGCCTCGACCCGCACCGCCGGGCGCTGTCCGCCGCTGATCGTCACCAGGCCCACGCCGGTGATCTGCGAAATCTTCTGTGCCAGGCGGGTGTCGGCCAGGTCTTCGACCTTGGTCAACGGCAACACATCCGAGGTCAGGGACAGCGTCAGCACCGGCGCATCCGCCGGGTTGACCTTGCTATACACCGGCGGGTACGGCAGGTTGGCCGGCAAAAAGGTCCCGGCGGCGTTGATCGCGGCCTGCACTTCCTGCTCGGCGACATCAAGGGACAGCGACAGGTCAAATTGCAGGGTCACCACCGAGGCGCCGTCGGAGCTGGTGGAGTTCATCGATTTGAGGCCCGGCATCTCGCCAAGCTGACGCTCCAGCGGCGCGGTGATGGATGAGCTGACCACATCCGGGCTGGCGCCGGGGTATTGGGTGAAGACCTGGATAGTCGGGTAATCCACCTCCGGCAATGCCGACACCGACAACAGGTGATACCCCAACATCCCCAGCAACAGCACCGCCACCATCATCAAGGTGGTGGCGACGGGACGTTCGATAAAGGGCCGCGAAATGTTCATGCTCGGCAGCTCCTCACTCGGCGACGACCTTCACGGCGGAACCGTCATCCAGTTTGTCGGCGCCCTCGGTGATCACCTGCTCGCCCGGCTTGACGCCGCTTTCGAGCACCGCCGAGACATCGCCCATCGATGGGCCGGTCTTGATGCTGCGCAGGCTGGCCTTGTCGCCATTCACCACAAACACGAAATCGCCCTTGCTGCCATGCTGGATCGCCCGGGTGGGTACCACGGCGACTTGGGTCAAGGTGTCGGCTTTCAGACGCGCATTGACGAACTGATTGGGGAACAGCGCATTGCCCGAATCATCGAACTGCGCCTTGACCTTGATGGTGCCGGTGGTGGTGTCCACCTGGTTATCCAGGGCCAACAGGCTGCCCGTGGCCAGCAAGGCTTTTTTATTGCGGTCGTAGCCCAGCACTGTCACGGCGCCACGGCCCAGAGCCTGGTTGATTGCACCCAGGTCGTCCTCGGGCACGGCGAACACCACCGTGGCCGGGTTCATCTGGGTAATCACCACGATGCCGGTGGTGCTGGTGGTGGTGACGTAGTTGCCCGGATCTACCAGGCGCAGGCCCACCACACCGTCGACCGGCGAGGTGATGGTGCAGTAGCTGAGCTGCACTTCAAGGTTCTGCACATTGCCCTGGTCGGCGGCCACGGTGCCCAGTTGTTGCTGGACCAGTGACGCCTGGGTATCGACGGTTTGCTGGCTGGTGGAGCCGGCCTTGACCAGTTCGCGGTAGCGCACCAAATCGCGCTGGGCGTTACTCAATACGGCCTGGTCGTGGGCGAGGGTGCCCTTGGCCACGGCCAGTTGGGCCTTGAGGGCACGGTCATCGATGCGCGCGATCACCTGGCCCTTGCTGACGTGCTGGCCTTCCTTGAACTCCACGCTGCTGAGGATCCCGTCGACCTGGCTGACCACGGTCACACTGCGGGTTGGGGTGACGGTGCCCAGGGCATCGATATACACCGGCACGTCCTGCAATACCACAGGCACCACGGCAACCGGTTCGCCGGGTGTCGGCGGCTTGCCTTTATGCCTACCTGCAAAGAAGTGCAAACCCAGGGCAATCAACAACGCTACCAGTAACAACGTGCCAACGGCCCAGGCGAACGTACGTCGTCTGCTTTTCTCCACGGTTTCACTCTCGAACGCCGAAATCAGGATGGAGCGACAAGGCCTATCGCCTGTTCGCTGACTCAACTCTAGCAGCGCGCTCGGGCTGTGCCTGTACGACCATGAATGTGTTCAGCATCAAGACAGACAAAGTCAGCTGGGCGTCCCGTAACGCAAGGGCTGCAGCGCGATTCTTGAGCCCCGCGCAAAGCCGGTGCTACCATGCCCGACCGCCTGTCTTGGCAAGGAATGACTTGGTCTATGAGCACCATTCGCGAGCGCAACAGAGAACTGATCCTGCGGGCTGCCAGTGAGGAGTTTGCCGACAAGGGCTTCGCCGCGACCAAAACCAGCGACATCGCCGCCAAGGCCGGGCTGCCCAAGCCCAACGTTTACTACTACTTCAAGTCCAAGGACAACCTCTACCGCGAGGTGCTCGAAAGCATTATCGAGCCGATTTTGGCGGCGTCCACGCCGTTCAATCCCGAGGGCGACCCTTCGGCCGTGCTGAGCGGGTACATCCGCTCGAAAATCTGCATCTCCCGGGATTTGCCGTTTGCCTCGAAAGTATTTGCCAGTGAAATCATGCACGGCGCTCCGCATTTGAGCGCTGAGCAGGTGGAACAGCTGAATGCCCAGGCCAAGCACAACATCGACTGCATTCAGAGTTGGGTGGACCGGGGGCTGATTGCGGCGATTGACCCGCATCATCTGATGTTCAGTATCTGGGCGGCAACGCAGACTTATGCGGATTTTGATTGGCAGATTTCAGCAGTGACCGGCAAGGCCAAGCTGGATGAGGCGGATTATGAGGCGGCGGCGCAGACGATTATTCGGTTGGTGCTTAAAGGGTGTGAGCCGGACTGATAGACCGTGGTGTCTTCAAGATTCGCGAGCAAGCCCGCTCCCACATTTGGATTTGTGCCAGACATAAATTGTTTAAACGCCGCAGATCCAATGTGGGAGCGGGCTTGCTCGCGAAAGCGCCCTCCCAGACACATCCTGCACAAAGCCAAACCATCATCTCCAGATTCCCCGATCTAGCCTCTCAGAACCCCACCTGAAGAGAGGCAAAGGAATGCCTGATCCAGCGGCTTCACATCGCCTGCGTATCGGGCGATTCAGCGAATCCAACCGTATTTACCTGATCACCACCAATACCCACGAACGTGTGCCAATCTTCAGTGACTTTTACCTGGGTCGGCTGGTGGTCTGGCAATTCCGGCTCGCCCAATACCAAGGGTTGGCGAACTCCCTGGCCTGGGTGGTCATGCCCGACCACTTTCACTGGTTGATTGAGCTGAAAAAAGGCTCATTGGGAGACCTGATGTGCCAGGTGAAGTCCAAAAGCACTCGAACCGTTAATGGCGCTACCGGCCGTAAGGGTCGGCTTTGGCAAACCAGTTTTCATGATCGTGCACTGCGCAAGGACGATGACTTGGTGAAGATGGCTCGGTATGTCGTGGCCAACCCGCTAAGAGCCGGGTTGGTGAAGCGGATTGGCGACTATCCCTTGTGGGATGCGGTTTGGGTTTAAGCCCGGGACCGAGTTGCCCCTTTCGCGAGCAAGCCCGCTCCCACATTTTTGACCGCGTTCACAAATCAAAATGTGGGAGCGGGCTTGCTCGCGAAGAGGCCATCCCAGTCACCTCAAATCAAGCTGACACCCCAGCATCCGCCCACAACCCCTGCCCCTCGATCGCACTGATCGCACACTGCTCATCAATATCCGACGTATCCCCACTGATCCCGATCGCCCCCAGCACCCGCCCATCCTGATCCCTAATCAACACCCCGCCCGGTGCCGGCACCACACTGCCCTGCCCCAAGCTGTTCAATGCCGCAATAAACGCCGGCCGCTGCTGCGCGTCCAGCGCCAGCAATCGCGAGCCCTTGCCCAGGGCAATCGCGCCCCAGGCCTTGCCAATCGCGATCTGCGGGCGCAACAGGCTAGCGCCATCTTCGCGTTGCAACGTAATCAAGTGCCCGCCGCTATCGAGTACCGCGATGGTCAGCGGCGCTGCCGAAATGGTGCGGCCTGCCGCAATGGCGTGACCGGCCAGGTTGACTGCGACTTTCAAGGTTAAAGCGCTCATGGGTGCCGTCCTTATCTTGTTATGTGGAAAGCCGTGGGGCTCTGTTTGATCAGAAACCGGATCCAACAAATAGAACACAATATATTTATTTTTTGTATACAATATTTCTAAACATACGCACCACACGTCGAAATATTCCTGTCCAGAAGCCTTCCGACGAACGTAAAGGTCACCCGAGAAAATGGATTGACCTGCCCCGCTCGCCGTGAATACACTTCGGACCAACACCACTTGTATACAATTACAAAACGCAAGAGGCACCAAAACCATGAGCAAAATGAGAGCAATCGAAGCCGCTGTCCTGGTGATGCGCCGTGAAGGGGTCGACACCGCCTTCGGTATCCCGGGCGCCGCGATCAACCCGCTGTATTCGGCCTTGCAGAAGGTCGGTGGCATCGATCACGTCCTTGCTCGCCACGTTGAAGGCGCCTCGCACATGGCCGAGGGCTACACCCGCACCAAGGCCGGCAATATCGGCGTGTGCATCGGCACTTCGGGCCCGGCGGGCACCGACATGGTCACCGGCCTGTACAGCGCCTGGGCCGACTCGATACCGATCCTGTGCATCACCGGCCAGGCGCCGCGGGCACGGATGCATAAAGAAGACTTCCAGGCCGTCGACATCACCAGCATCGTCAAGCCGGTGACCAAGTGGGCAACCATGGTGATGGAGCCCGGCCAGGTGCCGTATGCCTTCCAGAAAGCCTTCTATGAAATGCGCTCCGGCCGCCCTGGCCCGGTGCTGATCGACCTGCCGTTCGACGTGCAAATGGCCGAGATCGAATTCGACATCGACGCCTACCAGCCACTGCCCTTGGCCAAGCCTTTGGCGACCCGCATCCAGGTGGAAAAAGCCCTGGCCCTGCTGGACCAGGCTGAACGCCCCTTGCTGGTGAGCGGTGGCGGCGTGATCAACGCCGACGCCAGCGAACTGCTGGTGGAGTTCGCCGAATTGACCGGCATCCCGGTGATCCCGACCCTGATGGGCTGGGGCACGATCCCGGACGATCACCCGCAGATGGTGGGCATGGTCGGCCTGCAAACGTCCCACCGTTATGGCAACGCGACGATGCTCAAATCGGACGTGGTGCTGGGCATCGGCAACCGCTGGGCCAACCGTCATACCGGTTCGGTGGAGGTGTACACCGAAGGCCGCAAATTCATTCACGTGGACATCGAACCGACGCAAATCGGCCGCGTGTTTACGCCGGACCTGGGCATCGTTTCCGACGCTGGTTCCGCCCTGACGATGTTCATTGAAGTGGCCCGCGAATGGAAAGCCGCAGGCCTGCTCAAGGACCGCAGCGCCTGGCTCCACGATTGCCAGCAGCGCAAGGCCACCCTGCACCGCAAGACCCACTTCGACAACGTGCCGGTCAAGCCGCAACGCGTATACGAAGAGATGAACCAGGTGTTCGGCAAAGACACCTGCTACGTCAGCACCATCGGCCTGTCGCAGATTGCCGGCGCGCAGTTCCTGCACGTCTATAAGCCACGCCACTGGATCAACTGCGGCCAGGCAGGCCCCTTGGGCTGGACCATTCCGGCGGCGCTGGGCGTGGTCAAGGCAGACCCGACCCGCAAAGTTGTCGCACTGTCGGGCGACTATGACTTCCAGTTCATGATCGAAGAGCTGGCCGTGGGCGCGCAGTTCAAGCTGCCGTACATCCACGTGGTGGTGAACAACTCCTACCTGGGGCTGATCCGCCAGGCCCAACGCGGGTTTGAGATGGACTACTGCGTGCAGCTGTCCTTCGACAACCTCAATGCGCCGGAACTCAACGGTTATGGCGTCGACCACGTGGCCGTCGCCGAAGGCCTGGGCTGCAAGGCCCTGCGGGTATTCGAACCGGGTCAAATCCAGCCTGCACTGCGCAAGGCTCAGGAGATGATCGAAGAATTCAAGGTGCCGGTGATCGTTGAAATCATTCTGGAGCGGGTGACCAATATTTCCATGGGCACCGAGATCAACGCCGTCAACGAATTCGAAGATCTGGCACTGGTGGGCAACGACGCACCGACTGCCATCTCACTGCTCGATTAAGGAGAACCCCATGCCGCGTTTTGCCGCCAACCTGTCCATGCTGTTTACCGAACAGGACTTTCTTGCCCGTTTCAAAGCCGCCGCCGACGCGGGCTTCAGTGGTGTGGAATACCTGTTTCCCTATGAGTTCAGCTCGGCTGAAATCAAGGCGCAACTCGATGCCCACGACCTGACCCAAGTGCTGTTCAACCTGCCGGCCGGTGACTGGGCCAAGGGCGAACGCGGCCTGGCCTGCCACCCGGACCGGGTCGAGGAATTTCGCGCCGGGGTCACCCTGGCCATCGCCTACGCCCAGGTGCTGGGCAACACCCAGATCAACTGCCTGGCGGGGATTCGTCCTGCCGGTGTGGATGACGCCACCCTGGAAAAAACCTTCGTCGCCAACCTCAAGTACGCTGCCGACAAGCTGCAAGCGGTGGGCATCCGGCTGGTGATGGAAGCCATCAACACCCGCGACATTCCGGGCTTCTACCTGAACAACACGGCGCAGGCCCTGTCGATTCGCGAGCAGGTGGGCAGTGCCAACCTGTTCCTGCAATACGACATCTATCACATGCAAATCATGGAAGGCGACCTCGCCCGCACCATGGCCTCCCACCTGGATGAGATCAACCACATCCAGCTGGCAGACAACCCGGGGCGCAACGAGCCGGGCACCGGTGAGATCAACTACCGCTTCCTGTTCGAACACTTGGACCGCATTGGTTACCAGGGTTGGGTCGGCTGTGAGTACAAGCCGTTGACCACCACCGAAGCCGGGCTGGGATGGCTCAAAAGCCACAACGCGATCTAACTGAACAAACACAGCACCCCATGTGAGAGCGGGCTTGCTCGCGAAAGCGGTGGATCAGTCGACATCAATGCTGAATGTCGGACCCCATTCGCGAGCAAGCCCGCTCCCTCAGTGGATCGCCTGTGTTTAGCAGGCCGCGCCAGGCCTGCACACCTAACAATAAGAGGATTTTCGTCATGGCTAAAATCGGATTTATCGGCACCGGCATCATGGGCCAACCCATGGCCGCCAACCTGCAAAAGGCCGGTCACCAACTGTTCCTTTCAGAGCATCACGGCAAGGCCCCGGCTGAGCTGATCAACGCTGGCGCGGTGGCCCTGGCCAACCCGCAGCAAGTGGCCCAGGAAGCCGAATTCATCATCGTCATGGTGCCCGACACCCCGCAGGTCGACGATGTACTGTTCCGCGCCGACGGCGTTGCCGCAGGCCTGGGGCCGAATAAAGTGGTGATCGACATGAGTTCGATCTCGCCCACCGCCACCAAGGCCTTCGCTGCGAAGATCAACGAGACCGGCGCGCGCTACCTCGACGCCCCGGTGTCCGGTGGTGAAGTCGGCGCCAAGGCCGGCACCCTGAGCATCATGATCGGCGGCGACCCGCACACCTTCGAACGCGCCCTGCCGCTGTTCCAGGCCATGGGCAAGAACATCACCCTGGTGGGCGGTAACGGCGATGGCCAGACCGCCAAGGTGGCGAACCAGATCATCGTTGCATTGAACATCCAGGCGGTGGCCGAAGCGCTGCTGTTCGCCTCGAAAAACGGCGCCGACCCGGCCAAGGTGCGTGAAGCGCTGATGGGTGGTTTTGCCTCCTCGAAAATCCTCGAAGTGCATGGTGAGCGGATGATCAAGGGCACCTTCGATCCGGGCTTTCGCATCAACCTGCACCAGAAGGATTTGAACCTGGCACTGGCCGGTGCCAAGGAGCTGGGGATCAACCTGCCGAACACCGCCGGCACCCAACAGGTGTTCAGCACCTGCACGGCGATCGGTGGCGGTAACTGGGACCACTCGGCGCTGATCAAGGGCCTGGAACATATGGCGAATTTTTCGATTCGCGATAAATAACAGCCTTTGAAATGCGATCGAATGTGGGAGCGGGCTTGCTCGCGAAAGCGGTGTATCAGTCAGCATGGATGTCGAAGGGTAGACCGCTTTCGCGAGCAAGCCCGCTCCCACATTTTTGACCGCGTTTCACATCGAATTTGATGCACCCCTAATAACAAGAATCCCCGGGAGCCCGCTTATGTCGGTCGATCCGCAACACCTGCTTCGCGAGCTGTTTGCCACAGCCATCGACGCCGCCCACCCCCGGCAAGTCCTCGAACCCTATCTGCCCGCCGACCGCAGCGGCCGTGTCATCGTGATCGGTGCCGGCAAAGCCGCCGCCGCCATGGCGCTGGTGGTGGAAAACTGCTGGCAAGGCGAAGTCACCGGCCTGGTGGTCACCCGCTACGGCCACGGCGCCCCCTGCAAGAAAATCGAAGTGGTCGAAGCCGCGCACCCGGTGCCGGATGCCGCAGGCCAGGCCGTGGCCAAGCGTGTGCTGGAGCTGATCAGCAACCTGGGCGAAGACGACCGCGTGATCTTCCTGCTCTCCGGCGGCGGCTCTGCGTTGCTCGCCCTGCCGGCCGCTGGCATCACCCTGGCGGACAAGCAAGCGATCAACAAAGCCCTGCTCAAATCCGGCGCCACCATTGGCGAGATGAACTGCGTGCGCAAGCACCTCTCGGCAATCAAGGGTGGCCGCCTCGCCCGGGCAAGCTGGCCGGCCACGGTCTACACCTATGCGATTTCCGATGTGCCGGGCGACCAGGCCACGGTCATCGCTTCGGGCCCTACCGTTGGCGACCCGAGCAC
Organism: Pseudomonas sp. K2I15; assembly: GCF_002204795.1. GTDB lineage: Bacteria > Pseudomonadota > Gammaproteobacteria > Pseudomonadales > Pseudomonadaceae > Aquipseudomonas. The sequence goes on from NZ_NIXO01000028.1 coordinate 20,121, forward strand.
TTCGCAACAGGCGTTGGCGATCCTCAAGCGCTACCAGATTGAAACCCCGGCGTCGGTCCGCACCTGGCTGCAAAGCCCGGAGTCGGAAACTGTCAAACCTGGCGACCCGGTCCTCGCCCGCAGCCATTTCCAGCTGATCGCGCGCCCGCAGCAATCCCTGGAAGCTGTGGCGGTAAAAGTCCGTCAGGCAGGTTTCAGCCCGCTGATCCTCGGCGACCTGGAAGGCGAAGCGCGGGACGTGGCCAAGGTGCACGCCGGTATTGCCCGGCAAATCATCCAGCATGGCCAGCCGTTGGCGGCGCCTTGCGTGATCATCTCCGGCGGTGAAACCACCGTCACCGTGCGCGGCAATGGCCGTGGCGGGCGCAATGCCGAATTCCTGCTGAGCCTCACCGACAGCCTCAAGGGCCTGCCCGGCGTCTACGCCCTGGCGGGTGACACCGACGGCATCGACGGCTCCGAAGACAACGCCGGCGCGATCATGACGCCCACCAGCTACGCCCGCGCCGAAGCCCTGGGTTTGAGCGCCAGCGACGAGTTGGACAACAACAATGGCTACGGTTATTTCGCCGCGCTCGACGGCTTGATCATCACCGAGCCGACCCGCACCAACGTCAACGATTTTCGCGCCATTGTGATCCTGGAGAGCCCTGAACATGACGCCTGACAAGAAGGTCAAAATCCTCGCCACGCTCGGCCCGGCCACCGACAGCATCGACGACATCCGCGAGCTGGTGGAAGCCGGGGTGAACATTTTTCGCCTGAACTTCAGCCATGGTGATCACGCCGACCACGCACAGCGTTACCAGTGGATTCGCCAAGTGGAGCGCCAACTGAATTACCCCCTCGGCATCCTGATGGACCTGCAAGGGCCGAAGCTGCGGGTCGGGCGTTTTTCCGAGGGCAAGGTGCAACTGATTCGCGGCCAGGCCCTGCGCCTGGACCTGGACCCAACGCCCGGTGACCAGCGGCGGGTCAACCTGCCGCACCCGGAAATCATCGCGGCCCTGAAGCCTGGCATGGACCTGTTGCTGGACGACGGCAAACTGCGCCTGCGGGTGATCACCAAGCACGCCGATGCCATCGACACCACCGTGCTCAATGGCGGCGAACTGTCGGACCGCAAAGGCGTGAACGTGCCCCAGGCGTTGCTGGAACTCAGCCCGCTGACCGCCAAGGACCGCCGCGACCTGAGCTTCGGCCTGGAACTGGGTGTGGATTGGGTGGCGCTGTCGTTTGTGCAGCGCCCGGAAGATATTCGCGAAGCCCGCGAATTGATCGGCGACAAAGCGTTCCTGATGGCCAAGATCGAGAAGCCGTCGGCGGTGAAGCGCCTTCAGGAAATCGCCAAGCTGAGCGACGCGATCATGGTCGCCAGAGGGGACCTGGGGGTGGAAGTGCCGGCGGAAAGCGTGCCGCAAATCCAGAAGGACATCATTGGGATTTGCCGTCAGTTGGGTAAACCGGTGGTGGTGGCCACGCAGATGCTCGAATCCATGCGTTTCTCCCCGGCGCCGACCCGTGCCGAAGTCACTGATGTTGCCAATGCGGTGGCCGAAGGTGCGGATGCGGTGATGCTGTCGGCGGAAACCGCTTCCGGCGAATACCCGCTGGAAGCTGTGTTGATGATGAGCAAGATCATTCGCCAGGTGGAAAACGGCCCGGATTACCAGGCTCAACTGGACGTCAGCCGACCCAAGGCGGATGCCACGGTGTCGGACGCCATCAGCTGCGCGATTCGCCGTATCAGCAGCATTTTGCCGGTGGCGGTGTTGGTGAACTACAGCGAGTCCGGCACCTCAAGCCTTCGGGCGGCGCGGGAACGGCCGACGGTGCCGATCCTGAACCTGACGCCGAACCTGTCCACGGCGCGGCGCTTGAGCGTGGCGTGGGGCGTGCATTCGGTGGTGAATGATCGGCTGCGGCAGGTGGATGAGGTGTGTTCCACGGCGCTGGAGATAGCCCAGGCACAAGGTATGGCGCAGCGTGGGGATACATTAGTGATCACCGCGGGAGTGCCGTTCGGCCAGCCGGGATCGACCAATTCGCTGCGCATCGAGACATTGATCTAATCCCCTGTGGCGAGGGAGCTTGCTCCCGCTGGACTGCGCAGCAGGCCCATCTTTTGGGGCCGCTGCGCGCCCCAGCGGGAGCAAGCTCCCTCGCCACAAGATTCGGCTCCTTCCTGCAGATTATTGCTCATGCACAACACACCCTGCCCCGACTGGGCCGAAGCCCTGCTCAACGGCTTCAGCCAGATTTTCCTCCAGCGCCACCCGCTGTGTGGCTTGCTGTGCCTGATGGCGATCCTTGTCGGCGCCCCGGCCCTGCTCGGCGGTGCACTGCTGGGCGGTGTCGCCGGTTTGCTCACCGCCCAACGCCGCGGCTATCCCAAGCCCGAGCGCCAGGCCGGTCTTTATAGCTACAACGGCGTGCTGCTCGGTTTGCTGATCAGCCAGCACTTCACCTGGTCTGCACTGTTACCGCCGTTGATCCTTGCGTGCGGCGGCCTCAGCGCGATCCTCACCCGCCAGTGGCTCAAACGCGCCGCCAACCCCGATGACCTGCCCGCCTACACCGCACCGTTTGTCGTGCTCGGCTGGCTGCTGCTCGGCACCCCCTCGCCCGTCGCCTTCGCCGCCAGCGAACCCGGCACCTGGGCGCTACTCTGCGCGCCGTTTAAAGGCCTCGCCCAAGTCATCCTGCTGAACCAACCCCTGGCCGGCTTGTTGATCGCCCTCGGCCTGCTGCTTGCCAGCCGCCGCGCCGCATTGTGGGCACTGGCCGGCGCCAGCCTCGGTATGCTGATCGCCCTGTGTATGGACGAACCCGCCAGCGCCCTGCTCGGCCTGCACAGCTATAACCCGGCACTGGCCGCCCTGGCCCTCAGCCAGAATCGCCGCCAACCCTGGCTGCCGCTGATCGGCATCCTCCTGGCGATCATCCTCACACCGGGCTTCACCGGCCTGAACCTGCCCGCGCTGACCGCACCGTTTATCCTCGCCGTCTGGCTGGTGCGCGCCAGTCACCGGGTGGTGCACAAAGCCCGCATGGACAGCCCGTTCGAATCCCCCTAGGCTTCGCTGATCTTCGATTCAGGCGACTTCCATGGACAGAAACAAGCACTGGCGTGAACGTCTCTACGTCATGGTTTTTCAAAGCGACACCCCGGCCGGCCGACGCTTCGACAGCACCCTGCTGCTGATCATCCTCGCGAGCCTTGTGATCGTGATCCTCGACAGTATCCAGGCGGTGCACGACAACTACGCGGGCGTGCTGGCCTATATCGAGTGGGGCTTCACCATCATCTTCGCGATCGAGTACGGCCTGCGGCTGTATTGCTCGCCCAAGCCGTTGCGCTATGCCTTCAGCTTTTATGGGCTGGTGGATTTGCTGGCGATCGTGCCCGGGATCCTGGCGCTGTATTACAGCGACGCGCAGTACCTGCTGATCATCCGGATCATCCGGATGCTGCGGATCTTCCGAGTGCTCAAGCTCGGCCCGTATCTTAAGCAAGCCAACTACCTGATGTCGGCGCTGCGGGGCAGCAAGCAGAAGATCGTGGTGTTCTTGCTCAGCGTCTGCACCCTGGTCACGGTGTTCGGCACCTTGATGTACGTGATCGAAGGCCCGGAACATGGCTTTACCAGCATTCCCAAGGGCATTTATTGGGCGATCGTGACCCTGACCACCGTGGGCTTTGGCGATATCGTGCCGAAGACCCCGCTGGGCCAGGTGATTTCGTCGCTGGTGATGATCACCGGTTACTCGATCATCGCGGTGCCCACCGGGATCTTCACCGCCGAACTGGCCAACGCCATGCGCGGCGAACAGCTGCAAACGGATTGCCCGGTGTGCAAGAAAAACAGCCATGAGCCCAATGCGGCGTTTTGCTCGCGGTGCGGCAATGGGCTTTTCAAGAAAGTGGAATAAGCAAAGTTCTTTTTAATCTTTAAGCGACTATCCGCCCCCCGTTATAGTCGCTGGCATATTGCCCTTATGTATTTCAAAACCTTCTCGAACAACAAGGAATGAGCAGTGAAAAAACTCGTTAGCGCCTCTCTCCTGGCCGCCGGCCTCGCACTGGCTGGCGTCGTCCAGGCCGCCCCGGTCACTCTGCTCAACGTCTCGTACGACGTGATGCGCGACTTCTACAAAGACTACAACGCAGCCTTCCAGAAGCACTGGGCCGCCGAACATCCAGACGACAAGCTGACCCTGCAGATGTCGTTCGGCGGTTCGAGCAAACAAGCACGCTCGGTGATCGACGGCCTGCCGGCTGACGTGATCACCATGAACATGGCCACCGACATCAACGCCCTGGCAGACAACGGCAAACTGGTGCCGGACAACTGGGTCACCCGCCTGCCGAACAACAGCGCGCCGTTCACCTCGGCCACTGTGTTCATCGTGCGCAAGGGCAACCCGAAAGCCCTGAAAGACTGGCCGGATTTGCTCAAGGATGGCGTGCAGGTCATCGTGCCGAACCCGAAAACCTCGGGTAACGGCCGCTACACCTACCTGTCGGCCTGGGGCTATGTGCTGAAAAACGGCGGCGACGAGAACAAGGCCAAGAAGTTTGTCGGCGACCTGTTCAAACACGCGCCGGTGCTGGACACCGGTGGCCGTGCGGCTACCACCACGTTCATGACCAACCAGATCGGCGACGTGCTGGTGACGTTTGAAAACGAAGCCGAAATGATCGCCCGTGAATTCGGCCGTGATCAGTTCGAAGTGATCTACCCAAGCGTTTCCGCTGAAGCGGAGCCACCGGTGTCTGTGGTCGACAAAGTGGTCGAGAAGAAAGGCACCCGCGTGGCTGCCGAGGAATACCTGAAGTACCTGTGGTCGCCAGAAGGCCAGGAAATTGCTGCCAACAACTACCTGCGTCCACGTGACCCGAAAGTGCTGGCCAAGTACACCGACCGTTTCCCGAAAGTCGACTTCCTGTCGGTAGAGAAGACCTTTGGTGACTGGCGCACCGTGCAGAAGACCCACTTCAATGATGGTGGGGTTTTTGACCAGATCTACAGCGGGCAGTAAACAAATCTGACTGAATAAACCCGGTCAAAAATGTGGGAGCGGGCTTGCTCGCTCCCACATTTGTTTCAGTGTTCAGCTGTTACATCGGCGGTGTGACGCCATCCTTGCCGGCAGAAATCGCCTGGGCCGTGATGCTCCCATCCGCGCCCTTCGCCGCAAACATCACCACTTTTACCCCCGGTTTCAGCAAGCTGCGATCACCCGGTTCCAGGTTGACGATCGGTACATCCTCCGGCACCACGATCTTCTGCTCGCCACCCTTGTACTTCACCGTCAACGTCCGGCCATTACTCACCACCAGGTCACCCACGGTGCCATTGGTCATGCTGCTGCCTTCCTTCAGGTCGAACGCACGATGCCCGTCGCCTGTACCGGCCATGGCCGGTGGGAACACATGCACTTCCAGGGCGGTCAGCGAACCATCCGCATTCGGCATGGCCGCCGAACCGATGTAACTGCCAGGCTTGATGTCTTCAATCTTGGCCAGGGTGACGGCGCGAACCAACGTGTCTTTGGTCAGGTGCACGGTAACGTCTTCACCGCTGTTGACCTTGACGTGCATCGCGTCGCCGTCCATCGCGGTAATCGCACCCCGCACACCCACGCGCGGGGCATCCTGGGCCTGGGCGATGCCCGCGGTCATCAGCGCGGCCAGGCTTGAGGCCAAGAGCACCTTGTTGAATGTCATCTTCATGGCAGTCGTTTTCCTGTTTATGCAGTTGTGACTGAATGTATCATCGACCTTCTGCCCGAAAGTTAACGTTTCAGTCATTAATTCCCGGCATGAGTGTTATCACCGTAAACGGCCTACTCCCGCCCAGGCCCAATCATTATTCTCGCTCGCCTCTTCCCTTCGTTTTTATGAGAACGCCATGAACGCCACGCCCCACGCTACAAGCACCATGACCCGAGGCATGGTGATGCTGTTTGCGTTCTGTTGCGGCGCCATCGTCGCCAACATCTACTACGCGCAACCGATCATCGAACTGATCGCCCCGGACATCGGCCTCACCCCGGCCATGGCCAGCCTGATCGTGTCCCTGACCCAGATCGGCTACGCCCTGGGCCTGTTTTTCCTGGTGCCGCTGGGCGACCTGCTGGAAAACCGCCGGCTGATGATCATCACCACCGTGGTGGCCATCGCCAGCCTGCTGGGTGCCGCGTTCACCGAACAGCCGAACCTGTTCCTGCTGGTGTCGCTGCTGATCGGCTTCAGCTCGGTGTCGGTACAAATCCTGATTCCGCTGGCGGCGCACCTGGCGCCGGCAGAATCCCGTGGCCGCGTGGTCGGCAGCATCATGGGTGGTTTGCTGCTGGGTATCCTGCTGGCCCGGCCTGTGTCCAGCGTAGTGGCTGACCACTTCGGCTGGCGCGCAATGTTCATGGCCGCTGCAGCACTGATGGCGTTTATCAGCGTGGTACTGATGCTGACCATCCCCAAACGCCAACCGGATCACGCCGCCAGCTATGGCCAGTTGCTCGGCTCGCTGGGCACTTTGCTGCGCCGCCAGCCGCTGTTGCGCCAGCGGGCGTTTTACCAGGGTTGCATGTTCGCCACCTTCAGCCTGTTCTGGACCGCCGCCCCGCTGGAGTTGTCCCGCAACCATGGCCTGACCCAAAGCCAGATCGCCCTGTTTGCCCTGGTCGGTGCCCTTGGCGCCATCGCCGCGCCCATTGCCGGGCGCCTGGCGGATGCCGGCCACACCCACCGCGCCTCACTGCTGGCAATGTTGTTTGCTGCGCTGAGCTTCCTGCCGGCCTTCGTGCACCCGCTGTACAGCGTGATTGGCCTGGCGGTGACGGGTGTGGTCCTGGACTTCTGCGTGCAGATGAACATGGTCCTCGGCCAACGCGCCATCTACGCTCTCGACGCCAATAGCCGCAGCCGCCTGAACGCGCTGTACATGACCAGCATCTTCATCGGCGGCGCCTTCGGCTCGGCGATTGCCAGCAGCGTGTACGAGCACGGCGGCTGGCTGGGAGTGATGCTGGTGGGCAGCGCATTCCCGCTGGTGGCGTTGTTGCGGTTCTTGAGTGCATCGCGGCAAGTAGCGGTAGCGACCGCCTAGTTACAACCGCACCAACTTCTCCAAAGCCGCATCGGCCAGAAATGACGAGCGGCTTTTCACTTTGTGTTCACGCACATAACGATCGATGCGCTGGATCACATAGCCGGGCAAGGTCACATTGACCTTCTCGGTCTTGCCCAGATACGGCGAGATATCGAGCTCCAACATCCCCCAACCCATCCCGGCGTATTCCTCATTATCGTGGTGGGCGGCCACCGACGTTGGCATCGGAATCACCCGGCCTTCTGCCGCAATCTCTTGCAGCATGATGTGCGCGACCTCAACGGCGGCGTTATATGCCTCTTCAAAGCTGTCCCCGGCGGTGACCGCACCAGGAATATCGGGGATCTGAATACCGGTGGCGACAAAGTCATCGCCCCATTCGATACAGATTGGGTATTGCATGGAAAATCTCCTTAAACCGTCCTAAAACGAAAACAGCCCGGCACGTTTCCGGATACTTCGTACGGTGCCCTGGGGCAGATCCTTCTTGGGATGGGGCACCGGTATCGTGTACGGGTTATAGCGGTGGGTGAAAATGTGATGGCTGCCCGTCACCCGATCCAGCACCCACCCTGCCTCTTGCAGCTCTTTGATCAATAGCCTGCTTTGCACCACAGCCTCCTTGCTCCGGCATAAATAAAAGTAACTCTAGAGTTACCTTTACTCAAGCACAGAATTCGCTGGGCTGACTGACGGCTGTTTTACCGGATGTTTGGAATCGAGGAATTCGACCGTTAAGCGACGGCCAATAACTGAACGGACAAGCACGAGACAGCATCGCAGGCTGAAGACTCAGCAGATGCCGGATGGCGTGCGCGGCAATGTTCAAGGCAAGGCGCTGGCCGGGGCACTGATGTTGCCCGGAGCCAAAACTGAAGGTTCGACGTTGCGCTCGTTCAAGCAAGAAGCTATCGGGGTTCGGGTTTGCATCGGGGTCCCGATTGGCAGACGCCAGCAGCAACAGGACAGTATCCCCCGCCTCCAAAACCCGGCTGCCAATCACGCAGCGCGCGGCCACAAATCGTCGGGTGTTTTGCACCGGCGAATCGTAGCGGGCCACCTCCTCCACCAACGCGACGGCGAGAGGGGGCGCGCATCGAATCTCTTCAAGCAGCTCAGGCCGTCGATGCAGCGTGACCAGCGTGTTACCGATCAGCCCTGCGCTGGCTTCGCAGGTCTGTGAGAGCAGTCCGATCAGATTGGCGATCAGCGCTTCAGGGTCTTGCCACTGGCTGGTGTCGTAGTTGCGGCGGATATGCATCAGCAGCTCCGTTTCCTCCAACTGAGCGCTGAACATCTGCCGTAGCCGGATCGCACCGGCATCGGCATCACGCAACTGAGCCTCGCTGCTCAGGGGCGAAAGGCAGGCGACAAAGTCCCGTGTCATCCCGGCGACTTCCTGCAAACGTTTCTGTGGAACACCCAGCAAAGACGCGATCACGGACACGGGTAAGGTGAACATGAACTGATTCAGGTTATCGACGGGGTCGACGATCTGCGCCACAACATCCGCGAGGCTCACCGAGGCCAGCGCCGGCTCGATGATCGCCCTGGGGCACCGATGGCCTGCGCCCTCATTCATGCGCATCAACGACGCAAACACCTGCCCCGCCGCGCCACACACAATAGCCGCAGGCACCGGCTCGTGCAGCGGCCGAACCCGGCAATCGGGATGCGCCAGAACGGCCTCGACCGTCCTGGCGCTGCTGGCTATCCATAACCCGAGACCTTCATCGAACAGCAGTTCGCCTTCGAGCCTCAAGCCTGCGTAATAATCGTAGGGGTCGTTGTGTGTAGCGGCTTCCAGCGGTGTCATTCAGTACGTCCTGTGCCTAAAGAACCGCTACTATCAGCCACCGCCCACGGCAACGATTCGTTCAGGAACGAAATATGAATGCCCACAACGATGACTCCGCCCTCTCCCAGGTCGCCGGCGCGATTGCGGAGCCCGCCCGCACCAAAATGCTCTGCGCACTGATGGACGGCCATGCGCGCACCAGCACCGAAATGGCGGTCATCGCCGAGGTCAGCGCCTCCACCGCCAGCGCCCATTTGGCGAGGCTCAAGGAGGACGGACTGGTCAAGCTGCACACTCAGGGCCGGCATCGGTATTACAGCCTCGCCGGCCCTCACGTCGCCCAGGTGATTGAAGCGCTGATGGTGATCAGCAAAAACACCACAACGGCGTTCGTCGCAACCACGCCCAATCGGTTGCAGTTCGCACGGACCTGCTACGACCACATGGCCGGGACGTTGGCCGTGCGCCTGCATGACCATTTCATCGAGGCTGGATGGCTGATTGGCGACGGCACCTATCAGCTCACGCAAGCCGGCGAAAAAGCGATGACCGAATTGGGTGTTGATGTGCAAGCGCTTCGCGTCCAGCGGCGTCGTTTCGCCTGCTCGTGCCTGGACTGGAGCATGCGCCGCCCGCATCTGGCCGGTGCGTTGGGGGCGGCTTTCCTGCAAAGCGTCATCAGCCGCAAATGGGTCACCCAGGACCTTGATAGCCGTGCCCTTGGGCTCACACCCAAGGGCCGCAAGGAGCTGGCTTGCCGATTCGGGATTGAAGCAAGCGCGTAGAGCGCGCCGGGTCTTGCCCCCCGCCTTTTTACTGGACCAGCAAACCGACCACATCTGAAGGTTTTATCAGGCGCGTGCTTTTAACGAGGAAGTCCGTGCGGCGATTTCCAGTGAGGTCAACCCCCACGAAGTATCGACCACTCTGCTGGTTGTATTTCACCACCGTATCGCCAATACGGCCGGTATAGGTATCTACCAGTCGCAAAGGTACGTTGGCCTCGGCCTTCAACGCGCGCAGGTCTATCCGGTCTCTGCCACTCACAAAGTCCATGATCAAGTCTGGATTGTCATAGTGTGAGTCACTGGCCGCCTTGTAGCTGAACGTATTCGCGCCACTCACGCCCCAAAGCGTGTCGCCGCCTGCGCCGCCGATGATGTCGTTGTTGGCACCGTTGCCAATCATCAGGTCATTACCGGAGCCACCTACACCTCTTTCCACGGTGGTGTTTTTGTCTATCACGACATTGTTACGCAGGCCCCCCCACGCTGGATGCCGCTCCGGCACGCAGGTCGATTCTTTGGTCGTGTTTAAACCCGGAAAAATCCAGCGTGTCATAACCGTGGCTGTCTCTTACCGTAAACCTTGGGGCACCGCTCCCGGGCACCAGGCTCATGGCCGGATTCCCGGTGTTGGAGTTGAAACCGTAGACGGTGTTGGCGTTGTCTGGTTTTGGCTTTGGTTTGGACTCGGGTTGCGGCTCCAACCCTGTTTCCGGTTTGCTCACTGCTGGATTGGAGCGCCCACCCGTTAATAGGTCGCCACGCCGAACAACCCCGCGGCTTTTGATGAACACATCGGCGATGCCGTTACCCGTAAGGTCAAGGCTGAGACTACCCTGGCCGGTTGCAGGGTTGTGACTGAGGATTATCTCCCCCGGCCGGCCGGTAAAACGCTCTACGGCATCCAGATTATTAAGGTTGGACTTTTTGAGCACGCCCGAGAGGTCAATCTTGTCGGTGCCACTGGTGAAATCAAGGATTTCATCCGGCCACTTGAGGGTGGACTCATCGATCTCGTCGTAGACAAAAACGTCTTCGCCGCCGCCTCCCGTCAATTTATCCGCGCCGACACCGCCCTTGATCCTGTTGCCCATCTGATTGCCAATCATGACATCGTCACCGGCCCCGCCGATGCCGTTTTCCACGCCAACACCCTTGGCGATGGCGACGTTCCCCCGCAGCCCACCCACATCGGAGAACGCTTCAGCGTTGAGGTTGATCAACTGGTTCTGGCGAAAGCCCGAAAAGTCCAACGTGTCATTGCCGCCCCCATCCCAAACGGTGAATACCGGCACATCGCCTGGCGAGTTGAGACTCAAGTGTTCACGATCCGTATTGGAGTTGAAGCCATAAGTGGTATCCGTATTACGCGTGTCGAGATTGGCACCGTAGAGTTTCTGCATGGCCGCAATATCATCCTTCATCGGCGCTGAAGGCTGGCGCCATTTAAAGTTGTGACCGGCCTGTTTGGTTTCAGACCAGTAACTCATGACACTATTAGCTTTAGTATCCTGCACATAGGCTGTACTTTCATAGTCAGGTACACTTTTTCCATAGTCTGCCGGATGTTCAAGCCCCAGTGCATGCCCCAACTCATGAATCGCTGTTATTGAAAAATTATCTCCCGGACGTGGAGCGTCGGAGGCGTTCTTGATTCCGATTGTCGCTGTTAAATCGCCGTAATACTTATTAGGAAGACCCGCCACTCCACCATTACCCTCGGGATTAGCAAGGATACTTATTGAACCATCCACACCGCTGGCATTCTCTTTGAAGTTGATATTGGTCACGTCCGACCATGCTTGCAAGGCCATGCGGACGGACACTTTCTGTTGCGCAGAAAATCGTTCATCCATTGTAAAGGACAAATCAATCTTACCATCACCATTACGGTCGTAATGGCGAAAGCCACCCCGTACAAGTTGCGCGGCCGCCTCATCCGTTGTGAAAGAAGGCTTTACGGCAGAAATTTCAATTTGAGAACCAGCAAGGGAAGCGGTAACTTTCATACAACAATATCCTTTCGAAATATAATATCAGCCCATAAAAAGGCTTATCGGCACGGGCAATTCCTATTCCACCGCCGAACTAAAATCCCATATGAAAAAACATCACACAAGACCCAATATTATTTCCGATTAATATTGAAACACCAGGAACCAGATATCTAGAAAACAAATATAAAGTTGCTAAAAATTTATAGACTGGAGCGTTCGACTACAGCACCCGCCCATCCCAGCCAACAGTGACATTGCGCGGCAACTCGCGCCGATGCTGTAACAACCAGGCATCCAGCGTATGCCCCACGTGGGTCAGCACACCCAACTGCGCCTTCACCTCCTCAATGCACTGCAACGCCAGCGTCAGGTCGTTGTGATTGCGCGGTGCCTGCGGTTGCGGCGGCATGGAGCAGTCGAGCACCAGCACATCCAGCGGCTCGCGTTGCAGCCAGGCGCTGGTGGCCGGTGGCAGGCCGACGGTGTCGGTGAGGTAGGCGATGCGCCGCCCTTCAGCTTCCAGCAGATACCCAAGGGTGGGTTTGGAATGCACCAGCGGTAATGCGGTGACGCTCAGTTCACCAAACCGTCGGGTTTCGAACTCGCCAAACGGCTGGCTGAAATCGAGGATGCCGGGGTGCTTGTACAGGTCCGACAAACCTTCCGGATCCACCGGCCCATGCACCGGAATCACCAGCCCCTGGCCCCAGCGCAAGTGCAACAAGCCTTGCGCATGATCGGCATGGTAGTGCGTCTGGAAAATCCCGTTGAAACTGCGCGGCGGGAAACGTTCAGTGAGGTCGGGCAAGCCGCTGTCGATCAACCAGCGCTGGTCGCCGCACTCGATCAACGCGCTGCACGGGCGGCGGCGCAGGCTCTCGTCACTGCGGGCCAAACCACAGGCGGCGCACTCGCAGCCATACACCGGAACTTGCCGTGCATCGCCGGTGCCGAGCAAGGTCAGGCGCATGCGGATTGCCCGTCGAGACAGCCCAGCAAACGCTCAACCGTGTGCTCCAGTTGGCCGGAGTTGTCGAGCAGGAAGACGTTTGGTGCAGTGCTCAACCCTTCAGCGAACCGCGCATTGCGCGCCAGCCGCTGGTCAATGTCCGCCAGGGATTCGCGCCCCCGTGCCAGCAAGCGCTGGCGCAACACGCCTTGGTCCACGGTCAGCAACACCACCAGCAGGTTCGGGTAACGCAGCCGGGTTTGCGCCAGATGGCCGCGAGAGCCGTTGACCAGCACGTCGTGCCCCGCCGCCAGCCACTCATCGATTTCCCGGGGGATGCCATAGGACAACCCGTTGGCGTGCCAGCTGAGGGCAAACGCGCCCTCGGCCTCCATCGCGGCAAACTGCGCAGGGCTCACACCCTGCGCCGCTTCGCCCACCGCTTCTGCCGAGCGGGTGATCACCCGCCGCACAATGCGGCAGCTGCGCTCGGCCAAACGCGGTCGTGCGGCATCCAGCAGGCTGTCCTTGCCCGAACCCGATGGTCCGATGAGATAGATCAACCTGCCCGCCATCAAAACACCCTCTTCGCTTGTCGCCAGACTTGTTGGACCACTGGCAGTCCGTCGTGGCTTTTTTTGGCTTGCACCAGGTCGGCCCGCAGGCCCACGGCGATTTCGCCGCGATCGCTCAGGCCCGCCGCTTGTGCGGGCGCCAGGCTGATCATCTTGACCGCCCGCGAAAGGTCGCCGCCGTCTTGTTGATCGGCCAGCACGAACGCCGCCTGCAGCAGGCTGGCCGGGTAGTAGTCACTGGAAAGTATATCCAGCAATCCCTCGGCAGCCAGGCCAGCGGCGGCCACGTTACCCGAGTGAGACCCACCACGCACCACGTTCGGCGCGCCCATCAGCACTTTCATGTTCAGTGCCTGGCAGCCGCGCGCCGCTTCCAGGGTGGTCGGGAATTCGGCGATGGTCATGCCGTAGCGCGCCGACTCCTCGACGTGAGCCAGGGTTGCATCATCATGACTGGCCACCGACAGCCCGCGTTCCAGGCAATGCTCGACGATAGCCGCACGGTAACGGTCGCTGTATTCCCTCGAGTTGGCCATTTGCAGCACAACGAACGCGTCCATGGTCTCGTCGTTCAAGTGGTACTTGCCCATGTAGTACTCACGGTACTTGGATTCGAGCACGAACTGGCGCTGGCCCGGCGAATGGTCCATCACCGAGACCAGGCGCACCAGCGGGTTTTCCACCAGGTCGCGGAACACGCTCAGGGTGTCGGGATGGCACAGCTCGCAGCGCAGGTGCAGGTGATGTTCGGCGCGGGTCAGGCCGGCGGCTTCGGCCGAGGCAATGGCGTCGAGCATCGCCGGCAGTTTTTTCATGCGGTTGCCCTTGGGATTCACATCACCGATAGACACCGCATCGAACACCGTGGTGATGCCGGCCGCGATGATCTGCGCGTCGTGGCTGAGCACCGCCGAGGTCGACGGCCAGTCCACGCCGGGGCGCGGGGTCATGTGTTTTTCCAGGTTGTCGGTGTGCAATTCCACCAGGCCGGGCAGCAGGAAATCACCGCCCAGGTCCTGGGCCTGAGGCAACTGGCTGCGGCCTTCGGCGATGTCGACGATCAGCCCGTCACGCAGCACCACGCTGCCAAGGAACATCCGGTCAGCCGTCACTAGCTGCGCATTACTGAGGATCTGTTCAGCGGGCATGTGCGTATTCCTCTTGAGCAACAGGCGTGGGAGTCATGTCTAAATGGCGGTCGGCGACGGCTTCACGGGCGGCGCGGTCGTGGAAGATGCCGATCAGTGCAGCGCCGGCGGCCTTGGCTTCGTTCATCAGTTCCAGCACCACCTGGCGGTTGCTGTCGTCGAGGGACGCGGTGGGTTCGTCCAGCAGCATCACCGGCCAGGCCACCATGAAGCCGCGGGCGATGTTGACCCGCTGTTGCTCGCCACCGGAGAAGGTGCCGGGCGCCAACTGCCACAGGCGTTGAGGGATGTTCAGGCGCGTCAGCAGATGCTCGGCGCGTGACTGTGCATTGGCCTTCGACCAGCCACGGGCCAGGGCTGGCTCCATCACCACATCCAGGCAGGCCACACGGGGGATCACCCGTAGAAACTGGCTGACGTAGCCCAAGGTCTGTTGGCGCACCTGCAGAATCTCGCGCGGCTCGGCGCCGACCAGTTCCAGCCACTCACCGGCATGCTGCACACGGATGCTGCCGCCCGCCGGTAGATAGTTGCCGTACAGGGTACGCAGCAGCGTACTTTTACCCGCGCCCGACTGGCCGTGCAGCACCAGGCATTCGCCGCCTTTCACACTGAATTCCACCCCGCGCAGCACGTTCAGCACCACGCCGTTCTGCTGGTGCAAGGTGAAGGTTTTCGAGAGGTCACGGACCTCGATCAAGGCATTCATCATGGCTGCAATACCGAAGACACCAACAGTTGAGAGTAAGGGTGCTGTGGATCGTCGAGGATCTGGTCCGTCAGCCCGGCTTCCACCACCCGCGAACGGCGCATCACCATCAGGCGGTCGGCCAGCAAGCGCGCCACAGCGAGGTCGTGGGTCACGATCACCACCGCCAGGTCCAGCTCGCGCACCAGGCCACGCAACAGGTCGAGCAAGCGTGCTTGCACCGACACATCCAGGCCGCCGGTGGGTTCGTCCATAAACACAAGGCGCGGGCTGGAGACGAGGTTGCGGGCGATTTGCAGGCGCTGTTGCATGCCACCGGAGAAGGTGCGGGGCAAGTCGTCGATGCGCTGCGGGTCGATTTCTACCTGGCCCAGCCAGTCGAGACCGGCGCCGCGCAGTTGCTGGTAATTGCGCACGCCCTGGGCCATCAAACGCTCGCCGATGTTGGCGCCGGCAGAGACGCCCATGCGCAAACCGTCACGTGGGTTTTGCTCGACAAAGCCCCATTCGGTGCGCAGCAAGGTGCGACGCTCGGCTTCGCTGGCGCTGTACAGATCCAGCCATTTGCCGTCCTTGCCGCGATAGCCGATGTTCCCGGCGTGCGGCGGCAAGCGCCCACTGAGCAACGAGAGCAAGGTGGACTTACCCGAGCCCGACTCGCCGACAATCCCCAGCACTTCGCCGGGGTACAGATCAAAGCTGACATCTTGGCAGCCCTTCTCCTCTCCGTATAACAACGACAGATCACGCACTTGCAAAAGAGGCTGGCTCACTGGTTGTTCTCCTTCACCCGTTGGGCGCAGTACCAGGTGTCGGAACACACAAAACTCTGGGTGCCGGCATCGTCCAGAATCAGCTCATCGAGGAACGATTCATGGCTGCCGCAGATGGCGCAGTTGTGTTCCCACTTCTGCACTTCGAACGGGTGGTCTTCAAAGTCCAGGCTGGTGACCTGGGTGTACGGCGGCACCGCGTACAGGCGCTTTTCGCGACCGGCACCGAACAGCATCAGCGCCGGGCTCATGTCGAGTTTCGGGTTGTCGAATTTCGGGATCGGCGAGGGGTCCATCACGTAGCGCTCATCCACCATCACCGGGTAGGCGTAGCTGGTGGCGATATGGCCGAAGGTGGCGATGTCTTCGTAGAGTTTTACGTGCATCACCCCGTAATCATTGAGGGCGTGCATGGTGCGGGTCTCGGTTTCCGACGGCTCGATAAAGCGCAGCGGCTCGGGGATCGGCACCTGGTAAACCATAATCTGGTCGGCCTGCAATGGGGTTTCCGGGATGCGGTGGCGGGTCTGGATCACCGTGGCGTCCGGGGTGCTTTCGGTGGTGGCGACGCCCGCAGTGCGTGCGAAAAACCGGCGGATCGACACGGCGTTGGTGGTGTCGTCGGCGCCCTGGTCGATAACTTTGAGCACGTCGTCGGCCCCCAGAATCGCGGCGGTCAGTTGCATACCACCGGTGCCCCAACCGTAAGGCAAAGGCATCTCGCGGCCACCGAAAGGCACCTGGTAACCGGGGATCGCCACGGCCTTGAGCAAGGCGCGGCGGATCATGCGTTTGGTTTGCTCATCCAGGTAGGCGAAGTTGTAAGCCGGGTCACGCGCAGGCGTTTGAGTCAGGTCATTCATGGCGGGTGCCCTTGGCCGGTTGGCGCAGTTTGCGGATCAGTTCCAGCTCGGACTGGAAGTCCACGTAGTGAGGCAATTTGAGGTGGGAAACAAAGCCCGCCGCCTCGACGTTGTCGCAGTGAGACAGCACGAATTCTTCCTGCTGGGCCGGCGAGACGATCTCTTCGTTGAACTCGTTGGCGCGCAGCGAGCGGTCTACCAGGGCCATGCCCATGGCCTTGCGCTCGGCATGTCCAAAAGCCAAACCGTAGCCCCGTGTGAACTGCGCCAGCTCAGTGGCCGAGCCAACGAACTGGTTGACCATTTCGCACTCGGTGACTTCGATGCTGCCCAGGCAAATCGGGAAACCCAGCTCTTGCGGGTCGATCCACACCTCGACATCGCCGATGCGAATCTCGCCGGCGAACGGGTGGTTGCGGCCGTAACCGCGTTGGGTCGAGTAACCCAGCGCCAGCAGGAAACCTTCATCGCCACGGGCCAGGGCTTGCAGGCGCTGGGCGCGGTTGGCCGGGTATTCCAGCGGGTCGCGGGTGATGTCGGCGACGCTGCCGGTGTCGTCGGATTCGTTCTTGATCAGGCCTTCTTTGGCCAGCAAACCCAGGACTCTCGGGCATGCTTCCAGGGTCGCATCCGGCGTGGTGTGCGGGCCCGGGTATTCACCTTCGGCCAGCAGTGCGAAGTCCAATAGGCGATGGGTGTAGTCGAAGGTCGGGCCCAGCAGTTGGCCGCCGGGTACGTCCTTGAAGGTGGCCGACAAACGCCGGCTCAACAGCATCTGCGCGGTATCGATCGGCAGGCTCGGGCTGAAGCGTGGCAACGTGGTGCGGTAAGCCCGCAGCAGAAAGATCGCTTCCACCAAGTCCCCCGCCGCCTGCTTGATCGCCAGCGCGGCAAGCTCCGTGTCATACAGCGAGCCTTCGCTCATCACCCGGGCGACCGCCAGCGGCAGTTGCTCGCGGATCTGCTCCACGCCGAGTTCTGGAATGGAAGTATCGCCCCGGCGTTTTTTCGCCAGCAGGCGGTGGGCATTGTCGATGGCCTGTTCGCCACCCTTGACGGCTACGTACATCAGGCACGCTCCTCTGCGATTCGGGTACTGCGTGGCAGGCCGATCAGGTGATGGCCGGCGGCGAACAACACGTCCAGGCCACGGGGGAACGTCTCGCGGCGTTGGCGTTCCAGCCAGAACGCTTGAGGTACCGGCACATTGACCTGACGCTGGGTCTTGATCCCCGGACCACGCCAGTTCAAGCCGCGACCGGCTTCCAGGTCGGTCAACTGGACCAGCAAGGTGCAGGACTGATCGGGGTAGCGGTCGTTGCCGTGGTCAAAGCCGCTGAGGTCCAGCAGGTCCTCCTCACCGAGCAAGGCGAACGCGGCCTCTTCCCGGTGAGTGGTCAGCGGGCAGCCGCAATGGAAGGCCAGATTGGCGCGAATCAGCGGTGTGTCGAAGCACGGCGCCAGCCACAGCGGCGTGTCCATATCCAGCAGCGCCAGGCACAGCGCATAGGTGGCCGGCGCCAGGCCTTCAAGGCTGGGGGCGGCGGGCAAGGACTGGATCAGGCCAGGCTCGGCGAGGGCCTTGAGGGCCCCGCGAAAACCGCGCTGGGCGTCCAGCACCGGGTCCAAAAACGCCGGTTGCAAATGTTGGGCATTCATCAGTTTTCTCCTCGAACCAGGGTGAAGAACTCGACCTTGGTGGCGGCGGTGTCGGCCTCTTTTTGCGCCCGGCGTTCGGCCTGGGCGTTGGCCAGTGAGCCGATCAAATCGCTGAGCCAAATGCTCGGGTGTGCGCCCTGTAAATGCGCATCTGCCAGGGCGGCCAATTCGGCGTGGACCTTGTCGCGCCCGGCCAGGTAGCTGTAGCCGGTGCGGCCGTCTGCCAGGCGCACCACGCAGCGGGTCACGCTCATTTCGCCGACGTTGAACGGCGCGCCATTGCCGCCCATGCGTCCACGCACCAGGGTCATGCCGATTTCCGGGGCGCGGATCAGTTGGTAATCCACGTCACGCAGGGCGTCTTCATGGGGCAGCAATTCACTGCGAAAGGCGCGGGCGAGCACGCCGATCCAGTGTTGACGCGGGGACAGGTTCATCAAGGTCTCCATCAGGTCACCACTTGGTACTGGAAGCGATCCGAACGGCTGGTGGACTGCGCCAGCTCCACCGGGCGGCCGTCGCGATCGCGGGAAAGGGTAAATACGGTGAGCGCCGGCAAGTGCCGGGGCATCATCAGCAGCGCAGCTTCGTCGCGGTTGGGCAACCGCGCGCCGATCAGGCTTTGGGTGCGGGTCAACGGCAGGTCGCGTTCACGCAGGTAGTGGCGCAGGGAGCCGCCGTTGTAGTCCGCCAGCAGCGGCGCATGGCTGGCGCAGTAGCGGTGGCGGATCAGGCTGACGGGCTGGTGGTCGAGCTTGCGCAGGGTTTGCAGCTCGATCATTGGCGCCATCTCGGCGATGCCCAGTTGCTGCGCCTCGTCGCGGCTGGCAAAGCAGTAGCGGCGCTTGAGCAGTACGGCTTCCACACCCACGCCTTGGGCCGACAACGACTGGCTGTATGAGGTCTCGGCGCCCATCGGGTAAATCAGCGGGCGGTCCAGCACCTGCGTGCCTTTGCCCTGGCGGCGCAACAGGCTGCCTTCGAACACCAGCTCATCGATGGCGCGGCGCAGGGTGTGGCGGTTGACGCCGAAGCGTTCGGCCAACTGCACCTCGCCCGGCAGGAAATCGCCGGCCTGGTAGCTGCTCAATTCGCGGCGCAGGATGTCCGCGAGTTCGCGGTACACCGGCTCATCTTGTCTAGACAACTGCATGCTTAAAAAAAAGCGCCCAGGGGCACCCCTCCGTCGTCAGATGAACTGCTTGCGCAGGCGTTGGGACAGCACGTCGATACAGCTCACCACCACGATGATCACCAGCAGTACCGCGCAGGTCTGCACGAACTGGAAGGCGCGAATGTTCTCCCACAGGATCACGCCGATACCGCCAGCGCCGACCATCCCCACCACCGTGGCCGAGCGCACGTTGGCTTCGAAGCGGTAGAGCGCGTAGGACACCCACAGCGGCATCACTTGCGGGATCACACCGTAAATCACCTCTTGCAGGGCACTCGCGCCGGTGGCTCTTACGCCTTCAACGGGGCCTGGGTCGATGGCTTCGACGGCTTCGGCGAACAGCTTGGCGAGCACGCCGGTGGTGCTGATCCACAAGGCCAGAACACCGGCAAAAGGACCGAGGCCGACGGCGACGACGAACAACATGGCGAAGACCATTTCGTTGATCGAACGGAAGGCATCCATCACCCGGCGCAGCGGCTGGTGAACCCACCACGGCGTGATGTTGTCGGCGCACAGAATGCCCAGCGGCACCGAGCAGACAATCGCCAGCACCGTGCCCCACAGGGCGATTTGCACGGTGACGATCATCTCCTTGAGGTAGGAGCGCCATTCATGGAAGTCCGGCGGGAAGAAGTCGGCGGCGAAGGTCGCCATGTTTCCGGAATCGCGGTACAGCGCCAGCGGGTTCATCTCGGCGCCGTGCCAGGCCCAGGCCAGCAGGATCAGGAACAGGCCCCAACCCAGATATTGCGGCCAAGTCCTTTTACCCACTGCTTCAGCGTGCAAAGTAGTCATGGTTATCCTCGATCAACATGTGGGAGCGGGCTTGCTCGCGAATGCGATTTATCAGCCGCTGGATTCGGTGACTGACACACCGCATTCGCGAGCAAGCCCGCTCCCACAGGCGTTAGCCGTTAACGGCGGTTTTTTTGTCCAGTTCGGTGATGCGCTGTTGCAGCTTGGCGAGGTCGGCGTCAATGTCGGCGAGCTTCTTGGTCTTGTCGGCGGCTTCCAGCTTGTCGTCGGCGCTGATGGTGGTGCGCTGCTTGAACAGCTCCAACTGGCGGATCGGCAACAGTTGGTCGTCGCTGGACTTGAGGAACTTGCCCAACTGCATGTTCTTCAGCACGGCCTTCTCTTCGTCGGTGTCACCGTAGTTGGCGAAGAAATCGCGAATCTTGGTCTTCTCGCTGTCGCTCAGGGCCTTGCTCCACACCATCGGGTCGGCGGGGATCAGCGGCGACTTCCAGATCACCTTGAGCATGGCGGCCTTATCCGGCTGGGTGACTTCCAGGCGGTCCCAGCTTTCGGTGTTGAAGGTGGCGACGTCCAATTGCCCTTTGGCCACGCTCAGTGCGTTGACTTCATGGCTGGAGTTGAGGGTGCGCTTGAAGGCGGTGGCGGCGTCGACGTGGTTCTTGGCGAACACGTAGTAGCCCGGTACCAGATAGCCCGAGGTGGAGTTAGGGTCACCGTTGCCGAAGGTCAGGCTCTTGGCGTTTTTGAGCATGTCATCGACGTTGTTGATCGGGCTGTCCTTGCGCACGATCAGCACACTCCAGTAACCGGCGGCACCGTTGGCGGCGGCGGTCTGGGCGAAGATTTCGCCGTTGGAACGGTCCACCGCTTCCATCGCAGCCTTGTTGCCCAGCCAGGCCACGTCGACCTTGTTGAAGCGCATGCCCTGGATCAGGCCGGCGTAGTCGGAGGCGAAGGTGGCGTTGATGGTGAGGCCGGTCTTCTTGTGCATGTCATCCAGGAATGGCTGCCAGATGCTCTTGAGGTTCTGCGAAGACTCGGTGGACATGATGCCGAAATTGATCACTTTGTCGGCGGCCTGGGCATTGCCCATGGCCACGCTGGCTAACAGGACGGCGGACAGAAACACATGACCGATACGGTTCAACATGGAGAGGATTCCTGTGGGTCGTTGGAGGGGTTCAAGCACGGGCCAGGGCCAGCCGAGGGGTGACGGAGGTTGGGCGGGTCTGGTCGGAAAACATCAGGCTGGTGTCGACATCGGCACCGTACAAATCATTGAGGAACTGGCTGCTCAACTCGCTTGCGTGGCCGTCGAAATGAATCCGCCCGCCCTTGAGTGCCACGGCTCGGGGGCAATAGCGCATCGCGTAATCGACCTGGTGCAGGGTGACCACCACGGTCTTGCCGTCGCGGCCGTTGATGTCGGCGAGAATCTCCATGACCTTGCGCGCCGACTCCGGGTCGAGGGAGGCGATGGGTTCGTCGGCCAGGATCACTTCGGCGCGCTGGGTCAGGGCCCGGGCGATCGCCACGCGTTGCTGCTGGCCACCAGACAAAGTGGAGGCACGTTGTGCGGCCAGGTCCGCCAGGCCGACGCGGGCCAGGGACTCCATGGCGAACTGTTTTTCCTGGGCGTTGAACAAGCCGAGGTTGCCGCGCCAGCGCGGCATGCGGCCCAGGCAACCGAGCAGCACGTTGTCGAGCACGCTCAAGCGGTTGACCAGGTTGAACTGTTGGAAGATGTAGCCGATGTCGGAGCGCAAGCGCCGCACCTTGCCATTCAACCGCCCGCTGGCCTGTACTTCCCGGCCCAGCACCTTGACGCTGCCGCCGTTGCTCTTGTCGCAACAGGCCAGGCCCGCGAGGTGGCGCAGCAAAGTGGACTTGCCGGAGCCGGAAGCGCCAATCAGCGCGACCATCTCACCGGTGGCAACGGTGAGTTCGAGGTCGACCAGTGCGGATTTCTTCGCAAAGGTCTTGTTCAGATGATCGACATGGATAGCTGGAGTCATGGGCTTCTCTGTCTGGTTGAACAACCATCCGTGGCTGCGTTTGAGTTCAAACGACAGTAGGCGTGGGCTGTGTCAGACCTATGACTTGCACATGTCCGCAGTAAAACCGTTTGATGAAGGTTTGATGAAAGGTTGGAGCTAGCGCTGAATACCTAACTTGTGGCGAGGGAGCTTGCTCCCGCTGGGCTGCGCAGCGGCCCCAAGCCTGGGTGACACGGTCTGTCAGATGTACTGAAGGGGCTGACTTGGGCCTGCTGCGCAGTCCAACGGGAGCAAGCTCCCTCGCCACAAGGTCTTCGCCCGGCATTGGAAATGTGCCGGACTGTGGTGCAATAGCTGGCCGCCAATATGTGCAAGAGGGCAACGTGATGGGAAAAGGCAAGGCATGCCCGGTAGTTCTGCGAAACCGCCAATCCCTGGAAATCCTCGCCTTCAAACACCCACTGGCAGGCCTTCAATTGGTCAAGGGCAGCGTGGAACCTGGCGAAAGCACCGAGGCAGCGGCGATTAGGGAATTACTCGAAGAAGCCGGGATAACCGGCAAGGTGATACGCGACCTGGGTACCTGGCACTCAGAGATCACGGGGCATATATGGGCCTTTCACCAATGCCAGGTTCCGGAAGAGCTTCCTGATGCCTGGACCCATTTCGCAGAAGACGACGGCGGCCACGAGTTCCAGTTCTTCTGGCACCCCTTGAGCAGCGTTCTTACCAATGAATGGCACCCGATCTTTCAGGCGGCACTGACTAAGCTCATAGAAAAGCTCGGCTCTGACGTACGCTGAACAGGACTTTCCCTACGGCTAGTCATTGGGCCGTTCCTCCATTATGCCGACCGAGCTTTACACAGGAGGGCTTGGCCCTGCCGGGTTTCCATTCTCCGGGCGACCAACCTGTGTACGGCTCGCCCTTTTTATGCGGCCTGCTCACTAGGACCCGCCCTACACAGATTTCGGGTTGCGTCGGATCAACCTCACCGCTAACCTTCGCGGGTCGCTGCAAAATCAGCGAACGGGTGTGGAAGCCCGAACTCTCCAGGCGTATAAGCGCCCATAGCCTTTAGCGGGCGCTTTTTTCATGTCCGCTGTTTATGTGTTATGGCGGCTGTGCGCGGGGCACTTTCGAGTGCGCCGGGGTCCTGGAGTCCGGTCTTCCACACCTGCGTACAGTCGCCACCCATCATGTGGAAGTGATTGTGGCGGCTCCCCTTACTCCAGGAGCAACCGTATGAAAAAAGTCTCGCCCAATCCCCCACCATCCACCTCGGATGACACCCGACAAACCCAACCCGAAACAATCTTCACCCTTCGTCCCGGCCTCAGCACCGAAGCTGCCTTGAGCAATGCCAGCGAGATGCTTGAATCAGCGACTGTCTGCGCGTACGACTGCGCCGAACACCTTGATGGTTCGGGCAGAAAGCAGGTGCTCGCGGTGGTACAGATGATTGAGATTGCGCAGTTATTGGTGGATGAGGCGCTGAACCGGGAGTGCCCGGTGGCTTGATCGAAACCGAAATCCAACCGGCAACATAAATCTAATGTGGGAGCGGGCTTGCTCGCGAAAGCGGTGGATCAGTCACCAGATGTATTGACTGGCCCTCTGCATTCGCGAGCAAGCCCGCTCCCACATTAGATCTGTGTTGTTGGGTGGACTGCATTTCAAAACAGCCATGAAAAAGGCGACCCGAAGGTCGCCTTTTCTTATTGCGCGTACTGCTTGCTCAACCCCGGCGGCACACCATGGATGTCGGTCTCTTCCCAAGGCCCGTTCGGGCTGATGGACCGGCTCCAGCCGTTACTCCAACGGTAGTAGGTGCGCTGGCGGTAGAACGTGTCTGGCTGTTCATCCAGCACGTACACCTGCATCTTCCCGTCCCAATGGCTCGCCGCGCCCGGTGGCGGTGCGAACGTGGCCGAGGAGCTCGGCACCGGCTTCGACGGTTTGATCACCGGGCCGGAAGGCTGGGTGCTCGGCTGAGTGCTCGGCTGCGTCGACGGCCCTGTGGGCGGGATGGTCGGCCCGGTAGGCGACGGAGGCCGATGGACCGCACAAGCACTCAACCCCAATACCAGGCTGAGCAGGGTGATACGCGCGATGGCGGTCATGGGCATTTCCTCGAGTTATTTGTCCGGACTGTCGATGGTCAGTTGCTGCAGCGCAGTGATGCTGCTGGCCAGGGGTTGGCTGCGGCCGATCCACTCGCCAGTGGTTGGAACACCTGCCCGGGATATGCGCGCAACCAGTTGGACTTCGGGAAAGTTGGACAGTTTCAACTGCGGCATCATCGCATCAGAATCGCCCAGTTCGACGGTGATCGGCAGGTCGGCCACGGTCACGCGCTTGGCGGCCAACGGCGCCGGCGGGCCTTTGACGGCGCGGGCGAAGATGAACACGCTGTCGGTCGGCAAGGCCTTGGCCTTCACATCGGCGGCCAGGTCCACGCGCACCTGCATTTGGGTTTGCGCCTTCACCGGCGCCACGGTACCGCCACTCTCTTTGAGCTTCTCGGCGGCCCGGTCAATCCCGCCTTGCAGCGCCGCACGGGAGTTGTCTTCCGGTGGCAGTTGGGCCAGCAGGCGCTTCCAGTAGTCGATCGCTTCCTGGTAACGCTGCCCTTCAAAGGCCGCAATGCCCAGCAGGCCGAGGCTGGTGACTTCTTTCGGGTCGAGCTTAAGTGCTTCATCGGTCAAGGCCTGGACCTTGGGCGACCACTGTTTATTGTCGGCAAAGTACTGAGCCTGGGCCCATTGCCCGAGCAGCTCCGGCTGGCGACCGGCCAAGGCCACGGTGCGCTCGAAGACTTTGGCCGCATCGGCCGAACGGTCCTGGGCCATGTAGGCGCGACCGAGGAAGTACAAGCCTTCCGGCGAGTCCGGTTGTGCGGCAGCGGCGCGCTCCAGACGGCGGGTCATGTCTTCCATGGACACCGGCGGCTGGGAGAATTCGCGGGTCAGTTCGACCTTGTCGCTGGCCCCGTAATGCAGGTACAGCGCCACGCCCAGCACCGGCACCAGAAACGCCGCGAGCAAGGGCAACGGTTTGCCGAGGCGCGATTCCCGAGGTTTTTCCACACCTTCGGTATCGGCCAACAACTCGCGCGCTGCTTCAGCGCGGCCGCTGTCCAGTTGCGCCGCATCCAGCACGCCTTCGGACTGCTGGGTTTGCAGTTCCGCCACGCGTTCCTGGTACAGCGCCACGTTCAGCGCAGTGCGATCTTCTTCACGCTGGGCACGGCGGCCGCGTAGAACAGGGATCAGCAGGAAACTCAAGGCAATCAGAAGCAGCAGACCGGCTGCGAGCCAGAAATCAATCATCAGTTTTTTTGTCCAGCAGTTGGTCGAGGCGTTGACGCTCATCGACAGAAAGCGAGTCCGAGCCATCGGCCGGGGCGACACGACGGCGGCGCACAATCACCGCCATGACGACCAAGCCTGTGAGCAACAGGCCAGCGGGGCCGAACCACAGCAGCGCGGTCTTGCCGGTGAGCGCAGGCTTGTAGCGCACGAAATCACCGTAGCGGTCGACCATGAAGTCGATGATCTGCTGATTGTCCTTGCCCTCGCCGAGCATGCGGAAGATCTCTTTGCGCAGGTCGGCGGCAATCGGCGCGTTGGAGTCGGCGATGTCCTGGTTCTGGCACTTGGGGCAGCGCAGTTCCTTGGTCAATTCGCGAAAGCGCTCGCGATCACCGTCCTTGGCAAATTCGTAGGTGTCGATGGCCGCGTGAGCCACGCCAACCACGCTCAAGCCCAATACAGCGGCGGCTAACCAACGCTTCATGGCTTGGCCTCATCCACCAGCGCCTGGTACTTGGCGGCCAGTTGCTCACGCCACACCACTTCGTCGATCACGCCCACGTACTTGTCGCGGATCACGCCCTTGGCATCGATGAAGAAGGTTTCCGGGGCGCCGTACACGCCAAGGTTCAGGCCGAGGTTGCCGTCTTCGTCGCGGATATCCAACTGGTACGGGTTGTGGAACTCTGCCAGCCACTTCAAGGCGGCAGCGTTGTCGTCCTTGTAGTTGATGCCGTAGATCACCACGCCCTGCTCCGCCAGTTTGTTCAGCACCGGGTGCTCGACGCGGCAGGAAATGCACCAGGTGCCCCACACGTTGACCAGTGCCGGTTTGCCCAGCAAATCAGCTTGGGTCAGGGTTTTGTCGCCCTGCACGGTCGGCAGGGAAAACGCCGGGAACTGCTTGCCGATCATCGCCGACGGCAGCTCGGCCGGGTCCAGGTAAAGCCCGCGATACAGGAACACCGCCACCACCAGAAACGCTGCCAGCGGTAACACCATCAACCAACGCTTCATACCGCTGCTCCTTGCAGACCGAGGGCTTCACGCACCCGGCTCTTGACCTTGACCCGGTAGCGTCGGTCCGTTGCTGCCAGCAAACCACCGAAGCCTGTGAGCAGGCCGCCGAACCAGATCCAGCGCACAAACGGTTTGACGTGGACCCGCACGGCCCAGGCGCCATCACCCAGCGGTTCACCCAGGGCAACGTAGAGGTCGCGGGTGAAACCGGCGTCGATCCCGGCTTCGGTCATCATCGAGCTTTGCACGGTGTACAGGCGTTTTTCCGGGTGCAGCACGGCCACTTCCTTGCCGTTGCGCACGACGCGCACGGTGCCTTTGTCGGAGGTGAAGTTGGGGCCTTCGAAGTGCTTGGCGCCTTCGAAAATGAAGTGGTAACCGGCCAGGTCCATGGACTCGCCCGGCGCCAAACGCAGGTCGCGCTCGGCGCTGTTCTGGCTGGACAACACCACGCCCAGGGCGCACACGGCGATGCCGATATGCGCGACCTGCATGCCCCAGTAGCTGCGGGTCATGGTCGGCAGACCTTTGATCAAACCTTTGTGGCGGGTCTTGTCGATAAGGTCGCGTACACCGGCCAGCAATACCCAGGCGGCGAGCATGAAGGTGGCGAGCACAGCCCAGTTGAAGTCGCCGTAGGCAATACCGGCGATCACGGCCAGCGCGGCGCTGCCCAGCAGTACCGGAGCTAGCATGCCCACCAGCCATTTCACCGGGGTGTCTTTCCAGCGCACCACTACGCCGACCGCCATCACCACCATCAACAGCGCCATTAACGGAATGAACAGTGCGTTGAAGTATGGTGGGCCGACGGACAGCTTGGCGCCGCTCAGGGCATCCAGAGCCAGCGGGTACAGAGTGCCGAGCAGGATCATCGAAGCGGCTACGACCAGCACCAGGTTATTGCCCAGCAGCAGGGTTTCCCGGGACCAGAGGTTGAAGCCGACGTGGCTCTTGACCACGGGCGCGCGCAGGGCGAACAGCGTCAGCGAGCCACCGACCACGAACAGCAGGAAGATCAGGATGAACACGCCACGCGCAGGGTCAGAGGCGAACGCGTGAACCGACGTCAGTACACCGGAACGCACCAGGAAGGTACCCAGCAGGCTCAGGGAAAACGCGGCGATGGCCAGCAACACGGTCCAGCTCTTGAACACGCCACGTTTTTCAGTGACCGCCAGCGAGTGGATCAGCGCCGTGCCCACCAGCCATGGCATGAAGGAAGCGTTTTCTACCGGGTCCCAGAACCACCAGCCGCCCCAACCGAGTTCGTAGTAGGCCCACCATGAGCCCAAGGTGATGCCGATGCCGAGGAACGCCCAGGCGACGATGGTCCAGGGCCGCGACCAGCGCGCCCAGGCTGCATCAAGACGCCCGCCGAGCAGGGCGGCGATGGCAAACGCGAAGGCCACCGAGAAACCGACGTAACCCATGTAGAGCATCGGCGGGTGCACGATCAGGCCGATGTCTTGCAGCAGCGGGTTGAGGTCGTGCCCATCAACCGGGATCTGCGGCAGGATGCGGGTGAACGGGTTGGAGGTCATGATCAAAAACAGCAGGAAGCCGATGCTGATCATGCCCATCACCGCCAGCACCCGGGCCAGCATGACTTGTGGCAACTGGCGGGAGAAGATCGATACGGCAAAGGTCCAGCCGCCGAGGATCAACGCCCACAGCAGCAACGAACCTTCGTGGGCGCCCCACACGGCACTGAACTTGTAGTACCAGGGCAAGGCGCTGTTGGAGTTGTTGGCGACGTAGGCGACGGAAAAGTCGTCGGTCATGAAGGCGTAGGTCAGGCAACCGAAGGCGAACACCAAAAAGGCGAACTGGCCCCAGGCGGCCGGCTGGGCCAGGCTCATCCACAAACGGTCACCGCGCCAGGCGCCCAGCAACGGGACCACGGCCTGGACGATGGCAAAGCACAGGGCGAGGATCATCGCCAACTGGCCCAACTCTGGAATAAACAGTGCGGACGTCATGACTTAGCCCTCCTTGGCGGGGGTCGGGGCGGATTGGCCGCTGTCTTTGAGGGCCTTGGTGACTTCCGGCGGCATGTATTTTTCATCGTGTTTGGCCAGCACTTCATCGGCCACCACCACGCCGTCGGCGTTGAGTTTGCCAAGGGCGACGATGCCCTGCCCTTCGCGGAACAGGTCCGGGAGGATGCCGCGGTAGGTGATGGTCACGGATTTGTTGAAGTCGGTGACGATGAATTTGACGTCCAGGGAATCGCCGGAACGTTGCAGCGAGCCTTTCTCGACCATGCCACCGGCACGAATTCGCGTGTCCAGCGGCGCTTCGCCGTTGGCGATTTGGGTCGGGGTGTAGAACAGGTTGATGTTCTCCCGCAGGGCGCTCAGGGCCAGGGTCACGGCAATGCCGACACCGGCCATGATGGCCAGGATGATCAACAGACGCTTTCTACGCAGCGGATTCACTTTTCGGTCTCCCGGCGCAAACGACGCGCCTCTTGTTGCAGGTAACGCTTGCGGGCCAGGATCGGCGCGGCGACGTTGAGGGCCAGCACCGCCAGGCAGATGCCATAGGCCGTCCAGACGTACAGGGCGTGATGGCCCATGGCGAGAAAATCACTGAAAGAGTTGAAGCTCATCCACGGGCTCCCAGGCTGTTTTGCACTTCGGCCTTGACCCAACTGGTGCGGGCTTCACGCTTGAGCACTTCGAGGCGCATGCGCAACAGCAGCACGGCGCCGAAGAAGCAGTAGAACCCCAGCACCATCAGCAGCAGCGGCGCCCACATTTCCACGGGCATTGCCGGCTTTTCGGTAAGGGTGAAGGTGGCGCCCTGGTGCAGGGTGCTCCACCACTCCACCGAGTATTTGATGATCGGGATGTTGATCACGCCGACAATCGCCAGCACTGCGCAGGCCTTGGCGGCGCTGTCACGATTGCTGATGGCGTTGCCCAGCGCAATCAGACCGAAGTACAGGAACAGCAGGATCAGCATCGACGTGAGTCGCGCATCCCACACCCACCACGAACCCCAGGTCGGCTTGCCCCAGATCGCACCGGTGACCAGCGCCACGGCGGTCATCCAGGCACCGATGGGCGCGGCGCATTGCAGGGCAACGTCCGCCAGCTTCATCTTCCACACCAGGCCGACGACGCCGCACACCGCCAGCATCACGTAGCAGGACTGGGCCAGCATCGCGGCAGGAACGTGGATGTAGATGATGCGAAAGCTGTTGCCTTGCTGGTAGTCCGGCGGCGCGAAGGCCAGGCCCCAGACCACGCCGACGCCGATCAGCAATACAGCAGCGATGCTCAACCACGGCAGCAGTTTGCCACTGATGCCGTAAAACCATTTGGGCGAGCCGAGCTTGTGAAACCAGGTCCAGTTCATGCTGTTTCCATCACGGTTGCTTCTTGTCGTTGCAAGAAGCCTAGGGTCTTTACTGATTAAGACAACGCTTAACCAGACCTCATTATTCGCCGACGCTGATCTTCAGGCCAGCCGCTATAGCAAAGGGTGTCAGGGTTACCGCCAGGGCGGCCAGGCTGCCAAGCCACAGGAGGTAACCGGTCGCCGGCATGCCCTGGAGCGCGGCTTGCAGAGCGCCGCTGCCCAGGATCAACACCGGGATATACAAAGGCAAAATCAGCAGGGCCAGCAACAGGCCGCCGCGTTTCAAACCGACTGTCAGCGCCGCACCTACGGCACCCAACAAACTGAGCACCGGCGTGCCCAGCAATAATGACAGGAGCAACACCGGCAGGCACTCGGTGGGCAATCCCAGCATCATCGCCAGCAGCGGCGCGAGCAATACCAGCGCCAGGCCGGAAAACGCCCAGTGTGCCAGTACCTTGGCCAGAACCAGAAGAGGCAGAGGGTGCGACGAAAGGACCCACTGTTCAAGGGAACCGTCTTCAAAATCACTGCGAAACAGCCCGTCCAGCGAGAGCAGGACCGACAAAAGCGCCGCCACCCAGACCAGTCCCGGAGACAAGGTTTGCAACAGTTTAGTCTCGGGGCCGACCGCCAACGGGAACAGCGCGATCACAATCGCGAAGAACACCAGCGGGTTGGCCAGTTCGGCCGGGCGGCGACAGAGTAACCGCGCTTCGCGGGCCACCAACAGGGCAAATACACTCATACCGACCACCGGCCCAGATCAAGATCGCGGTAACCGGCGGGCATGCGCGCCAACGTGTGGTGGGTGGTCAGGAGCACCATCCCGCCCTGCTCGCAATGGGTGGCCAGGTGTTCTTCAAGCTGGGCGACGCCTTGTTTGTCGAGGGCGGTGAAGGGTTCGTCGAGAATCCACAGCGGCGGGCCGTCCAGGTACAGGCGGGCCAGGGCTACGCGGCGCTGCTGGCCGGCGGACAGGGTGTGGCAGGGAACGTCTTCGAAACCCTTGAGGCCAACCGCGGCCAGAGCCTGCCAGATGGCCTCGCGGCTTGCGGGATGATGCA
Source organism: Pseudomonas sp. K2I15 (assembly GCF_002204795.1). Lineage (GTDB taxonomy): Bacteria > Pseudomonadota > Gammaproteobacteria > Pseudomonadales > Pseudomonadaceae > Aquipseudomonas. Next base: position 51,195 of record NZ_NIXO01000028.1, read on the forward strand.
GGGCACTGAGCCAACTGAGGTTTTCTTCGGCGGTGAGCACGTCCTTGATCCCGGCGGCGTGGCCGATCCAGATCAGGTTGCGGGCCAGTTCCGTGCGCTGCTCGTGCAACGGTTTGCCGTTGAGCCGCACTTCGCCCGCCGTCGGCTGCATCAAGCCGGCCAACAGGCGCAACAGGCTGGTCTTGCCGCTGCCGTTGGGGCCGCTGACCTGCACCATGTCGCCGCGCACCAGACGCAGTTCGAGATTTTCGAACAGCATCCGCAGGTCACGTTCACAGGCAAGCGCTACGGCTTCTAGAAGAGGGCTGGTCAAGAGATCGCGGGCCTTTACGGTTCAAGTCGGCGGTGGAACGGCCGTTAAAGAGGTGCACATTAACTGCTTTGGCGACCGTTTTTAGAGAGCTGGATCAATCAGTTGTGTTGTTTTTAACGCTCTCTTTGAAGACGGGCGGCATTATACATGTGATGCCCTACTCTAAAGAGGGCAATTTCCCTTGAGACGGCGCGCACGATGACCGGTGAGATCAATCTACCTACGCTTCCTCCGACGCTGCCAGCCGGGCCTGCGCCCGCGCCTGCGACGGGTGAGCTGCTGAAACTGCTGGAGCCGCAGACGGGCCTGATTGACCCCGGAAAAACCGTGAACGCCGAGGTGCTGGCCCTTAAACAAGGCGGTGACGCGTTTCAGTTGCTGCTCAAGCTGACCCTGGAAGGCGGTCGGCAAACCCTGGTGCAGGCCACCAGCAGCCAGCCGCTGCCGTTGGGCACTAATGTGGAGGTCAGCCAGACGCCGTCGGGCAATTTGTCCATCAGCTTGCAGCAGGCGCTGAGCTCCAGCGTCGCCGCGCTGACGCGCATCGACACCACCCAATTACCGGTGGGCACGTTGCTGCAAGGCAAGGTGCTGACCACCCAGGCGCTGCCACAGGGCGCCAACCAGCCGGTGGTGTATCGCTCGCTGGTGTCGGTGCTCAATAACGCCCTCAGCGGCGCGACCCTGACCGTCGAAAGCCCGCAGCCATTGCGCATCGCCAGCTTGCTCAGCGCTGTGGTGCAAAGTGCGCAGACCTTGAGCTTTGTGCCGCTGAGCGGGCGCCAGGATCAACTGGCCGTGGCCCAACAACTCTCCACCCAGCAAAGCCGCCAAGGTTCGCTGGACGTGGTGTTCGCCGCGCTGCAAGGCCTGCCTGCGACCAGCAGCGACAGCACCTCGGTCGACCTGCGCGCTGCCGCCGCGCGCTTGCTGGCGAGCCTCCCCGACCTGGCCCAAGCCAGCAATCCGAAGGTGCTGGCGCAACTGATCCAAAACAGCGGGACGTTCCTGGAAGCCAAGCTGCTCGCCGGGCAAAACCCGCAGATACCGCCACTGGACATGAAAGGCGCCCTGCTGCGCTTCGTCGCCGACCTGCTGCCTGCCCTGCCCGCCAACACCAACCTCAATGCGATCCTGGCCGCCAACACCCTGGCGCAACTGCTGCCCAGCTTCGTGCGCAGCCCGTTGGGCACCCTCGGCCAGGTCGGCGCCCGCCAAACGCCCGCAGGCTTTCCGCTGCCCGATCGGCTGATGCAACGCCTGGAAGGTGAAAGCGACCTGGAAAACCTGCTGCGCTTGGCCGCCGGCGCCATTTCCCGCCTGCAAAGCCATCAACTGTCGAGCCTGGAACAAACCGGCACCACCGCCGACGGCAAGCTCTTGACCACCTGGCAGCTGGAAATCCCCATGCGCACCTTGCAAGACATCGTGCCGTTGCAGGTCAAGTTCCAGCGTGAAGAACCGGCCCCCGACAAGGAGCAGCCCGAACGCAAAGACAGCAAGGACCCCAAGCAAATGCTCTGGCGCGTGGAAATGGCCCTCGACATGGAGCCGCTGGGTCCGTTGCAGGTCCAGGCCCAATTGAGCCAGGGCAAACTGTCCAGCCAGTTGTGGGCGACCCGTCCGTTCACTGCCAGCCTGATCGAAAGCCACCTGGGCAGCCTGCGCGAACGCCTGGTGTCGTCGGGGCTCAACGTCGGCGACCTCGACTGCCACCTCGGCACCCCGCCGCGCGGCCCTAAAACCGGCCTTGAACAACGCTGGGTGGATGAAACCGCATGAAAAACCCCAACCCGCCCCGCCAGGCCATTGCCCTCAAATACGACGGGCAACAAGCGCCCACCCTCACCGCCAAGGGCGACGATGCCCTGGCCGAAGCCATCCTCAAGCTGGCCCGGGAAAACGAAGTCCCGATCTACGAAAATGCCGAGCTGGTCAAATTACTGGCGCGCATGGAATTGGGCGACAGCATCCCGGAAGAGCTGTATCGCACCGTCGCCGAGATCATCGCGTTTGCGTGGACGTTGAAGGGCAAGTTCCCGGTGGGCTATGACCCGGATGCGGGGCCGGTGGAGCGGGATGTGACGCAAAGAGGCGACGATTACTAATCGTCGCCGACGCTTCACCCATTTGTAGGCTACGGTTAACGCTGACAGATCGTGCAGTCAATAGCATCTGTTCCACTTGAACTCGCTATCGACAGGTACCCCTATGAGCAAGGAAGCATCTACCCAATATCCGATGGTTTTGGTTCATGGCCTTTTCGGATTCGATTCAATCGCCGGTTATCCCTACTTTTTCAATATCCAGCCAGCCCTGGAGCGAGCCGGCGCCAAGGTATTTACCGTGAATATTCCAGCCGTCAACGGCAACGAAGAACGCGGTGAGAAGCTGCTGGAGCAGGTCAATCTCATCCTGCAGCAAACCGGCGCCGCTAAGGTCAACCTGATTGGCCATAGCCAGGGCCCGCTGGCCGCACGCTACGTCGCAGCCATTCACCCGGAAAAGGTCGCGTCGGTGACATCCGTGAGTTGCCCCAACTTTGGTTCCGAAATTGCCGACCAGCTACGCAAGGCCCTGATCCCCGGCACCCTTCCCACCGCCGTGGCGGAGGCCATCCTGAATGCCGTCGGCATCTTCATTTCGCTGATCAGCGGCCACCCGACAAACCCTCAGGACGCCGCGGCGGCTTTCGAGTCCTTGACCACTGAAGGGTTGGCAGCCTTCAACCTCAAGTACCCGCAAGGGGTGCCTGCCGTGTGGGGCGGTGAAGGCAACGAAGTGGAAAACGGCGTGTATTACTATTCCTGGAGCGGGATCGTGCAAGGCTCCAAGCCACAACTGCTCGACCTGAGCCATTTGAACTGTATCGCGTTGTCGTTGTTGTTCTATAACGAGAAAAACGCCAACGACGGGCTGGTTGGCCAGAACAGCTCGCACCTGGGCAAAGTGATCAAATCAGACTATCCCATGGACCACTTCGATGCGGTCAACCAGTTGGCAGGCATCACCGGTTGGAACGTGAACCCGGTCCAGCTCTATCTTGACCACGCGGTGCTGCTGAAAAGCAAAGGGCTCTAGGCTCGCAGTCCCAGCGATGACCAAGCCGTAACAACTGCGGATTAACCTGTCGCCGACCCTTGACCCCGGAGAGCGGCAGTTGAAACCGACTTCAATCCTGGTAGCCCTGAACCTTTGTTTGTTTTCCCTGATGGCAACGGCCAACGATGAGGCGCGTGACTACCTCGCAGCCTGTCGCGAGGCCAGGAAGATGTCATCGGATGCGCCACCGTCCTACCAGGCCGCCTATTGCCTTGGCACGACCGGAGGCGTGCTGGACACACTGCAATACATGGACGAACTCGTGCCCAGAAGCAGGCGCCTTTGCCTGCCGGAGGCCCTGGAACCAGGGCGTCTGGTGGATATCGTTCTGGACTACCGTGAGAAACACCCTGCGTCAGCACGATTCGGCACGGCGCGTCTGGTGAGAAGTGCAATTGCCGAACGCTATCCCTGCGCGAAGAAAGCCAACAACACGCTCTAGTGAGTAGCTGCAGCCGCTCGATGTATAGCAATTATATCTACCAAGGTATAGATTATCCCAAACTAGATAGTTCAGGATAAACCCATGAGCCCTACCCGCCCGATCCTTAATCGAAAGCCACTGGCGGATGCGCTCGCACGTGATTTGGCAGGCGAGTCATTTGCCGATTACAGCTCCGGCATGTTCCTCGCGGCGCCTCGCCGTACGGGCAAAAGTACTTTCCTGCGCAATGACCTTATCCCCGAATGCACGGCTCGGGGCTGGCTACCCGTTTATGTAGACCTGTGGACGAACCGCGAAATCGACCCCGCCGAGCTGATTTCCGGCGCCATCGGCAAAGCCTTGGGCGAATTCGAAAGCGCAGTGAGCAAAGCGGCCAAGAAAGCCGGCATCGAAAAGATCAGCTTGCTGCGCACCCTGAGTTGGGATTTCACCAAACCTCAACTGCCAGCCGGCACGACGCTCACCCACGCACTGGACGTGCTGCACCAAGTCTCGGGCCAAATGATAGTGCTGATCGTGGACGAGGCCCAGCACGCCCTCAACAGCGAAGGTGGCGTGAATGCAATGTTCGCCCTCAAGGCTGCACGGGATCATCTCAACGGTGGCAGCACGGCAGATGGCCTGCGCCTGGTGTTCACAGGTTCCAGCCGGGACAAACTGGCCAACCTGGTGCTTAAGAGCAAACAACCCTTCTTTGGCGCCCACATCACGCCGTTCCCGTTGCTGGGCAGGGATTATGTCGAGTTCGTGACTGGCCTGTGGAACCAGCGACTGGCCGCGACCAACCAGTTCAACCTTGAGGACATGGACTATGCGTTCCAGCTCGTCGGCCGACGCCCGGAAATGCTCAACAAACTATTGACTGAAGTGAGCGTGGGCCTGGGGGAGGCCAGTAACCTTGGCGAGTTGCTGAGGACAGGGGCGCTCAATCACCAGGCCGGGATCTGGAGCGACTACGAGAGCGCCTACAACGACCTCTCTCCCCTGCAACAAGCAGTGCTCGAAGTGATGGGCGAAAGAACCCTGGGCAAGCAGCCGTTCTCCCCTTTTGCGGAAAAAACCTTCTTGGACGTAAACAGCAAATTGGAGTTGGCCCAGGCTGAGCCGAACGCCAGCACGCCAAACGTTCAGAAAGCACTGGAAGTGTTGCGGGAGAAGGAATTGGTCTGGAAAGCCAACCGTGGCGAATACGCCCTGGAGGACTCGACAATGGCCGAATGGCTGAGCAACCGGCATCAGCTATAAGCTGCAAGCAACCCCGCTTGCAGCTCGTAACCTTCAGCCGTCCTTGTGCAACCGGCTCATCAACTGCGCCTCAGCCTGGGTCAACCCGCAGGACTGAGTCAGCTCATCCACCGTCGCGCCCATGCCCACCAGCTTCGCCGCCTGGGCAAACGACAGGCTCGACGGGTCACGCTGCTCCAGCGCCGACAACTTGTCCGGCAACGGCGCAAGTACCGCACGCAGCTCGTGCACTTCATCGCCCACACGCACAGTGCTCTGCTGGAAGTGGTCGACCCGCTTGGCCAGCTCCAGGATGCGCCGGTCGCGTACGGCATCGCGCTCGGCCTGTTTAGTGGCCAATTCCCGTTGCTGGCGCACATAGCGCAGCAGGAAGCCCAAGGTCCCGGCCCATAGGATGGCCAGGACGATCACCGCTACCTCAAGGATCAATCAGATATTCTCCAGATCCTGCCATTCTTCTTCGCTCATCATCTTGTCCAGCTCAACCAGAATCAGCAGTTCGCCGTTCTTGTTGCAGACACCCTGGATGAACTTGGCCGACTCTTCGTTGCCGACGTTCGGCGCGGTCTCAACTTCAGATTGGCGCAGGTAAACCACTTCCGCCACGCTGTCGACCATGATCCCGACCACTTGCTTGTCGGCCTCGATGATCACGATGCGGGTGTTGTCGTTGACTTCGGTCGGCACCAGGCCAAAACGCTGGCGGGTGTCGATCACGGTCACCACGTTACCGCGCAGGTTGATGATGCCCAGCACGTAGCTTGGGGCACCCGGAACCGGAGCGATTTCGGTGTAGCGCAGCACTTCCTGCACACGCATCACGTTGATGCCGTAGGACTCGTTGTCGAGTTTGAAGGTGACCCATTGCAGGATTGGATCATCCACCAGACCTTGTGCGGACACTGACTTGTTCATACTCCAGACCCCTTCAAATACCGTTGGTTACGGTGTGTGTTCTTGGGCAGCGCTACAGCGCTGCGCTTGTTATCAAGTGCGTTTGTTAAGCGGCATATCTTTTACTGCGCCGCTGGCAATCAACTCCGCCAGTTCGGCGACATCCAGCAACGCGCACATGTGTTCGATCACGGTGCCCGCCAGCCATGGCCGCTGGCCGCGGTGGCTGCGCCATTTGATTTCGTTGGGGTCCAGGCGCAGCGAGCGGCTGACTTGATGCACCGCCAGCCCCCACTCGTAGCCCTGGACCGAAATAACGTATTGCAGGCCCTGGCGGAAATCATCGCGGTAGCGGTCGGGCATCACCCAACGCGCCGTGTCCAGAACCTTCAAGTTGCCCTGCTGGCTCGGCAATATCCCGAGGAACCATTCCGGCTGGCCGAACAACGGCGTCAACTCCTGGCCTTCCAGGGAGTAGATCGAGCCCAGGCACACCAGCGGCACCGCCAGGGTCAGCCCGGCAACGTCGAACAGCAAACATTCAAACGGCTCGGCGGCCCACGCCGGGCGACCATCGCCCTGCACCGGTGGCGGGGTGATGCTCGGCGGGAGGTGAACCTCAACCACCGGCTCGACCACCACGGGCGCGACGGGCACTGGCACTGCAACCGGTACCGCTACGGGAACCACCAACGCATCACGGGCCTGTTCTTCCAGGACCGCCAGTTGAAACTCGTCCAGCGCCGCAGGCTCAGGCTCGATGACCTCATCGAGGATCAGAATCGGTTCCGGCATTTCCTCGGTCGCGTCTTGCAGCAAGGCGTCCAGGTAGGACTCCAGCGCCAGTTGCGGCCGGGTCTTGAAATCAACGGGACGGTTCATGTGTATGCCCACGCGCAAGCCCCATCAACCCTGTATTCAAAGGTTATCGGCCTGTGGGCGTCCAGACTTGAATCGAAAGCCGGTTGAGTCAGTAAAACTGCGGCGTCTGCATCGCTGGCAAGCCAGGCTCCTACAATGATCATCACGCCACCTGCGCCACAAGTTGCTGGGACAACAGGTGCTTGAGTAACGCCCGATACGCCAGCACACCACGGCTTTTACCGTCGAATTGCGAAGGCGTCAGCCCGGCGCGGCTCGCATCACGCAGGCGCGTGTCCACCGGGATGTAGCCCTGCCAGATGGTGTCCGGATACGCATCGCGCAACACGCGCAAGGTGCCGAGGGACGCCTGGGTACGGCGGTCAAACAGGGTCGGCACGATGCTGAACGGCAACGCCTGTTTGCGCGAGCGGTTGATCATCGCCAGGGTGCTGACCATGCGTTCCAGGCCTTTGACGGCCAGATGCTCGGTCTGCACCGGGATCACCAGCTGTTGGCTGGCAGCCAGGGCGTTGACCATCAGCACACCCAGCAACGGCGGGCTGTCGATGATCGCGTAGTCGAAGTCCTGCCACAGCTGCGCCAGGGTCTTGGCGATCACCAGGCCCAGCCCGCTCTGCCCCGGCGACTGGCGCTCAAGGGTGGCCAGGGCGGTGCTGGATGGCAACAGCGAGATTTTTTCATTGCTGGTGGGCAGCAGCAGTTGGCCCGGCAAGTCGGCCGGCACGCTGCCCTTGTGCAGGAACAGGTCGTAGCAACTGTGTTCCAGGGCGTCCGGATCATAGCCAAAATAGCTGGTCATGGAGCCGTGGGGGTCCAGGTCGACCACGACCACACGCTTACCGGCCTCGGCCAGCAAGCCGGCCAAGGCGATGGAAGTGGTGGTTTTACCGACACCACCCTTTTGATTGGCAACTGCCCAGACTCTCATTCGGATTGTTCCTCCCGGCAGGCACAGGCTCGACCGAGAAATTGCATGGGGTTATAGAGCCGGTGACGGAGAATTGACGGCACTCCCGCGAACCGGCGCCTTTACGGGCGCTGGTGCAGTTTGTGTGCCAGCCCGCTTCAAGGCGGCATCCGGTGTTGCATTGGCAGTGCCGGTACCGGTCAGGCTGCGGCGCACATCCAGGTTGCGCGACACCACCAGCACCACCCGGCGGTTGCGCGCGCGGCCTTCTGCCGTGGCGTTATTGGCCACCGGCTGGAACTCGCCATACCCCACTGACGCCAGGCGCCCGGGGTTCACGCCCTGCATTGCGAGCATCCGCACAATGCTCGCCGCACGGGCCGAAGACAGCTCCCAGTTGGTCGGGTACTGCGCCGTATTGATCGGCAGGTTATCGGTAAAACCTTCAACGTGGACCGGGTTTTCAAACGGCTTCAGGATCGCCGCCACCTTGTCGATGATAGTGAACGCCTGGTCGCTGGGCATCGCATCGGCACTGGCAAACAGCAGGCTGGAATTAAGCTCGATTTCCACCCACAACTCATTGCCGCGCACGGTCATCTGGTTGGAGCTGATCAGGTCGCCAAAAGCCGCGCTGATATCATCGGCGATACTTTTCAGCGGGTCTCTGGTGCCACCGATGCCGGCGGCGGTTTCGTCGCTGTCATTGACCAGCGGCTTGGCCGGGGTCACGGTCTTGGGGCGTTCTTCGCCAATCGGTATCGGCTTGAGTGCGCGATCGGCGTCGTTGAACACGCCGATCAGCGCCTGGGAAATGACTTTGTACTTGCCTTCATTGATCGAGGAAATGGAGTACATCACCACAAAAAACGCGAACAGCAGCGTAATGAAGTCGGCGTAGGACACCAGCCAGCGTTCATGGTTGACGTGCTCTTCAGGTTCGCGACGGCGACGGCTCATAGAACCTCCCCGAGTTTTTGGGTATAGGGCTCACCGTGGCGAGCGAGCTTGCTCGCGCTGGGGCGCGAAGCGGCCCCAACAAGCTCACCGCTGCTCTCCTGCCGAAACCGAGTAGCCCGTGTTGGGGCTGCTGCGCAACCCGACGCGAGCAAGCTCGCTCGCCACAAAAAGCCCGTTCGCCAGCGCGAAGCCGTATCGATATCCATCATCAATCCATGAAGCCCTGGAGCTTCAATTCGATGGAGCGCGGGTTTTCACCCTCGGCAATCGAGAGGATGCCTTCGAGCAACATCTCGCGATAACGCGACTGGCGCATGGCGATCGACTTGAGCTTGCTGGCCACCGGCAACAGCACCAGGTTGGCACTGGCCACGCCGTAAATGGTGGCGACGAACGCCACCGCAATCCCGCTGCCCAGCTGCGACGGATCGGCCAGGTTGCCCATCACGTGGATCAAGCCCATCACCGCACCAATGATGCCGATGGTCGGCGCATAACCACCCATGCTTTCAAAGACTTTGGCGGCGTTGATGTCGCGGCTTTCCTGGGTGTAGAAATCCACTTCCAGGATGCTGCGAATCGCCTCCGGCTCGGCGCCATCCACCAGCAATTGCAGGCCTTTGCGCGAATAACTGTCGGGCTCGGCATCGGCCACGCCTTCAAGGCCCAGCAGGCCTTCCTTGCGCGCCGTGAGGCTCCAGTTGACCACGCGGTCGATGCCACCCGGCAAGTCGACGCGTGGCGGAAAAATGATCCAGATCAGGATCTGCATCGCGCGCTTGAACGAGCTCATGGGCGACTGCAACAACGCCGCGCCCACCGTGCCGCCGATCACAATCAACGCCGCCGGGCCGTTGGCCAGGGCACCCAGGTGGCCACCTTCGAGGTAGTTGCCGCCAATAATCGCGACAAACGCCATGATGATGCCAATCAGGCTCAATACATCCATTAGAGGCAGGCCTCCACCAGGTGCTTGCCGATGTCGTCCAGGCTGTACACGGCGTCGGCCAGGTCAGCTTTGACGATAGCCATGGGCATGCCATAGATCACGCAGCTGGCTTCATCCTGGGCCCAGATCGCGCTGCCGCCCTGCTTGAGCAGGCGTGCGCCTTCACGGCCGTCGGCGCCCATGCCGGTCAACACCACCGCCAGAACTTTGTCACCATAGGACTTGGCCGCAGAACCGAAGGTGATATCCACACACGGCTTGTAGTTCAAGCGTTCGTCACCCGGCAGGATTTTGATCGCGCCACGGCCATCGATCATCATCTGCTTGCCGCCAGGGGCCAGCAGTGCCAGGCCCGGGCGCAGAATGTCGCCATCCTCGGCTTCCTTGACGCTGATGCGGCACAGCTTGTCCAGGCGCTCGGCAAACGCCTTGGTGAACGCGGCAGGCATGTGCTGGATCAACACGATCGGGGCCGGGAAGTTGGCCGGCAACTGGGTCAACACCCGCTGCAAGGCAACCGGGCCACCCGTGGACGTACCGATGGCAACCAGCTTGTAGGCTTTGCGCTTGGGTGCAGGCGAATGCGTGGTGGGCGCAGCCGCACGCACAGGGGCAACTGCCGGACGCGCAACCGGTGCAGGCGCCGGGCGACCAAAGGTGCTCGGGGCTGCCGGTGGCGGCGTAACAGGTGCCGGCGCCGGCGCACTGAACAAGCTGCGACGGTTACTGCGGGAGATGCTGTGCACCTTCTCGCAGAGCATCTGCTTGACCTTCTCGGGGTTGCGCGAGATGTCTTCGAAATTCTTCGGCAGGAAGTCCACCGCGCCAGCGTCCAGCGCATCCAGGGTTACCCGGGCGCCTTCGTGGGTCAGCGAAGAGAACATCAACACCGGAGTCGGGCAGCGCTGCATGATGTGCCGCACCGCCGTGATGCCGTCCATCATCGGCATCTCGTAGTCCATGGTGATCACGTCTGGCTTGAGGGCCAGGGCCTGATCGATCGCCTCTTTGCCGTTGGTGGCCGTGCCGACCACCTGGATATTGGAATCCGATGAAAGAATTTCCGAGACGCGGCGGCGGAAGAAACCCGAATCGTCCACCACCAGGACCTTGACTACCATAAACACTCCGTTAGGCCGGGCGAGGGACAACCGCCCTGCCCGGACCGAATCAAATACGCCGTGCGGCGTAACGCTTGAGCATGCTCGGAACATCGAGAATCAGCGCGATCCGACCGTCACCGGTAATGGTCGCACCCGACATGCCCGGGGTTCCCTGCAGCATTTTGCCCAAAGGCTTGATGACCACTTCTTCCTGGCCCACCAGTTGATCGACGACAAAGCCGATACGCTGGGTGCCCACGGAGAGAATCACCACATGGCCTTCGCGCTGCTCTTCATGGGCAGCCGATGCCACCAGCCAGCGCTTGAGGTAGAACAGTGGCAACGCCTTGTCGCGCACGATCACCACTTCCTGGCCGTCCACCACGTTGGTGCGCGACAGGTCGAGGTGGAAAATTTCGTTGACGTTGACCAGCGGGAAGGCGAATGCCTGGTTGCCCAGCATCACCATCAGGGTCGGCATGATCGCCAGGGTCAACGGCACCTTGATGACGATCTTCGAACCCTGGCCCTTGGTCGAGTAGATGTTGATCGAGCCGTTGAGCTGGCTGATCTTGGTCTTCACCACGTCCATGCCCACGCCACGGCCCGACACGTCGGAAATCTCGGTCTTGGTCGAGAAGCCCGGCGCAAAAATCAGGTTGTAGCACTCGGTATCGGTCAGGCGGTCGGCAGCGTCCTTGTCCATCACGCCACGCTTGACCGCAATGTTGCGCAGTACGGTCGGGTCCATGCCTTTGCCGTCATCGGTGATCGACAGCAGGATATGGTCGCCTTCCTGTTCGGCCGCCAGAATCACTTTGCCCAGACGAGTCTTGCCCGAGGCTTCGCGTTCTTCCGGTGACTCGATGCCGTGGTCGACAGCGTTGCGCACCAAGTGGACCAGCGGGTCGGCCAGGGCCTCGACAAGGTTTTTGTCGAGGTCGGTTTCTTCACCCACCAGTTCCAGGTTGATCTCTTTCTTGAGCTGGCGTGCCAGGTCGCGAACCAGACGCGGGAAGCGGCCGAAGACTTTCTTGATCGGCTGCATCCGGGTCTTCATGACGGCGGTTTGCAGGTCTGCGGTGACCACGTCGAGGTTCGACACAGCCTTTTGCATGGCCTCATCGCCGCTGTTCAGGCCCAGGCGCACCAGACGGTTACGCACCAGTACCAGTTCGCCGACCATGTTCATGATGTCGTCCAGGCGCGCGGTATCAACCCGCACGGTGGTTTCGGCTTCACTGGCCGGTGGCTTGTCCGGGGCTGGGGCAGCAGCGGCACGTGCTGGTGCAGGCGCCGGTGCAGGCGCCGGTTTGGCAGCCACTGGCGCAGCGGCCTTGGCGGCCACCGGAGCCGGCGTTGCAACCGCAGTATCGGACGTAGCAGCCGGTGCAGCAGCGCCAGCCACTTCGGTGAACTTGCCTTTGCCGTGCAGCTCATCCAGCAGGGATTCGAATTCGTGATCGGAGATCAGGCCATCAGCGGCCGGTGCAGCAGCAGCGGGTGCCGCCGGTGCAGCGGCTGTTGCGGCGACTTCCGGCAGTGCGTCGGCGGCAAACGAGCCTTTGCCGTGCAACTGGTCCAGCAGCGCTTCGAATTCGTCGTCGGTGATTTCATTGCTGGCAGGCGCCGCGGCTTGCGTTGGCGCTGGCGCTGGCGCTGCGGCCACCGCGTCCGGGGCAAACTGGCCCTTGCCGTGCAACTGGTCGAGCAACGACTCAAACTCGGCGTCGGTAATGTCTTCGGTGGTCGGAACCATGGCCGGCGCACTGGCCGCTGGAGCCTCGGCTTGGGCCTTGACGGCGTTCAGCGAGTCCAGCAGTTGTTCGAATTCGCTGTCGGTCACGTCGCCCGCAGGCTCGGCAACAGGCTCAGCCACCGCTTCAACCGCCGGCGCATTGGCCGCAGGTTCTGCCAGGCGCGCCAGGGCGGCCAGCAGTTCCGGCGTGGCCGCAGTGATCGGCGCACGTTCGCGCACTTCACTGAACATGCCATTGACCGCGTCCAGCGCTTCCAGGATCACGTCCATCAGTTCCGAGTCGACGTGCCGTTCGCCCTTGCGCAGGATGTCGAACACGTTCTCGGCGATGTGACAGCACTCCACCAGCTCATGGAGCTGGAGGAAGCCGGCGCCCCCTTTTACAGTGTGAAAACCGCGAAAAATTGCATTGAGCAGGTTCGCATCATCCGGTCGGCTTTCCAGCTCGACCAGTTGTTCGGACAGTTGCTCTAAAATTTCGCCGGCCTCTACAAGGAAATCCTGAAGGATTTCTTCATCGGCGCCGAAGCTCATGGGTGTGCTCCTTAGAAGCCTAAACTGGACAGCAAATCGTCTACGTCGTCTTGCCCGGATACAACGTCTTCACGTTTATCGGCATGAATCTGCGGACCTTCACCCTTGGCGAGGTGTTTTTGTGGATCTTTTTCAGAAAGGATCGCTTCGCGGTCATGTTCGATGCCGGCAAACCGGTCAACTTGACCCGCCATCAACACCAGTTTGAGCAGGTTGCTTTCCACTTCGGTGACCAGTTGGGTCACGCGCTTGATCACCTGGCCGGTAAGGTCCTGGTAGTCCTGGGCCAGCAGAATGTCATTGAGGTTGCTGGAAACCGTGCGGTTTTCCTGCTCGCTGCGCGACAAAAAGCCTTCGACCCGACGCGCCAGTTCACGAAACTCTTCAGCGCCCACTTCCCGACGCATGAACCGGCCCCAGTCAGTACTCAGGGCCTTGGCTTCACTGGCCATACCGTTGACCAGAGGCGTGGCGTTTTCCACCAGGTCCATGGTGCGGTTGGCCGCCGCCTCAGTCAGCCTGACCACATAGGACAGGCGTTCGGTGGCATCAGTGATCTGCGAGATTTCTTCGGCCTGGGGCATGTGCGGGTCAATCTGAAAATTGACAATCGCACTGTGCAACTCACGCGTGAGCTTGCCCACTTCCTGGTACAGGCCGCGATCACGGGTCTGGTTGAGCTCATGGATTAACTGCACCGCGTCACCGAACTGGCCTTTTTCAAGGCTTTCGACGAGTTGGTGAGCATGTTTTTTCAGGGTCGACTCAAAGTCGGCCTGCGATGATTCTTTATGCTCCATAGCTCCCCCGTGGCAGCATCAATGACCGATGCGTTCGAAGATTTTTTCGATCTTCTCTTTCAAGGCCAGTGCAGTGAATGGCTTGACCACGTAGCCGTTAACCCCGGCTTGGGCGGCTTCGATGATCTGTTCACGCTTGGCTTCAGCGGTCACCATCAGCACAGGCAGGCTGCGCAGTTTTTCATCAGCGCGAACATGGCGCAGCAGATCGATACCGGTCATGCCCGGCATGTTCCAGTCTGTTACCAGAAAGTCGATGCTCCCGCTGTTGAGGATCGGAATCGCCGTAATGCCGTCATCCGCCTCGACCGTGTTAGTGAACCCAAGGTCACGCAACAGGTTTTTTATGATCCGCCGCATCGTTGAGAAGTCATCAACGATGAGGATTTTCATGTTCTTGTCCAATTCGACCTCCAAGCAGTCTTAAACGCGCCCAGCACCTGGGCGCGCCATATCAATCAACAGGCGTTACACAAAAAGGACTACCGGGGGCGCACCACGGGCCAAGCCCGTCCGGGCGCAGAGCCTGGACGGTATCGTTCGCAGTGTCCCCACACTGCCTGTCAGCGCGCTCGCCACTCTCCCAAACGCCCCCGCAAGCGGGCCGCGCACTGGCTGTGTAACTGGCTGACCCGCGATTCGCTGACCCCCAGGACCTCACCGATTTCCTTGAGGTTCAGCTCTTCGTCGTAGTACAGCGCCAACACCAGTCGCTCACGCTCCGGCAAATTGGCAATCGCGTCCGCCAGCGCAGTCTGGAAGCGTTCATCTTCCAGATCGCGTGACGGTTCGAGATGGGCACTCGCGCCGTCCTCGTGCAGCCCTTCATGTTCGCCGTCCTGCAGCAGGTCGTCGAAACTGAACAGGCGGCTGCCCAAGGTATCGTTCAAAATCCCGTAATAATCGTCGAGACTCAATTGGAGTTCGGCCGCAACTTCGTGATCTTTAGCGTCGCGACCGGTTTTTGCTTCAATTGAGCGAATTGCGTCACTTACCATCCGCGTATTGCGGTGTACCGAACGCGGCGCCCAATCACCTTTACGCACTTCATCGAGCATGGCCCCACGGATACGGATACCCGCGTATGTCTCGAAACTCGCACCCTTGCTCGCGTCGTACTTGGTCGATACTTCGAGCAAGCCGATCATCCCGGCCTGGATCAAGTCTTCGACCTGGACGCTGGCGGGCAGGCGCGCCAGCAAGTGATAGGCAATGCGCTTGACCAGGGGCGCATAGCGCTCGATCAATTCGACCTGACTGTCACGTGCCGACTTCTTGTAAAGGTTGTAGCCGCTGGCTGTCATAGCACCGGTCCTGCGCTGGTCTGATGCACCAAACGCTCGACGAAAAACTCCAGATGCCCACGCGGGTTGGCGGGCAATGGCCAGGTATCGACCTTCTGGGCAATAGCCTTGAACGCCAATGCGCACTTCGAACGTGGGAACGCTTCATAGACCGCACGCTGCTTTTGCACGGCCTTGCGTACGCACTCGTCGTAAGGAACTGCGCCAACGTATTGTAAGGCGACATCGAGGAAGCGATCTGTGACCTTGGTCAACTTGGCGAACAGATTGCGCCCCTCTTGCGGGCTTTGGGCCATGTTGGCCAGCACGCGGAAGCGGTTCATGCCGTAGTCACGGTTAAGCAGTTTGATCAGGGCGTAGGCGTCGGTGATCGAGGTGGGCTCATCGCACACCACCAGCAACACTTCCTGGGCTGCGCGCACGAAGCTGACCACGGACTCGCCGATCCCGGCGGCGGTGTCGATCACCAGCACGTCGAGGTTGTCGCCGATGTCGCTGAACGCCTGAATCAGGCCGGCATGCTGCGCCGGGCTCAGGTGCACCATGCTCTGGGTGCCGGAGGCAGCCGGCACGATGCGGATCCCGCCGGGGCCCTGCAACAGCACGTCGCGCAGCTCACAGCGGCCTTCGATCACGTCGGCCAGGGTATGTTTGGGCGTCAGTCCCAGCAGAACGTCAACGTTCGCCAGACCCAGGTCAGCATCCAGCAGCATGACGCGACGGCCAAGCTCTGCCAGGGCCAGGGACAAATTCACTGACACGTTAGTTTTCCCGACGCCACCTTTGCCGCCGGTCACCGCGATCACCTGTACGGGATGCATGCTGCCCATTTTATTTCTTTACCTTGTCTTGCTTAGACGCAGGCTACATAAGTTGGCCGCGCGAACTGCTGGCAGACCATCGATGTAGATACTTTGCACTGTGTTCATGTTGTCCTCAGCCGACTCGTTTGTTCGGGCTGTGGTAGAGGTCAGCGAACATGTCGGCCATCGCTTCCTCACTGGGTTCTTCCTGCATTTGCACGCTGACAGCCCGGCTGACCAACTGATGACGGCGCGGCAGATGCAAATCATCCGGGATCCGCGGCCCGTCGGTCAGGTAGGCGACCGGTAATTCATGACTGATGGCCAGGCTCAATACTTCGCCCAGGCTCGCCGTTTCATCCAGTTTAGTCAGGATGCAGCCCGCCAGCCCGCAGCGCTTGTAGCTGTGGTAGGCGGCGGTCAATACCTGTTTCTGGCTGGTGGTGGCAAGTACCAAATAGTTTCTGGATTTGATCCCGCGCCCGGCCAGGCTTTCCAGTTGCATGCGCAGGGCCGGATCGCTGGCTTGCAGGCCGGCGGTGTCGATCAGCACCACGCGCTTGCGCAGCAGTGGGTCGAGGGCGTTGGCCAGGGACTGGCCCGGGTCGACGTGGGTCACCGGCACATTGAGGATACGGCCCAGGGTCTTGAGTTGTTCCTGGGCGCCAATGCGGTAGCTGTCCATGCTCACCAGCGCGATGTTCTGTGCGCCGTACTTGAGCACGTAACGTGCGGCCAGCTTGGCCAGGGTGGTGGTCTTGCCCATGCCGGCAGGGCCGACCATGGCAATTACGCCGCCTTCTTCCAGGGGTTCGATTTCCGGGGTGACGATCATCCGCGCCAAGTGGGCCAGGAGCATGCGCCAGGCCTGGCGAGGTTCTTCAATCTGGGTGGTCAGTTGCAGCAGGTCGCGGGACAACGGGCCGGACAGGCCAATGCGTTGCAGGCGGCGCCACAGGTTGGCCTGTTGCGGCTGGCTGCCCTGCAACTGGTTCCAGGCCAGCGAGCCCAACTGCACTTCCAGCAGTTCACGCAGGCCGTTGAGTTCAAAACGCATCGAGTCGAACACTCGCTGGTCTACCGCGGCGGCCGGGGCAGGCGCAGCAGGACGCGGCGGTTCAACAAACGTCGGTTCTACCAGAGGCTCGGACGCCGTCAGCGGCAGGCCGGCAAACAGCTGGCGATTGGTGGTCGCATCGCTGTCGCCACGCATGCTCAGTTCAGCCTGGGCCGAGACAATGCGCGAAGCGGTCTTGCGCAGCTCGTCTTCCAGTTCCATGTTCGGCACACGCGGCGCCAGGGCCGATGGCTTGTAATCCAGGGCAGCCGTCAGCTCAACGCCGCCGGCAATACGACGGTTACCGATAATCGCAGCGTCGGCGCCCAGCTCATCACGTACCAGCTTCATGGCCTGACGCATATCGGCGGCGAAAAAACGCTTCACTTGCATATCCCACTACCTCAGCCGTTGGGCCCTACTGTCGCGACGATAGTCACTTGCTTATTGTCAGGAATTTCCTGGTAAGCCAATACGTGCAAATTCGGAATAGCCAGGCGTCCAAACCGCGACAACATCGCCCGCACGGGCCCTGCCACCAGCAGGATCACCGGATGGCCTTCCATTTCCTGGCGCTGCGCGGCCTCAATCAACGAACGCTGCAGCTTCTCAGCCATGCTTGGCTCCAGCAACACGCCTTCATCAGCGCCCTGCCCAGCCTTCTGAATACTATTGAGCAATATTTGTTCCAACCTTGGCTCCAAGGTGATAACAGGCAGCTCGGAGTCAAGCCCTACAATGCTTTGGACGATTGCGCGCGACAATCCGACGCGCACTGCAGCCACCAGGGCGGCAGTATCTTGACTCTTGGCGGCATTGTTGGCGATGGCCTCGGCAATGCTGCGAATGTCCCGTACCGGCACCTGTTCGGCCAACAGCGCTTGCAGCACCTTGAGCAGTTGCGAGGTAGACAGCACGCCCGGCACCAGCTCTTCGGCGAGCTTTGGCGAGGCCTTGGCCAGCAATTGCAAGAGTTGCTGGACTTCTTCGTGGCCGATCAGCTCGTGGGAGTGCTTGTACAGAATCTGGTTGAGGTGGGTAGCAACCACGGTGCTGGCATCTACCACGGTGTAGCCCAGCGACTGCGCCTGGCTGCGCTGGCTGATTTCGATCCAGACCGCTTCCAGGCCAAAAGCCGGATCTTTGGCGGTAATCCCGTTGAGCGTGCCGAACACCTGGCCTGGGTTGATCGCCAGTTCGCGGTCCGGGTAGATCTCGGCTTCGGCCAGGATCACGCCCATCAGGGTCAGGCGGTAGGCGCTCGGGGCCAGGTCGAGGTTGTCGCGGATGTGTACGGTGGGCATCAGGAAGCCCAGGTCCTGGGACAGCTTCTTGCGCACGCCCTTGATCCGCGCCAGCAATTGGCCGCCCTGGTTGCGATCCACCAGGGGAATCAGGCGGTAGCCGACTTCCAGGCCGATCATGTCGATCGGGGTCACGTCGTCCCAGCCCAACTCCTTGGTTTCCTGGGCGCGGGCCGGTGATGGCAGCAACTCCTGCTGACGCGCCACTTCCTGTTGGGCAATCACTTTGATGTTGTTTTGCTTTTTCCAGAACAGATACGCACCGCCTGCCGCCAGGGCCGCCATGCTCAAGAAGGAGAAATGCGGCATACCCGGGACGATGCCCATGATTGCCATGATGCCCGCCGCCACGGCCAGTGCCTTGGGCGAGGCAAACATCTGCCGGCTGATCTGCTTGCCCATGTCTTCGGAGCCCGAAGCACGGGTGACCATGATCGCCGCAGCTGTAGATAACAACAGTGATGGCAATTGCGCCACTAAACCGTCACCGATGGTCAGCAGGGCGTAAACCTTACCGGCGTCGCCGAAGGTCATGCCGTGCTGGAAGATACCGACCGCCATGCCGCCGATCAGGTTGATAAACAGAATCAGCAGGCCTGCGATGGCGTCACCGCGCACGAATTTACTGGCACCGTCCATGGAACCGTAGAACTCGGCTTCCTGGGCGACTTCAAGGCGGCGGGTCTTGGCCTGGTTCTGGTCGATCAGGCCGGCGTTCAGGTCGGCGTCGATGGCCATCTGTTTGCCGGGCATGGCGTCGAGGGTGAACCGTGCGCTCACCTCGGAAATCCGCCCGGCGCCCTTGGTCACTACCACGAAGTTGATGATCATCAAGATGGCGAAAACAACGATACCGACCACGTAGTTACCGCCGATCACCACCTCACCGAAGGCCTGGATCACCTTGCCTGCAGCGGCGTGGCCGTCCTGGCCGTGAAGCATCACCACCCGGGTGGAGGCCACGTTAAGCGCCAGGCGCAGCAGCGTGGCGATCAGCAGAATCGTCGGGAACACCGCGAAATCCAGCGGCCGCAGGGCGTATACGCACACCAGCAGCACGACCA
The DNA here is from genome assembly GCF_002204795.1 of Pseudomonas sp. K2I15. Classification (GTDB taxonomy): domain Bacteria; phylum Pseudomonadota; class Gammaproteobacteria; order Pseudomonadales; family Pseudomonadaceae; genus Aquipseudomonas. Next base: position 70,623 of record NZ_NIXO01000028.1, read on the forward strand.
CGGACAGCGCGATGTTGAAGGTGAAGAACACGTCCAGCAGGAACGGCGGCATCGGCAACATCATCATTGCCAGCATCACCAGCAACAACAACGGCACACCCAGATTGCCTCGCGAGAGGTCAGTCAGGGTGCCACGGGCCGTGCTGAGCATTTGAGAGCGATCCACCGGTATTCCTCGTTTCCTTGAAGCAAACTTTTGACGCCAGAAGGCGTCCTGAAGGCGCTATTGCAAGAAGCCTTCCAACTTTTGCTTGAGGAAGCAGATCGGCCTGACGGGCAGCAAGAGATGCCGCCATACACACATAACCTGTGGCGAGGGAGCTTGCTCCCGCTGGGCTGCGCAGCAGCCCCAGAACGGCTTGCGCGTCTTGCCTGAAAAACCGCGATAGCTTTATTGGGGGCGCTTCGCACCCCAGCGGGAGCAAGCTCCCTCGCCACACAAGCTCGGAGGCTTAGCGAGGGCGCACCTTGTCGGCCTGCAGGCCTTTGGGGCCCTGCACAACCGTGAATTCAACCGGCTGGCCTTCTTCAAGTGTCTTGAATCCGTCGCTCTGGATGGACGAAAAATGCACGAACAGATCGGGCTCGCCGGCCTCGTCCTGGGTGATAAAGCCGAAACCCTTCTCTGCGTTGAACCATTTGACCTTGCCTGTCGCCATCGCCGTTCTCCCGACATCTGTTCGAGGACATGCGCCGAGTGCGCAGCGTCGCAGCGCTATCAGAACGCAAAACCGGCAGGGAACGCTACTGTCAGAGTTGACAGGTAGGGAGGGCTGGCTTGAAAAATGGATTGCCTGTCAGTACGCCTTCGCGAGCAAGCCCGCTCCCACATTCGACCGTGTACATCCTGTAGAAACGCGGTCAAATGTGGGAGCGGGCTTGCTCGCGAAGAGGCCGGGAGCGGCGCTACAACATCAAGAATCCCGACGCAAATCCGGCGGAATCGGCAAGTCCTTCAACGGATCCGGACGCTTGCCCTTACCCGCGCGGTACTGGCGAATCTGATACACGTACGCCAACACCTGGGCCACCGCCAAATACAACCCGGCCGGGATCTCCTGATCCAGGTCAGTGGAGTAGAAAATCGACCGCGCCAACTCCGCAGATTCCAGCAGCAAAATGTCATTGGCCACCGCAATCTCACGGATTTTCAACGCCGTAAAGTCACTGCCCTTGGCCAGCAACATCGGCGCCCCACCCTTCTCCGGGTCGTACTTGAGCGCCACGGCGTAGTGGGTCGGGTTGGTGATGACCACGTCGGCGTCGGGCACCGAGGCCATCATCTTGCGTTGGGACATCTCGCGCTGCAGTTGGCGTATCCGCTGTTTGACCTCGGGCCGACCTTCCTGGTCCTTGTGCTCGTCGCGCACTTCCTGCTTGGTCATCAGCAGCTTCTTATGGCTTTCCCACAGCTGGATCGGCGCGTCCACCGCCGCAATGATGATCAACCCACAGGCCATCCACAGCGTACTCCAGCCCACCACTTGCACACTGTGGATGATCGCCAGCTCGATTGGCTCATGGGCGATGCGCAGCAGGTCGTCGATGTCAGATGACAACACCGTCAACGCCACGAACAAGATAAGGATGAATTTGGCCAGGGCCTTGAGCAGCTCCACCAGGGCCTTGGCGGAAAACATCCGTTTGAGCCCAGGGCCAGGGTTCATCCGGCTGAATTTGGGCGCCATGCTGCCGGCGGCAAACAACCAGCCACCGAGGGAGATCGGGCCGATCAATGCCGCCAACAGCAAGGTGATCAGGATCGGCTGCACCGCCAGGATCGCGATTTTGCCGGAGTGCAGCAGGTACAAGCCCATGGCGCCCGGGCTCAGCAGCACGTCACGGGGCAGGGAGAAATTCAGGCGCATCAGCTCCATCAGGTCCAGGGCCAAGCCACCGCCGTAGATCAGCAGGCCGCCGGAACCTGCGAGCATGATCGCCAAGGTATTGAGCTCTTTGGAGCGGGCAATCTCGCCCTTTTCCCGGGAGTCCTTTTTACGTTTCTCCGTGGGGTCTTCTGTTTTGTCCTGGCCACTCTCGCTCTCGGCCATGGCTTACCGCGCCCGCGCCAAGTCACGTAAAAACTGCAAGGCGTCAGTCGCCAGCGGTTGATACTGATTGAGAATGTCAGCCATGCTGACCCAGAAAATCCCCATGCCCAGCACCAGGGTCAACGGGAAACCAATAGAGAAAATGTTCAGTTGCGGCGCCGCCCGGGTCATCACGCCAAACGCGATGTTGACCACCAACAGCGCGGTGATCGCCGGCAATACCAATAACAACGAGGCACCCAGCACCCAACTGAGGCGCCCCACCAGTTCCCAGAAATGATTGACCACCAACCCACTGCCCACCGGCAAGGTGGTGAAGCTTTCGGTCATGACCTCGAACACCACCAGGTGGCCGTTCATGGCCAGGAACAGCAAGGTCACCAGCATTGTCAGGAACTGCCCGATCACCGCCACCGACACGCCGTTGGTAGGGTCGACCATGGACGCGAAGCCCATGCCCATCTGGATCGAGATGATTTGCCCGGCGATCACGAAGGCCTGGAAGAACAACGTCAGGGAGAAGCCCAGCAAGGCGCCGATGATGATTTGCTCGGCGATCAGCATCATTGCGCTGAGGTCCAGCGCGTTCACCGGCGGCATCGGCGGCAAGCCCGGAACAATCACCACGGTGATCGCCACCGCGAAATACAGGCGAATGCGCCGGGGTACCAGGGTGGTGCCGAACACCGGCATCGTCATCAGCACCGCCGTAACCCGGAACAGCGGCAGGATGAACGAGGCCACCCAGGTGCTGATCTGGGTGTCGGTCAACGCCAACATCGAATTCACGGGGTCAGCCGATCAACTGCGGAATACTGCCGTACAACTGCAGGATGTATTCCATGAAGGTTTGCACCAGCCACGGGCCGGCGACGATCAGGGTGATCAGCATCACCAGCAGGCGCGGCAAAAAGCTCAAGGTCTGTTCGTTGATCTGGGTCGCGGCCTGGAACATCGCCACCAGCAGGCCCACCAACAGGCTCGGCACCACTAGCACGGCGACCATCATGGTGGTCAGCCACAGGGCTTCACGAAACAGGTCGACTGCTACCTCTGGCGTCATTACCTACACCCCACCAAAACTGCTGGCCAGGGTGCCGATAATCAGCGCCCACCCGTCCACCAACACAAACAGCATGATCTTGAACGGCAACGAAATGATCAGCGGCGACAGCATCATCATCCCCATGGCCATCAGCACACTCGCCACGACGAGGTCGATGATCAGGAACGGAATGAAGATCATGAAGCCGATCTGGAACGCGGTTTTCAGCTCCGAGGTCACGAATGCCGGCACCAGGATGGTCAGCGGCGCCATGTCGGGGCTGGCGATGTCGGTACGCTTGGACAGCCGCACGAACAACTCAAGGTCGCTGGAGCGAGTCTGCGACAGCATGAAATCCTTGATCGGGCCTTGTGCCTTGTCGATCGCATCCTGGGCGGTCATTTTCTCCGCCAGGTACGGTTGCAGGGCTTGCTGGTTCACCTTGTCAAACACCGGCGCCATGATGAACAGCGTCAAGAACAGCGCCATGCCGGTAAGAATCTGGTTCGACGGCGTCTGCTGCAAGCCGAGGGCCTGACGCAGGATCGAGAACACGATGATGATGCGGGTGAAGCTGGTCATCAGCATCACGAACGCGGGGATGAAGCTCAGCGCGGTCATGATCAGCAGGATCTGCAGGCTGACCGAATACTCCTGCGCGCCCGCCGCATTGGTGCCCAGGGTAATCGCCGGGATCGACAACGGGTCCGCCGCAAATGCCAGCGGCGCTGCCAGCAACAGCATGAGCGTCAATAAAACGCGCATTACTTCTTATCCTTCTGATCCTTGCCCAGCAACTCCATGAGGCGCTGGGCGAATTCCGGCGTGGCCGCTTGAGCCTGGGCCACTTCCACAGGCTGCTTGAGCACGTGCAACGGGGTGATGCGGCCAGGAGTAATACCCAGCAAAATCTGCTCGTCGCCCACTTGCACCAGCACCAGCCGGTCCCGTGGGCCAAGGGCCCGCGAACCCACCAGTTCGATGACCTGGGCATTGCCCGGGCCAATGCGCTGTACGCGGCGCAGCACCCAGGCGAGCACGAAAATCAGCCCCACCACCAGCAACAAGCCCAGCACCAACTGAGTCAATTGCCCGCCGATGCCGCCGCCAAGCGCCGGTGCGGCCGCCTGGGCGACAGGCTCGGCGGCCATTACGCTCAAGGGCAGCGCCGATAACAGTCCTACCAATGAGCGCTTCATATCAACGCAACTTCTTGATGCGTTCGCTTGGGCTGATCACGTCAGTCAGGCGGATGCCGAACTTCTCGTTGACCACCACCACTTCACCGTGGGCGATCAGCGTGCCGTTGACCAGCACGTCCAGCGGCTCGCCGGCCAGGCGGTCAAGCTCGATCACCGAACCCTGGTTGAGTTGCAACAAGTTACGGATGTTGATTTCGGTGCTGCCGACTTCCATGGAGATCGACACCGGGATGTCGAGGATCACGTCCAGGTTCGGACCGTCCAGCGTCACCGGCTCGTTGTTCTTCGGCACGCTGCCGAACTCTTCCATCTGGATGCGATTACCGGCGGGGGCGGTGGCCGCATCGGCCGCCAGCAGCGCGTCGATATCGTCCTGGCCAACATCGCCGGTTTCTTCCAGCGCAGCCGCCCACTCGTCAGCCAGGGCCTGGTCTTCGGCGGAAGTATTATCGTGTTCGGTAGCCATTACGTGTCCTCGGCGGAGCAGAAATTAAGGTGGATCAGCGACGGTTGATCGGTTCAATCACTTGCAACGCCAGGTTGCCTTTGTGAGAACCGAGCTTGACCTTGAACGACGGCACGCCATTGGCGCGCATGATCAGTTCTTCCGGCAGCTCAACGGGAATTACATCCCCCGGCTGCATGTGCAAAATATCCCGCAAACGCAACTGGCGACGGGCCACGGTGGCGCTCAGGGGCACGTCGACGTCCAGCAAGTCTTCGCGCAGGGCCTTGACCCAGCGTTCGTCCTGGTCGTCGAGGTCGGACTGGAAGCCGGCATCGAGCATTTCGCGCACCGGCTCGATCATCGAGTACGGCATGGTCACGTGCAGGTCGCCGCCGCCGCCATCGAGTTCGATGTGGAAGGTGGAGACCACAATGGCTTCGCTGGGGCCGACGATGTTGGCCATGGCCGGGTTCACTTCCGAGTTGATGTACTCGAAATTGACTTCCATGATCGCCTGCCAGGCTTCCTTCAAGTCGATGAAGGCCTGTTCCAGCACCATGCGCACAACACGCAGCTCAGTCGGGGTGAATTCACGGCCTTCGATCTTGGCGTGACGGCCATCACCGCCGAAGAAGTTGTCCACCAGCTTGAACACCAGCTTGGCGTCAAGGATGAACAGCGCGGTACCGCGCAGCGGCTTGATCTTGACCAGGTTGAGACTGGTGGGCACGTACAGCGAGTGCACGTATTCACCGAACTTCATCACCTGCACGCCGCCCACCGCCACGTCCGCCGAGCGGCGCAGCATGTTGAACATGCTGATGCGGGTGTAACGGGCAAAACGCTCGTTGATCATTTCCAGGGTCGGCATGCGTCCACGGACGATGCGATCCTGGCTGGTCAGGTCGTAGCTTTTGACGCTGCCGGGCTCGGCAGCCATTTCGGTCTGTACCAGACCATCATCGACGCCATGGAGCAGCGCATCGATTTCATCCTGGGACAGCAGGTCTTGCACGGCCATGTCGTGATCCTACTGCAATACAAAATTGGTGAAGAGCACCTGCTCGATCACAGGTTTGCCGACTTCCTTCTGGGCCACTTCCTGCACGCTGGCAGTAACCTTCTGGCGCAGCATTTCCTGGCCCACCGGGGTGACGAGGGTATCGAAGGGTTGGGCGGAGAACAGCATCACCAGGTTGTTGCGGATCACTGGCATGTGCACCTTGAGGGCATCCAGGTCTGCCTGGTTACGCGCCAGCAGGGTAATGCTCACCTGCAGGTAGCGTTGACGGCCGTTCTGATTGAAGTTGGCGACAAACGCCGGAAGCATCGGCTCGAAGATTGCCGGTTGCTTGACGTTGGGGTTGGTCTCGGCGGTCGCTGCCGGTTTGCTGCTGGCACTGTGCATGAAGTACCAGGTAGCCCCTACGGACACGCCGATCGCCAGGAACAAGCCCAATACAATCAGCAGGATAAGCTTGAGCTTGCCCTTGCCTGCGGGTGCGTTTGCTACATCGTCGCTCTTCGCCATGCCAATAATCCGTCACTATTCGGGGATTCATAGTTCTGAGGAAAGGCAAGAGCAAGTGTTATGCCAGAGTTGTCTGTTCGATCACTGTTTCGCCAACACTGCAAAACCAATGTGGGAGCGGGCTTGCTCGCGAAAGCGGTGGGTCAGCCCCTGAAACGGTGACTGACACTCCGTATTCGCGAGCAAGCCCGCTCCCACATTTTGATCATCGCCAGACGCTGGATCAGGCGTAGTAGTCCACCGCGCTGGAGCCGATCACGGACTGCACAACCGGCGCTGCGACTTCGGCCACTTCACCGATACCGCCGCCATCAGCCCCGTCACCACGCCCGCCATTACCACTGACGCCGCGTGCCTGGTTCTGCTGCTGTTGGTCCTGGCCCTGTTGACCCTGCCAGCCACGGGACTGGTCGGACACGTTGACGTCGACCTGGCCCATGCCCTGCTGGGCGAACATCTCCCGCAGGCGGCCCGACTGGCTTTCCAGGGCTTCACGAACCACCGCGTGGCCGCTCATGAAGGTGACCTGCGCCTGTTGGTCGGCGGACATTTTTACGCTGATGTCCAGGCGACCCAGTTCAGCAGGCTGCAGTTGGATTTCTGCGGACTTGAGGTTGGCGCTGGACAGGTACATGACCCGGTTCACCACTTCGTCGGTCCAGCCGCTCTGGTGCATGGCCAGTGGTGCGTTGGCCACCGGTGGCAGGGCATTCGCGGTTTTCGGTGTGGCGGCCTGGGTCAGCGCGGCGAGGCGGTTGGCGAAGTCGTCGACACGGGTGTCGCTGCTGGCGGTTTTCAGGTCCTTGAGGCCGCCTTCGATCAGGCCGCTGAAGGCTTTGTCGCCACCCTGGTCGGTGCTGTCCTTGGTCGCTTGTTGATCGACCATATTGGCAAGGCCAGTGGCGAAGTTTTGCGCGACGGTCGGCTGATCGTCGGTGGAGGCCTGAGCCGGGGCGGTTTTTGCCGGGGTTTGGCTGCTGGCGGACACGTGTCCGCCTTGCTCCATGGCCAGGCGCACGGCGGGCATTGCGTCCAGCGGGTCGGCTTCGGGGTCGAAGGCGGGCTTCGCGTCGGCGCTCGCGGCCACTGGGGGCGCCGCGACTGGCTGGGACTTGTCGTCTTTCGCGGCGGCCGGGGCCGGGGTCTCGACGGGCGCTGGTGCTGCGGGTACCGGGACGGGAACGGGAACTACCGCAGCCATCAGTGCCGGGTCGACGGTGGGGTCGACCGGGGGTTGCTGGGCCAGGGTTGGGTCGTCTGCCGAGGCCGGGTCGTCGGTCTTGGCAGTGGTGTCCGGGGTGTCGGGCTTGGCCGGCGGGGTGGCAGGCAAAGTCTTGCCGTTATCGGCAACCGATGGGGTGCCGGCGGCAGGCTTGTCGTTGTTGGCAACGGGCTTGGGGCTGTTGTCCGCAGGCTTGTCGCGGGTCGATTTGGTGGGGGTGTCGGTGGGTTTTGCCGCAGGCGCGGGGGCCTGTCTGGCGAACACCTGAGCGAAGCCCTGGGCCTTGTCCCGCGGGTCCGCAGCCGCTACCGGTGGATTGGCAGCGGGCGCTTGAGGCTTGGCCGCAGGGGCCGCCTGAAGGAGCGAGTTCGGGGTGATTGCCATAGATAAGAGTCTCCGCCGCACAGGGGTCGAGGGTGCGGTTACAGGAGGTAGAGCAAGAGTTGGGCCAGCTTTTGGTTTTGGGGTGTATATCCGTTATTTGGGTGATGGCTTGGATTGGTTCCGCTCTTACAGCGGCTCACTTTTGAAAAGCGCAAAAGTAAGCAAAACGCTCTTGCCCCACCACTCGGCACCTCGCTTAGGCTCGGTGTGCCCTCAACTCCGGTATTACTGCGCGGGCCGCCGCGACGGGGCGTCCCTGCCCCGTCGCGGCTAAACCGGCGTCCTGCCGGTTTACCCGCTCCGTACTACCTGCGTTCGGCCAGCGTGGTTTAACGGGGCGCCTAAGATCAAGATCAAAAGCAAAGCACAGCGGCCTACCGGCCGGCTTGAGTGGTGTAGAGCAACGGCAAAATCAAAAACAAAAGCGGGCACGGTCCAAATGTGGGAGCAACTGTCTTGATGGCCATAACCTAGGCATCGTTCTCAAAGACAGCCAAGCTCCCACAGCTCTGCGCCGTGTGACCTTTACGACATACCGCTGCCGAATCAGGCAGCGTGCGCTTTCC
>NZ_NIXO01000029.1 GCF_002204795.1 Pseudomonas sp. K2I15
TTATTACTGCCGGGCTGCCGGGCTAAGGCAACGAACTCTTTTTTCAGGCTCATGGCGTCTCTCGTGTTCCAGGGCATGATGGCTTTCCGGCGAAGTTGGCTCGCCGAAAAGTGTCCACCATGTCCCCGTACACCCGTCAACCATGTGTCCGGTCCATACAAAAAGCGGCAAAGTAACCAAAACGCTCTGCCCCGCCTGTCGGCGCCTCGCTTAGGCTCGGCGTGCCCTCACTCCGGCATTGCTCCGCGGGCCGCCGCGACGGCCCGTCCCTGGCCCGTCGCGGCTAAACCGGCGTCCTGCCGGTTTACCCGCTCCTCAATACCTACGTTCGGCCTCGGGCTGAATGGGGCAGTCAGATCAAGATCAACAGCAGATCAAGAACACAGCGGCCTACCGGCCGGCTTGAGTGTTAGAAGCAAGAGCCAGATCCAGAGCGAAAGCAGAACTGCTTTTATGTGGGAGCGGGCTTGCTCGCGAAAAACCTGAGGGCGCCGCGTTGAATCAGGATGCCAACGTCATCGTTAACGACCTTCGCGAGCAAGCCCCCACATTTTGACCGTGCCCGCTTTAGCTTTTGCTGTTGCTCTACAACACTCAAGCCGGCCGGTAGGCCGCTGTGCTGTTGCTTTTGGTCTTGATTTTGATCTTAGGCGCCCCGTTAAACCACGCTGGCCGAACGCAGGTAGTACGGGGCAGGGACGTCCCGTCGCGGCGGCCCGCTTCGTGCTACCGGAGCGAGGTGCCGAGTGGTGGGGCAAGAGCCTTTTGGTTACTTTTGGCTGGGCCGGCATTCCGGCTCCTTTCAAAAGTGACCGGCCGTAAGGGCGGAACCCATATCAAAAACACCCGAAAAAACGGATATACACCCACCCCCAGCATCCCCCTAGAATGCACCTCCTCCACCTCAGGCATTCGGGGCACACATGCACATCTCATCGGGCCGCTGGGTCTACGGTTTATCCCTGGCCCTGCTGACCGCGTTTCTCTGGGGCATCCTGCCGATCAAACTCAAGCAGGTCTTGCAGGTGATGGACCCAATTACCGTCACCTGGTTTCGCCTGGTCGTCTCCGGCAGTTGCCTGTTCGTCTACCTCGCCGCAGTCAGGCGCCTGCCCAGCTGGCAACAACTGGGCCCCCGAGGCGGCTGGCTGGTGGCAATCGCCGTGTGCGGCCTGATGGGCAACTACGTGCTCTACCTGGTCGGCCTGAACCTGCTAAGCCCCGGCACCGCGCAACTGGTGGTGCAGATGGGCCCGATCTTCCTGATGATCGCCAGTGTCTTCGTGTTCAAGGAACGCTTCAGCCTGGGCCAGGGCATGGGCCTGCTGGTGCTGATCGCCGGCTTCGGCCTGTTCTTCAACCAGCGCCTGACCGAACTCCTGACCTCCATGGGCACCTACACCGCCGGCGTACTGACGATTCTCCTGGCCACCACCATCTGGACCTTCTACGCCCTGGGCCAGAAGCAGTTATTGACCGTATGGAATTCGCTGCAGGTAATGATGGTGATCTACCTGTGCTGCGCCCTATTGCTCACACCGTGGGCGCACCCGATGCAAGCGCTGCAACTGAGCCCGCTGCAAGGCTGGCTGCTTCTGGCCTGCTGCTTCAACACCCTGATTGCCTACGGCGCATTCGCCGAAGCCCTGGCCCACTGGGAAGCCTCGCGCGTCAGCGCCACGCTGGCAATGACGCCATTGGTGACCTTTGTCGCAGTGGCGGTGGCCGCGTGGATGTGGCCCGACTACGTGCACGCCGAAGACATCAACGCCCTCGGCTACGGCGGGGCCGTGTTGGTGGTCTTGGGTTCCGCAACCGTGGCGTTGGCCCCATCGTTGTTCGCCGGGCTCAGGGCGCGGCGTGCGCGGTTGGATGCTGTTCAATAAGGCGCCGGGTCAATCCATCGAAGTCGCCGTTGAAATAGTGCCTGCCATTGCTTTCGGTCGTTGATATCCACGATGGAAATAACGGCTGGCTACACAGGCCATGGATATTTTCGGTGGTGTGGAAACAGGTGACGGGTAACCGCCCCTTCAGTTGGTCAAGCGCCGGGAATGGATCGTGATGGGTGACCGGCTGGCGCACATGGCGATAAGCCTGGGTGATCCGGTTGAGCCAACCCACGGTCATGTAGTTTTCCAGTTCAACCTCGAAAAACACATCCTGGGTAGGTTCCAGCAAGGTCAGTTGCGAGATACGCGCACGGTTTTCGGGCCTGAGCTGGTTGATGAGGGAGGGCAGCACATTGGCACCCAAGGAAAAGCCGATCAGCCAGACTCGGGGTGTGTTCCATTCCTTGCGGTAAACCGTGATCAGGTCGTCCAGTTGGGCGGCCGAGTCGGCCACAGGCTGCTCACGCCAGAAGTAGGCCAGGGTGCTGATACCCAGTACGCTGTAGCCACGCTGATTAAGGTTGCGGCTGACGTTCTGTTCCAGTGGGGCCCAGCCGCCATCCCCTGAATAGAAGATCACGAACTCGTCCATGGAGGCGGTGGCTGAGGGGGGCGGCAGAATGATCGGGAAGGGTTGCAATGCAGGGCTGTCAGCCGGATATCGCAACGCAAGCCCGATAAGGCAGGCCGCCAGCAGCAGGAAGTAGAAGAACAGGTAGCCGCGTTTCATGGATGTGTCGCCAGCACCGAGGTTTATTCATTAAACCTCGGGTTGGCAGGCCCATGTAACTGTGACAATTGACAGTAGACATGGGCCACAGAACACCTGTCGACTAACCTTTAGTGACCCGCTTCAAGCATGTTTTCCGGACGCACCCACTGGTCGAATTCTTCGTCCGTGAGGTAACCCAGCTTGAGCGCCGCTTCCCGTAGCGTCAGCCCTTCGGCATAGGCCTTCTTGGCAATCTCTGCCGACTTGTCGTAGCCGATGTGCGGGTTCAGCGCGGTCACCAGCATCAAGCCACGCTCAAGGTGTGCAGCCATTTGCTCGGCGTCGGGTTCAAGCCCTGCGATGCAATGCTCCTGGAAGTTGCGGCAACCATCGGCCAGCAGTCGGATCGACTCCAGCAGGTTGTGGATGATCACCGGCTTGTACACGTTCAACTGCAAATGCCCCTGGCTTGCCGCGAAACCGATGGTCACGTCGTTGCCCAGCACCTGGCAGGCCAGCATCGACAGGGCTTCGCATTGGGTCGGGTTGACCTTGCCAGGCATGATCGAGCTGCCCGGCTCATTCGCCGGCAGCTTGACCTCGGCCAGCCCGGCGCGGGGGCCGGAGCCCAGCAGGCGCAGGTCGTTGGCGATTTTCATCAGGGCCACGGCGAGGGTTTTCAGCGCGCCGTGCAAGGTGGTCAACGGCTCATGGCCGGACAGTGCGGCGAATTTGTTCGGCGCGGTCACAAACGGCAGGCCCGACAGCGCCGCCAACTCCGAGGCAATCGCCTCGCCAAAGCCGTGGGGCGAATTGAGCCCGGTGCCCACGGCGGTGCCGCCCTGGGCCAGTTCGCACACGGCGGGCAGGGCGCTGCGGATCGCGCGTTCGGCGTAATCCAGTTGCGCTATAAACGCTGACACTTCCTGGCCGAAGGTGATCGGCGTGGCGTCCATCATGTGGGTGCGGCCGGTTTTCACCAGCTTCATGTGCCGCGCCGACAATTCCGCCAGGCCTCCGGACAGTTCACGGACCGCCGGCAACAGCTTCTCGCTCACGGCCTGCACGGCGGCGATGCTCATGGCCGTGGGGAAGCAGTCGTTGGAACTTTGGGAGCGGTTCACGTGATCGTTGGGGTGCACCGGGCTCTTGCCACCACGGGGCTTGCCCGACAGTTCGTTGGCGCGGCCGGCGATCACTTCGTTGGCGTTCATGTTGCTCTGGGTGCCGCTGCCGGTCTGCCAGACAACGAGGGGAAATTGGTCGTCGTGTTCGCCTGCGAGCACTTCGTCGGCGGCCTGCTCGATCAGCCGGGCGATGTCGGCGGGCAGGTCGCCATTGCGGTCGTTGACCCGGGCCGCGGCCTTCTTGATCAGGGCCAGGGCGTGCAACACGGCGAGGGGCATGCGCTGGTCGCCAATGGCGAAGTTCACCAGCGAGCGTTGGGTCTGCGCACCCCAGTAAGCGTCATCCGGGACTTGCACTTCTCCCAGGCTGTCGGTTTCGATACGGCTCATCGGGCACACTCCTTCAGGTTCGTTTGCGCAGTTTAGGCCGTGATCGTCCGGTGGGGTTCCCTTAAAAGACTTTTCATCGGATTCAGCCCCGCAAAACCAGGCCCCATAAGGCGTGGGGTTGAGCCGCGGCGTTTTTTAGGCGCAGAATGGGCGCCCTTGGGGTCTTACCTCGCCTGCTAGAAAAGGAAACTCGATGACTCGTCTTCGTGCCATCTGTACCGCGGTTGCTCTGGTATGTGCCAGCGGCCAGGTTTTTGCCGATACCGCCAGCCACAACGCCAGTGCCGAAGCCTTCCTTACCCTGGCCCATGCCGACAAGCTGGGTACCCCGGTGTACATGCAAGTGCAGCAAATGTTCGCCCAGCGTTTCGAACAAACCAAGGCGCCTGCTTCCAAGCAAACCGTTCTGGACACCTACCAGGCCAAGGCCAACACCGCCCTGGACCAGGCCATTGGCTGGAACAAGCTCAAGCCGGACATGATCAAGCTCTACACCGACAACTTCAGCGAATCCGAGCTCAAGGACCTGGTTGCGTTCTACCAGTCGCCGCTGGGCAAGAAAGTCCTGGAAAAAATGCCTCAGCTGACCCAACAATCGGCCCAGATGACCCAGGCCAAGCTGGAAAGCGCGGTACCTGTGGTGAACAAGCTGCTTGAAGACATGACCAACGAGCTGACGCCAAAAGCCCCGGCCCCGGCCAAGAAGAAGTAAACAGGAATGACCATGCAACAGCGTATCGAATCGGCACTCGTCGCCCTGAGCCCGGAACACTTGAGCGTGCTGGATGAAAGCCATATGCACAGCCGTGGGTTGCAGACCCACTTCAAGGCCGTGCTGGTCAGCCAGCAGTTCGAGGGGCTCAATCGCGTCAAGCGCCACCAGAAGGTCTACGCCACGCTGGGTGACCTGATGAGCGAATTCCATGCGTTGGCGCTGCATACCTACACGCCTGAAGAATGGGCGAAAATCGACGCAGCCCCGGCCTCGCCGACCTGCGCCGGCGGTCACTAGCACTGTGGCACATTGGCTTGATGTGGCGAGGGAGCTTGCTCCCGCTGGGCTGCGCAGCAGCCCTGATGCCAATCACCGCGATTTTTCTGAAAGATTGCAACTGCCTTGTTGGGGCCGCTTCGCAGCCCAGCGGGAGCAAGCTCCCTCGCCACAGTAAAGAGGCGGTCCATAAACGTCGCCAATTTTGCTAGAATCCGCAACGCGCCGCTTAGCCGGCGCGTTTTTTTTGCATCCGGTTCACCCTTTACGAGGGTAGCCACCTGGAGAGAACACCCATGACTCAACTGATTGTCGTGGCGGCACTGTATAAGTTCGTCACCCTCGAAGATTACGTCGCCCTGCGCGAGCCCCTGCTGCAGGCGATGGTCGACAACGGCATCAAAGGCACCTTGCTGATCGCCGAAGAAGGCATCAACGGCACCGTTTCCGGTAGCCGCGAAGGCATTGATGGCTTGATGGCCTGGCTCAAGAACGACCCACGCATGGACGACATCGACCACAAAGAGTCGTACTGCGACGAGCAGCCGTTCTACCGCACCAAGGTCAAACTCAAGAAAGAGATCGTGACCCTGGGCGTCGAAGGCGTCGACCCGAACAAAAAAGTCGGCACCTACGTCAACCCGCAAGACTGGAATGCGCTGATCAGCGACCCTGAAGTGCTGCTGATCGATACCCGCAACGACTACGAAGTGTCGATTGGCACGTTTGAGGGGGCCATTGACCCAAAAACGACGAGCTTCCGCGAGTTTCCGGACTACATCAAAGCCAACTTCGACCCGGCCAAACACAAGAAAGTCGCCATGTTCTGCACCGGCGGCATTCGTTGCGAAAAAGCGTCGAGCTATATGCTCAGCGAAGGGTTCGACGAGGTGTATCACCTCAAGGGCGGCATCCTGAAGTACCTCGAAGAGGTGCCGCAGGAAGAAACCAAGTGGCAGGGCGACTGCTTTGTGTTCGACAATCGCGTGACCGTGCGCCACGACTTGAGCGAAGGCGACTACGATCAATGTCATGCCTGCCGCACACCGGTCAGCGTAGAAGACCGTGCATCCGAACACTACGTGGCTGGCATCAGTTGCCCGCATTGCTGGGATAAGCTTTCCGAGAAGACCCGTCGCAGCGCGATCGACCGGCAGAAGCAGATTGAACTGGCCAAGGCCCGCAATATGCCGCACCCGATTGGCTACAACTACAAGCAAACCCCATCCTCCGAGGCCTGAGCCATGTCCGCGCGCCTGCTCTATGTAATGGATCCGATGTGTTCCTGGTGCTGGGGTTTCGCCCCGGTGGCCAAGGCGTTGGTTGAGCAGGCCCAGGCCGCAGGCGTGGAGCTGCACCTGGTGGTGGGCGGCTTGCGCACCGGCAGTGGCGCGGCGCTGGAGCCGACCACCCGACGCTACATTCTTGAGCATTGGCAGGCCGTCACCGACGCCACTGGCCAGACGTTCAAGCTGGACGGTGCGTTGCCTGACGGTTTTGTGTACGACACCGAGCCGGCTTGCCGCGCTGTGGTCACGGCCCGCAGCCTGGCGCCGGATTGTGCGTGGAAACTGCTGGGCCTGATCCAGCAGGCGTTCTACGTCGAAGGTCGCGACGTGACCCGCGCCGACGTACTGGTGGAATTGGCCGAGACGGCCGGTGTGCCGCGTATCGAGTTTTCCGAAGCCTTTGACCGGGCCGACCAGCATGCGGCCACCGCGGCGGATTTTACCTGGGTTCAGGATTTGGGCATTGCCGGTTTCCCGACCCTGCTGGCTGAGCGCAATGGCCAGTTGGCGCTGCTGACCAACGGCTATCAGCCGCTGTCCGAGTTGTCGCCGCTGCTGAGTCGCTGGCTGGAGCGAGCTGCCTGTGCATGATCAGCCCGATCCCATCGAACAACCCAAGCGCGTCGACCGGCTGACCTGGGCGGAAGTCCGCCGCCTGGCCTTGCATCACAAGAAATCCCTGTGGATCGCCAATGGCGTCGCCGTGCTGGCGACCCTGTGCAGCGTGCCGATTCCGTTGCTGTTGCCGTTGCTGGTGGACGAAGTGCTGCTGGGCCATGGCGACGCGGCACTGAAAGTGATGAACCACGCGCTGCCCTTGGGTTGGCAGAAAGCTGCGGGTTATATCGGCCTGATGCTGATGGTGACCTTGCTCCTGCGTTGCGGCGCCCTGGTGTTCAACGTGCTGCAGGCGCGGTTGTTTGCGCGTCTGGCCAAGGACATTGTCTATCGCATTCGCGTGCGGCTGATCGAGCGCCTCAAGCGCATTTCCCTCAGCGAATACGAAAGCCTGGGCAGCGGCACGGTGACCACGCATTTGGTCACTGACTTGGACACGGTGGACAAATTTGTCGGCGAAACCCTCAGCCGTTTCCTGGTGGCGATGCTGACCCTGGTGGGCACTTCGGGCATCCTGATGTGGATGCACTGGAAGCTGGCGCTGTTGATCCTGCTGTTCAACCCGCTGGTGATCTACGCCACGGTGCAATTGGGCAAGCGGGTCAAGCACCTGAAGAAGCTGGAAAACGACAGTACGTCGCGGTTTACCCAGGCCCTCACCGAAACCCTCGATGCGATCCAGGAAGTGCGCGCCGGCAACCGCCAGGGCTTTTTCCTCGGCCGCCTGGGCCAGCGTGCCCAGGAAGTGCGGGACTTTGCGGTCAATTCCCAGTGGAAAAGCGACGCCTCCAGCCGCGCCAGTGGCTTGCTGTTCCAGTTCGGTATCGACATCTTCCGCGCGGCGGCGATGCTGACGGTGCTGTTTTCCGACCTGTCCATCGGCCAGATGCTCGCGGTGTTCAGTTACCTGTGGTTCATGATCAGCCCGGTGGAACAACTGCTGAATCTGCAATATGCCTATTACGCGGCGGGCGGGGCGCTGACGCGGATCAACGAACTGCTGGCCCGCGCCGACGAGCCGCAATACGCGGGTGGCGCCGATCCGTTTACCGGGCGTGAGACCGTTGGCATCGAGGTTCGCGGCCTGAACTTCGGCTACGGCGAAGAGTTGGTGCTCGACCAACTGAACCTGAACATTGCCCCGGGTGAAAAAGTCGCGATTGTCGGCGCCAGCGGCGGCGGCAAAAGTACCCTGGTGCAGCTGTTGCTGGGGCTGTATACGCCGCAGGCCGGCAGCATCCGTTTTGGTGGTTTGACCCAGCAGGAAATCGGCCTGGAGACGATTCGCGAGAATGTCTCCGTGGTGCTGCAACACCCGGCGCTGTTCAACGACACGGTGCGCGCCAACCTGACCATGGGGCGTGAACGCAGTGACCAGGCGTGCTGGCAGGCGCTGGAAATTGCCCAGCTGGATGCGACCGTCAAGGCACTGCCATTGGGCCTGGACAGCGTGGTCGGGCGCTCCGGCGTACGCTTCTCCGGTGGCCAACGTCAGCGCCTGGCCATTGCACGGATGGTGCTGGCGGAGCCAAAAGTGGTAATACTCGACGAAGCCACCTCGGCCCTGGATGCGGCGACCGAATACAACCTGCATCAGGCGCTGGCGCGGTTTCTCAGTGGCCGTACCACCTTGATCATCGCCCACAGGCTGTCGGCAGTGAAACAGGCGGATCGGGTATTAGTGTTCGATGGCGGGCATATTGCCGAAGATGGCGACCATCAGCAGCTGATTGCCGACGGTGGCCTGTACGCCAAACTTTACGGACACTTGCAACAAGTGCGGTGATTTAGCCTACGCTGAGCTAGCAGGAGCGGTTTTCACTCGCGTGCGTATTTTAGTTGTGCATGTGCAAGGGACCTCATGAAGCAAAAGCAGACTCTCGGAACCCCTCGGTTATTGGGCATTGTGTGGCCTTTTATCGCCGTTGTACTGTTCCAGGCATTGTTAGGCTGCGTCAGTCTCTACGTGCTCTCAGCGGTGCGCGGCTACGTGGCGGGCGAAAGCCTGTGGTCCAAGGGCCAGAAAGACGCGATCTTTTACCTCACGCTGTACGCCGATAACCGCGACGAAGCCACCTTCCTCAAATACCAGAACGCGATTGCCGTACCTCAGGGCGGGCATGAGCTGCGGGTGGCTCTGGACCGCTCGACCCCGGACCTGACCGCGGCACGCCTGGGCATCCTCAAGGGCGGCAACCACCGTGACGACGTTTCCAGCCTGATCTGGCTGTATCTCAACTTTCGCCATTTCAGTTACCTGGAAAAGGCCATCGAACTGTGGACGGTGGGCGATGGCTACCTGGTGCAACTCGACGACCTGGCTCAGGAGATGCACGGGGCGATCCTGGCCAATCAGGTCAGCAGCGCCGACGTGCACGCCTGGAAGGAGCGGATTTTTGCCATCAATGACGGCGTGACCCCGGCCGCTAAAGCCTTCAGCGATGCCTTGGGTGAAGGCTCGCGGATGATTCTGCGCCTGCTGCTGGTGACCAACCTGGCCACGGCATTGGGCTTGATCGTGCTGGCGCTGTTGCGCACGCACAAGCTGCTGGCCCAGCGGCACGCGTTTGCCGACGCCTTGCAGTTGGAGAAGGAAAGGGCGCAGATCACCCTGGAGTCGATTGGCGACGGAGTGATCACCACCGACGTCGATGGCGCCATTGCGTATATGAACCCGGCTGCCGAAGCCCTGACCCACTGGAAAGCCGCCCAGGCCCAGGGGCTGCCGCTGGCGGCGCTGTTCAACCTGCTGGACGAAAACGCCCAGGCCGACGGTTTTACCCTGATCGAACGCATACTGGCCGGCCAGCTCGGCGGGGGCAGCGAGCATTCAAAGCTGATCCAGCGCCTGGATGGCACCACTGTGTCCGTCACCCTGGTGGGCGCGCCGATCCGCAGTGCCGGCAAAGTCAGCGGTGCGGTGCTGGTGCTGCACGACATGACCCAGGAACGCCAGTACATCGCCAACCTGTCCTGGCAGGCAACCCACGACGCCTTGACTGGCCTTGCCAACCGGCGCGAGTTTGAGTTCCGCCTGGAGCAGGTGCTGCATAACGTCGGGCGCCAGCAAGCTGGGCGCCATGCCTTGATGTTCCTCGACCTGGACCAGTTCAAACTGGTCAACGACACCTGCGGGCACGCCGCGGGGGATGAGCTGTTGCGGCATATCTGTGCGCTGTTGCAGTCGGACCTGCGTGAAGGCGACACCCTGGCCCGGCTGGGCGGCGACGAGTTCGGCATCCTGCTGGAAAATTGCCCGGCGCCGGTGGCGGAAAAAATCGCCGAAAGCCTGCGCCATACCGTGCAAAGCCTGCATTTTGTGTGGAAGGGCCGGCCGTTTGTCACCACCGTGAGCATTGGCCTGGTACACATCACCCAAGCCCCGACCACCCTGGAAACCTCGCTGAGGGCCGCCGACATGGCGTGCTACATGGCCAAGGAGAAGGGTCGCAACCGGGTTCAGGTGTATCACGCCGATGACTCGGAGTTGTCCCTGCGTTTTGGTGAGATGGCCTGGGTGCAGCGCCTGCATATGGCGCTGGAAGAGAACCGTTTTTGCCTGTACGCCCAGGAAATCGCGCCCCTGGGGCACACCGAGCACGGCGATGGGCACATCGAAATCCTGCTGCGCCTGCACGACGAGGCGGGGCGGATCATTTTGCCGGACAGTTTTATCCCGGCCGCCGAACGTTACGGGTTGATGACATCCCTGGACCGCTGGGTGGTGGAGAACGTATTCAAGATCGTCTCCAGCTGCATGCGCGAGCGCCCGGGCCGGCCCATGGCCATGTGTGCGATCAATCTTTCAGGCATTACCATCGGCGATGAAGACTTTCTCGGGTTCCTGCGTGAGCAATTCAGCGCTTATGGCATCCCGCCAGAAATGATTTGTTTTGAAATTACAGAAACCAGCGCTATCGCGAATTTGGGCAGTGCAATTCGTTTTATCAACGAGCTCAAAGAGTTAGGGTGCCATTTCTCGCTGGATGACTTCTGTGCCGGGATGTCCTCGTTCGCTTATCTTAAACATTTACCTGTAGACTTCTTGAAGATCGATGGAAGTTTCGTAAAGGATATGCTGGACGACCCGATTAACCGCGCTATGGTCGAAGTGATCAATCACATCGGTCATGTCATGGGTAAGCGCACAATTGCCGAATTTGTCGAGACACCCCAGATCGAACAAGCCTTGCTTGAGATCGGGGTCGACTACGCTCAGGGATACCTGATCGAGCGACCGCAGTTGTTTACCTTTGATAGTTTGCAGTGTCGACCTGTGCGACCGCAGCCTCTGTTATTCAAGGCGCCTGGCACGTTCCGATGAAACATTTGCTGGTCTGTACATATCACACATCAAAAGGAGCCCGACAGTGATCGACACATTCAACAGAACCGGCCCGCTTATGGAAGCCTCGAGTTACCCCGCCTGGGCGCAACAGCTGATCCAGGACTGTAGCGAGAGCAAGCGCCGCGTTGTCGAACACGAACTGTACCAGCGCATGCGCGATAACAAGCTCAGCGCCAAGACCATGCGCCACTACCTGATTGGTGGCTGGCCAGTGGTTGAACAGTTTGCCTTGTACATGGCACAGAACCTCACCAAGACCAAATTTGCCCGCCATCCTGGGGAGGACATGGCGCGCCGCTGGCTGATGCGCAATATTCGGGTGGAACTCAACCACGCCGATTATTGGGTGCATTGGTCCCGTGCCCATGGCGTCAGCCTGGAAGAGTTGCAGGCACAGGAAGTTCCGCCGGAGCTGCATGCACTGAGCCATTGGTGCTGGCACACCAGCTCGGCCGATTCGCTGATTGTCGCGATTGCCGCTACCAACTACGCCATCGAAGGGGCCACTGGGGAGTGGTCTGCCGTGGTGTGTTCCACGGGCGTGTATGCCGCGGCTTTCCCTGAGGAAGACCGCAAGCGCGCCATGAAGTGGCTGAAGATGCATGCCCAGTACGATGACGCTCACCCGTGGGAAGCGCTGGAAATCATCTGCACCCTGGCCGGCATGAACCCGATCAAGGAACTGCAGGTAGAGCTGCGTCAGGCGGTGTGCAAGAGCTACGACTACATGTACCTGTTCCTGGAACGCTGCATGCAGTTGGAAAAGTCGGTGACCACCACCCGCAAACAACCGGAACGGGTTGCCAGCGAGGCGTAAACGGTGTGATGGCGGGGCTACTGTGAAGTAAAGCGGTTACCCCGCCATTGCCAGGCGATTGCGGCCTTCGCGCTTAGCCACATACAAGGCGTTGTCCGCCCGTCGCAACACGCTCTCGGCGGACTCTCCCGCCAACAAGGTCGAGCAACCCAGGCTCACCGTCAATTCGATACGTTCATCATCCGCCCAATAATCCTGGGCCTGTGCCGCCTGGCGCAGGCGCTCACCGACCATCGACGCCGCATCCCGGCCGGTGTTGGACAGCAGGATCAAAAACTCTTCCCCGCCAAACCGAAACACCATGTCCACATTGCGCAGCTGGCCCTTGATCGAGGCGGCCACCGCTTTGAGCACCTTGTCGCCCGTGGCGTGGCCGTGGCTGTCGTTGATGTGTTTGAAGTGGTCGATGTCCAGCATCAACAAGGACAGCGGCTGCAGGTGCCGGCGGGCCATGTCGATTTCCCGTTGCAGGGTCTGGTCCATGGCGACGCGGTTACCGGTTTCGGTCAGCGGGTCGCGCAGGGCGCTGCGGGTCGCGGCGCGGTAGAGCAGAGCGTTGCGCATCGGGTAGAGCAGGGTGGCCAGCAGGGATTCCAGGTTGGCCAACTCATCTTCGAGAAAGCGTTGATTGCGCCGGAACACCAGCTCGCCGAGGTGCTCGCCGTCGTGGCTGAGGGCATAGCTCACCGAATGATGACCACGGTGGCCATATTCCAGGCGCAGGTCGCTGGCTTCGTGACGGTATTGCAGGGCGTCCAGCGGCACCAGGCGTTGGATCTCGCGGAAGAACAACGCAAGGATGTGCTCCGGCTCCAGGCTGGTTTGCAAGTGCATGCCCAGTTGCTGGCGAAGTTGGGCGACAGTGGCGGGGCGTCGCGGGAGTAAAGAAGGCTGACCAAAGCCCAGGCGTTGCAATTTGGCGCTGTCGAAGTCAATTGCGTTGGTCTGGGTCGGTGTTTTCATAAGCGAATGAGCCTCTAAGCACAAAACTGTCTTACAGGCTGGGTGAGAGCGTCTTACTGTTCCTTCAGTTCCGTAGGACTAACGTACAGTCTAGCCCCGTTTGCCGGAGGGTATAACTGCCGCACGTCTTATAGCCGGGGCCGCGTTGCCGATGGCCCCGGCGTGGGGCTTATTGTTTTTGCGGATCAAACTGCTTGTCGCGGATAAACAGCGCCGGGATCACCCCGCAGATAAAGTACGCGCCGCCCATCACCAAAAATCCTACGCCGATCGAGCCATGGGACGCCAGGAACCCAATGGCTGCCGGTGCCACCGCTGCGCCAATTCGGCCAATATTGTAGGCCCCGCCCACTGCCGAACCGCGAAACTTCGCTTCGAAGCTTTCAGTCATGTAGGTCGCGTTCACGCCGTAGGGAATGCCGTACAGGAAGCCGAACACAATCAGCATCCACAGGATGTTGTCGGGGCTCTGGAACAGCACGATCACCGGCAGGAAAATCGCCGTGCCCAGTGCACCGACTGCGAACACCAGGCGCCGGCCGAGGCGGTCTGCCGCGAGCCCTGCGAGGATCTTGCCGAAAATCATCGCCGCGTAGGTGCCGACCATGTAGCTGGTCATCGACTTGAAGTTCATCCCCAATTCGCCTTCCAGGTACGACGGCATCCAGTTGTTCACGCCGTAGTAGCCGAACTGCAGGAAGCCTGCGGTCAGCGCCCAGAGGATGAACATGCGGCTGGCTTTCGGGTCGCTGAAGATCAGCTTGAACATGCCGTCGGGCTTCTTCGCCGAGACGCGCTTGATGCCCTCGGCCTTTGCCCGGGCGCGCTCGGCCTGGGCCTTGACCCAGGCTTGCGGCTCCGGCACCAGGCGCTGCATCAGCACGGCGAGGATCACCGGGATGATCGCCACGTAGAACAACCAGCGCCAGCCGTGGTTGGGCAGGATCCAGCCGGCGAGCAAGGTGGCGACGATGTAACCCACCGACCACCCGGCCTGCAGGGTGCCGAGCACGGTGGTGCGGTAGCGGGTCGGCACGTACTCGGCCATCAGGGTGTTGCACGCGACATACAGCGCGCCCAAGCCGAGGGAGGCGAAAAAGCGTGTTCCGGCGAACTGCCAATAGCTGTGGGTCATGCCCAGAACTGCGGTGCCGGCGGAGAACAGCACGATGCTCCAGACCACGGTTTTCACCCGGCCAAAACGGTCACAGGCCCAGCCGCCGTAAATCCCACCGATGGCCATCCCGGCCAGGGTGAAACTGCCCAGGCTGCCGGCTTCGACGCTGGTCAGGCCGAACTCGGCCTTGAGGCTGCTGAGGCTGTAGGACAGCAGCATCAGGTCTGCGCCATCGATCAGCAGGCCGAGGAAGCAGAAGATGAAAACGATGATCCACAGGTTGTTTTTCGCGGGCGACAACGCGCCCGCCGAAGCGGCGACTTCCATAGCGATACCTTGTTGTAGTTGTTAGGGCACAAGTTATGGGTGTTGCGGTAATGCGGTTGGAACACGATCAAAATGTGGGAGCGGGCTTGCTCGCGAATGCGGTGTATCAGCCACTGGATGCATCGACTGACGCACCGCTTTCGCGAGCAAGCCCGCCCCCACATGTGATCTGTGTGGTTCTCAGGTTTAGCGCTTGGCCTCACGAATCATGTTGCGGGCGATCACCAACTGCTGGATCTGCGTGGTGCCTTCATACAGCCGGAACAAGCGCACATCGCGATAAAAGCGCTCGATGGCGTACTCGCTCACATACCCGGCACCACCATGAATCTGCACGCAACGGTCGGCCACGCGGCCACACATTTCGGTGGCGAACATCTTCGAGCAGGACGCTTCGGTGCCGATGTTCAGGCCTTCGTCACGCTTGCGCGCCGCGTCCACCACCATGCAGCGGGCGGCGTAGATCTCGGCCTTGCTGTCGGCGAGCATCGCCTGGATCAGCTGGAACTCGGCAATCGGCTGGCCGAACTGCTTGCGCTCCAGGGCGTAATTCAGGGCATCGTTGAGCATGCGCTCGGCAGCCCCGACGCTGACGGCAGCGATGTGCAGGCGACCCTTGTCGAGCACCTTCATCGCCGTCTTGAACCCCACGCCTTCAACACCACCGATCAACTGGTCGGCCGGCACTCGCACGTTGTCGAAAATCACGTCGCAGGTGTGGGCGCCTTTCTGGCCCATCTTGTGGTCGCGCTTGCCCAGGGACAGTCCCGGCGTATTGCGCTCGACGATAAACGCACTGATGCCGCCCGAGCCCTTGATGTCCGGGTTGGTGCGCGCCATCACCGTGTAAATCCCGGCGTGAGGGGCGTTGGTGATAAAGCGCTTGGTGCCGTTGATGACGTAGTGATCACCGTCGCGCACCGCCGTGGTTTTCAACGAGGCGGCGTCGGAGCCCGAGTCCGGTTCGGTCAGGCAGAACGAGCTGAGCAGTTCGCCGCTGGCCAGTTTGGGCAGGTAGTGCTGTTTCTGCGCCTCGGTGCCGTCCAGCAGAATGCCGATGGAGCCGATGCCGTTGTTGGTGCCGAAGTAGGAGCGGAATGCCGGCGAGGTGCGCCCCAGCTCAAAGGCCACGTTGACCTCTTCTTCCATGGTCAGCCCGAGGCCGCCGTAGGCTTCGGGCAGGGTCAGGCCGAACAGGCCCAACTCGCGGAACTGGCTGACGATATCCGCCGGCACGTCGTCGGTCTCGGCCAGCTCGTTTTCCCGTGGGATCAGCGCTTCGTTGACGAACTGCTGGAGGGTTTCCAGCAACAGGTGAAGCGTTTCGGGGTCTCGGATCATGTGCATTCCTCAGCGGCCCGTTCGGCAGGCCTGTTGAAAGTCAATCTGCCGAGGCCCTGCACCGATCTGTCTAGCGGGCGGCGGCCTCGATGTTGTTCACCATGTGCTTGAGACGGGGCCCGATGTCGTCCTCGAGTTTCTCCCGGGAAAGGTGAAAACTCGGTCCGCCACAGTTGAACGTCAGCAGCCCATGTTGTGCATGCAGCAGCGGTACGGCGATGGCGTTTACATCGCGGTGCCACTCACCGATCGACATGCAGTAGCCGAAGTCGGTGTAATCGCGGAAGGCGCGTTCCAGGCCCTTCCTGATTCCCGGCCAGTCCTCCAGATGACGCTGGCGGATATGGTCGAGGATAAATTCCCGCTCGTTTTCCGGCATCGCTGCCAGGCAGGCGCGGCCTGCGGAACTCAAGTGCAACGGCAACCGCGTACCGACCTGGCGGCGCATGGTCATGTTCGCTTCGCCCTGGACCACGTCCAGGTAAACCATGTCCAGGCGGTCCCGCGTGGCCATCGCCACGGCGGCCTGGGCGTACTTGGCCATCGTCTCCATCAGCGGGTGGGCCACGGCCCGCACCGACAGGTTGGAAAGCATCGCG
Source organism: Pseudomonas sp. K2I15 (assembly GCF_002204795.1). GTDB lineage: Bacteria > Pseudomonadota > Gammaproteobacteria > Pseudomonadales > Pseudomonadaceae > Aquipseudomonas. The sequence goes on from NZ_NIXO01000029.1 coordinate 16,532, forward strand.
TAACCGAACGCCATTACCCCTACATCCAACTGATACCGGCCCGACTGCGGCAGGTGCTTGAGGTAGCCCAAGCGGGTCAGCGTGTGGGTCATCCGCGTGATCGTCGGCTTTGGCAGCCCGGTCTTGCGCGCCAGCTCCTGGTTACCCAACACGCTTTCGCTGGGGGTGAAGCAGCGCAGCAATTCCAGGCCCCTCGCCAGGGCGGTGACGAACTGGCGGTCCTTGTCTTCCTCCTCGTCGGCATTCATTGGGTCGATCAGCAAGTGCTCGAACGCGTGGTTGCCGGCAGGTGCTTCGGGTGTGTTCGGGTCCCTGTTTCGACGGCGCATGTTAGTCCCCCTTTTTTTAGAAAATCAACAAAACAAAATTGTATTCCGCACAGCGAAACTAAGCAACTTGCCTGGTGATTGTATTTTTGTTTAATAAAACCCTTCTAAACAACGAGTTATAGCCAGATTTACGGGGTGGTCAGGTTTTTACGTTTACATCGCGACGGCTCGGTCCTTATGATTATCGCTAAATACGGAATGTTGTTTCGCATAGCGAAACTAGCGATATCCGAACTAACAAGAACATTGCAGCAGGAGAACATGTGGCCAGCCTTGACCAACCCGTGGTGCACCTCGACGTCCAGGACAATGGCGTCGCCGTGGTACGCATCCACCGTCCTGAAGTGAAAAACGCCTTGAACGCCCAGGTTCGCGAAGAGCTGGCGGAGCATTTTCGTGCCCTGGCCAAACGTCGTGATGTGCGCGCCATCGTGCTCACCGGCGGCGATCAGTTCTTCGTGGCCGGTGCCGACATCAAGGAGTTCGCCAGCGCCAGCCCGATCGAGATGTACCGCCGGCACACCGAGTATTTGTGGGAAGCCATCAGCCGCTGCCCGAAGCCGGTGATCGCCGCAGTGAATGGTTTTGCCTTAGGCGGCGGCTGTGAGTTGGCCATGCATTGCGACCTGATCGTCGCCGGTGAGTCGGCGCGGTTCGCCCAGCCCGAGGTCAAGCTGGGCCTGATGCCGGGCGCCGGAGGCACCCAGCGCCTGGTGCGCGCCGTGGGTAAGTTCCAGGCCATGCGCATCGCGTTGACCGGCTGCATGGTCAAGGCGCCGGAAGCCCTGGCCATGGGCATGCTCAGCGAAGTGGTGGCAGACGATCAAACCATCCCCCGCGCCCTGGAACTGGCTGCGCACATTGCTGCATTGCCGCCGCTGGCGGTGGAACAGATCAAGGAAGTGATGCTTGCCGGTGCCGACCTGCCGCTGGAAAGCGCGCTGGTATTGGAGCGCAAGGCCTTCCAACTGCTGTTTGATTCGGCAGACCAGAAGGAGGGCGCCGCGGCGTTCTTCGAAAAACGCACCGCGAACTACCTGGGGGAATGAACATGACTGATTCAATCAAGATCATGGGCCTGGTTGGCACCGGCGTGATGGGCGCCGGGATTGCACAGATTGCCGCGCAGGCGGGTGTGTTGGTGCGCTTGTTCGACGCGCGTGACGGTGCGGCGCAAAGCGCTCGGGATAACCTTGGCGCCACGCTTTCGAAGCTGGCCGCCAAGGGCAAGATCACCCACGCGGCGATGGACACAACGCTTGCGAACCTGCAAGTGGCCGCCACGGTTGAGGCGTTGCGCGATTGCGATTTGGTGGTGGAAGCCATCGTCGAAAACCTCGATGCCAAGCGCGGCCTGTTGCAGCAACTCGAAGGCGTTGTCAGCGCGGGCTGCATCCTCGCCACCAACACCTCATCGCTGTCGGTCACGGCCATTGCCACCGGCTGCCAACACCCTGGGCGGGTGGCGGGGCTGCACTTCTTCAACCCGGTGCCGTTGATGCGCGTCGTCGAAGTGATCGATGGCCTGGCCACCGCGCCGAAGGTCGGCAATGACCTGCTGGCCTTCGTCGCTCGCACCGGCCATCGCGGCGTGCGCGCCAAGGACACCCCGGGTTTTATCGTCAACCACGCCGGCCGCGCGTATGGCACCGAAGCCTTGAAGATGCTCGATGAAGGCATTGCCGAGCGCGGCGATATCGACCGTATCCTGCGTGAAGGCGCAGGCTTTCGCATGGGCCCGCTGGAACTGCTCGACCTCACCGGGCTCGACGTTTCCCACCCGGTGATGGAGTCGATCTACGACCAGTTCTATCAAGAAGCGCGCTACAAGCCGTCGCCGCTGACCCGGCAGATGCTGGTGGGCGGGCGCCTGGGCCGCAAGAGCGGGCAGGGCTTCTACCGTTATGAAAATGGCCAGGTGGTCGACGGTCCGCAACCGCAGCCAGTACCTTCAGTGAAGGCACTGCCGCCGGTGTGGATCGCCACCGAAAACGCCGAAGACTACGAGCGCCTCAGCGCCTTGGTGATCGAATTGGGCGCGCACCTTGAAAGCGCGGCGCAGCCTTCGCCTGACGCGTTGTGCCTGCTGGCGCCTTACGGCCTCGACGCCACGTCGGCCAGCGAGCGCTTCCACACCGACCCGGCGCACACCTTGTGCATCGATCTGCTGACCGACCTGTCGCGCCATCGCACCTTGATGCAAAACCCGCTGACCTCCAGCGCCATGCGCGACGCCGCCCACGCGCTGCTCGCCCGTGACGGTGTGGGCGTGACGGTGATCAGCGACAGCGTCGGCTTCGTCGCCCAGCGTACTTTGGCGATGGTGGTCAACCTGGCCTGCGACATCGCCCAGCAACGCATCGCCAGTGTTAGCGATATCGACCAGGCGGTGCAACTTGGCCTGGGTTATCCACAAGGGCCGCTCGCCTGGGGCGATGCCCTTGGGCCACGGCGCATCCTCACGATTTTGCAGCGTATGAGCGAACTCACCCACGACCCGCGTTATCGCCCCAGCCCCTGGCTGCGGCGGCGTGCCGTGCTGGGGATTTCCCTGCGTCATGAAGAGCCGGCAGTCGGCTGATTTCGATTCATCACAGGACAAGAATAATGGGTGCATTGACAGGTTTGCGGGTGCTGGATTTAAGCCGGGTATTGGCCGGGCCCTGGTGTGGCCAGGTGTTGGCTGACTTGGGCGCGGAAGTGATCAAGATCGAACGGCCGCAAAGCGGTGACGATACCCGCGGCTGGGGCCCGCCGTGGATGAAGACAGACACCGGCGAGTCGTCCGGGCAGGCGTCTTATTACCAGTCCACTAATCGCGGCAAGTTATCCGTGGCCATCGACCTTGCCAGCAGCGAAGGGCAGGAACTGGTGCGGGCCCTGGCGGCCAGTTCCGATGTGCTGATCGAAAACTACAAGGCCGGCTCCCTGGCCCGTTATGGCCTGGATTACGCGACCCTGGCCGAGATCAATCCTCGGCTGGTGTACTGCTCCATCACCGGCTTCGGCCAGACCGGCCCGCGTGCCGAAGAGCCCGGCTACGACTTCATCATCCAGGGCATCGGCGGCCTGATGAGCATCACCGGCGAGCGTGACGACCTGCCCGGCGGCAGCCCGCAAAAAGTCGGCGTGGCGTTCTCCGACCTGATGACCGGCCTGTATTCCACCGTCGCCATCCAGGCCGCATTGCTCAGCCGCGAACGCACCGGCGTCGGCCAACACATCGACATGGCACTGCTGGACGTACAAGTGGCAACCTTGGCCAACCAGAGCATGAACTACCTGGCCTCGGGCAAGGTACCCGAGCGTTACGGCAACGCCCACGCCAACATCGTGCCGTACCAGGTATTCCGCGCGGCAGACCGCGACTTCATTATTGCCTGCGGCAACGACAGCCAGTTTGTTGCGCTGTGCAGCAGCATTGGCCTGCCGCACCTGCCGGACGATCCACGCTTTCGGCGCAATGCCGATCGGGTCGCGCATCGGGCCGAGATTGTCGAGCTGTTGTCGGCGCACTTTCTGGGGCGCACGGCGGACGAGTGGGTGGCGAGTATTCACGCATCGAAGGTGCCGGTGGGCGCGATCAACAGCATCGCGCAATCGCTGGAAGAGCCTCAGGTGATTGCCCGTGGGTTGATGGTGAAGATCCCGCACCCAAAGAATCCGGAGTTCGCCATGGTCGGCAGCCCGATCAAGATGTCGGGCACACCGGTGGAGTATGTAAGGCCGGCGCCGATGTTGGGGCAGCATACCGATGAGGTGTTGGGTGAGCGTCTGGGCTTGTCGGCTGAGCAGTTGGCTCAGTTGAAGGGCAGGGGTGTGGTCGAGCAGTTGAATGAGGAATGACCGGGAAACATTAAATGCTTGACTTCTCCTTTTCAATCAGTAACATACGGCGCATTCCGCGATAGCTCAGTTGGTAGAGCAAATGACTGTTAATCATTGGGTCCCTGGTTCGAGTCCAGGTCGTGGAGCCAGACGTTAGAAAAAGCCTGCAGAGATGCAGGCTTTTTTTTGCCTGGGATTTGCCCCGGCAATCCTGGCGCATAGCGTGATTTGCAAAGAGACCGCTCACTTATCAATTCGACGAGCGTGGGGGCTCACGATGCTCGCAGGTGCGGCTCAACGCAGTGCTGTCGTGTGCCTCCTCGCGGATACGGCGCACGTTATTGTTAAGTACCTTGTAAAAAAAACGGTGGTACAGCCAGCCCTTCAAACCGTTCAGGTTGGTCTTGTGCTCGGTATAGAACTCGTCGGGCGAGGCCCACACCCCAAGTTCCCGCGCAATGCCTTCGCGCTGGATAAAGGTGTCCCGTCCCGTCCATTGCACTGCCGGCTTGGCCAGGCAAGGGGTTGCTATCGCATAGCCGAGAAAGGCGTGTTGGCAATTGCTGAACTTGTTTTGCACCGCACGCAGGTATTGCTCGTCCAGAATCACACCTTCAAGCACAACCCAGCGTTCGTGCAGGCGGACTTCGACCCAGGTGTGAAGAATTTCCTTCGGCGACATGAAGTAGACAAAGGGTGTCATTGCCCCTTTTTGCAGGCGCTTGTCGATAGTGAAACCACGCAGCCGGCAGGGAATGGCCAGCGCACGCAGCAATCCCATCAACAGCGTCGACTTGGTGTTGCAGTGGCCCAAGCCTTCTTCAAGGATAGCGGACATCGGCAGGCTGTCGGCGCCGGCGTTGTAGCCGAAAAGGATCTCATCGCGACAGAATTCGTAGACGGCTCTCGCAGCCTGTTCCTGCGGCAGTTGGCGCCAGCCGCGCGCGTCGATGAGCTGAGTGATGTTGCCCGCGTCGAAGTCGAGTATCGATGTGCGTCTTAGATAATCCTGATCCTGCTGCTTGCTTATGGCCAAAACCTCCGTGATTTTGTGCAGCCTGAACCCTATAGCTACATCAAGGTCAAGGCTATATGAGCAGAAGCAAGCAAGTTCTGACGAGCTACCCTGGATCATAAAGCTCTAAGCGGGCAGCAACCCCGCCTGCCGATAGCTCTCGATCAACCCATCATAAAGCGCGATATCCGAGCGGCTCCGCGCCATCAACTGGGCGCCGGCTACTGCCGCGAAAATCGCCCGGCCCCGGTTGTCACTGTCTGCGGGTTTGACCACTTTCCCAGCAACCAGAACCTTGCTCAGCCACGCCACATTGATATCGGCAAAGGCCTGCACTTCGGTCTTCACGGGCTCCGGCAAGTCAGCATATTCGGCAGCCATGAAGCTGCACAGGCACAGGCGGTTATCGTTCTCCAGGGACCTGCGAAACACGTTGGGATACGCGTGCAGGCACTGCAGCGGGTCCGCCGTTTCGGCCAGCATGGCGTCCAGGTCAGCGGCGGTGTCTTCCCAATAGCGGCGGGCGACGGCGGCGCCGAGGTCGCCTTTGGTCGGGAAGTGATAGTGGATGCTCGAACTCTTGATACCGACCACTTGTGCCAGGTCACGAAAATTCAGACCGCTGTAGCCATGCGACTGTGCGGCGTTCCTGGCGGCGGCCAGAATCGATTCCCGATGGTTTGAGCTCACTTCACTGCCTCGCTGTATCAATGGCTGCGCATGTTAAGCGAAAAATAGCGCTTGACCGTTAAATTTTAAACCTCTAGCTTTTGTCTATCAACTGATAGATAGGTAGATTTGACATGAGCACTCACTTCAAGATTTACGATTGGCACACCGGCCCCTATCCGGCGCGAGTACGTATCGCGTTGGCTGAGAAAAACCTGCAGGCGCGCGCCGAGTTTGTCTCGGTAGACCTGTGGAAAGGCGAGCACAAGACGGCTGATTTTCTCGCCAAAAACTATTCGGGCACGCTGCCAGTGATTGAACTGGACGACGGCACCTTCATTGGCGAATGCACGGCCATTACCGAGTACCTGGACGCGCTGGATGGCAATCCCGTACTGACGGGCAGAACCCCGAAGGAAAAGGGCGTGATTCACATGATGAGCAAGCGCGCGGAGCTTGAGTTGCTCGACGCGATCAGTGTGTATTTCCACCATGCCACGCCCGGGCTCGGGCCGGATGTCGAGCTGTATCAAAACGCCGAGTGGGGCTTTCGTCAGCGCGATAAGGCGCTTAGGGGCATGCACTATTTCAACGAGGTTCTAAAACACCAGCCATTCGTTGCGGGGGAGGTGTTTTCCATGGCCGATATCACCGTTATTGGGGGGTTGATCTTTGCCCAGTTGGTGGAGTTGGCCGTGCCCGCCGAGTGCGAAGCGCTGCTGGCGTGGTACGCCAGGATGCAGGAGCGTTCGAGCGTGAAGAACCGGGTGACGATGTCTGAGCCGGCTGTTCTCCTTTCGTAACGGCCCGCACCAGCGTCCCCCTGTATCGCTTGTCAGATTGGGTAGCGCACCCGGTTGCCTGCTTTTTTTATCGCACAAAGAACGTCAAAGTTGGGCACCCTATGCGCTATCCATTGCTATTTTTCGACAGGATTCGAACATGTCAAAACCTCCCGAAACCACTCCCGATCCTTACCAATGGCTTGAAGATGTCGACAGCACGCGGTCAATGGACTGGGTACAGGCACAGAACCTCAAGACCGAAGACCGCCTGGCCAGATCCGACAGCTTCAAGCACATCAAAGCCGAAGTGCTGGAGATTCTGGACTCGGACAGCAATATCCCCCACGTCGACAAGGTCGGCGCCTACTACTACAACTTCTGGATGGACGCCGCTCACCCACGGGGCCTGTGGCGCCGCACCACGCTGGCGGAGTACCGCAAGGCGCAGCCCGCCTGGGAAACGTTGCTGGACCTTGATGCATTGAACGCCGCCGAGGGCGAAAACTGGGTGTGGCACGGTGCTAACTACCTGCGCCCGGACTACCAGCGCTGCTTGCTGGAGTTGTCGCGCGGCGGGGCGGATGCGGGTGTCATCCGCGAGTTTGATCTGGCGAGTAAAACCTGGGTCGAAGACGGCTTCCAGTTGCCAGAGTCCAAGGGCGGCCTGGGCTGGATTGACCGTGACAACGTCTATGTCTTCACCGATTTTGGCGAAGGGACGATGACCCATTCCGGTTACCCGCGCATCGTCAAACAGTGGCAGCGCGGTACGCCGTTGAGCGCCGCCAGCGTTGTCTACGAAGGCACGCTGGATGACATGTACATCGCGGCGATGCACGACGACACGCCCGGCTATGAGCGTGACTTCGTCAGCCGCACGCTGGCGTTCTACAACAATGAGCTATACCTGCGTGGCAACGACGGCCAGTTAAGCAAAATCGACGCGCCGAACTCGGCTGAAAAGTCGGTGCATAAAGACTGGCTGCTGTTGCAACTGCGCGATGACTGGGGGCTGGGCGAGGGGTTTGTGTCCGGCTCGTTGCTGGCGATCAAGTTTGATCGCTTCATGGCGGGCCAGCGTGATTTCGAGGTGCTGTTCACCCCCACAAACAGCACCTCGCTGACCGGTTTTACCTGGACCCTGAATCACCTGGTGCTGAACGTACTCGATCACGTGAAGAACCGCCTCAGTGTGCTGACCCCCGGCGCGAATGGATGGCAGCGCAGCGAATTCACCGGTGCGCCAGACATGGGCACGGTGGATGCCGACGCGGTGGACAGCGACGACAGTGATGCGGTCTGGCTGGTGAGCACTGACTACCTGACGCCGACCACCTTATCGCTGGCCGAGATAGGTCATGCGCCCGAGGCGCTGAAAACCTTGCCGGCGTTCTTCGATTCAAGCCGGTACGTTGTCGAGCAGCACTTCGCGCTTTCCAGGGACGGCACCCGTGTGCCGTATTTCGTGGTGTATGGGAAGGATTTGCCGCGCGATGGAGCGGCACCCACCTTGCTCTCTGGCTACGGCGGTTTCGAGGCTTCCCTGACGCCGCACTACTCCGGTGAAGTAGGCCGCGCCTGGCTCTCGAAGGGCGGCGTGTACGTGGTTGCCAACATTCGCGGCGGGGGTGAATACGGTCCTCGCTGGCATCAGGCGGCACTCAAGCAAAACCGTCCGCGCGCCTATGAAGATTTTGCCGCCGTGGCCCGAGACCTGATCGACCGTGGGATCACTTCACCCCGGCACCTGGGCGCGCAGGGTGGCAGTAACGGCGGCTTGTTGGTCGGCAATATGCTGACCCAATACCCGGAACTGTTCGGGGCAATCGTTTCCCAAGTGCCATTACTCGATATGCAGCGCTACCACCACTTGCTGGCCGGGGCGTCGTGGATGGGGGAATACGGCAACCCGGACTTGCCTGAAGAGTGGGCGTACATCCAGACGTTTTCGCCGTACCACCTGTTTGATCCGGCGAAGGCCTACCCACCGGTATTTTTCCTGACCTCGACCCGCGATGACCGCGTGCATCCAGCCCACGCCCGCAAGCTGGCGGCGAAGATGATCGAGGCCGGCAAGGACGTGACGTATTACGAGAATATCGAGGGTGGGCACGGCGGGGCGGCGGACAATGCACAGGCTGCACACAGGAAGGCTCTGGTTTACAGCTTTTTGTGGGAACGGTTGAGCCCTAGCCGGGATTGACCGATGCCAGCCTCAATTGTCGGTACGCCTCCACCAACTGGTCGAGGGTAAACGCAAGATTCCTCCCACTGGGATTCGGCAAGACCCACACTGCCGAATCCCCCAATTTCTGCGGCTGCAACCCCCACGCAATCTCCCGCTGCCCGGTCAACGCGCCATACGCCGCCTTCCCCAGAAACGCCACAAACCGTGGTGCATAGCACGTGATCTTGCTTTCAAAACGCGCTGCCGCCGCCCTGAATTCATCCGCTGACAACTGATCCGCCCGCGCCGTCGGCCGCTCCACCACCGTGGTCAGTCCGCACTGGTACTGCAAGATCGTCCGGTCGTTTTCCGGCTGTACTTCATGGGGCGTAAACCCGGCCAGGTGCAGCGTGCGCCAGAACCGGTTGCTCCTGCCCATAAAGTGATGCCCGGTGGCGGCGGCCTTCAGCCCCGGGTTGATGCCGCAAAAAAACACGGCGAGGTCTTCGGCCAGAATGTCTTCGAGTTTTTCGGTCATGCTGCGCCTCCGGGACAAAGGGGACTGATCTATTTAAAACTCTGGCCCCTAGCTTAAATAGACCTGTCGGCTTTATCCGAGAATTGTCACATCCGGCTGAACGTGCGTTTGGCCGCTCTTTTGTAGGCGCTGGCTTGCCAGCGAAAAACCTGAGGGCGCCGCGTTCATTCAGGATGCCAACGTCATCGTTAACGACCTTCGCGAGCAAGCTCGCTCCTACAGTAGTGAGCCGCGGTAAGAGCTGAACCATAAGCGGCCATAACCGAAGAAACGGATATGCCCCCAATCAACCACCCTTGCCCAACAACGCCCGCGCAAACTCGTCAGACGCAATAAAGTCCATGGACCTGCGCAGCTCGCAGGCCGCCTCAGCACCAAACACCTCATCAAACCGCACCGCCATCTGTTTGGACACCACCCGCGCCTCTTCAAATTTGCGTTGCCCCGCGTCCGTCAACAGCACCCGCCGGCTACGCCGATCCAACTCGTCCACCTGCAACACCACCAGCCCGTCGCGCACCAGCGGCTTGAGCGTATGACCCAGCGCCGACAAATCCATCACCAACGACTGCGCCAAGTCACGCATCTTCGGCGCATCGCCATTGGCAATGTGATTCAACAGCGAATACTGGGTAGCTTTCAAACCAAACGGCACAAACGCTTCGTCATAGATTTGCGCCATACGGCGGGACGCGCGCCGCACGGCTCCGTTGGAGCAGGTGCTGGGGCTATTCTGGGTGGGCGGTGCGCATTTCACGGGCGGGTTACTCGCTACAGCTAAAGGGTTAACCGAACGTTAATCCGGCAAGATGAATATTGACACATGCTGCAACAAATTAGTTGCGTATGCCTCTAAATTCTATATCGTGGCATATGCCTCTATTTTGACCGGATGTCAGCGCAGTTGGCCCGGATTACAGACGGGCGGGGCAGGAGGAAAGCACTGTTCAGTGCCTCCTTCAGTGTTCAACTTCCTGTCTGGATCACACCTATGCTCAGCCTTGTGCGCATCGCATTGCGGCGCCCCTATACCTTTCTGGTATTGGCTATTTTCATCATGATTGTGGGCCCGCTTGCGGCCTGGCGTACCCCGACCGACATCTTCCCCGAAATTCGCATCCCCGTGATTGCCGTGATCTGGCAGTACACCGGCTTGCCACCGGACCAGATGGCCGGCCGTATCACCTCGCCGTTCGAGCGGGTGCTGACCACCACGGTCAACGACATCCGCCATATCGAGGCGCAGTCGTTGAACGGCTTCGGCATCGTCAAGGTGTACTTCCAGCCGGGGGTCAATATCAGTACGGCCAACGCACAAGTGACCTCGGTATCCCAGGCCATCCTGCGCCAACTGCCGCCCGGCACCACACCGCCGCTGGTGCTCAACTACAGCGCCTCGACGGTGCCGATCGTGCAGTTGGCATTGTCCGGCAAAGGGCTCACCGAACAGAAACTCGGTGACCTGGGCCTGAACACCGTGCGCCTGATGCTGACCACGGTGCCCGGTGCCGCGCTGCCGTACCCGTTTGGCGGCAAGACCCGCCAGGTGCAGATCGACCTCGACTCGGCGCGGATGCAGGCGCGCGGCCTTTCGGCGCAAGACGTGGCCACGGCCCTGGCCATCCAGAACCTGATTACCCCGGTGGGCACGCAAAAGATCGGCAGCTACGAATTCAACCTGCAACTGAACAACTCGCCGACGGATTTCCACGACCTGGAAAACCTGCCCATCAAGACCGCCGACGGCACCACCGTGTTGATTCGTGACGTGGCCACCGTGCGTGACGGCAACCCGCCGCAGACCAACATCGTGCACGTCAACGGCAACCGTTCCGTGCTGCTGCCGGTGCTCAAGACCGGTTCGGCGTCGACCCTTGGGGTGATCGCCGGCATCAAGGACAAACTGGCCGATAACAAAGGCGCCTTGCCGCCCAACCTGAATATCGACCTGATCGGCGACCAGTCGCTGTTCGTGCGCTCGGCCATCAGCGGCGTGGCCCGTGAAGGGGTGATTGCGGCGGCGCTGACCAGCCTGATGATCCTGTTGTTCCTCGGCAGTTGGCGCTCCACGGTGATCATCGCCACCTCGATCCCGTTGGCGATTCTGTCGTCGATTGCAACCCTGTCGGCGCTTGGCGAAACCCTCAACATCATGACCCTCGGCGGCCTGGCGCTGGCCGTGGGGATTCTGGTGGACGACGCCACGGTGACCATCGAAAACATCAACTGGCACCTGGAACAGGGCAAGCCGGTGGAGACGGCGATCCTCGACGGTGCGGCGCAGATCGTCACCCCGGCGTTCGTGTCCTTGCTGTGTATCTGCATCGTGTTCGTGCCGATGTTTTTCCTGGAGGGCGTGGCGCGCTTCCTGTTTGTGCCGATGGCTGAAGCGGTGATCTTCGCGATGATCGCCTCGTTCATTCTCTCGCGAACCCTGGTGCCGACCCTCGCCAATTACCTGCTCAAGCCTCACGAACATCATGAGGACGGCACACCTGTTGTCGCACCCTCGAGCAACCCGCTGGTGAAATTCCAGCGCGGGTTCGAGCGCCAGTTCGAAGCGTTTCGCGGGGTTTACCACGGGGCGCTGGAGAGTGCGTTGCATCACCGCCGTATCGTGGTGATAGCGCTGTTGGCGTTTGTCGCCGTGTCGTTTGCGCTGGTGCCGTTTTTGGGCCGCAACTTCTTCCCCGAGGTCGACTCCGGGCAGATCCTGCTGCATGTGCGGGCGCCGATCGGTACGCGGGTCGAGAGCAACGCGCGGTTGGTCTCGCAGATCGAGAACACCCTGCACAAAGTAATCGACCCGCAGGAATTGGCGGCCATCGTCGACAACATCGGCCTGGCCATCAGCGGGATCAACGTGGCCTATAACAACACCGGCACCGTCGGTTCCCAGGACAGTGATATCCAGATTAGCCTGAAAGAAGGCCATCGCCCCACCGCCGAATACATGCGCGAACTGCGTGAGCGACTGCCCCGTGAATTCCCGAATGCCGTGTTCTCGTTCCCGGCGTCGGACATCGTCGGGCAGATCCTCAACTTCGGTTCTTCTGCGCCGGTGGATGTGCAAATTGCCGGGAATAACCTGCCGGCCAACTTCACCTATGCCAGCACATTGCTGCGGGAAATTCGTCGGGTGCCGGGTGTGGTGGATGCGCGTATCCAGCAGTCGCGGCAACTGCCCACCTTCAAGATCGACGTGGACCGCACGCAAGCACAGTTGGTGGGCCTGAACGAGCGCGATGTGACCAACAGCCTGGTGGTTAACCTCGCCGGTTCCAGCCAGGTGGCGCCGACCTTTTGGCTCAACCCGGCCAACGGCGTGTCTTACCCGATCGTGATGCAAACCCCGCAATACGGCCTCGACACCTTGGCCGCGCTGCATAACCTGCCGTTGAGCGGCAGCGCGGGTGCAGCGTCAGACCAGACCCTCGGCGGCCTGGCGTCCATCGAACGCAGCCACGCCAACTCGGTGGTGACTCAGTCGGATATCCAGCCGGTGGTCGAGGTATTGACCGCGATCCAGGGCCGCGACCTCGGCGCAGTCGCCGCTGATATCCAGAAGATCATCGCCGCCCACGCCAGCGAGGTGCCCACCGGTTCCAAGGTGCTGTTGCAGGGCCAGGTGCAAACCATGAACGCGGCCTTCAGTGGTTTGCTGTTTGGCCTGCTCGGCGCCGTGGTGCTGATCTACCTGCTGATCGTGGTCAACTTCCAGTCCTGGGCTGACCCGTTCGTGATCATCACCGCCTTGCCGGCGGCGCTCGCGGGCATTGTGTGGATGCTGTTTGTCACCCACACGCCGCTGTCGGTACCGGCGCTCACCGGGGCGATCATGTGCATGGGCGTGGCCACCGCCAACGCCATCCTGGTGGTGAGCTTCTGCCGCGAGCGCCTGGCGGTGCACGGTGATGCGGTGCAGGCGGCGCTGGAAGCCGGCTTTACCCGCCTGCGGCCGGTATTGATGACCGCGATTTCGATGATCATCGGCATGGCGCCGATGGCCCTGAGCCTGGGGGAGGGCGGCGAACAGAACGCCCCGCTGGGCCGCGCGGTTATCGGCGGGCTGGCCTTCGCCACCATTGCCACGTTGTTTCTGGTTCCGCTGATTTTCAGTCTTGTGCACGGGCGGCGTCAGCACGCCACGCTTGCGACCACCGCCACTCAAGGGGTTTGACATGTCCACTTCCGTTTCCAATCCGGGTTCACCCCGCCGTAAATCCCGTGGTCTGCTCTGGCTGGTGTTGGGGCTGGTGGTGCTGGTCGCCGTGGTGGTGTTCGGCATCGGTGTGCGCGCCAGCGAATCGCGCGACCTGAAAACCTGGACCGACGCCCAGGCCTTGCCCAGCGTGACACTGATCACCCCGAGCGTGCAGCCCCAGGGCCCGGTGTTGAACCTGCCGGGGCGCCTTGAGGCGTACTCGCGGGCGTCGATCTTTGCCCGGGTCAATGGCTACCTCAAGACCTGGAATGTCGACATTGGCGACCACGTAAAAGCCGGGCAACTGCTGGCCGAAATCGACACGCCGGAACTCGATCAGCAACTGCTGCAAGCGAAGGCTGTACTGGCTTCGGCCCAGGCCGATGAGTCGCTGGCACACACCACGGCCAAGCGCTGGCAGGCGATGCTCTCCTCGGATTCGGTGTCGCGCCAGGACGTGGATGAACGCACCGGCGACCTGACGGCCAAGCAGGCCAAAGTGGTCGCGGCCAAGGCCAATGTCGACCAGTTGGTTGCCACCAAGGGCTTCCAGCGTTTGACTGCGCCGTTCGCCGGCGTGGTGACCGCGCGTTCCACTGATGTGGGTGCGTTGATCAGTGCCGGTGGTGCGTCGGGCAAAGAGTTGTTCGCAGTCTCCGATGTGAGCCGTCTGCGGGTGTATGTGCAGGTGCCGCAGTCGTCTGCGCCGCAAATTAAGGTCGGCACTGTGGCGCGCCTCAGCGTGCCGGAATACCGCGGCGAAGCCTTCACCGCCAAAGTGATCGCCACCGCCGACGCGGTGAACGCGGCCTCCGGCAGCACCCTGGTGCAACTGCTGGTGGACAACCCCGGCAGCCGCCTGTTGCCGGGTGGTTACACCAGCGTGCAATTCACCTTGCCGGTGCAAACCGACGTGCTGCGCTTGCCCGCCAGCGCGCTGGTATTCGATGACAAGGGCATGCGCGTGGCGACCCTCGATGCGAACAATCATGTGCACTTCAAGACCGTGACCATCGCCCGGGACTTCGGCGACAGCGTGGAAATCGGCAGCGGCCTCGCCGCCACCGACCGGGTGATCGACACCCCGCCCGACGGCCTTTCCGACGACGATGCCGTGCAACTGGCCGCCAATACCCCAGAGGCCAAACCCCATGGCTAAGCGTACTTGCCTGGTATTGGCCGCGACCCTCGGCCTTGGCGCCTGCCACCTTGCGCCGCCGCTGGACGTGCCGGATGTGCCCGTGGCCGCGCAGTTCCATACCCAAGGGCCGTGGACCGTCGGCACGCCGAATGACCAGTCGAGCCGCGACGGTTGGTGGCACATCTACAAGGACCCGCAACTGGATGCGATGGAGCAGCAGTTGCTGCAAAACAACCCGGACTTGAGCGCGGCACTGGCCCATTATTCCCAGGCCCAGGCGTTCGTGGTCCAGGCGCAGTCGGGGCTGTTTCCGAAGGTCTCGGGGGTGGGCAATGCCCAGCGCATTCGCCAGTCGGACACGCGCCCGCTGCGCTCGGCCAGCCCGCCGAATGTCTATGATTCCGGCACCCTGGGCGTGGAAGTGGACTATGAAGTCGACCTCTGGGGCCGGGTGCGCGACACCGTTGCCGCCGGTACCCGCGACGCCCAGGCAGCCAAGGCCGACCTGGCCTCGGTACGCCTGAGCTTGCAGGCGCAACTGGCCGACAGCTACATCCGCCTGCGTGGCATCGACCGGCAAGACCAGTTGCTGCAACAGACCAGTGACGCCTACGCCAAGGCCTTGAGCCTCACCGAAGGCCTGCACGGCGGCGGCATCGTCTCCGGCCTCGACGTAGCGCGGGCGCGTACCCAACTGTCGACGGTCAAGTCGCAACTGAGCCAGAACCGGGTGCAGCGTGCAGTGCTCGAACATTCGATGGCGGCGATGCTGGGTGAGTCCGCATCGACCTACGCGATTGCCCCAAGCGTTGCGGATATCGCCTTGCCCAGCGTACCCACCGGTGTACCGTCTACGCTGTTGCAGCGCCGGCCGGACATTGCCGCCGCTGAACGCCGGATCGCCTCCGCCAATGCACGCATAGGCGTAGCGAAAGCCGCCTGGTTCCCGGCCCTCACCCTGAGTGCCCAAGGCGGTTTCCAGAGTGACGAGTTTGCGCATTTGCTGAGCGCACCCAACATTTTCTGGGCGATTGGTCCATCACTGGTCGGGACGATTTTCGACGGCGGCGCGCGCCAGGCCGGGGTCGACAGCGCCAAGGCGGCCACCGATGAAGCCGCGGCCAAGTATCGTGGTGTAGTGTTGACCGCGTTCGAGCAGGTGGAGAACAACCTGTCGATCATCGCAGGGCTCGACACCGCCCTGGTGGACCAGCGCGATGCGGCGGCTGCCGCGCAGTACGCCGAGGACTTGTCCCTGGCGCGGTATCGCCAGGGCGGCGCGGCGTACCTGGATGTGGTGGCGGCGCAAGTAGCGTCGTTGCAGGCACAACGAACTGTGCTGGATCTACAGACTCAACAGTTAAGCGCCA
The DNA here is from genome assembly GCF_002204795.1 of Pseudomonas sp. K2I15. Classification (GTDB taxonomy): domain Bacteria; phylum Pseudomonadota; class Gammaproteobacteria; order Pseudomonadales; family Pseudomonadaceae; genus Aquipseudomonas. The sequence goes on from NZ_NIXO01000029.1 coordinate 32,578, forward strand.
ACGTAGGGCTGATCAAGGCATTGGGTGGCGGCTGGAACGCGACCCAATTGTCTCAGAAGAACTTGTAGGAGCGAGCTTGCTCGCGAAGGTCGTTAACGATAACGCGTGCATCCTGAGCGAACACGGCGGTCTCGAGTTTTTCGCGAGCAAGCTCGCTCCTACAGTAAGTTAGTGGCAGTGAACATTGAACCCAAGGAGTAGTGGCATGACTGATTACGTACCGCCAAAGGTCTGGACCTGGAAAACCCAAAACGGCGGCACCTTCGCCAGCATCAACCGGCCCATCGCCGGCGCGACCCACGACAAGGAATTGCCGGTAGGCCGTCATCCGCTGCAGCTGTATTCGTTGGCAACGCCCAACGGCCAGAAGGTCACGATCTTGCTGGAAGAGCTGTTGGCCCTGGGTCACACGGGTGCGGAATACGATGCGTGGCTGATCAAGATCGGCGACGGCGACCAGTTTGGCAGCGGCTTCGTGGGCGTCAATCCCAACTCGAAGATTCCGGCATTGCTGGACCGCAGCGGGCCCAAGCCGATTCGGGTGTTTGAGTCCGGGGCGATTTTGCAGTACCTCGCCGAGAAGTTCGGCGCGTTCCTGCCCACTGAGCCGGCGGCCCGTGCCGAGTGCCTGTCGTGGTTGTTCTGGCAGATGGGCAGCGCGCCTTATCTGGGCGGTGGTTTTGGGCATTTCTATGCCTATGCGCCGACCAAGATCGAATACGCCATCGACCGTTTTGCCATGGAAACCAAGCGCCAACTGGATGTGTTGGACAAGCAACTGGCTGAGCACGAATACATCGCGGGGGATGAGTACACCATCGCCGACATGGCTATCTGGCCGTGGTACGGCGGCCTGGTAAAAGGCCGCTTGTATGAGGGCGCAGAGTTTCTTTCGGTGCAGGATTACAAGCACGTGCTGCGTTGGGCCGATGCCATCGAAGCGCGGCCTGCGGTGCAGCGTGGGCGCCGGGTCAACCGCGTGTCGGGCGAGCCTTCAGAGCAACTGCGCGAGCGTCATGACGCGTCGGATTTTGACGTGCGCTCCTGACCACCTTCAAACCCGCCCCCGAAGCGTTGTTGCCCTACCAGCGATACGTCACCGAACTCACCAACTGTCGCTCATCGCCATACCGGCAAATCGCGAATTCGCAGTAGGTGTAGCGTTTGTTGGTGACGTTGTTGGCGTTGAGCGCAACCTCCCAGTGTGGGTCGATCTCGTAGCTGGCGCGGGCGTCGTACAGGGTGTAGGCGGGCATTTGCGACGGCACTCCCGAGGCTTGAGTCGTACCTTTGTAGCGCGCCCCGCCGCCGATGCGCAGTTGCGGCAAGCCCAATTCTGCCAGGCGGTAATCGGCCCAGAGTGCGGCCTGGTGGTAGGGCGTGTCTTCACTGCGCTGGCCGACTTCGCTGGCGATATTGCTTTTGGTGATGCGGGCGTCGATGTAGGCGTAAGAGCTGATCAGGCTGAGGTTAGGGGTGACTTCGGTCTTGGCCTCCAGCTCCAGGCCACGGGAGCGCACTTCGCCGGTTTGTACCGAATAGGTACTGTCGGTGGGGTCCTGGGTCAGCACGTTTTTCTGCACCAACTGATACACGGCGGCGCTCAGCAGGGTGGCGCTGCCTTCGGGTTGGTAGCGGATGCCGATTTCGTATTGCTTGCCTTCGGTGGGCACAAATGCTTGCCCGGCCTTGCTCACGCCCGCGACCGGGAAGAACGATTCGCTGTAGCTCAGGTAAGGCGCCAGGCCGTTGTCAGCCTTGTACACCAGCCCTGCGCGCCAGGTGGTGGCCTCGTCGCTCTGGCTGGTTTTAGCCGAGTTACGGAACAGTTCGGTGTCCTGGTCGGCCCAGTCGTGGCGGCCGCCCAGCACGGCAATCCAGTGTTCGTCGAACTTGATCTGGTCCTGGAAATACACGCCTTTTTGCAGGGTGTCGATCTGCGAGCCACGGTCGGTATTCGGTGCCCGGTTGACCACCACCGGCTGGTTGTTGATGTAGTTCGCCAGGTTCAACGACGGTGCATTGCCACGGAAGTTGTGAGAGTCGTAGCTGGTGTCATAGCCGTCGAAGCCCAGCAGGAACGTGTGCTGCCAATCGCCGAACTGCCATTTGCTTTCGATGTTGGTGTCGCTGGCCAGGCCACGTGAGCGCTCGACGCGGTCACTGTATTGGCGGCGCAGGATGCCGGTATTGCGTGCGGTGTTGATTGAGGTGATATCGGTATTCGATTGCAGGTAACGCCAGGTCACTTCCGACTGGTAATAGCGCAGTTTGTTGCTGATGCGGGTGTGCTCGTCGAAACGGTGCTCGAACTCGTAGCCCAGCGCCGACATCTCGCCGTTCATTTCGTCGTAGTTGGGGTCGCCGATAAAGTCATGGCGGCCGATCTGGAACTTGCCGTCGCCCACGCCCTTGACCAACTGGTAAGGCAGTGGCGCAGAGAAGCGTGTCTCGGTCTTCTGGTAGAACGACAACAGGGTCAGTGAGGTGTCGTCATCCGGGCGCCAGGTCAGGGCCGGGGCGACGTAGACCTTGTCGTTGTTGATATGGTCGGCGCTGGTGTCGCTCTTGCGGTCGAGCAGGGTCAGGCGGTAGCTCAAGGTCTCGCTCTCGCCCAGCGGGCCGGTGAAGTCGGCGGACAATTGCTTGCGATCGTTTTGCCCGGCCTGCACGTTCACTTCGTGATACGGCGTCTGGCTCGGGCGCTTGCTGACGGTGTTGATCAGCCCGCCTGGCGACAGTTGGCCGTAGAGCACCGAGGCCGCGCCGCGAATCACTTCGGCGCGTTCCAGGCCGTAGGGTTCCTGCACGCCGTCATAGGAGTTGTTTTGCAGGCGCAGGCCGTCACGCAACGAGCCACCGGTGGCCGACTCGACGTCGAAACCACGGATGCGGAAGCGGTCCGAAGTGCGGTTGAAACTGGTGGGCTGGCTGGTGAAACCGGGCGTCAGGTCGAGGGTCTGGGAAAGGGTTTCCGATTGGCGATCGCGGATCTCGTCGCTGGTGACCACTGAAAGCGATTGCGGCGTTTCGATGATCGGCGTGTCGGTCTTGGTGGCGCTCAGGTTGCGGGTGGCTACATAGCCTTTGACGTGTTCGGTGGAGGCTTCTTCGGTTAATCCGGTAACGGAAGTGGGCGCCAGTTCCAGTGAGCCCGTTGTGTTGCTCACCGGCGTCAGCACAAACCCGCTGGCACCTTGCACGGCCTGGAAACCGCTGCCTTGCAGTAGCTGGGCAAAGCCCTGGTTGACGGCGAATTCACCTTGCAGCCCGGCAGTGCTCAAGCCGGCAACGCTGCGCGCATCGAACAGCAACGCCACGCGCGCCTGTTGGGCGAACAGGTTCAAGGCCGGGCCCAGCGCACCGGGCGCAATGGCGTAGCGCTGCACCTCGCTCTGCGCCGCCACCGGCGCGCTGATGCCGAGGCTGAGCGGTGAAAACGTGGCCAGGTTAATCGCCAGGGCAAGGGGCACAAAAGAACGCTTGAGGTGGCGCGAAACGTTGAAGTCCGGTGGCATGGAAGATCTTCCTGAGATGAGGTGCTTTCTTCCTTGACGGGGCGATTGCAAAAAGCGGAACCCGGCGCGCGGATTTATTTTTCGCGCTCGATCTTCAACCACAGCGGGCTGAACGAGCGCACCCGCACCGGGAATGCGTCACTGATCAATTGCAGCGCACGCCTGGGCTCATCCAGCGGCAGCACGGCCGACACCCGCAAGTCGGCCAGTTGCTCGCGGTCGAACTGCAGGTGGCCGCCGTACTGGCGGGCGAGTTCATCGAGCACTTCCGGCAGCGGTCGGTCCTGGACCACCAACTGGTGGTATTGCCAGGCGTTGTTGGTCGCCCGGGTGTCGACATTGCCCAGCCGTGTGACGGCTTGCGGGGTGATGCGTGCCTGTTCACCAGCACTCACTTCGACGGCCGGATGCTGGCTGGCATCCTGGGCGGAGACCTTCGATTCGAGCATGGTCAGCAGCGTGCCGGGCGCCTCGCGCTTGACCGTGAAACGGGTGCCGAGGGCGCGCATTTGCCCGTCGTCGGTCACCACGATAAATGGCCGTGTGGCGTCGTGGGCCACCTGCACAAGGATTTCCCCGCGCAGCAGTTTCACCTGGCGTTGTTGCGGGTTGAAGGTCAGGTCCACGGCGCTGTTGCCGCTGAGGATTAACTGCGAGCCGTCGTCCAGGTCGATACGTTGCCACTGCGCCGGTGCAGTGTGCTGGTCCGCGAGCAAATAACTCGGCGGATAACTGCGCAGCAGCAACGCCAGGGGCAGGGCCAGCATCAATCCAAGCATGACTCTGCCGGCCGGATTGCGCCGGCGTTTCACCAGCGCCGCATCCAGCGCGGCATGCACCGGCGCGTGTTGCGGGCGCAGCGCCTGCAAGCGGCCGACGAAACCTTGCAGCCGTTCTATCGCAGCGCCATGGTGCGGGTCCTGGGCTTTCCACTGTTCGAACTGTTGGCGCTCGCGCTCGCTGAGGTTGCCGTCATGCAGGCGCATCACCCAGCTGGCGGCTTGCTCGTCGAGGCTCTGTGGGGAGTCGAGCATGGGCTCAAGTATCCAGCGCGTGGTGGCAGTGCACCAGGGCGTTCATCAGGTGTTTGCGCACCATGCGCTCGGAAATCCCCAGGCGGCTGGCGATTTCACTTTGGCGCAGCCCTTCCAGAAAGTGCATCAGGAACGCCTGCCGGGCATTCAGCGCCAGGCCGTCGAGCACGAACGCAATCTGCTCCAGGGCTTCAAGGGTCAGCAGGATCTGTTCCGGCGATTGCTGGCAGCTTTCCAGCAGGTCGATGGTCAGCGCCAGTTCCCGCAGGTATGCGTCTTCGATCTGACGGCGGCGGGCGCGGTCGATGATCAGGTGCCGCGCTGTGGTGGTGAGGAACGCCCGGGGCTCGCGCATGCCGCCCAGGGCATCGCGGGACGCGAGGATGCGCACGAAGGTGTCATGGGACAGATCCGCCGCGTTTTGCGGGCAACCGAGCTTTTTCCGCAGCCAGCCGAACAGCCAGCCATGGTGCTCGGCGTAGAGCATATGGACGGCCTCGTTCAAGGGAAGGTCGCTGGCGGACATGGCGGGAGTGTCTGCGGATAAGAATTATTCGCAAGATTAGCGGTGTGCGTGGAATGAAAGCAAGCGCGGGGCGGGTGGCGCTCTATATTTATGCGGCCTGTGCTGATAAATAGAGCGGGTGAACCCTGAAGTCGATACCCGGTGTAATCAATCATGAAGCGCCATTTCGAAGATTTACAGCTGGGCAGCATCGAGCTGTTCTGCCTGGCCGCCGAGGCCAGCAGTTTTACCGCGGCCGCCCAGGTGGCAGGCGTGACCCCGGCGGCGGTGAGCCGCAGCATCTCGCGGCTGGAAGAGCGCCTGGGTTCGCGGCTGTTTGTGCGCACCACCCGCAGCATCCGCCTGACCGATGGCGGCCGGACGTTTTTCGAGCAATGCCGCCAGGCCCTGACGCAACTGGTGGAGGCCCAGCAGGAAATGATGGGCGCGCAATCGGTGCCGTCCGGGCTGTTGCGCATCAGTATCCCGACCACCTACGGCCATCACCGCATCCTGCCGCTGCTGCCGAAATTTCGGGCGCTGTACCCGCAAGTCACGGTGGATATCCACATCAGTAACCGCAACATCGATTTCGTCGCCGAAGGCTATGACCTGGCCATCCGCGTGCGTGCCCAGCCCGACTCGACGCTGATCGCGCGGTTGCTGGAAGACGCCAAGCTGGTCGTTGTCGCGGCGCCGTCGTACCTGCAACGCGCCGGCACGCCCCAGACCCTGGAGGATTTGCCGGCCCATGAGTGCATCCAGTACGAGTTGCCGAGCAACGGGCGGCGCATTTCCTGGTTGTTCCAGGCTGACGGCAAGGAGCGGGAGTTTGCCGGGGAGGCCGGGTATAGCTGCTCGGACGATGTGCTGGGCGGTGTGACTCTGGCCAAGCATGGCGCCGGGTTGTTCCAGACCTACAAATTCATCGTCGAGCAAGAGCTGGCCAACGGCAGCCTGGTGGAGGTGTTGCAGCCTTATAGCGGACGTTCGCGGCCGTTTACCTTGCTGTATCCCCACGGTCGCTATGTGCCGCATCGGGTGCGTGCGTTTGTCGATTTTCTGCTGGAACATCGCGCCGAGTGGGCGGCGCTGTAGCGGCGGTTAAATCCCAGGTCAGCATCAGTTGGCCGATCGCGCCGTCGATAGCGTTGGCATCGACGCCATCGCGGGCGAGGATCGACACGCCCTGCAGGAAACTGTCATAGACCGTGGCCATGACGCGGGCGTTGGTCTCGGCGGGTAATTGGCCGGCGCGAATGCCGCGTTCGACGCAATGCACGATGCCCGCCCGGGTGCGTTCGCGGGAATGGGTCAGCGCATGGGTCACTTGCGCGTTCTCGGGGGAGGGCGCGCTCATCACGCCCAAGGCCACCATGCAGCCTTTGGGATGCCCGTCCTCACACTGCATGCACGCCGATTGGCGCAGCGCGGTCTCGATGGCCTGGCGTGGCGGTAGGCTGTCATCCCACAGGCATTCGGTGACCTGGGCGAACGTCGCCAGATAACGCTGCACACATTCCTGGAACAGCGCGTCCTTGGAGCCGAACGCGGCGTAGAAACTCGGCGCGGAGATGCCGCCGCCCAATCCGGCTTTCAACTGGCTCAGGGACGTGGCGTCGTAACCGTGCTGCCAGAACAGGTGCGTGGCCTGTTCCACGGCCTGGTCGCGGTCGAAGGTGCGGGGTCGGCCCATCTGCGCCATGTGAAAATCCTCTCGGGTGATGAGATAAATACTAGTCGATACATAAGTCGTTGACAACGCTGTGTGGTGCGCTCAACATTTATATCGATCGGTATTTAAGTCGATATCCCTTGCTCAAGGAGTTTCCTGTGACCCCCTCAATCAGCTTATCGGCAGACGCCGTTCCCGACCGCTTGCCCATCGGCGCCTTGCTCGCCCTGGCCATGACCGGTTTTATCTGCATCGTCACCGAAACCCTGCCAGCGGGTTTGTTGCCGCTGATCAGCGAGGGCCTGGCGATTTCACCGTCCATGGCCGGGCAAATGGTGACCGCCTACGCGCTGGGCTCGGTGTTGGCGGTGATCCCGCTGACCATCGCCACCCGTGGCTGGCGTCGGCGCAATGTGTTGCTGCTGACCATCGTCGGTTTTCTGCTGTTCAATTCGATCACGGCGCTGTCGTCACACTACGGGCTGACGCTGCTGGCACGGTTCCTCGCGGGGATGGCAGCGGGGCTGGCGTGGAGTTTGTTGGCCGGGTATGCACGGCGCATGGTGGCTCCGCATCAGCAGGGCAAGGCGTTGGCGCTGGCGATGGTGGGAACGCCGATTGCACTGTCACTTGGGGTGCCGCTGGGCACCTGGCTGGGTGGGCTGGTGGGCTGGCGCACGACGTTTGGCATCATGTCGGCGCTGACCCTGGTGTTGATTGTCTGGGTGCTGGTGAAGGTGCCGGAATACCCCGGCCAGTCGGCGCATCAGCGCATGCCGCTGCGTAAGGTGCTGACCACGCCGGGTGTGCGGCCGGTGTTGGCGGTGGTAATTGCCTGGATGCTCGCCCACAACATTCTCTACACGTATATCGCACCGTTTGTGGCCCCGGCGGGGTTGGTGGACCGGGTGGACCTGGTGCTGTTGGTGTTTGGTGTGGCGGCGCTGGTGGGGATTTGGGTGACGGCAAAGCTGGTAGATGGGGCGTTGCGCAAGACGGTGTTGGTGAGCCTGGCGGGCTTTGCGGCAACGTGTCTGGTGTTCGGTTTTCTGGCGCAGGTGCCAGAGGTGATTTACCTCGGCGTGGCGGTGTGGGGGCTGAGTTTTGGCGGCGCTGCGACGTTGCTGCAAACGGCGTTGGCGGACGCGGCCGGGGACGGGGCGGATGTGGCGCTGTCGCTGAATGTGGTGGCGTGGAACAGCGCGATTGCCGGGAGTGGCGTGGTGGGTGGGGTGTTGCTCGATACCTGGGGTGTGGCTTCTTTCCCGTGGGCGATGTTGGTGTTGCTGGCGGTGGGTTTTGCCATTACGTGGGCCGCTCGCAACCATGGCTTCAAACCGGGGCACAGAGCGCACGGTAAGCCCGCTGTCAGCGGGCATTGAGCCAAGGCGGCATCACTGTCGCGCCGCCGCTGGCAGCGGCTTGTTCAGTTGCCTTTAACGAGCATGTACTTGCTGAAATTATTGATGTGATCATCAAGATTGTCCTCAAGCATCATCCGGTACTGATCACAGAAATACTTCAGCATCGCCTCACGCGCCTGGGCCATCTCTTCGCCGGATTTAAAGCTGCGTGCGCTGACCCAGGCATTAAAACGTGTGGTGCCGAACATCATCGAGGCGCTGACTTTGCCCAGGTCGGCGAACTCCCGGAACTGCTCGTTTGACAGCTCGATGTGCGCGTCCGCGCGATCGTAGAAGCCGTTGTCTGTGGTGTCTGGCATTGCGGTTACCTTCCTGTTCGTTTGTGCGGCGAAGGTACCGCCACGCTCCACGGGAAGGCAACCACGTTGGCCGCTTCAGGCCTTATTTATTGCGCGTCACCCGCCACACGGTGTTGGCCAGGTCATCCGCAATGATCAGCGCACCACGCGGATCAACAGTCACACCCACCGGCCGGCCGCGAGTCTTGCCGTCGGTTCCACGAAAGCCCGTGGCGAAGTCCAGCGGTTCACCCGCAGGCCGCCCGTTGCTGAACGGCACGAAGATCACCTTGTAGCCCACCGGATTATCGCGGTTCCAACTGCCGTGCTCGCCCACGAACACACCGTCGGCGTACTTCTCACCCATTGCAGGGATGGAAAAGTCGACGCCCAGCGCCGCGACGTGGGAGCCCAGGCTGTAATCCGGCTTGATCGCGGCAGCGACCTTGGCCGGGTTTTGCGGTTGGGCGCGGGTGTCGACGTTCTGGCCCCAGTAGCTGTACGGCCAGCCGTAAAACTCACCTTCGCGCACCGAGGTCAGGTAATCCGGTACCAGGTCCGGGCCCAATTCATCCCGCTCGTTGACCACCGCCCACACTTGCCCGGAGCCCGGCTGAATCGTCAGTGCGGTGGGGTTGCGCAGGCCGGTTGCGTAAGGCTTGTGGGCGCCGGTGGCGGCGTCGATCTGCCAGACCATCGCCCGGTCTATCTCGACCTCCATGCCGCGCTCGGTGATGTTGCTGTTGGAACCGATGCCGACATACAGCGAGCGGCCATCGGGGCTTATCGCCAGGGATTTGGTCCAGTGGTGATTGATCGCGGCAGGCAGGTCGGTAACGGTGGTGGGCGGGCCGCCGGCTTTGGTCTGGCCATCGGCGTAGTCGAAGCGCACCAGCGCATCCTGGTTGGCCACGTACAACTTGCCATCGGCAAACGCCAAACCGTACGGCGCGTTTAGGTTCTCGGCGAACACGGTTTTCAGCTCGTAGGTGCCGTCACCGTCGGCATCGCGCAGCAAGGTCAAGCGGTTGCCGCCCTTGACCTTGGTGTTGCCCTCGGCCTTGATCACGCTGGCGATCACGTCCTTGGGCTTGAGCTTCGCAGCGCTGCCGCCCCGGCCTTCGGCGACGAGGATGTCGCCGTTGGGCAGCACCAGGGTCTGGCGCGGAATCCGCAGGTCGGTGGCGATGGCGGTGATGCTGTAGCCCTCGGGCACCGTGGGTTTTTGCGCGCCCCAGGCCACCGGTTCGGCAATCTTCATGCTGGGTAGCAGGCCGCGTTGGGGTTCCGGCAGTTTGGGGTCGGGGCCGCGTGCCTGAGTGCTGTCGGCTTCGCCGCCGCAGGCGCTCAAGAGCATCGCCATGCTTAACACCGTCAGTGTGCTGGAATGCTTCATTGGTCACCTCCCGAACGCAGGTTGGTCAGCCCGACCCACGTGGTCACGCAGGCCAGCAGGGTCACGATGGCGGACAGCACCAGGCCCGAAGGCATCACGGCCCAGGCATCCTTCTCATGTTCAAAGGCGTTGACCAATCCCAGCGCCCAGGTGATCAGCAACAGCAGGAAGTACAGGGTAGGGCGCCCGGCCTTGCGGTCGGCGCGCAGCAGGTTGAACAGCGCAAACAATCCCGCCAGCCCGCAGAACACCAGGCCGCCGGCAATCAGCCAGGCGGCGAAGTTGCTCCACTGAATCTGGTAGGTCTGGTAGTAGGCAATGTCACTCAGCAGGGCGCCGAGAAACAGCGGGACGGTACCGGCAAGCAAGGTCGCGTGAAGCGGGCCAGGCGTGCTGCGGTAGGTGAGGGCGGGGGTGACGGTCACGGGCGGCTCCTTATCGTTGAGCGGCCCTGATGAGGCTCATCAGGGCCGCGCTGACTGCGCTTAAGGAAGGAACGCGCTGCTTGGACGTTAGTTCACCGTCTATTCGTTTCTAAATATGTTGCGTCAGTTGATGCGCGGATGCTGCTGCACCAGGTTCTGGCGTTTGGCTTCCAGCTCGGCGATTTGCGCGTCGATGTCTTCGATCTTCTGCTCGATATTGTCTTCATGCTCCTGCAGCAGCTCTTTTGCTTCCTCGATATCCGAAGCCGCCGGGGCCGCGCCGCGCAGGGGTTTGTTGGCGGTTTCTTTCATGGTGACGCCGGTGAACAGGCCCACCACGGCGAACACCATCAGGTAGTACGCAGGCATGTACAGGTTGTTGGTGGTTTCCACCAGCCAGGCCATGGCGGTCGGCGTCAGGCCGGCCACCAGGATCGAGATGTTAAAGGCGCTGGCCAACGCGCTGTAGCGGATGTGCGTGGGGAACATCGCCGGCAGGGTGGAAGCCATCACGCCGATAAAGAAGTTGAGCACCACCGCAATGATCAGCAGCCCCGAGAAAATCAGCCCCAGCTTGCCGCTGTTGATCAGCATGAACGCCGGAATGGCGAGGAGGAACAGTGCGATGCTGCCGAAGATGATGAAGGGTTTGCGCCCGATCTTGTCGCTGACAAAGCCAATCAGCGGCTGCACGAACAACATGCCGACCATGATCGCGATGATGATCAGCACGCCATGGTTTTCGCTGTAGTGCAGGTTGTGCGACAGGTAGCTCGGCATATAAGTGAGCAGCATGTAGTAAGTGACGTTGGTTACCACCACCACCCCGACGCAGGTCATCAGGCTGCGCCAATGCTTGGTGGCGACTTCCTTGAACGACACTTTCGGGCCGCCCGCCAAGCCTTCGCGATCGCCTTGTTCGAGTTGTTCCACATGCTGTTGGAAGGCAGGTGTCTCTTCCAGGGCATGCCGCAAGTACAGCCCGATCATGCCCAGCGGTAGCGCGAGGAAGAACGGCAGGCGCCAGCCCCAGGACTGGAACGCCTCCTCGCCGATCACCGCAGAAATCAGCACCACCACGCCCGCGCCGAGGACGAAGCCTGCGATGGAGCCGAAGTCCAGCCAACTGCCGAGAAAGCCGCGCTTGCGGTCCGGGGCGTATTCGGCGACGAAGATCGAGGCGCCCGTGTATTCGCCGCCCACCGAGAAGCCTTGGGCCATCTTGGCCAGCAGCAACAGGATCGGCGCCCAGATGCCGATCGAGTCATAGGAGGGGATCAGCCCGATGGCGAAGGTGCTGATGGACATGATCACGATGGTCGCCGCCAGGACCTTCTGCCGGCCGTATTTGTCGCCCAGCCTGCCGAAGAACAGGCCGCCCAACGGGCGGATCAGGAAGGGCACCGAGAAGGTCGCCAGGGCGGCGATCATCTGTACGCTGGGGGACGCCTCGGGGAAGAACACCTTGCCCAGCACATAGGCGACAAAGCCGTACACCCCGAAGTCGAACCATTCCATGGCGTTGCCCAGCGCAGCGGCGGTGATCGCCTTGCGCATCTTGGCGTCGTCAACAATGGTGATGTCATCCAATCCAATCGGATTGACGGTTTTCTTGCGTGATTTCATGGGATTACTCAACCGCTGGTCCATTTCGTTGCCACTGTTTTGGTGGCATGCGCTTATTGGGTCAGATACATGCGGACACTGAATAATTCACCATGGGCTGGTTTTTTTTGTTATCGGCGCAGGAACGATCAACTGATCGGGTCGCCACCCAGCGAATCACGCTGCATCGACTGCAGGTTTTTCTCGATGGTTTCGCAGAGGGCTTCCATCTGGATCTGGTGCTCACTGTCGCGAAACGGGCTTTGCAAATCGGTGCCGATGCGCTCGATTGCCAGCAACATAAAGCCCACCACTGTGGAGGCCAGCGGGGTGAACCAGCCCAGGGATTCCACCAGGCCCACCGGCACGATCAGGCAGAACAGCGAAATGAACAGCCGCGGGAAATACACGTAAGGGTAGGGCAGCGGCGTATTGGCGATGCGCTCCATGCCGCCCTGGCTGTTGGACAAGTCCACCAGCGTCGACTCCAGCCGCGCCAGGCGAATGCTGTCCAGGCGCCCCGCCTTGTATTCCTGGGCCAGCAAGGCCGCAGAACCGTTGAGGATATCGTTGGCAAAGTTGTTGGTGGTGGTGCTGCGGGTGAACTCTGCGGCGGGCAGAAACGCGCGGATCTCCTCCGGGCACGGCTGGCCGCGCAGGTGCGCCGCCAGGCAGTTCACATAGGCCACGTGGCGGCGCACCAAGGTCGCCTTCATCGGGTTGACCTCGTTTTGCGGGTCATCCAGCAACGTCAGCACTTGCCGCGCAAAGCTGCGGGAATTATTGACCATCGCGCCCCACAGCGTGCGTGCTTCCCACCAGCGGTTGTAGGCGCTGCTGTTGCGGAAACTGATCAGCACCACCAGCGCGGAGCCGAGCAGTGTCAGGGGCATCAGCGGCAGGTTGATCTTGCTGTTGAGGAACAGCATGAAGTCCACGGTGACGGCGATGTCCCACAGCAGCAGCCAGAACAGTGCCCAGCCCACATAGCCCATGGTCTTGATGATCAGGCGGTATTTTTTGATGATGGCAGCTTTCAAACGGAAACCTCGCGGCGAGCAGTAAGCATCAATGCCTTAGCTCGGACGGTGTTTACCGGGTAAAGGTTCGCCGGGGTGCTGCGGCTTCAGGCCTGAAGCGACAGGATGAAGCGGTTTTCGCTGTGGGGCTTGCCGTCCGGAGCAGCCTGTTCAGGCACGAATCCGCAGCGCCCCAGCACTTTTTGCGAGCCCACATTCTTCGGGTATACGTACGCCACCAGTTGCGTGAGTGCCCAACGCGCTTGTGCCTCCTGGATCAGATGCTTGAGCGCCAGTGTTGCCAGGCCTTGCCCGCAGGCACGCTCGCCCACGCGATAACCGACTTCGGCACACCCCTTCGGTGAGTCGATATTTTTCAGATTGGCGCGACCGACGATTTCGCCGCTGGCGTCTTCGATCACAAACGGGTGCCAGGCGCCGAGGGCGAAGTCGGACAGGTAGGCCTGGATATGTTCGGCAACGCCCTGCACGGAGTAAAACGAAGGGGCGCGCGCCTCAATATGGGATTCGAACCACTCACGGTTAAGGGTTTCGAAGGCCAGCAACGCTTCAGTGTCCGTACTTCTCAGCTCGCGAACCTTAAATGACGTCATCGATCACCTCTTCCTGGCAATTGTGCGGTGAGCAAGCATACCCCATCAGTTATCCTGAACAGACGAGCCGATTCGTGGCAAAAAGGAACTGCAGTTGAACGAACACACATTGTCCATGCGCCTGGAACGCGTGGCGGCCCATATACCTGCCGGTGCACGACTGGCGGATATCGGTTCCGATCACGGCTACCTGCCGGTGGCGTTGATGCGGCGCGGCGCCATCGCGGCGGCGGTGGCGGGTGAGGTGGCGCTGACGCCGTTTCGCGCAGCCGAGCGTACGGTGCGCGAGAACGACCTGGCGCAATCCATCACCGTGCGTCTGGCCAGTGGTTTGGCGGCGATCGAGCCGGGAGACGGGATCACCGCGATCAGTATCTGCGGCATGGGCGGCGAGACCATCCGCGACATCCTCGACAGCGATAAGGCGCGCCTCAGCGGTCAGGAGCGCCTGGTGCTGCAACCTAACGGCGGCGAGCAGCCCTTGCGCCAATGGTTGATGGAAAACGGCTACCGCATTGTTTGTGAGGAGCTGCTGCGAGAGAACCGCTTCTTCTATGAAATCATTGTTGCCGAGCGCGCCGCGCCGATGGATTACACCGAAGAGGAGCTGTACTTCGGCCCGCTGCAAATGCAGGCCCGCAGCCCGGAATTCCTGCTCAAGTGGCAGCGCATCCTGCGCCACAAACAGCAGACCCTGAGCGACTTTGCCCAGGCACGGCAGGCGGTGCCCGAGGGCAAGGTGCAAGAGGTCGCCCAGCAGGCCCGGTGGATTACCGAGCTGTTGGCGTGAGGGTCAGCCCGCGATTGTATTCAGCTCTGCCAGCACCTCATCCGAAAGCTCCAGTTCGCCCACCGCCATGTTTTCACGCAAATGGGTGACCGACGAAGTGCCAGGAATCAGCAGGATATTGGGTGAACGACGCAGCAGCCACGCCAGCGCCAATTGCATCGGAGTTACGCCAAGCCGCTGTGCAACGTTCGACAACACCGCCGACTGCACCGGCGAGAATCCGCCCAGCGGGAAGAACGGCACATAGGCAATGCCCTCCTGAGCCAGCTCATCGATCATCGCGTTATCGTGCTGGTGGGCGATGTTGTACAGGTTCTGGACACACACGAAGCGCACGATTTTTCGCGCCTCGGCCACCTGCGTGGGCGTGACGTTGCTGATGCCGATATGGCGTATCAGCCCCTGTTGTTGCAGCTCGGCAATGGCGCTCACGGGCTCTTCGATCGAGCCTTCGGCAGTGCCCATCACGCCGTGCATGGCCCGCACATTGACCACCTCCAGCACGTCCAGACCCAGGTTGCGCAGGTTGTCATGCACCGCCTGCGTCAGCTCGGCCTTCGACGACGCGTTGAACCAACCGCCATCGCTGCCACGGCGGGCGCCCACCTTGGTGACGATCGTGAGGTCGTCTTTATAGGGATGCAGCGCCTCACGGATAATTTGATTGGTGATATGCGGCCCGTAGAAATCGCTGGTGTCGATATGGTTCACGCCGGATGCGACGGCCTCACGCAGCACGGCCAGCGCCGCATCACGGTCTTTGGGCGGGCCAAATACGCCAGGGCCGGCCAGTTGCATGGCGCCGTAACCGATGCGGTTGACGGTGCGATCGCCGAGGGTGAATGTGCTGTGGTTCATGGCTGTGGCTCTTGCTTGACGGGAAGAAGCCTATAATATGAAGGATCCTTCAGGTTTAGAATTCGCATTCCATGAGCACGCTCAAAGCGTCACTAAAGCCAAGAAAATCAGCGGTTCAGGCCCGATCGGCGGCGACGGTCGAGGCGCTGCACACGGCGGCCCTTCAGGTTTTAACCGCTCAGGGGTTGGTGCGGTGCACGACCACCCGCGTGGCCGAGCGTGCGGGCATGTCGGTGGGCAGTCTCTATCAGTACTATCCGAACCGCGATGCACTGCTCGCTGCGGTCCTGGAAAAGCATCTGGTGCACGTGGCCGAGACCGTCGAGCGGGCCTGCGATCAATACCAGGGCACCACGGTCGCTGAAATGGCATCGGGGTTTGTCACGGCTTTTCTGGCCGTGAAGCTGATGGACCCGACCGCGTCCAAAGCCCTCTATGCCATCGCAGGTGAGCGGGGCGGTGCGGAGCTTGTCGCGCGTATCAACCAGCGAGTGGTGGCCGCCATTGCCGCGATGTTGGCAACGGCATCAGATGCCCATTTTGCAGACCCATTCCTGACCGCAGCCATCTCGCTCAGTGCCGTGGTGGGCCCGGTACGGACCCTACTCGAAGGCAATGCATCAGCGGCCTTTGAAGCCGGCCTGGAAGAGCAGGTGACTCGGCTGCTGCGGGCTTATCTTCAAACCGATCAATCACTTGCGTAAACCGTGCGCAGGATATTTTGCAGCGCGGCCCCGCACTAAAGTGACATCCTTGGGTCAATAAACCCCGCGATCAAACCTCGCGCCTCCACGTTCTCCCCACCCTCCCATTTGAAGATTTAACCCATGTACCTACGCAAAATTGCAGTTGGGCTGTCGGCCCTTGTTTTGCTCTCCACCGGGGCAGAAGCCCGTGGTGTGCCGGACCTCTATTCAAGCAAACAGAAGCAGGCCTCGTTTGACAGCTGCGCCGATCTGTTCCCGGCCGCGCAACCGATCAACACGGCCACGGTGCCAGCCACCATGAAACCCCTGGCGCTGTGCTCCGATAATTTTGCGGTGCTGTACTCGCAAACCAGCAAGACCCCGCTGGTGGTGGTCGAACGCCTGAACGCCGGCCAGTTGCAGGACGCCAAGGGCGAGGAACGCACCAACCAGTTCTACGCTGACCCGCGCATTCCCAAGGGCGGCCGTGCCGAGTTGAGCGACTACCGTGGCCAGCACCCGGCCGTGGACCGTGGCCATCAATCCCCGGCCGCCGATGCAACGAGCACCAACGCCATGGCCCAATCGTTCGCGCTGTCGAACATGGTGCCGCAAGACCCGACCAACAACCGCAAGATCTGGAGCAAGGTCGAGGCGGACGTGCGCAAGTTTGCCAAGCGCGCCGACGGCAATGTATTCGTGTTCACCGGCCCGCTGTTTGACCCGGGCTACAGCACTATCGGCGACAACAAAGTGTGGGTGCCGACCCGTCTGTTCAAGCTGGTTTATGACGTATCGTCCAAGCGCGCCTGGGCCTACGTATTGCCCAACGCTGAAACCCGCATCCAGAAGCCGATGGACTACGCGACGTTCGTGAAGACCACCGGGCTCAAGTTGCTGGGGAATTTTCCGGTGACCGGTTCGGTGGGACGCACTTGATGGCTTGAACCTGGCGGCGTCACTTGCCTTTTTTCAACGTCTTCAACCGCAACGTTGCTCGCTGCACAGCGGCCATCTTCTCTGGCCGCTTCATCTTTTTCCATTTGCGAATATCGTCCTTGGTGCGTCCACAGCTGACGCACAGCTCACCACTGAGCTGGCAGGTTGAGACACACGGGTTCTCGATATCTTTAGCCAAGGCTTTACCCCTTTACGGCATATAGTTTAGCCAGGCGCAGGCGCCAATCACCGCCATGCTGCAGGTGGCATTCTTCCTCGGAGTCGAACCGAACGTAGCGGTCCGAAGCGGGGCGATCACCGCCGGCATCTTCCAGGGCCGTAGCCGTCAGTTCACGCATGCGCAAGTCCAGCCCGCTTGAAAGGGCCTGCTCCTTGTTCGCCCGGGTATCAAAGACCCAAATAACCTGAATACTTTTTGCGAAGGCTGCGTAATCGACTTCGTGGGTCAGCCAGTCGAAGCCGGTGATTTCGGCCTTGGCGATCTCACAGGCTTCGGTCAGGGTCGCAACGAGGCGGCGTTCGATGCGTGCGCTGTCGCGTTTGGTTGAAGACATGGGGATTCCTTGATGGGCGAGGTGGGGATGATACGCGAGAGATCAACTGTGGGAGCTGCCGAGCTTTAGCGAGGCTGCGATGGCGGACTGTCAGGCGACATATTTATTGCCTGACAGGACCTCTTCGCAGCCTCGCTAAAGCTCGACAGCTCCCACCCTGGATTTGTGTTGCCCATCAGATATTTTTGGGCCGATCCAGCTTGCGCGTCATGGTGTACACCGCCACTCCGGCAGCCAGGATGCCCGAGGCCGCGCCGACCGCCAGCGCCCAGCGCGGGCCCAGGTGGTCGGCCACCCAACCCACAATCGGCGCACCAATCGGTGTGCCGCCAAGGGCCACGCCCACCCGCAGGGCGATCACCCGGCCGCGCATGGCGGGCTCGGTGGTGAGTTGCATCAGGCTGTTGGTGGTGTTGCTGAAGGTCAGTGCGCCCACGCCGATGATCACCAGCGCCCCGGCGAACAGCCAATAGTTCGGGGCAATCGCCGCCAGCGTGCAACCCACCCCGAACACCAGCGCGCCATACAGCAGCGACTTGAACTGCGGCCGCTCGCGACCGGCCGCGAGCAGTGCCCCTGCGACGGTGCCGATGGCCAGGGTCGATGTCAGCAGGCCATAGCCACGGGCATCGGCGTGGAACACGGTGACGGCCATGGTCGAGATGAAAATCGGGAAATTCATGCCGAAGGTGCCGATCAGAAACAGCATGATCAGGATCGCCATCAGGTCCGGCCGCGCCCACACATAGCGCAAGCCCTCGGTCAGGCTGCCCTTGGTGCGCAGTGCCCGCAGGCTGGTGTGCAGGCCGGAAACCCGCAGCAGAAACAGCGAGGCCAGCACCGCGAAAAAGCTCGCGCCATTGAGCAGGAAGGCCCAGCCGGTGCCCACCGACGCGATGGTCAGGCCGGCCACCGCCGGGCCAATCATGCGGGCCATGTTGAACGAGGTGGAATTGAGCCCGATGGCGTTGGACAGGTCCGCTTCGCCCACCAGGTCTGCCACGAAAATCTGCCGCACCGGCGCGTCGAACGCCGAGGCGCAGCCGGATAAAAACGCGAACACATACACATGCCACAGCTGGACAATGCCGGTGAGGGTAAACACCCCCAACGTCAGCGCCAGCACGCCCATCACACCCTGGGTGACGATCAGCAGCTTGCGCTTGTCGTAGTGATCGGCCGCGAAACCGGTCCAGGGCAGCAGCAGTAATTGCGGCCCGAACTGCAACGCCATGACGATGCCGACGGCCGAGGCGTTGTGCGGGGTGAGCTGGGTCAGCACCAGCCAGTCCTGGGCCGTGCGTTGCATCCACGTGCCGATATTCGACACCAGGGCGCCGGCGGCCCAGATGCGGTAGTTGACGCTGCGCAGCGAGCGGAAAATGCCCATCGAACTCACACCGTCCTTGAGGTATTGCCACCGTTGAAGCGCCCAAAATGCTGCGCCAGGAAAACACTCAGCGCCAAGGCCCCGAGCCCGAAGGCGACCACATCCGCGGTGCTTTTGAGGTCGAAATCCCCAACCCGGCAGACCAGCACGTAGCCGATCACCAGATTGAGAAAACCCCAGAGCACGTTCAGCGTCGAGGAAGACCGCCCTTGCCCGCGCGGCTTGGCAAACGGGGTCTGGAAGGCCTGGCCCATCACGCCGCTGACGCAATGCGGCACCGCGTTGGCGAGAAACACACCGCCGAAGAAATAAGACACCAGCTCATGCCATTGCATCGTCACGCACCCCTTGTTTCAAGCAAACCGATGGTGTGTTGCAGCGCGGTATTCGGATCCAGCGAGGTGACGGCCATGCTATGTCCTCGAACGGGTAGGGGGGACTCAAAAATCAGCGAGACGCTCCAGCAGCAACCAATCGTCCTTGGCTGCCCGGCTGGCGATGAGGTATTTACGAAAACCGGGTGTCTGCTCGATTCTAACTGCAATGCCATTCACTGTAGGAGCGAGCTTGCTCGCGAAAAACCTGAGCACAACGCGTTTCACCTGAAAGCGCGCGTTATCGTTGAGACTTTTCGCGAGCGAGCTCGCTCCTACAGTGAACCAGTTTTGTATCTCGCCCGTCAGCTTGCTGGGGTGTGGGGAGTTACCTGGGAGCCCACGCCGGCCCAGTGGTTTCAGGAAATGGCGGATTGGGCGCAGGCCAATTCGTATTCTGCTGCGCACTCCGCAGGTGAACATGCTTCACATCTGTTTCGATGCAGACCGTGCGGCCCTGCTGAACGCGCGCGATGAGATTGCCCGAGCACACGGGTATTGGCTGTTCACCCACCTGGAACCCACAGAGGTGCCGGGCTGGTGCAAGACCGAGAGCTATGTGGGGGACCGATTGTTGGGCGTGGAGAACGACCGGGTTCTGCAGCTGTTCACGGACTTGATGAGGCGAGCGACTCAAGACGACTGATGCCAGCGCTTCCATCAAAGTTGGCCTCGCCAATCAAAATATCCTCGAAGAACGCCCCGATCGGTTGTGTGGGATGGCACAACTGTATCTCCAGGACCCAGACCATCTCGCTCGGTACGATCTCGACTTCAGCCAACTTGTCCTGCCCGAACAGGGCATGCGGGAAGTCGGCGATGCGGTGCCCTGCCAGGTTGCGCTCAAGGCGCCAGCCTTTGGAAAGGGCACTTCGCTCAGCGAAGTCATAGAGCTCGCGCCCGGTCAGCCCACGGTGCCAGGCGTTGCGGGTTTCGTCGAACACTTCATGCAGTGCTTTCACGCAGGCGTCATACAGCCGGTGCTCGCCGAATACGAAGGTGTCGCCATAATCGCCCTCATAGCCATCCCACACCGGGCCAAGGTCGACCACGGCGATATCGGTGGCACGTAGCTTGCGCAGCAGGTCGACGCCTTGGCGCGGTGTACGGATGGTGTCGTCGCCAAAACGTATATAGGTCGGGTGCCAGGTGTGAGACGCGCCCATGGCCTGCAATGTTTGACTGGCCATGTCGAGGGCTTGCGCGGTGGTCATGCCTACTTTCAATTGGTCGGCGATGGCGGCCAGGGCTCTTACCGTTTGCTCGCGGGCAGCGAGCATGCCGTCCAGTGAGTAGCGCGGGCCGACTTTTTCCAGCACCGGGTGCAGCATGTTGAGTGACGCAGCCTGCGTCAATGCACCGCTGGGAACGAAGGCTTCGGCGACAAAACGATGAGCCTGCGCGCCCACTGCCAGGCAGGTTTCGCGCACTTGGTTGATCATCGCGCTATTGCCGCAAGCGTAGACTTGGCTATCGGCCCAGTTATGGGGCTGTGCCAGCGCGACCTGTTGCAGGCGGGCGTCTGCCGACAGGACCCGGTGCCAGTGAAAGCGTGGATGTATCTGGCTGGCCCTGTCGAGAAACTCAGCGTCGTAGAAGTCCGCCGGCGATGAGTTACCCCAGTACAGGGTAACCTCGGCATGGCGGGCCAGGGCCGTTAGCAATAAGGGCTTGATGCCGGCATAACCGGTCCCGGTCGCGAACAGCACAACAGGGCGCTCATCGTCGTGTTGCCAGGTGCAGGCGCCCACGGGGCCTTCGAGTTGCACCGCATCACCCACGTGCAGGGTTGGCAGGATGCGTTCGGAAAACAGGCCACCGCTGACCTGGCGAATATGAAACACCAACTGGCCTTGATCCTGTGCGGGCAGGTTGGCGACGGAGAAACAGCGGCTGTCGCCATCGTCGAGGCGAAACCTGACGTACTGGCCGGGCCGAACGTCGAGTGGCTGAGCTGTCAGCAACACCAACTCGACGATATCGGCGCTCAGCGCGCGTTTGCCGATCACCCGTGCGGTGACGTCCAGCGCTGGCGTGTCCAGTGACCAGCCGGGAATTTCCAGGCGCATGTCGCTACAGGCATGGCTCTGGCACAGCAACATCTCGTCAGCCGCGAGCGGATAGGAGGGTGCTGGGGTGTCTTGCGTGCGCAACTTTTCTCGGTACTGGCCTGACACCACCTTGACCTTGCACGACCCGCAGGCGCCGCGCCGGCAGGAAAAGGGTACGGCAAGACCGCTGGCCAGCATGGCGTCGAGCAGCAATTGATCGGCGGCTTCGAAGGATTTGCCCGAGGGCAACAATTCAACGACATGGCGGTTGTGCATAAACACCTCGGGGCAATTGAGGTTCGATTGTTGCGTTAGACTAGGACCAGAAGAACCTCCAGTTTTGGATAATTCATATGGTCCAGCTTCGCAAATGGCGCCCTCTGCTCAAACTCGATGGGGCGCAGCCGCAGGCGTCGTACAGAAAGATCACCGAGGGCTTGGTGAGCGCGATTGTCGAGGGCCGCCTGCGCCCCGGAACGCTGTTGCCCGGCACGCGGGAAATGGCGCAACTGCTGGACGTCAATAGCAAGACGGTGATCCTGGCCTACGAGGAGGCGGTGACCAAAGGCTGGCTGGTCAGCATTCAACGTCGCGGCACCTTCGTCAGTACGCAACTGGCGACAGGCACGAATGCTGCCCCCAGTGCACCGAAGTCGTTTGCCCCGGCGTTGCGGGAGGCGCCTGCGGTTGCCTATTTCACCCCGGGCGAGCAAGCGACAGCGCTGCAGCATCGGCCGGGCGCGCTGTTTTTCGATAATGGCGCCTGTGACCATCGTTTGCTGCCGCAAGCCGTGCTGCATCGCTACTACCGCAATGCCTTGCGCAACAGCTTTACCACCAACACCGTGCGCCATGGCAGCGAGGGCAGCGGCCACTACCTGCGCAACGCACTGGCCGAAATGCTGCGCCATAATCGCGGCCTGAATGTCGATGCGCAGCAGATATGCCTGACCCAAGGCGTGCAGATGTCGCTGTACCTGACTGCCAGCGTGCTGCTCAAACCCGGTGATGTCGTGCTGGTCGAACGTCTGAGTTACCCACCTGCCTGGGAGATTTTCCGCCAACTGGGCGCACAACTGGTCACCGTGGACCTGGACGACGAAGGTTGCCGGGTCGATCAGCTCGCTGAGCTGTGCCGCCTGCACAACGTGCGGATGATGTATGTCACGCCCCATCACCAGTTTCCTACCACCGTCAGCCTGCGTGCCGGACGTCGGCAGCAACTCCTGGAATTGGCCCGGCTGCATGATTTCTGCATCATCGAGGAAGATTACGACCACGAGTATCACTTTGCCGGACGGCCCTATTTGCCCCTGGCCAGCGACAGCGCGCAGCGCCATGTGATCTACATCGGCTCGCTGTCCAAGTCCCTGGGCAGCACCTTCCGTTGCAGCTACATCGTTGCACCGTCGAATCTCATCGAAGTGCTCGAGCGTACGGCGGCGGTGAGCCTGGGGCAGGGCGATGCCGTGATGCAGCGGATGCTCGCGGACCTGATCAACGATGGCGAGCTGAAGAAGCACCTGCGCCGGGTTTCCAAAGAGTACCGTCGGCGTCGGGAAACCCTGCTTGGTTGCCTGCTGGAGGCTTTTGGCGAGCAGATATCCGTGCAGGAACCGGAGGGCGGGCTGGCGCTGTGGGTAAGGTTTACCGACTCAATCGACGTCGATCAACTGACGGAAAAAGCGCTGGAGCTGGACCTGGTGGTGCGCGGTGGTCGGCTGTTTTCACCGTTTGATCACCCCGAGAATGCCCTGCGTTTGGGGTTTGCGTCGCTCAACCAGGAGGAAATCCGCACCGCCACGCAGCGCTTGGCTCAGGCGGCGCAGGCGGTTGGGGATTTTCGCGTCGAGGATTGCCTGACACAAGAAGCTTTGCTGTGACATCTCACGCCGATTTTCCACTATCGGACTACAGCGATGGTTTTATTCCGGGCAGAAAAGCTCACCAAGCGAGTGGCAAATCGAAAGCAATCGGGAGTGCTATCAGCCAACTAACCCATTCTCATAGAGATGTCCTGACCACCAATGGACAATCAACTCGCTGAGTTCCCGATAGCTCAAGGGTCTCGATCAGGTGCCGGGCAGCCTTACGACCTATCTCGTAGTAAGGCAGTTGCACCGTGGTCAGCGGCGGGATGAACAGCTCGGCGATACCGATCATGTTGTCGTAGCCGAGCACGGCGACATCGCCGGGAATTTTCAGGCCACGGCCCAACAATAACTGATAGGCACAAAAGGCAATGCGGTCGTTGCCACAGATCAGAATGTCGAATTGGGGACGACCATCAATGATGTGCCGGTCGAGAATGGCTGCGGTTTCACCATAGGCGTCATGTTCAGAAAGGTCGTATTGCAGGAGCGCGTCAGGCGCCAGTCCGAATGCCTGACAGGCGCGCTGCATACCTTTTTGTCGCAGGTGCCAGGCCAGACTCTGTTTTGGCAGATTGATAAGCAGAGGGCGCCTATAGCCGTGGTTCAGTGCGTGGTGTACCGCCCGATACTGCCCCATTTCGTCGTCTGGTACATAACTGACCAGGTGACTGTCATCCGACAGGCAATTGGCGAGTACCAGGGGTTTACTCTTCAATCGCTCAGGAATGCACACCTGGCGTAACCCCATGGCGCTGAAGATCAGCCCGTCGGGACGGTGCGATAGCATCAGGTCGATATTCTGGTCGGTGGGCGGGTTGCTTAGCAGGTTGAGGACAAAGACATTCCAGCCAGCTTGCTGCGCGGTCTGTTCGATGGACAGCAGCAACTCGACGGCGAACGGTGTTGTGGCGGTGTCCAGCGCGAACACACCGATGGTTCTACTCTGGAGGTTGTCGCCGCGAATCTTTCGCGCCGACATGCTCGGCACGAATTGCAATTCGTCAATGGCTCGACGCACCCGTTGATAGGTTTCGGGGCTCAATTTTTCCGGATTGCTGAGCGCTCGAGAAACCGTCATCAGGGACACGCCGGCCAGCTGTGCAACGTCTTTCACTGAAGTCATGCGAGGCGAAACCAGTCAGATTGACGAAGAATCATGACACATGACACGTGGTTTGCGCTTCTCTCGACTCGAATGACGCTGCTCATAACCATCCCGAGGCGAGAGACCATGCCCTGGGAATCGAGACACGTCCGCCACTCCCGCTTGCAAGAAGCTTCACACCCAAACTACCGGGCTGTGGGTAGAGGCGACTGCTGAGGCTGAAGCGCCCGTGTTCCTCGAACACCTCAATGGACGAGCGATCGAGGAACACACGCAGTGCCAGTAACTCTTGTGTCGGGTCTATCGACACGCTGCGCTGACCGGTGACTTGCGCACCCGAGCGGCTGCGGTCAAGCACCAGGCGTTGCAACACCGCATCGTAGTAGAGCAGGGTTTGTTCATGGCCATCGTCGCTACAGCGCAAGGCGATTCCCAAGTGCCCATCGGTGCAGCCGAGCAAATCCAGATGCACATGGATTTCCAGCCTGTCGCCATTCACTTCCGGCACCCCTCGGGTTCCCGACTCATCCCACCAGGGCGTACCCGGCAACGGCGCCTCGCGCAGAGCGGTGAGCTCCCGTGCCGGGAACACGCAAAGGCGATCTGCACACAGTTCAAGTTCGCGTGGCAAGCCGAGCATGCCGCACCAATGATGGGCCTGGCTTGGCATCGGGCTTTCCCACATGTCGAGCCACGCCCACATGAGGCGCCGACCATCGGGGGCCAATAGCGTTTGCGCTGCATAGAAGTCGTGGCCATTATCCAGCTCGATAAAAGGCCCTCCAGTGAAGTGCCAGTCGTTGTCGAGTCGGCCCACTCGGTAACCAGTCTGGTACTTGTTGAGCCGTTCGTAACCTTCGGATTGCATACCTTGTGGGGAGTACAGCAGCACATCGTGTCCGTTTAGCTGAAACAGATCCGGGCACTCCCACATATAGCCATCGCCCTCGCTGCCACCTGCCACATAGTCAAGAAACTCCCAGACGTGCAGATCTGTGGAACGGTACAACGGGAGCAGCGGCATATCGCCCAGACGTGCGCCGGCAATGAGGTACCAGTAGTCATTATCCTTCCATACCTTGGGGTCACGAAAGTGCATGATGGTGTCTTGCGGCGCGGTCTCGATGACTGCGCCATGCTTGACGAATCGGATGCCGTCAATGCTGGTGGCCAGGCACTGAACTTGACGGATTAAGCGTTCGTCACCCACTTCTCCCAGCCAGGTGTGTCCGGTGTAGATCAGTGCCAAGGTATCTCCACACACTACTGCACTACCGGAAAAACAACCGTCACGGTCGAAGTCATCGCCGGGTGCCAGCGCAATGGGCAGGTGCTGCCAATGAACCAGATCGGCACTCTTGGCGTGCCCCCAATACATAGGGCCCCATTTCGCTTCGAAAGGGTAATGCTGATAGAAAACGTGATATTCGCCACGAAAGTACACGACCCCGTTAGGGTCGTTCATCCAGCCTGTCGGGGGGGCGATATGATAACCGGGTCGATAATCTTGGATGACGCGAGACAGGCCATCACTCAGTGCACGCTGCGCAAGGTCAAGGCAAGAAGGCATTGGATCGCTGATGTTATTCGACGGCATGGTCATAGGGCCCGTGCGCGGACTGAGTGCAGAGAGACATCACTCGGCAGGTTTTCAACGGTGTGTGGGTAGCGCTTCAAGGCCGTGCCGTCGTCGTCGAACAGGTGCAGGTTGTCGATGTCCAGTTGCAGTTCGACCCGATCGCCTGCCTGCCATCCGGCGCTGACCTCACAGCGACAGATCAGTGGTTCGTCCTGACCTGTTTCGAGGTGCACATACGTTTCGCTGCCAAGGTATTCGACCCCGGTCACGACGATTCCGGCGGTGGCCTCTGCCGCTTTGAGCGAAATGTGCTCGGGGCGAACCCCCAGGGTCAGCAGCGTGCCCGCCGCCAGGTTCGAGCTATCGAAGGGCAGGGAGGTCATGCCCAGAACGGCGGTGTCGACCAGGCTGGTTTCGCCCGGAGCATGCAGCTGCGCCGCCAGAAAATTCATTTTGGGCGAGCCGAGGAAACCGGCGACAAAGCGGCTGGCTGGACGCTCATAGAGTTCGCGCGGTGAGCCGACCTGCTCTACCCGACCGCCGTTGAGCACAACGATTTTGTCGGCCAGGGTCATCGCTTCTACTTGATCGTGGGTGACGTAGATCATGGTCGAGCCAAGTCGATCATGCAGCCGGGCGATTTCGTTGCGCATCTGCACCCGTAAGGATGCATCCAGATTGGAGAGCGGCTCATCGAACAACAAAATGTCCGGTTCGCGCGCCATGGCTCTACCCATTGCTACACGCTGACGCTGCCCGCCAGACAGTTCCTTTGGCTTGCGTTGCAGCAGTTTGTCCAATTGCAGGATTTGCGCGGTTTTCAGCACGCGCTCGCGCAGGCTGCTCTTTTCAGTCTTGGCCAGTTTGAGACCAAAGCTGATGTTGTCGTAGACGCTCATGTGCGGGTATAGCGCATAAGATTGAAACACCATGCCGACGCCACGCTCGCGCGGTTCCAGGTCGTTGACCCGTCGCCCATCGATCAGCAGGTCGCCGCCGCATATCGAATCCAGCCCGGCGATCAGTCGCAGCAGGGTCGACTTTCCGCAACCCGAAGGGCCAACGAATACCACGAATTCACCCGCAGCAATCTCCAGGCTAACGTCGCGAAGAATCCGCGCGCCGCCCAATTGTTTGTTCACGTTGTCTAGCTTCAATTTGATCACGATGCTGTTCCTTGTATTTGTTGGGCATCAACCCTTTAACGCGCCGGTAGTGAGGCCGGAAACGATTCGGCGTTGGAAGATCAGCACCAGAATCACCAGTGGGACGGTGACCAGCACCGATGCGGCCATCAACAGCCCCCACGGCAGCTCATGAGGGCTACCGCCAGAAATCAAGGCGATGGCGACTGGCACCGTGCGTTGTGAGTCTGTGAGGGTGAAGGTCAAGGCAAACAGGAACTCGTTCCACGCTGCGATAAAGGCCAACAAACCAGTGGTGACCAGTGCGGGCCATAGCAGTGGCAACAGCACCCGGGTAAGCGTGACCCAGGGCGAAGCGCCATCCATGATTGCCGCTTCTTCCAGTTCATGAGGGAGTTGCCCCATGAACGTGGTCAGCACCCAGACAGTGAAGGGCAGGGTAAAAATCGTGTAGCTCAGGATCAACGCCCAAGACGTGTTGTACAGACCCAGGGCGCGGATCACTTCGAACAGCCCCGACAGTACAGCGACCTGGGGAAACATCGACACGCCGAGAACCATCATCAATACCGTGCCACGCCCACGGAATTTCACCCTTCCCAAGGCATAGGCGGCAGTCACACTGAGGAACAGCGCCAGCGCCACTACGCTAAGTGCGACCACCAACGAGTTACCGATAGCCCGCAGGAATGAGGCTTGGTGGAGTATCGCCGCATAATTGGAGAAGTCGGGGTTATCGATCCAGTAGCTCACCTCGAACAAAGCATTGGACGGCTTTAGTGAAGTCACAATGGCGTAATAGAAAGGGAAGACCGCATACAGCAACAAAACCCCGATCAGGCACCAAAATCCGAGGCGCAACAGCGCTTTTTTGAGTAGGCGCAGGTTCATGATCGAACCTCCATTTGACGGCGTCCGAGGTAGAGATAAAGCATGGCAATTACCGCAACGACCAGAAACAGCAGAGTCGAGGCTGCGCTGCCATAACCAACATCCTGGAACTCCACCAGGTGTTGGCGGGCATAGACCGACATGCTCATGGTGCTAGAAGAATTTGAGGTCAGCACATAGATGACGTCGAATACCCGCAGGGAATCGAGGATGCGAAAGATTGCCGCCACCAACAATGCCGGCATCAACAGTGGAAGCGTGACGCGCCAGAACACATTCAGCGGATGAATACCATCGACCCTGGCAGCTTCGTAACAATCGCTCGGCAACATCTGCAAGGCAGCCAGCATCAGTAGCGTGACAAAAGGTACGGTCTTCCAGACGTCGACAATGATGACCGCCCACATCGACAGGTCCGCATCAGCTGTCCAGGCCAGGGGGGCATCAATCAGGCCGACGCTCAGCATCATGTGATTGATGATGCCGAACTGGTCGTTGAGCATCCATGACCAGATCTTCGCCGAGACAATGGTAGGAATCGCCCACGGAATCAGAATCAGCGCACGCACCAGGGCGCGGCCTGTGAACTTGATGTTCAGCAGCAACGCCACCAGCAGCCCCAGCACGACTTCCAGTCCCACCGACACCACGGTGAAATGCAGCGTATTGCGCACAGCGTTCCACCATTGTGGATCAACCAGGATGCCCAACCAGTTGGAACCGTCGTGGAACAGATAATTGCTCAAGCCCACGAAGGATCCGCCACCGGTGTCGGCCAGGTTGGCGTCGGTCAGGCTGAACCAGAATGTCCGCAGTAGCGGCCAGGCCGCCACCAGGGCCAGACACAGCAACATGGGTGTCAGAAACAACCAGGCGGCGCGTACTCGGCGACGCTGTATGGGCGTTTCCCTGGTGAGTAGGCGCTCATCAGGGGAGGCATGGGTAATAGAGGCAGACATGGTGTTTTTCTTCCTTGTGGCTTACCAATTCTTGCGTTTGACGCGCGTGAGTTCGCTTTCCAGTTCGGCCAGCGCCTGATCGACAGGCAACTCGCCCGCCAGCACGCCATGCACTCGATCGAAGAACGCATTGGAGACCCGTGGATAGCGCTCGGCGGTTATTGAAGCGGGACGCATGACCCCGTCATTGAGAATGCTGTGGAGCTGACTGTAGTAAGGCATTGCCGCGAGCAGTTCGGGATCTTGATACAGCGACTCGATAACCGGGTTATAGGCGCCTATCAGGGCACGATGTTTTTGCTGTTGGGTACTGGTCAGGTAGCTCACCAGTTCCGCGGCAAGTTTTGGATGAGCGCTGTAACGCGATACCGCCAGGCCCCAGCCACCGAGAGTGGATGCGTGGGTGCCGGACATGCCGCCTCGGGGTAGGGGAGCGACCCCGACCTTGTCTTTTACGACACTGTCCTGGCTTTGCACCAGGGCCCAGACATAAGGCCAGTTACGCATGAACAACGCATTTCCCGACTGGAATACGCCACGTCCCTCTTCCTCGGTGTAGTTGAGTACGCCGCGCGGGGAGATGTCTCCCACCCAGCTTTTCGCCAGGGCCAATGCAGTTCTTGAGGCCTGACTGTTGACCACGATATCTCCTTGTGGATTGACCAGTCCGCCTTCCGGCTGGCTGCTGATCCACTCCAGCGCATTACACGTCAGCCCCTCGTAAGCGCGTCCCTGAAAGATGTAACCCCACACATTGGCGTTCCCGGCGTTGCGTTCAGCCGTTTGAACATCCCTGGCGGTAGTGGTCATTTCCTCCCAGGTCTGGGGAACCTGCTTGTTGTATTTCTCGAGCAAGTCTTTGCGGTAATACAGCAGCCCCGAGTCGGTGAACCACGGCATCATCACCAGCCGTCCATTCACTGTCGCGTTATCCACCTGTGCCTGGAAGTAGCCTTGGGTCGCGTTGGCAGGCAGCACTTCGCGCAGATCCATCAGATGTTTGGCCAGCATCCCGGGCCACACCATATCGATTTGAATGATGTCGATGTCAGTGGACTGCGCACTGAGAATTTGTTGGTAGAACGACAACCTCTCGGTCGCCGAGTTAGGCGTGGAAACCACCTGGACGTTGTTTCCGGTCTGTTTCGACCACGCCTCGACAGCCTCTTTGCAGAGTTGCAGCTCCGCACCCACCGCGCCGCACGAGATCGTCAAATCGGCTGCGCTCGAGACGGATGGGAGTCCGACACAGAGGGTGAATAGTGCGGCGGGAAGAAGCGATTTCAGCTGTTTCATTGAACACCATTTATTTTTGTTTTTAGAGAAGGTAACGTTAACATCGCCAAATGTAGCAGCGTAATTGCGATTAGGCATCCTTTTTTCGTTCCTTGTGACAATTCACAGATCACGAAAAGTGGCCGTCGCAAGAACAAAAAACAATAAAAACAATCTAGGAAATTCACATGCAGAAAGCATCAAGCTGGCTACTCGCAGGCGTGCTCGGCACTACGACGGCGACCGCCCAGGCCGCGACTCTGGAAGAACGCATGGCTGCGTTTGAAGCCCGTGCCAGCGCAGCGGAAAAGCGTGCAGCCGCAGCCGAACAACAAACCCAGGCACTCGCCAGGGAATTGCAGCAGATCAAACTCACCACACCCACCTTGCAGCCAGCGGTGTCCAGTGCGACAGCCATTGCGGCGCCCACTGTGGACACTCGGTTGGCAAAACTCGAAGCCCGCCAGGAAAGCATCGAAAAACAGGCCGGCACTGCAAACCTCGCTGATGGGTTTAGCTTCAAGGGTTATGCCCGCTCTGGATTGCTTATCGACCAGGGACTTGGTGGTGGCCGTGGCGGCCCTTATACAACGCCGGCTGGCTCGGTTGGTGGTGCCGTCGGGCGACTCGGTAACGAAGACGACACCTACATGCGTATAGACCTGTCGAAAGAAATCTATGCGCAAAACGGCACCCGTTCCAAGTTCACGGTCTCCATCGCCGACGGCGTAGAAAGTTCCAATGACTGGACGGCCGACGAAAGCAAACTGAACGTGCGCCAGGTATTCACAGCGCTCGATCATATTGCTGCGTTCAAGGGCAATTCAGTGTTCGAGAACGCCACCCTGTGGGCAGGTAAGCGATTCGATAGAGATAATTTCGATATCCACTGGCTGGACTCGGACGTCGTCTACCTGGCGGGCACTGGCGGTGGTATCTACGATATACAGATGAACAAAAATTGGCGTTCGAACTACTCCTTGATTGGGCGTAGCTACGGGGATTTCAGTCAGGGCGGTATTAATGCCGATGTGGAAAGCTACATTCTGACCTCCAACCAGTTCTTCGAGGATGGTCAGTGGCAGTGGATGTTTAATGCCATCGGCGCAAAGAAAAACGATTTCGGCACCCGCACCAATGAAGCGGGTTTGACGCCTGCGGACTCCGGTTTGCATAGCATGCTGGCCAATCACCAGAAAGACTTTTTCGGCAGGGAAGGCTTTTTCAAAACGGCGCTGCTCTATGGGCAAGGTCTGGGAGCGGAGGTTAAAAATGTTGGCTCGGATGGTGAGCTGATTGACGATGCCCGAACGCTGCGTCTGGCACTTTACGGTGAGACACCCATTGCGCCTGACTGGCGCATTGGGCCCAGCTTGCTCGCCGAACAGAGCAAGGATAGATACGTCAAAGGTGACGACTACCGCTGGTTGACCCTGAACGTGCGATTGGCTAACACAATCAACAGCAACTTCGAGATGGCCTACGAAATGAGCTGGCAAACCATGAACCTCGACCCCAAGGGCTATCTACAACGTAATGCGGTCGACGGTAATTTTTGGAAATTCACTGTCGCCCCAACATTCAAGCCTGACGTTGGAGACTTGCTCACTCGTCCCGAGCTACGTGTGTTCGCAAGCTTCATGAATTGGTCTTCGGACCTGGACAGATACAGTACCTCAGACTCCTTCGGCAAGACGGACTTCAATGCCGGTGGTGTATGGCAATACGGTATACAAATGGAAACGTGGTTTTAATATTTGACTGCGCTGGCCAACACGCCTCCAGCGCCCCTGCTGGTTGTCGTTGCAAGCAGGGGCGTTGGTTGGAGGCATCTGCGTTGAGGTTTGAATCGCCCCGGATATCTTAGACAGTGAGCGACCGTTTTTGGCCGATAGTTGCCCGTAAGCGAGCGGGGAATACCCTGGCAGGTCAGGCACGCACCGACTGATGCGGCAGCGTATGGGCATCATGAAGTCTCACCAGGTGCTGGTAGCAGCAGCCCTGCTCGCAAGCTTGATTGACCAGGCTCACCAGGTATAAAGGAAAGGTATAACACTCCAACCTGAACGTATTATCCCACGTGGCGCGCGCGTGCGACCCTGCCTTGACAATAACAATGTCGAGAGCTCCATGAAACTACTCGCGAAGCTATACATCCAGGTACTCATCGCCATGGCGCTGGCAATAGCGCTCGGGCTAATAGCCCCTGACATTGCGGTAAAAATGAAGCCCCTGGGTACTGCGTTCATCGCATTACTGAAGATGCTACTGGGGCCCATCATCTTTTTCACCGTCGTTCACGGTATTGCGCACATTGGTGATTTCCGTCGACTCGGACGGATCGGCATCAAGACCCTGATCTACTTTGAGGTGGTCAGTAGCCTGGCGATGGCCGTGGGTTTTACGGTGGTGTCCCTGGTGCGCCCGGGTGACGGGCTGCATGCACGGATGGGCAACGAACTGTCTGCTGGGCAGGCTGCGACGGTCAATGCAGCCATGTCAGGTGGCGGGTTCAGCCTGGAGCACTTCTTCTTATCGATCATCCCGAAAACCCTGGCTTCAGCCTTCGTGGAGGGTGACATCCTGCCAGTGCTGTTCGTTTCGGTACTGGTGGGCCTGGCGCTGGCTCAGTGTGCGAAGCCGGATTGGGTGGGCATGCGCTTGCTCACCGAAGGACAGACCGTGACGTTCAAGTTGCTGACTTACATCATGCGACTTTCTCCTATTGGGGCATTTGGCGCTATGGCTTCAGCGGTCGGCGGCTTCGGATCCCAGACACTTGTTTACCTGCTTCGCTACATCCTCACGTATTACGCCAGTGTGCTGATCTTTATATTCCTGGTTCTTGGCAGCGTGGCGGCGCTGGCCGGTTTTTCGATCATCAAGATTCTGCGAGTCATCAAAGAGGAAGCGATTGTGGCCATGGGTACCGCGTCGAGCGAGGCGGCGTTTCCAAAACTGGTCACGAAGCTGACCCAGGCAGGCTGCGACGAAGCCGTGGTGGGGTTCGTTCTGCCGGCCGGGTACAGCTTCAACATCGATGGGGCCTGTTTGTACATGGCCTGCGGCTTGGGATTTCTCGCCCAGGCCACGGATACCAGCTTGTCTTTCGGGCAGCAGTTGAGTCTGCTCGGGGTAATGCTCCTGACGTCCAAGGGCGGCGCAGGCGCGGCGGGTGGAGCTGTAATCAAGCTGGCTGCAACCCTTGAATCAGTACGCGTGTTGCCACTGGGCTCGCTGGGCCTGCTATTTGGTATTGATCGCGTGCTGGCCATCGCCACATCGACCACCAATGTCATTGGCAACAGTGTCGCCGTATTTGTGATCTGCCGATGGGAAAACCTGTTCGATCGGGAACGCTTCGATGCTTTTTTGAACCCCGCCGAATCGACCGCTCCTGCAACGCACCAGGCCATGGAAGAAACAGCCAAATGACTATTAGCCACGCAGGATCAAACCGCCGAGCCACTTCACGATCCTGAGCCTTTCGCACCGGCTCGGCAGCCAGTTGCGCATCACTGAATTTTCCGGGCCAGTCAATGCTTGACCGGCCCTTTGCATTTCGTCGACCAGCTCAACGGCCTCCAGCTGCCGCATGTAAAGCCGCTGGGTGTATAGCTCCATTATTTGACTCTTCCTGTTGATCTCGGCTCAAGCGGTTAAACAAATCGGGTATCTTTAGCCGCCTCAGCCGCCAGTCTGCCTCAGGCTCAGCGCATGATCGATTGTTTAGGGAAGAATGAATGGCACTCAGGGTGATGGTGGTCGGTGGCTACGGCAATTTTGGCAGCATCGTTTGCCGACATTTGGCGGTAGCGCCGGGCATTGAACTGGTGATCTCGGGCCGCGATCCACACAAGTTGCAGCGCAAAGTGGATGAGCTGAAAAGCCGATCGGGCACAGCCTGCGAAAGCTGGTGCGGCGATGCCATGGGTGCCGGGTTCGCATCCGTTTTGCAGTCGATGAACATCCAGTTGGTGATCCACACCGGCGGCCCGTTCCAGGGGCAATCCTATGCCGTTGCCCAGCGCTGCATCGACGCAGGCGTGAACTACTGCGACCTGTCCGACTGCCGCACTTTCGTCAACGGTGTGGGCGTGCTGGATGCACAAGCCCGGCACGCGGGCGTGGCGATTCTCAGTGGTTGCAGCTCAGTGCCGACGTTGTCGTCCGCCATCATCGATCAGTACCGCTATCGCTTCACCCGCATCGACTCGATCGAGCATGGCATTTCCTCCTCGGCCAAGATGCCGGGGTTGTCCACCGTCGAAGGCGTGCTGGCCTACGCGGGCAAACCGATCAAGCAACTCAGGCATGGCCAGGTGCATGAGGTGCTGGGCTGGCAGGACCTGACACTGCGCAAGATGCCCCAACTCGGCACGCGAGTCCTGGCCAATGTGGACGTGCCCGACATGGACATCTTCGCCGGCCGTTATGGCGCCCACACCCTGAGTTTCAAGGCAGGTGCCGGGCTCAAGCTGGGTGGCGTCGCCAACTACCTGCTGGCCCAGGCGCTGCGCACGGGAGTCGTGCGTGACCACGTAGCCTGGGCCGCACGGCTGCATCGGCTGGGCACCTGGTTCGAACGCTTCGGCGATGGCAAAAGCGCGATGTACATCGACGTGCAGGGCCTTGGTACAGAAGGGCAGCCGCTGTCCCTGGCGGTGCAACTGACGGCCTTGAACGACAAAGGCCCGGAAATTCCCAGCTGCGCCGCCGTGGCCCTGGCGATCAAAATCGCCCAGGGCTATGTGCCCGAACCCGGCGCCCGTCCGTGCGTAGGCGAGATCACCGTCGACGAATACATCGCCGCCATCAACGACCCGGCAAACCTGAGCCTGGCCGTGCATTTCTCTGACGGGCAGGGCTGAGCCATGCTCTACCTGTGCCTGAAGTACATCCACATCATCGCGGCGATTTTCCTGTTCGGCTTTGGCATGGGTTCCTACCTGTACCTGATCGCCGCAAGCCGCACGGCCAACCCGCAAGTGATCGCCCACGTGGCGCGGATGGTGGTGCAGTTTGATACCTGGATTACCACGCCGGCGGGCTTCATCCAGATCATCACCGGCTTCCTGCTGATCAAGCTTGCGGGGCTGCCATTGATCACTGAATGGGTGCTGACCTCGCTGATCATCTTCCTGTGCGTGGGGGCGCTTTGGCTGCCGGTGTTGGTGCTGCAAAAGCGCTTGCAGCAGATGGCGCTGAGCGCGGTTGAGACGGGCAAGGCGCTTGAGGATGGATACCGCGGCGTTTACAGGAAATGGTTCTGGATGGGCGTTTTCGGGTTTTCGGGGATGTTTGTGATCGTGATGATCATGGTGACGAAGATGACGCCGTGGGCGTTGGTTGGGCTGTGGGTGGGTGGCTGAATAGTTCGGCTGTGTTATCGGACACAAGCGGGCAGGTGCTGTTGCTGTACGGTCATCACGATTTCCTTGGAGGGTGCAGCTCATTGCTCAGCCTGTGCCTGACGGTTTTAACTGTTGGCGCGGCAACAGTTGATCAACAGGTTGTGCTTCGCAGGACAGCAGTGCTCGTCGTGCAATGTCTTCAATTCATTGATAAATAAAGTAAAAGCTACATGGCATGGTTGCTGCTCTTGCTGCTGCATGGTCGCCACACGGGTTGCCCTGCAACAGGATAAATAGCTATGACCCATGACAACTTCACTTTCCGTGGCGACGTCTCCCGCACCCACTGCACGGCCCAGGAAGTGGCATGAGGGCCGGTGGATGAGCAGCGTACAGCGAACCGATAACAGCCTGACCACCTTGCCCGCCTGGTTGCAGGAACAGGCGCGGCGCCAACCGGCTGGCATTGCCTTGCGCCATAAACACCTGGGCATTTGGCAGGTGCGCAGCTGGGCGCAGGTGGCCGAGGAAGTGCGTACGCTGGCTGACGGGTTGCAGGCTAACGGGTTTGGCGCTGGGGCGAGTTTGCTGGTGCTGAGCCGTCCGCGCCCGCAAGCGCTGCTGTTATCGCTGGCGGCGCAATGGCTGGGTGGCGAAGCGGTGCTGCTTGACCCATTAGAGCCCGCTGCGCCACAAGCCGCGCTGTTGAGCGAGCTGCAACCACACTTCCTGTTCGCCGAAGGCTTGGCTGAGCTGCGCCGTGTACACGGCGCCGGGGTAACGCCGGGCCTGTTGCTCTATGCCGACAAGCGCGGCGTGGCGAACGATGGCCTGGCGGCTGCGGCGGTGGATTACCAAACACTGTTGGGCGAGCGCCGTGATGCGCTGAGCCCATCGCAGGCACGGGCGGACGCCACCGCGTTTGCCCTGTATCGCCAAGCCGCGACGGGTGAGCTGGAGTGCCAACGCATCAGCCACAGTGAGTTGCTGCAGCACGGTTTGCATGTGGTGCAGCACGAGCAATTAGGTCGGCATGAGGAAGCCTTGGCGGCCCGCGCTTTTGCGGCGGGCGGGCAAGCTCGTTACCTGCTGGCGCCCTGGTTGATCACCGGCTTTCGTTTGAATTTCCCCGAGAGCCTGGCGACCCGTGATCACGACCGCCGTGAGCTCGGCCCAACGCTGGTGGCCGGCACTCGCGATACCTACGGGCGCCTGCATACCCAGGTGCTGCACCGGTTGCCAGAGGCAGGCAGCTGGCGTCGCCGCTTGGTGGACTGGGCGCTGCGCCCGGCGCCAGGCAGCTGGCGACGCGGCGTGGGTTACTGGCTGATTCGCCGGCCTCTGCGAGACGTGCTGGGGTTTAGCCGCACCCGCGCGGCGTTGTTGGTGGGTGAGCCGTTGGATGAGCCGGTGCAGGTGTTTTTCAACGCGCTGGGCATCAACGTGCGTACCTGGCCGGACCCGGCGCAGTGGCACAGCCCCGTTGCTCGCCCGGGGTTGGCGTCGGCTGGCTGGAGCCGCCTTGAACCTCGACTGGCCGGACAAGGAAACGCGCTATGACAAACGCCGCTGCGACGGCTCCACTGCTGGAGCTGAACAATATTTCCCTGTCGTTCAAGGGCGTAAAGGCAATCACCGATATCAGCTTTGCGGTGGCGGCGGGGGAGATCTGCGCCCTGATCGGGCCAAATGGGGCGGGTAAAAGTTCGCTGCTCAACGTCATCAACGGCGTGTACCAGGCCCAGGAAGGGCAGGTGCGGTATGCCGGTGAATTGCGCAGGCGCATGCGTGCTCACGATGCAGCGGTGCGTGGCATCGCCCGCACCTTTCAGAACATCGCCTTGTTCAAAGGCATGAGCGTGCTCGACAACGTGCTCAGCGGGCGCAACCTCAAGCGTCGCAGCACCTGGCTGGAACAAGCGCTGCGTATGGGGCGGGCGCCGGCTGAAGACGATGCCCAGCGGCACGCGGCCGAACGCATTATCGAGTTTTTACATATCCAGCCCTGGCGCGACGCTACGGTCGGTACCTTGCCTTACGGTCTGCAAAAACGCGTGGAGCTTGCCCGCGCCCTGGCGGCTGAACCGCGCTTGCTGCTGCTGGATGAACCCATGGCCGGCATGAACGCCGAAGAGAAGGCGCAGATGAGCGGTTTTATCGTCGACATCAACCGAGCGTTCGGCACCACGGTGGTGTTGATCGAGCACGATGTCGGCGTGGTCATGGGCATTTCTGACCATGTGGTGGTGCTGGACTACGGCCGCAAGATTGGCGATGGCCCGCCGGCAGATATTCAACGCAACCCCGAGGTGATTGCCGCCTACCTCGGCACCCGGCACTGACGCTTTTAGCCCGTTCAGCGCTGCTGTCATCCACGGCGCTCAGGCTTCGCTCGCCCTACAGGATCGATCATGGAATTTTTCTTTGAAGTGCTCATAGGCGGCCTGCTTGCCGGGGTGATGTATGCCTTGGTCGCCATCGGCTTTGTGCTGATCTACAAGGCCTCAGGCGTGTTCAATTTCGCCCAGGGCGCGATGGTGCTGTTTGCCGCGCTGACCTTCGTGAGCTTGCTGGAGCGCGGTGTGCCGTTCTGGTTGGCGTTTGTGCTGACCCTGGCGGCGATGGTGCTGATGGCGCTGGTGATCGAGCGGGTGGTGCTGCGGCCGTTGGTTAACCGTTCGCCTATCACCCTGTTTATGGCCACCCTCGGGCTTTCCTATGTGATTGAAGGGCTGGCGCAGGCGTTGTGGGGCGCTCAGGTGCATGGCCTGGACTTGGGCATCAGCGATGAGCCGTTGGAACTGGGAGGCATCTTGCTGTCGCAGTTCGACATTTTCGCCGCCGTAACCGCCGCCGTGCTGGTGGCAGTGCTGTCGCTGCTGTTCAAAAAAACCCGCATTGGCCTGTCGCTGCGCGCGGTGGCGGACGACCCGCTGGCCGCGTTGGCCGTGGGCATTCGCTTGCCGCATATCTGGGCAATTGTCTGGTCGGTGGCCGGCTTTGTCGGCCTGGTGGCCGGGCTGCTCTGGGGCGCGCGGCTGGGGGTGCAATTCTCGCTGTCGCTGGTGGTGCTCAAGGCGTTGCCGGTGCTGATCATCGGTGGCTTTACCTCTATCAGCGGGGCCATTGTCGGCGGCCTGATTATCGGCGCCAGCGAAAAACTGGCCGAGGTGTATATCGGCCCGATTATCGGCGGTGGCATCGAAAACTGGTTTCCCTATGTGCTGGCCCTGCTGTTTTTGCTGGTGCGCCCGGCTGGGCTTTTTGGCGAACGCGCCATCGAACGGGTGTAAGGAGCGTCATGATGTTTTATCAAGAAGGTGGCCAATTCAGTACCCGTTACGCCCAGGACCGTCGGGTATTTCGCTTGCGCCAGGACCGCATCGGCGTGCTGCTGTTGTTGCTGTTCAGCGCCGTGGTGGTGCCATTTTTAGGTAACGACTACTGGTTCAGCGCCATCCTCATTCCCTTTCTGGTGCTGTCGCTGGCCGGGTTGGGGCTGAATTTGTTGACCGGTTATGCCGGCCAGTTATCCCTGGGGTCGGCGGCGTTTATGGCCGTTGGGGCGTTTGCCACCTACAACATTGATCTGCGCATTCCCGGCTTGCCGCTGTTGCTGGACATCGCTTTGGGCGGCGTCTGCGCGGCACTGGTGGCCGTGCTGTTTGGCCTGCCCAGTTTGCGCATCAAAGGCTTTTATCTGTTGGTCTCGACCTTGGCTGCGCAGTTTTTTGTGCAGTGGGCATTAACCCGCTTCGCCTGGTTCTCCAACAACGATGCCTCAGGCGTGATCAGTGCACCGCCGCTGGCGATCTTCGGCGCCGACCTGAACTCGCCAGTGGGCCGTTACCTGCTGACGTTGGGCGTGGTGCTGGGGCTGTTCTGGCTGGGCGGTAATTTGGTGCGCAGCGAGCTGGGCCGCAACTGGATGGCGGTGCGCGACATGGACACTGCCGCTGCGGTCATCGGCATTCCCTTGCTAAAAACCAAGCTGTTGGCCTTCGCCATCAGCGGCTTCTTTCTCGGGGTGGCCGGTGCACTGTGGGCGTTCACTTATTTGGGCACCGTGGAGCCCAATGGCTTCGACCTGAACCGCTCTTTTCAGATTCTGTTCATCATCATTATTGGCGGCCTGGGCAGCCTGCTCGGCAACTTCCTCGGCGCCGCATTCATCGTGCTGTTTCCCATCTTGCTGTCGAACCTGGCCGCCTTGCTGCCGGCCGGGTTGATCGAGGCCGGGCAAATCGAGAACCTGCAAAAGATGGTGTTCGGTGCGCTGATCATCTTCTTCCTGATTAAAGAGCCCGAAGGCCTTGCGCGCCTTTGGCAGAAATTTCGCGAGCGCGCACGGCTATGGCCGCTGCGCTACTGAGCGAACCGCAACGCCCCGAACTACCGTTGACCCTCTCTTTTACAAGGACACCTACATGTTCAAACGATCTTTCTGGGGCACCCTGGCCCTGGCCGCCGGCCTCACCACCGTGGCGCTTGGCGCCCAGGCCGACAACGAGCAGTACTTCCCGCTGCAAAGCTACCGGGTGGGGCCCTACGCCGCCGGCGGCACCGGCTTCTTTGGTGGTTTTATCGACTACATGAAATACGTCAACGCCAACGGCGGCGTAAACGGCGTCAAGCTGACCTGGAGCGAGTGCGAAACCGAGTACGTGGTCGAGAAGGGCGTGGAGTGCTACGAGCGGCTGAAAAAGGGCCTGAATGGCGCGCCGGCTGCGGCCACCAATCCGCTGTCGGTTGGCATTGCGTACGCGACGCTGGAGCGCTCCACCGCCGACAAGCTGCCACTGATCACCATCAACCATGGCCGCACCGATTCCACCGACGGCAGCGTGTTTCCCTACGTATTCCCTCTGCAGTTGAACCCCTATTCCGAGGTGTCGGCGATCATCAACTACATCGGCCAGCGCAGCGGCGGTCTGGAGAAATTGCAGGGCAAGAAGATCGTCACCCTGTACCACGGCTCGCCCTATGGCAAAGAAACCAACGAAGTGCTGCAAACCCTGGCCGACAAATATGGCTTTGAACTGACCCTGCTGGAAGTGCCACACCCTGGCAACGAACAGCAGTCGCAGTGGCTGAACATTCGTCGCGCCAAACCGGACTGGGTGATTCTGCGTGGCTGGGGCGTGATGAACCCGGTGGCCTTGAAATCCGCGCAGAAAGTCGGCTTCCCGGCAGACCATATCATCGGCAACATCTGGAGCAACTCCGAAGACGACGCCGCCCCGGCAGGTGCCGCTGCAAAAGGCTATATCGCTATCACCACGCACCCCTCGGGCACCGAGTTCCCGGTGCTGCAAGGCATCAAAAAAGACGTGGTAGACAAGGGGCAGGGCGACCTTGCCGACCCGAAACGCTTCGGCAACGTGTACTACAACCTCGGCGTGGTGAACGGCATTCTCAACGTCGAAGCCGTGCGCATTGCCCAGCAAAAATACGGCAAGCAACCGCTCACTGGCGAACAAGTACGCTGGGGCTTTGAACATCTGAAACTGGACGACGCGCGCCTCAAAGAGCTGGGCGCCCTGGGCCTGGTGCAACCGCTGCAATTGTCCTGCTCTGACCACGAAGGCGGCGGTGCCGTGCGCTTCCAGCAATGGGACGGCACCAAATGGAACCTGATCAGCGACTGGGTGCAGGCCGACCGCAAGCTGTTGCGGCCGATCATTGAAGCCTCGTCGAAAAAATACGCCGCCGAAAAGGGCATCACCCCGCGTGATTGCAGCAAGGAATCCTGATTCCTTAACCGGCTGGCGCGCTATGTGCGCCGGCCATTGCGCGCGATTAACCCAGGAGAGAGGCCCATGAGCGACATACCGATTTTGCAGGTGCAGGGCATCGAGGTGCTGTATGAGAAGGCCATCCTCGCCGTGCGCGGGGTTTCCCTGCAGGTGGCCAAGGGGCAAATCGCCGTGCTGCTGGGCGCCAATGGCGCCGGCAAAAGCAGCACCTTAAAAGCCATCTCCAACCTGCTGCGTGCCGAGCGCGGCGAGGTGGTACACGGCAGCATTCACTACCAGGGCCGCGACATCACCCAGAGCACGCCGGACCGTTTGGTGCGCGATGGCCTGGTGCAAGTGCTGGAGGGGCGCCACTGTTTCGCCCACCTGACAGTGGAAGAAAACCTGCTGACCGGTGCCTTTGCCCGGCGCCTGTCGCGTCGCCAGTTGCACGAGGAAGTGGAACAGATCTACGCCCACTTCCCACGGCTGAAACTGCGCCGCAAAAGCCTGGCCGGCTACACCTCAGGGGGAGAGCAACAGATGGTCGCTATTGGCCGCGCACTGATGGCCAAACCGCAACTGGTGCTACTGGACGAACCGTCCATGGGTCTGGCCCCGCAGATTGTCGAGGAGATATTTACCATCGTCAGTCAACTTAACCAGCACGCCGGTGTGAGCTTTCTTATTGCCGAACAGAACGTCAACGTTGCGTTGCGTCACGCCCATGTCGGCTATGTATTGGAGTCCGGCCAAGTGGTCAGCCAAGGCGCTGTGGGTGAGCTTGCGGCACGGGAAGATCTCCATGGCTTTTATCTTGGCCGCCCACCGTCGCGAGTGAGCGGGTGATCCCGCAGCTGATAGCACCGTTTTATTACATATGCGTTTGGCGCTTTCCCTGCTGTTTGCCACAGGCAGGTATCGGCCAACAGCTGCCTTTCAGGAAGGGCAGCTAACGATCTAAAACCGCACAGCCAGCTGTTACTCGGAAAATAAATCCGTCCCCTTTCCTACAGCGATGGCTCCATCATTACCCGTCACATTGGATCTTTCTTTATCAAACTGCCGCTCTAGACTGGCTCCATCCCCTGGCCAATCGGAAAGAAACCCATGTCCGCCCCCGACTTCGACTGCCAACCCGATCTGTGCGGAAGCACCCTGAGGCTTAAACCTCTGGCAGACAGTGATCTTGAAGGTATGTTTCAGGCCGCGGCTGATCCAGACATCTGGGGCGACCATCCCGCCAGGGATCGCTATAAACGCGAGGTGTTCGAGGCGTACTTCGCCTCTCTACTCGCCACGAAGAAGGCGCTCGCTGTCATTGATATTGCCTCGGGGGATATCGTTGGCACATCAAGCTATTACACGCCGCCGGACCTACCGAACAGCATTGCCATCGGTTTTACATTTCTGGTGCGTGCGAAGTGGGGTGGCAATTCCAACCGCGAGCTTAAGCAGTTGATGCTGGAGCATGCATTTATGGCTTACGACATCGTCTATTTCCACATAGCGACTACGAACATTCGTTCGCAAACGGCCACGATGAAGTTAGGTGCGGTGCACTTGTATGACGCCGAACTGAAAATATCCGCCGCGCCTGCCTTGGCGAAGTGTTACGGACTTACGCACACTCAATGGAAGACGTCGCGGGGGTAAAAGGGGCGGTCACTCATCTATGGATGTTCCAACCCAAAACCTGCGTTGAGCAAACCCGGCTAGGCATGCTCGCGTCGCTATAGTCGACTCTATTGCCGACCGTACTTCCAGGAGCTTGTCCCATTGTCTGACACGCCGATCAACGTCGCTTACACGAAGCGCTTCAACGCCGTACTCGCCTACATTGATGAGAATCTCGAAGGTGATCTGTCGGTGAAGACGTTGAGTCATGTGGCGAATTTTTCGACGTTTCACTTCCATCGCCAATTCACCGCGTTCGTCGGCGTTCCGGTTTCACGTTATGTGCAACTGATGCGGCTACGACGCGCTGCCCATCGCTTGGCCGCCGTTGCGGATCACTCGGTACTGGAGGCGGCACTCAGTGCCGGTTTCGACAGTCCCGAGGCATTTTGCAGGGCGTTCAAGCGCGCGGTCGGTATGACGCCGAGTGCGTTCAGGAAGGCGCCGAACTGGCAGGTCTGGCATGCGGTGTTCGCCATCCCTCATTTTTCCAGGACTATCATCATGCAAGTACGAATCGTGGAATTCCCCGAAGTCCGGGTCGCAGCGCTTGAGCATTGCGGCTCCCCCGGGCTCGTCAATGAGAGCGTGAGCAGGTTCATCGAGTGGCGCATGCAGAGCGGCCAGTCGCCGGTGGCATCGAGTCGCAGCTTTGGCATTCCCTACGGCAACCCCGACACCACGCCAGCAGAAGCATTCCGCTTCGCCATTTGCGGCGAGATTCACGAGGCGGTGAAACCGAATGCGTTCGGCGTGCGCGAACTGGTCATTGCTGGCGGTCGCTGCGTCGTAGTGCGGCACGTGGGGTCGCCGGACCACATCGGCGAATCGATCTATCCGATCTACCGCGATTGGCTGCCTGCCAGTGGCGAAGAACTGCGTGATCAGCCACTGTTCTTCCATTACCTGAGCGTGTATCCGCAAACACCGCAGGATCAATGGCAAACGGATGTGTATGTTCCGTTGCAGTAACGGGGCGAGCTGCTTTTTGATCTTGGCTGACGTTGGCGAGTGTCCGCTCAGGGGGATAGCTTTTTGTGACAGGCTGCAATCGACCCAATGCAGCCGGTCGGCACTGGCAGAAGTGGGCCAAAAGCGAAACTTATCTGCTATGACACCAATGACGAGTTGGTCTGTGAGATAGACTGTAAAAATATGATTACTACAGTGAACCAAGATGATTGCTTAACCTATTTCGTCGTCGTGCATGGCGTTGACATTGAGACCTACGAACGAATGGCCGTTCACTTCGAATGTCGTCGTGGCGGCATGCGACCGACGGATGAAAGCCGGTATATCTCTATCCCAGTCACGATGGCCACCTTAGGGGGCACCCTTGCTTGGGTCAAAACCGAACTGGACGGGCGCTACTGTGAGCTGGATTTAATAGTGTGCGTCGCAGCCAAATTGTCTTGGAGCGAGGTGATCATCACCGCTGAGATAGCTTTGCTCGCTGGTCAAGCTGATGCGGCGATTAAGGTTGCTTTTTCCAACTGAGGCTTAAGCGAGCGTGATTT
Source organism: Pseudomonas sp. K2I15 (assembly GCF_002204795.1). Taxonomy (GTDB): domain Bacteria; phylum Pseudomonadota; class Gammaproteobacteria; order Pseudomonadales; family Pseudomonadaceae; genus Aquipseudomonas. The sequence continues at coordinate 76,845 of NZ_NIXO01000029.1, forward strand.
CATCTCTGCAATGTCTGCTTTGGGTCCAGGCTGTGTGAAAACAGACCTACCCGACTCCTGCACGAACGTGATAAATCAAACCCTCATGTCAACGCAAAACACCTCAAGGACGCCCATGAAATACGATGATGCAAGCTGGCACCATGGCGGAGACTTTCCAGCAGGCCAACCACCGGAGCACGGCGGCACACACATAGCGCTGTTCTTGAGATGGTGTTTTGTTAAAGGCTGGGCTGGCGACTTTCACGCCGAGGAAGAGCCTGAAGCCGTCGCCCTCGTGATCAGCGGCGAACTCTGCGCCACCGAGTTTCTCTTCAGGTATTGCGATGGCAAATTTACGGAGGAGGACTTGAACGACGCTGGGAATGAGATCGCGCAGCAGTATTACGGGAGCAATGGCCTTTACCTTCAAGACTACGCCGACCACTTTGCCAACTTGATGTACGTCGCCCCGGAATCCGCGCACGATTTTGAGGAGTTTTCCGCGATACTGGATGCTCGTGTTAAGAGTGGCGTGCTGATTAAAGCAGAGGCTTAACTAGCTCTGGTATTCCAAGCCACTGCACACAACGCCAGCCCCGCCACATTCAGCGACACAGGATTAAACGCCTCCCTGAGCATCCCTGGGCTGAATATCGCCACATCCACCAGCAGCCCCACCAGCGCCGTTGCCGCCACCGCAATCGGCCAGGCACTGCGCGGCGAAAGCACTAGCCACAACGCCAGAACGATCTCCCCAACTCCCGCCAGCGTGGCGAACACCTGCACCTGTTCGATCCCGTGCGCCTGCATCATCGTCCGTTCGCCTTGGCTCAGCCACAGCAGCTTCGGCACCAGCCCATGGTAGGCAAACATGAACGCCAGGCCGCCCCGGGCGATCCAGTTGATACGCACCAATGCGTTCATGGCTGCGCCTTCAAAAACCGCTGTTCATGATCCGGATCCGGCAACAGGCAGGTGTCGTATTTTCCGAAGAGCCGATAGCGATTGCGGGCAATACGATCGTAAGCCCAATCCCGAAGCACTCGCGGGATGGCGCGCAGCACCAGCAGTGGGCGCCAACGGGCAGGCAGTTGCGCAATGATTTCGAACACCGCCTCCGAACGCTCCCAACAGTGCCGGTCGCGGATCACCGCGATGGTGTCGAACTGATCCTGCGGCAATCCGGCCCATGCCAGCAACGCCTGGCCCTCGGGTGATTGCACTGCCGCCAACCGCACGCGATGGTCGTGGTCATGGCGAATCAGGAACCTTGCCCAGCCGTTGCACAGCTTGCACACGCCGTCGAACAACACCACGGTTTCGCCGGGGTTGAGGAGTGGCGCGGGGGTAGGG
>NZ_NIXO01000030.1 GCF_002204795.1 Pseudomonas sp. K2I15
GTGCCAGATTTATTGGCTGATACACCGCATTCGCGAGCAAGCCCGCTCCCACAGTTTTGACTGTGTTCTTACAGCGAATCCTCGTTTTGCCGCAGGCGTTTGTAGAGGGTATTGCGGCTAACCCCTAACTCCCGGGCCAGATGCGAGATATTGCCGCCCGCTGCTTTCAACCGCTGGGCCAGGTCCATGCTGTCATCCAGCCTGTCGCCGGCAGGCTCTGGCACCAGCCCATTCAAATCCACAAAAAAATCATCCGGCAAGTGCTCCACCCGAATCGGCTGCTCTTGCGCCATTGCCAACGCCACCTGCAACACGCTGCTCACCTGGCGCAAATTCCCCGGCCACGGATGCTGTTCAAACAATGCGAGCACCTCGTTACTTAACCCCGCCCACTGCGTCGGCTCGCGGTGCTGTTGCCACAGCTGCTTGAACAACGCCTGTTTATCCGTGCGCTCCCGAAGCGGCGGCAGTTCCAGCGTCAGGCCACCGATGCGGTAATACAAGTCTTCGCGAAAACGCCCGATCTGCACCTGTTCGCGCAGCAGGCGGTTGGTGGCAGAGATGATCCGCAAATCCACCGGGAACAACTCGCTGCTGCCTACGGGCTGCACACACCGTTCCTGCAACACCCGCAGCAGCCGGGCTTGGGTCGGCAGCGGCATATCGCCGATCTCGTCGAGAAACAACGTGCCTTTATCCGCCTTGCGTATCAGCCCGATGCTGCCTTTCTGGTTCGCGCCGGTGAACGCGCCTTTTTCGTAGCCGAACAGCTCCGACTCCACCAGGTCGGCGGGGATCGCCGCGCAGTTGACCGCGATAAACGCTTGTTGGCTGCGGGAGCTGGCCTGGTGCAGGGCTTTGACGAACACTTCCTTGCCCACGCCGGTTTCGCCGTGGATCAGCAACGGGATGTCCTTTTCCAGCAGTCGCTCGGCCTGGCGTACTGCTTTTTCCACGCGGGCGTCGCCAAAGTGCAGGGTCTTGAGGCTGATGGCCGTAGGGGCGGGCTCGCTGGCTTTTTTGGGTTCCACAAACACGCGGGCCTGCACCGGCGCCTGCTTAGGGCGTTTCAGCAGGCATTGGAATCGGTTGCGCCCGGCGGCTTGCAGCGAGAAGGGCAGGCCTTCAGGCTGGTTGAGCAGTTCCAGCAGCGAGACTTTGAACAGGCTATCGATCAGTACCCGAGACAGGCTGATACCCAGCAGGTTGTCCGCACGACGGTTGGCCGACAGCACCTGGCCGCTCTCATCAAAGATCAGCAACCCCGCCCACTGGCTATCAAGGTTGTTCAACCCCGTATTGAACGTCAGCTGGAAATGCTCACCACGAAACAGGTTGAGGATCAGCCGGTTCTCCACGGTCTGGCTCATCATCTTGACCATGCCCAGGGTGTGGGAGGGCGGCAGGTAGCTGTCGCTGGACACATCCAGCACCGCGATGATCTCCCGCTGCGCATCGAAGATCGGCGCCGCCGAGCCGGTCATGAAGCGGTTGGCCTTGAGGAAGTGTTCGTCGTGTTCGATATGCACTGCCTGGGCACAGGCCAGGGCGGTGCCAATGGCGTTGGTGCCGCTTGCGCGTTCCATCCAACTGGCGCCGGGGCTGAAGCCACGGGCCAGCTTGGGTTCGATAAAGCGTTGGGTGCCCCACGAGGTCAGCACCTGGCCCTGATTGTCAGCGAGCATGATCAGGCAGTTGGAATTGCTCAGGATATTTTCGTAGTAGGGCAGCACTTCCTGGTGGGTGGTCTGCACGAGGGAATGCTGGCTCTCCAGCAATTGGCTGACACCGTCTGCGGGCAGTTGATCGAAACTCGGCGTGCTCTGGTGATCCAGGCCATAGGCCCGGCAGCGGCGCCAGGAGTCCTGGATGATGGCATCGTGCGCCAGCGGTGTGCTCATGGCGGTGACCCTGTTTTATTGTTGTTCTGGGCTCTATCTCTATGTAGGAGCGAGCTTGCTCGCGAAAAACTTCAGGACGCCGCGTTCATGCCGGATGAGCGCGTTATCGTTGACGTTCTTCGCGAGCAAGCTCGCTCCTGCAAAGTGTTGTTCAGAACTGTTCATTGTCAACCCGCCAGTTGTTCAGTTGTTCAGGCTGACCTGTTCATTTCTGTTCAGAGGTGAACGGCCTTTTTGCCTAACCCGTTGACCTGTCTGGGTTTTGGGTTTTTGGCACGGAACTCGCTCTGTGCTCTTGCCAGAACTATTCCAATAATAAAAAGGTCGTGTCATGTCATTGACCCTGGAGCACGTCACCCGCGTTGTCGAAGGCCAGACCTGGATCGACGACGCCAACCTGCGTTTCGAAGCCGGTTCCTTCAATGTATTGCTGGGCCGCACGCTGTCCGGCAAGACCAGCTTGATGCGCCTGATGGCCGGCCTCGACAAGCCCGACAGCGGGCGCATCCTGATGAACGGCGTCGACGTCACCCAAAAACCGGTGCGCTTGCGCAACGTGTCGATGGTCTATCAGCAGTTCATCAACTACCCGACCATGACCGTGTTCGAGAACATCGCCTCGCCGCTGCGCCAGGCGGGTGTGTCTGCCGAGCAGATCCAGAGCAAAGTCCTCGAAACCGCGAAAATGCTGCGTATCGAGAAATTCCTACAGCGTCACCCCCTGGAGCTCTCCGGCGGCCAGCAGCAACGTACCGCCATGGCCCGGGCGCTGGTCAAGGACGCCGAGCTGATCCTGTTCGATGAACCCCTGGTGAACCTGGACTACAAACTGCGCGAAGAGCTGCGTCAGGAAATGCGCGAACTGTTCAAGGCGCGCCACACCATCGCCATCTACGCCACCACCGAACCCAACGAAGCCCTGGCGCTGGGCGGCACCACCACCATTCTCCATGAGGGCCGGGTGATTCAGAGCGGCAAGGCCGCCGAGGTCTATCACCAGCCGCAAACCGTGCTGGCCGCCGAATTGTTTTCCGAGCCGCCGATCAACCTGATGCCCGGGCGCATCAGCGGCAATGAAGTGAGCTTCGCCAACTTCGTGCACTTCCCGTTGAACGTTGACCTGCGGCCCATCGGTGAAGGCGAGTTCCGCTTCGGCGTGCGCCCCAGCCATATCAGCCTGGTGCCGAGCAACGACGATGACCTAGAGTTGGCGGTGACCGTGGAAGTTGCCGAGATCAGCGGCTCGGAAACCTTCCTGCACGTGCGCAGCGAACACTTCCTGCTGGTGCTGCATTTGCCCGGCGTGCACGAGTACGACGTCGACGCGCCGATCCGCATCTATATCCCGACCCACAAATTGTTTGTGTTCGATGGCCAGGGACGGCTGGTGCAGGCCCCCGGCCGACGTGTCGCGAGGGTTGCCTGATGGCCGAGATCCATTTGCAGAACCTGGCCCACAGCTACAGCGCCAAGCCGGCTGGCCCTGAGGACTACGCGATTCGAGAAATGAACCACGTCTGGGAGCAGGGCGGTGCTTATGCCTTGCTCGGGCCCTCGGGCTGCGGCAAGTCGACCTTGCTCAACATTATCTCCGGCCTGCTCAGCCCGTCCGAAGGCCAGGTGCTGTTCGACGCCAAGGTGGTCAACGACCTGACTCCGGAAAAACGCAACATCGCCCAGGTGTTCCAGTTCCCGGTGGTGTACGACACCATGACCGTGTTCGATAACCTGGCCTTTCCCCTGCGAAACCAGGGCATGGCCGAGGCGAAGGTTCACAGCAAGGTACAGGAAATTGCCGAGGTGCTCGACCTGCAAAACCTGCTGGGCAAAAAGGCGCGCAACCTCACTGCCGATGAGAAACAGAAAGTCTCCATGGGCCGCGGGTTGGTGCGCGATGACGTGTCGGCGATCCTCTTCGACGAACCGCTTACGGTGATCGACCCGCACCTGAAGTGGAAGCTGCGGCGCAAGCTCAAGCAGATCCACGAGCAGTTCAACATCACCATGGTCTACGTCACCCACGACCAGTTGGAAGCCTCGACCTTCGCCGACAAGATCGCGGTGATGTACGGCGGCCAGATTGTGCAGTTCGGCACGCCCCGGGAATTGTTCGAGCGGCCGAGCCATACCTTTGTCGGCTATTTCATCGGCAGCCCGGGGATGAATCTGATTGAGGTGCAGGCAGAGGCGGGCGGTGTGCGCTTTGCCGGGACGCATCTGGCGTTGCCTGAGGCGTTGCAGCAGCGCATTGGCGAAACGCCCTATAAGAAACTGCAGGTCGGCATCCGCCCGGAATTTATCCATGTATGGGATGAGCACAATCCTGACGCGTTGCAGGCGCAAGTCACTCATGTGGAAGACCTCGGCACCTACAAGATCATGACCCTCAACCTCGACGGCGCACCGCTGAAAGTGCGCCTGGCCGAAGACAAACCGGTGCCCGAGGGCCAGGCGTCCATCAGCTTTCCCGGGCAATGGCTGATGGTGTATGCCGATGATTACTTGCTGGAGGGGCAGCCATGAACAAGGTGCAGAACAACAAGGCCTGGTGGCTGGTATTGCCGGTGTTCCTGCTAGTGGCCTTCAGCGCGGTGATCCCGATGATGACCGTGGTCAACTATTCGGTGCAGGACATCTTCGACCAGTCCAGCCGCTACTTTGTCGGCGCCGACTGGTACAAACAGGTGCTGCTGGACCCGCGCCTGCATGACTCGCTGTTGCGCCAGTTCATCTATTCGGCGTGTGTGCTGTTGATCGAAATACCGCTGGGCATCGCCATCGCTCTGACCATGCCCACCAAGGGCCGCTGGTCCTCACTGGTGCTGATCGTGATGGCGATTCCGCTGCTGATCCCGTGGAACGTGGTGGGCACCATCTGGCAGATTTTTGGCCGTGCCGACATCGGCTTGCTCGGTTCAACGCTCAATGCGATGGGCATCAGCTACAACTACGCGGCCAACACCATGGACGCCTGGGTCACCGTGCTGGTGATGGACGTGTGGCACTGGACGTCCCTGGTGGCGCTGCTGTGTTTCTCGGGGCTGCGGGCAATCCCGGATGTGTACTACCAGGCGGCTCGGATTGATCGGGCCTCCAGCTGGGCGGTATTCCGACATATCCAGTTGCCGAAGCTGAAAAGCGTGCTGTTGATCGCGGTGATGCTGCGCTTCATGGACAGTTTCATGATCTACACCGAACCGTTTGTGCTGACGGGCGGTGGTCCGGGGAATGCCACTACCTTCCTCAGCCAGACCCTTACCCAGATGGCCGTAGGCCAATTCGACCTGGGCCCGGCGGCGGCATTCTCGTTGGTGTACTTCCTGATCATCCTGTTGGTGTCCTGGCTGTTCTACACCGCCATGACCCACTCCGACGCCAACCGCTGAGGCCGCCAACATGAGCAAGCGCAAGGTAATCCCATTGTTGGTCTACATCCTGTTCCTGCTGGTGCCGATCTACTGGCTGCTGAACATGTCCTTCAAGAGCAACACCGAAATCCTCGGCGGCCTGACCCTGTTTCCGCAGGACTTTACCTTCGCCAACTACAAGGTGATTTTCACCGACCCGAGCTGGTACACCGGCTACCTCAACTCGCTGTACTACGTCAGCCTCAACACGGTGATTTCCCTGAGTGTGGCGCTGCCTGCGGCCTATGCGTTTTCGCGCTACCGCTTCCTGGGTGACAAGCACCTTTTCTTCTGGCTGCTGACCAACCGCATGGCGCCGCCGGCGGTATTTTTGCTGCCGTTTTTCCAGCTGTATTCCTCCATCGGCCTGTTCGATACGCATATCGCCGTGGCCCTGGCCCACTGCCTGTTCAACGTGCCGCTGGCGGTGTGGATTCTCGAAGGCTTCATGTCTGGCGTGCCCAAGGAAATCGATGAAACGGCCTACATCGACGGGTACAGCTTCCCCAAGTTTTTCGTGAAGATTTTTATCCCGCTGATTGGCTCCGGGATCGGCGTCACGGCGTTTTTCTGCTTCATGTTTTCCTGGGTTGAACTGCTGCTGGCGCGCACGCTGACGTCGGTCAACGCCAAGCCGATTGCGGCGGTAATGACCCGCACGGTGTCGGCGTCCGGCATCGACTGGGGCGTGCTGGCAGCGGCGGGGGTGTTGACCATTCTGCCGGGCATGCTGGTGATCTGGTTTGTTCGCAACCACGTGGCCAAGGGCTTTGCCCTGGGCCGGGTCTGAGGAGTCGATGATGGAATGGATGGCCTGGACCACCCCGACTGCACTGTTCTTTATCGCGATCGGCCTGCTGCTGGCGGGCATGACAACTTGGGAATTGCGCTCGCCGAGTATCCCCCGGCGCGGCTTGTTACCGATCAGCACCACCCGTGGTGATCGCTTGTTTATCGGTCTTCTCGGCAGCGCCTACCTGCATTTGTTGGTGATCGGCGTAACCGGCTGGAGCATCTGGGTGGCGTCCGCGCTGTCTGTGGTGTGGCTGTTGTCTGTGATGCGCTGGGGCTAGTTGCCCCTTTTGAACCCCAAAACCAGGAGGTCTCTATGTTCGATAAAAACAATAAGCTGCGACATAGCATTTCATTGGCGGCCGTGCTGGCGCTCAGCGGGCTCAGTGCTGCGGCCTGGGCCGATGCCTATGAAGACGCTGCGAAAAAATGGATCGGCAGTGAGTTCAAACCGTCGACCCTTACCGAAGCCCAACAGCTCGAAGAGCTGAAGTGGTTTATCAAGGCTGCCGAGCCGTTTCGTGGGATGAAGATCAATGTGGTGTCGGAAACCCTTACCACCCACGAGTATGAGTCCAAGGTGCTGGCCAAGGCCTTCACCGAAATCACCGGGATCAAGCTGACCCACGACCTGCTGCAGGAAGGCGATGTGGTGGAAAAGCTGCAAACCCAGATGCAGTCCGACAAGAATATCTATGACGGTTGGGTCAACGATTCCGACTTGATCGGTACGCACTTTCGCTATGGCAAGACAGAATCTATCACCGACCTGATGGCCAACGAAGGCAAGAACTTCACTTCGCCCACCCTGGACATCAAGGACTTCATCGGTATTTCGTTCACCACCGCACCGGACGGCAAGATCTACCAATTGCCCGACCAGCAGTTCGCCAACCTGTACTGGTTCCGCGCCGACTGGTTTGAACGGGCGGACCTGAAAGCCAAGTTCAAGGAAAAATACGGCTATGAGCTGGGCGTACCGGTGAACTGGTCAGCCTACGAAGACATCGCCAAATTCTTCAGCGAAGACGTCAAGGAGATCGACGGCAAGCGCGTCTACGGGCACATGGACTACGGCAAGAAAGACCCGTCCCTGGGCTGGCGCTTCACCGATGCCTGGTTCTCCATGGCCGGCGGCGGCGACAAGGGCCTGCCCAACGGCTTGCCGGTGGACGAGTGGGGCATTCGTGTGGAGGACTGCCACCCGGTGGGCTCCAGCGTGACCCGTGGCGGCGACACCAACGGCCCGGCGGCGGTGTATGCCACGCAGAAATACGTCGACTGGATGAAAGCCTACGCGCCACCGGAAGCGGCGGGCATGACCTTCTCCGAATCCGGGCCGGTGCCATCCCAGGGCAACATCGCCCAGCAGATCTTCTGGTACACCGCGTTTACCGCCGACATGACCAAACCGGGATTGCCGGTGGTGAATGCCGACGGTACGCCGAAATGGCGCATGGCCCCATCGCCTGTCGGGCCTTATTGGGAAAAGGGCATGAAGAAGGGTTATCAGGACGTGGGTTCCTGGACCTTCCTCAAGTCGACGCCCGAGAAGCAGAAACTCGCGGCCTGGCTGTACGCGCAGTTCGTGACCTCGAAAACCGTGTCGCTGAAAAAGACCATCGTGGGCCTGACGCCGATTCGTGAGTCCGACATCAACTCCCAGGCCATGACCGACCTGGCGCCGAAACTCGGTGGCCTGGTGGAGTTCTACCGCAGCCCGGCCCGGGTGGAGTGGACCCCGACCGGCACCAACGTGCCGGACTATCCACGGTTGGCGCAGTTGTGGTGGAGCCATATTTCGGAAGCAGCAAGCGGCGAAAAAACGCCGCAACAGGCGCTGGATGGGTTGGCCAAGGATCAGGACGCGATCATGACGCGCCTGGAACGCTCCAAGGTGCAGCCGATTTGCGGGCCGAAGATGAACGAGGAGCGGGACGCGCAGTACTGGTTTGACCAGCCGGGTGCGCCGAAGCCGAAGCTGGCTAATGAGAAGCCGCAGGGCGAGACGGTTAGCTATAACCAGCTGCTCAAATCGTGGGAGGAAGCGCGCAAGTAATCCAGACGCAGCAAATCAAACATGTGGGAGCGGGCTTGCTCGCGAAACCGGAGGATCAGTTAGCAGATAGGTGACTGACAGACCGCGTTCGCGAGCAAGCCCGCTCCCACATTAGGTTTTCGGTGTTTTCGAATTTAGTGTGGTTTCAGACAATCCAGCGCCTGATCAGCCAAGGTTCGAGCCATCTCGATGAGGTGCACGGTAGAGTGCGCCATATCGCGGCTTTCCCCAGTTGCGCTCTGCGCTGAACCTCCTGCCGTTGCGGCTGCACAGCGTAGTAACTCAGAGATTTGGGCGATTGCGTCTTCAAAGCTGACGTCTTGGTGAACGGTGAATATTGGATGAGAGAGGGGGTCGGGTTTTACGTAGTGACTTAAAGCGCGATCAAAGGCTTCGCGGTCTCGGGTGGAACGAGGTGGGTCTGGAACGATCTTGTCCATGCATAAGCTCCTACTGAGTGGGATCCACATCATGTCGTTTCCACACGACAGGGGGTGGCAGCTATACGCGGGGTGGAAAACCGGACAGTAGGACCCGGCCAGACCGAAGTCTGCCCACGTACAGCCGCCATAGAGCGCTGACGAAAAAACGCCGACGACGATTATGGTGCTGACGCTTGGCGCCCACTGAATTTCCAGGTTTCCACACCCGATCGCTGATGTGCAGCGACGGAGCGAAGACTAGCCAGTGGTTCCAGTAGGCACAAGGCCGAAAGATTCTCTAGGAAACGTCCCGCAAGTTAAAGCGATTTGCCTTGCTGGCCTTTAACAATCTGTGACGGCTATGCATACGGTTGTGAAAACTGCATTACCTGACGGATCCTCATTTTTCAAGCAAACCGCAGGACTTCATGACCGCCTCAATGTAAGCTTATGTCCTAATCAATATTTTCAAACTCGTATTTTCCGCAGCCCTCAAAGCGAACGTTTTTTTCAGCAAAGCTGGGGTTCCCGAGGTAAAAGTGCGGCAACGTCAGAGGATCCAGCATGCTGAAAAGCGCCAACATTAAGAATTTTGGGCCACTGCCCAACACTGAGTTTCGTTTTGCCGCCGGGCTGAACGTTGTGATTGGTGAGAATGGTTGCGGAAAAAGTCAGTTGTTGAAGCTTTTGTATACGCTGCTCAAAGTACAGGCTGACGGTAAAGAGTTAAATAAAACTACACTTCAGAAAACTTATGCCGACAAATTGATAGGGGTTTTTCGACCGGACAGCCTAGGGCGTTTGGTTACACGTGGCCGAGGCCGCGTAAAGTGTGAAATTGCATTAGCGATGGAGGCGCGTAGCGCAGATTTGGCAATTAGTTTTGCTTCGCAGGCGACCACATCAGTTCAAATTGATAAATTACCGGCAACAAGTCTTGAAAAGTCGCCTGTGTATCTTCCCACTCGGGAGTTGGTAACGCTTTCTCCCTGGTTCGTTCCTCTTTATGATAATTATCACATTGAGTTTGAGGAAAGCTGGAGAGATACAGTCTCATTGCTGGGTAATCCAGCGCTTAAAGGCCCTCGTGAAAAAATAGTAGCCGCAATGGTCAATCCTTTAGAGGTGGCGCTAGGAGGGCGAGTTATCGTCGATCCCGGCACTGGGCGTTTTTATTTGCAAATGCCGGGTGAGGGGAAAATGGAAATGCCACTGGTCGCAGAAGGTCTGCGTAAAGTGGCTATGATTGCTCGCTTGATCAGCACCGGAACCCTGTTGGAACAAGGTTATTTGTTCTGGGATGAGCCAGAGACCAATCTCAATCCAAAGCTAATAAAGCTAATTGCTCTCAGCGTTATGAATCTCTGCAAGCAAGGCATACAGGTCTTTATCGCCAGCCATTCCCTATTTTTGTTACGCGAGTTGGAGATGATCGCGGAACAGCCTGAGTTCAAATCTGTTGAGCAGCGTTATTTTTCACTTAAGTCAGGAGAGGATGGCGTTGAGTTAGAGTCAGGCGACAGTGTAGAGGACCTTGCTACATTGGTTTTGTTGGATGAAGAACTCAAGCAGTCGGACCGGTTCATCGGTTTGGAGAGTAAAAATGGCCGTGATTGAGCAAACGATTCAAGAAGGGCTACTCACTTTCGACTTTCCTCTTGGAGCGCTTTCCAGTAAGTATGATGAGTGGGCTCATTATCGACGCCAGTTTAATAAGTCGTTTGGCGGTACCAAAGCGGTCGACATTATATTTGCAGATAACGCGGTCGGCTGGCTTATTGAAATCAAAGACTATCGAGCGCACAGCCGTACCAAAGCGATTGATTTGGCCGATGAGATTGCAGCGAAGGTTCGGGATACTCTTGCGGGGCTGGTCTCAGCCAATATCAGCGCGAATGATGCTGATGAAAAAAATTTGGCTAGTCGTCTTTTGCTCTGTACCCGCTTACGCGTTGTATTGCACATTGAGCAACCAGCAACACAGTCGAAGTTGAGGCCCACAGCGATTGACCCTGCGGCTGTTTTACACAAACTTAAGGGGCGCGTAAAAAGCGTAGATCCATACCCATGCGTAGTTGACCAAAACAGCCTTAAGAATGCCATGAGTTGGACAGTCCAAGGGTAGGGGTTAGCAAGTAGCCTGAGCTACCAGGCTACTTGGGATACAACGGCGGCAAGCTGGTGCTGTCCCCCGCAGGGTCCTGCTCGCGCTCCGCCATCGGAATCGCCTTCACCGCTCGCCACAATTCCTCTCCCTGCCAATACTGCCCACTCTCGCTGTACAGCGCGCCGTTCAACCCATCCAACGCATCCGACAGCGGCACAAACCGCGCGGCCATATCGGCCAGCGTCTCCGGCTGTTGCCGTGCCCAGGCATCCAGCGCCTGGCGTGTGGCCTGTGGGTCGTTGGCCTGGCTCGCGCGCTTGAGGTCGTCCAGTAACGTACGCGGGCTCGGGCCGGTTTGCGCGGCACGCAGGATCGCCGGCTGCCAGCGCGCACGCCACCACAAGCCGAAGCCCAGCAGGGTGGTGCAGGCCAGGATCAGGCTGGTCAGTTGCCAGATCCACAGGCTGTCGTTGTCGGGCGCGGTGATCACGGTCGGGCTGGCCGGCGTGTCTACGATCAGGCTCGGGTTGGTTGCCACTTGCAGGGTGCGGGCCGGCAGGCTGGTGCGTTCCAGGTGGTCTTCGTGGGTGTTCCACCACACCACTTCCACCGCCGGTAGTTCGAGCGCACCCACACGGTTGGGCACCAGCGCCTCGCGGTCTTCACGGCTGCCGATCAGGCCACGGTCGTTGTTCTGGTTGCCCAGCACCGGCTGGTCCGGGTAACGGCGCAGGCCCGGGATGTCGCTCAGCGCGAGCGGCGGCAGTTGTGCGCCGGCCAGGCCTTCGGTTTTCAAGGTCAGGCTGCGGGTCAGGGAGTCGCCGACCTGCACGTGATCCGGCTCGGGGTTCCAGCTTTCAGTGAGGGTCAGGCTGCGTGCCGGTAACCAGGCGGCGTCTGCCGGGTACAGCGCAGGCTTGGCCTTGACGTTCAGCGACAGCTCCGGTGAGCTGACGTGGATCAGCTTGCCGGGTTTGGAGCCTTGCGGGTTGTTGTCCTGGGCGGGCCGTGGCTCTACCAGGGTGGCGCTGAAAACCTGCGCCGGGATCGTCAACGTACCGCTGTGCTGCGGGTAGATCGCATAGCGGGTTTCGATCACGCCATGGCGGATGCCGTTGATGACTTTTTCGTAGGTGCGCGACTCACCCAGTTGTTCGATGCGTGTATCGGCGATCTGCAACGGGGTGAGGCTGCTGTCGTCGTACAGTGACACCGAGTGGTAGACGCGCACCGTCAGCAGTGCCTGGGCCTGGACGTAAACGCTATCTTGATCAAGGTTGGTTTCGATAAACACCGGAGCCAGTTGGGTCTCGGTGTTCTGGCTGACGGTTTCCACCACTTGCAGGCTGATCGGCTGGGTCTTGAGTTCGCCGATCTGCAACGGCGGAATCACTACGGTGCCGTTCTCTTTGGGCAGCAGGGTGATGATCCAACGGGTGGTGGCATGGTTGTCGCCGGCCAGGGTGGTGAGCTGGTTGATCTGGCGGGTGCCGCTCACTTCAAACAGCGGGTCCAGGGGCGCCAGGTCCGGTTTGCCGAACAGCGTGACGTCGTTGGACTCCACCGTCAGCTCCACCGTCTCCCCGGAATTGATGCGGCTGCGGTCGACACTGGCCACCAGGCCAGCTGCCTGGGCCTGGCTGGCCCACAACGCGAGGGTGAGAAGAAGGGCGGTGCAGCGGTTCATCGAGTCTTGTCCTGATGTTGTTGCTGTTCGTACCAGAATTTACGTCGCAGCAGCTCGCCGGGGTTGTCCGGGATCTGCCGCAGCCATTGTTCCAGGGCCTGGCGCTGTTCGCCTTCGATTGTGCCGTTGGCGGGGCGCAGGGGCGGCGTGGTGGTTTGCTCATCCCCCAACTCGCTGCCGGGCACCTCGTTACTGCCGGCATGGGGCGTGGCACCGGTTTGTGTATCGGTGGTGCCGGGCTGGCCCTGGCCTTGGGACGTCTGCTCGCCACCGGTGGCGGTCTGGCTATTGGCGCCCGGTTGCGCAGTCTGGCCGGGTTGGGTGGTTTCGTCATCCTCGTTGTTTGCAGGCTTGGCCGGCTCGGTTTTTTCCGGCTCCTGCTGCATGAGGCTTTCCACCAGAGCTTTGTTCTTCAGCGCCGGTTGCAAGTCTGGCTGGGCTTCGAGGGCTTGTTCATAGGCGTCGATCGCCGCTTCCAGCTCGCCACTTTTCGCCAGGGCATTGCCTCGATTGTAGTGAGAATAGGCGTCGCTGCCTTCGGCAAAACGCTTGGCGGCCTCTGCGTAGTTGCCCGCTTGATACAGCGCGACGCCTTGCCATTGCGGGTCTTCAAAATGTTCGGCTGCTTCAGCCGGGCGTTTTTTCTTCAGCAGCAATTGGCCCTGTTGGTCCGGGCGCAGCCACAGGTCCTGGAAGTCGAAGGCATAACTGGGCTGCGGCGCGCCCAATAACAGCAACGGCAGGAAGAACAGCCAGCCACGTCGCCCGGCGCAAGCGGCCAGCAGCAACAGAGGCAAGAGCAGCCAATAACCCTGGTCGGCCCAGGTGTCGAGGTGCAGCAATTGGCCGTCGTTGCGCAGGCTCTGCGGGCCGTCCAGCAGGCCGAGGCTGCGCAGGTCCTTGTCGTCCAGGCGGGCCTGGCGATAGCGGCCGTCCATTTCACTGGCGAAGGCCTTGAGGGTCGGGCTGTCGAGGCGCGGCACCAGGATTGCGCCCTGGGCGTCCTTTAGGAACTCGCCGCTTTCCTGGGTGACTGGCGTGCCTTCGCGGCTGCCGATGCCGAGGATCGACAAACTCGGCGCCTGGTTGCCTTGCAACAGCAGGCGGATGCCCTGGCGCTCTTGCTTGGACAGCGACGAGCCAATCAGCAGCAGCCGCCCCTGGCCGAGGCCGCCATGCTTGAGCAGGTTCAGGGCTTTTTCCACCGCCAGGTCGGCGCGGTGGCCGGGCTCGGGCATGATCGAGGGGCGCAGGGCTTCCAGCAGGTTGTGGCTGGTGGCCAAATCGTCCGAGAGCGGCACCAGCGTGTGCGCGCTGCCGGCATAGACCACGATGGCGGTTTGCGCATCGCTGCGAGCCTGGAGCAGGTCGAACAGCTTGCGTCGGGCCTGTTCGAGGCGGTTGGGCGGGCTGTCGGTGGCGAGCATTTCCGGGGTCAGTTCCAGCAACACCACCAGCGGGTCAGAAGGCTTCTGGCTGGATTGTTCAACGCGCTCCCAGCTCGGGCCGAGCAACGCCAGTACGGCCAGCAGCCAGGCGATGCCGAGCACCACCCACGGCGATTTGCTTTCGCGGCCATTGCCGCCGCTGAGCAGCGCGGCGTGGAAGGCTGGCGGCAGAATCATCTGCCAGCGCCCGGCGCGTTTCTGCCGGTGCCACAACTGCCACAGCAGCCAGCCGAGCAGGGGCAGCAGCAACAGCCACCACGGGCGGAACCAGTGCGGCCACAGGGCGATCATCGACGCCTCCGCAAACGCAGGCGTTTCAGGCGTTCGCGCCATTCAGGATTGGGTTGCAGGAAACGGCCCTTGCTGGAGAGTTTGTCGAAAAGCCGTTGCAAGGCGTTATTTGGCCAGCGTTCGTGAATGACCAGCAGCATGCTGAGGATGAGTGCCAATGCCAGCGGCGCGCTGTACAGCGCCTGGGCGGGACGGGCCTGGGTCGGTTGCTGGGCCACGGGCTCAAGCTGGTCGAGGGTTTCCTTGATCTTCAGCAGTTCGTTACCGTCGCGGGCGCGGAAGTAGCGGCCACCGGTGGCCTCGGCGATGGCTTTGAGGGCCGGCTCGTCGAGGTCCAGGCTCGGGTTGACGCCGAGGATGCCCAGGGAGCCGGTTTGTTCAGGGTCTGCACCGATGCCGATCGGGTAGATTTTCACGCCTTCTTCAGCGGCCAGGCGGGCGGCGGTCAGCGGGTCGATTTCGCCGGCATTGTTGGCGCCGTCGGTGACCAGGATCAGCACCCGGCTCTGGGCGGGGCGCTGGCGCAGGCGCTTGAGGGCCAGGCCGATGGCGTCACCAATCGCGGTGTTTTTGCCGGCGATGCCGATTTTTGCTTCATCGAGCCAGGTGCGCACGGTGCGCCGGTCGAAGGTCAGCGGCGCTTGCAGATAAGCCTGGCTGCCGAACAGGATCAAGCCCACACGGTCGCCTTCGCGGCCTTCCAGGAAATCCCCCAGCAGGTGCTTGACCAGGCTCAGGCGGCTGACGTCCTCGTCTTGCCACTGCATATCGGGGAAGTCCATCGAACCGGAGACGTCCACCGCCACCAGCAAATCGCGGCCACTGGCGGCAATGGGCAGCGGCTCGCCCAACCATTCCGGGCGGGCGGCGGCAGTCAACAGCAGCAGCCACAGGAACACGAACGGTGCTTGCTGGCGCCAGCCCGGCAGGTTGACCCGCGCACGGCGACGGGCAAGGCCTTCGAGGTCGCTGAGGAAGCTGACTTTCAATGCGGGCTCGCCGCTGTCGGCCACCGGCAAGATGAGGCGCATCAACCACGGCAATGGCAACAGGGCGAAGATCCACGGCCAGGCAAACTCAAACATGTTTGCGAATCCAGGTGTCGACGGCTTGGGTCAGACCGGCGATGGCCTTGTCGTCGAGTTTGCATTCGGGCTTGTAGGCACCTTCCACCAGCACCATCCAGCGGGTCAGGCCGGCGGCGGGGCAACGGTTGTCGAGGAACGCCAACCATTTTCGGCCGTTGAGGGTGTGGCTCTGGCTGTAGGGGTAGTCGTTGCGGCACAGGCGTTTAAGCAGGCCGTTGAGTTGTTGCAGCCAGGCACCGGCAGGTGCGCCGTCGTAAGGTTTGGGCATCAGGGCCAGCTCGGCGAGGGCGGCGATGCGCAGTGGGTCCAGGGGTTGTTCGGCGCGCGCCAACGGGCGCTTGGCTGGCAGGAAACGTCGCAGGGACCATAGGCCCCAACCCGCCAACGGGATGAGCAGCAGCAACAACCACCAACCCGGCGCCGGCGGCCAGAAGCCGATCACGGGTGGGGCGATCAGGGGTTGCAATTGGTCGAGGCTGCTCATTGCTTTTTAACCGGGCGTTGCGGGTTCAGGTATTCGCGCAGTTGCTCGACCATTTCACCCTGGGTGCTCAAGGGCATCAACAGCACCCGCAGCTTTTGCGCGAGCAATTCCCAGCGCGCGCTGCGAGCTTCGGCCTGGGCCTTGTAGGCCTGGCGCAGATCAAAATTCAGAGTGTCCAGTTCCAGTTGGGCGCCGCGCTCCGCGAAGCGAAGCAACCCGGCGGCGGGCAGCGCGTGGTCCAGCGGGTCGGAGACCGGCAACAGCAGCAGGTCGCAATGCCGCGACAGCAGGCTCAGCTGTTGCTCGGCGCCTTCGGTCAGGGCGCGCTCGTCACAGATCACAATCACCAGGCTGCCCGGGCGCAGCACTTCCCGGGCACGGCGCAAGGCCATACCGAGTGCATCGGCTTCCGGGCGGCGCTCAGTATTGAGGCTCTGGTTGACCCGCACTAAACGGTTGAGCAATTGCAGCAGGCTTTGCTTGCTGCGCCGGGGTTTGATTTCGTAGTGCTCGCTGTCGCCAAACACCAGGCCGCCGACCCGGTCGTTGTGGCCCAGCGCCGCCCAGCCGATCAGGCTCGCCGCCTGGGCCGCCAGCACGGATTTGAACATCCGCCCCGAGCCGAAAAACAGCCGGCAGCTTTGCTCCACCATGATGAAGATCGGGCGTTCGCGCTCTTCGTGGAACAGCTTGGTATGCGGCTCCTGGGTGCGAGCGGTGACGCGCCAGTCGATCGTGCGTACATCGTCGCCGGCCTGATAGACCCGCACCTGGTCGAAGTCGACCCCGCGCCCGCGCAGTTTCGAGTGGTGCAGGCCGATCAGCGGGCTGCGCTGGCTCGGCGTGGAAAACAGCTGCACTTCCCGCACGCGATGGCGCATCTCGATCAATTCGCTGAGGGTGATACGGGTTCCATCGCCAGCGTTCATGGGCGTCAAGCGACGGCAACGACGTCGAGAATGCGTTGCACCACGCGGTCCTGGTCAATGCCGGCCGCTTCGGCCTCGAACGACAGAATGATGCGGTGGCGCAGCACGTCGAACAGCACCGCCTGGATGTCTTCCGGGCTGACGAAATCGCGACCGGCCAGCCAGGCGTGGGCCCGGGCGCAACGGTCCAGCGCAATCGAGCCACGGGGGCTGGCGCCGTAGGCAATCCACTCGGCCATTTCCGGGTCGAACTTGGCCGGTGTGCGGGTAGCCATCACCAGTTGCACCAGGTATTCCTCCACCGCGTCGGCCATGTACAGCCCGAGGATTTCCTTGCGTGCAGCGAAGATCGCCTGCTGGCTGACCCGGCGCTCGGGCTTGGTCTCGCCGTTGAGGGCTTCGCCACGGGCTTGTTGCAGGATGCGACGTTCGACGGCGGCATCGGGGAAGCCGATTTTCACGTGCATCAGGAAGCGGTCGAGCTGGGCTTCGGGCAACGGATAGGTGCCTTCCTGCTCGATCGGGTTTTGTGTGGCCATTACCAAAAACAGTGGCGACAGCTCGTACGTACTGCGCCCGACACTGACCTGGCGTTCGGCCATGGCTTCGAGCAATGCGGATTGCACCTTGGCCGGGGCACGGTTGATTTCGTCCGCCAGCACCAAATTGTGGAAGATCGGGCCTTGCTGGAACACGAAGCTGCCGGTTTCCGGGCGATAGATTTCGGTGCCGGTGATATCGGCGGGCAGCAGGTCGGGGGTGAACTGGATGCGATGGAACTGTGCTTCGATCCCTTCGGCAAGCTCCTTGATGGCCTTGGTCTTGGCCAGGCCGGGGGCGCCTTCAACCAGCATATGGCCATCGGCAAGCAGGGCAATGAGCAAGCGCTCGATGAGTTTTTCCTGGCCGAGAATCTGCGTTGAAAGAAAGGTTCGCAGCGCAAGCAGCGCTTCACGATGTTCCATCGATGACGGTTCCTGGAGAGGTGAGCCGCAGGCGTTGTTAAAAACGCCAGAGCTTGGGGGTCTTACTTTAATGCATCAGAGGGTGCGGCGACTAACGGCGCAGGGGGTATTTTTTGGGAATTGTGGGAAATGTCCGAGGTTTTTGCCGGCTGGCACCTACCTTTGTGGCGAGGGAGCTTGCTCCCGTTGGGTTGCGCAGCAGCCCCAATAAGGCGGCCGAGTTTTTCCAGACAGAACGCAGTTGGCTGGTTTGGGGCCGCTTCGCAGCCCAGCGGGAGCAAGCTCCCTCGCCACATTGAGCCGTCTTGGCTTCTAGATCCGGATATAGGTCCCGGTGCCCTTGAGAATGTTCTGCAAGGTCTCTTCCACTTCGGTCAGGTCCGACTCCGCGGTGCCGTGGGTGATTTCCAGGTGATCACTGCCGCCCAACGCATCGGCGTCCGCCGCGCCGATCTCCACCAGCAACGTCGTGGCACTCAGGGTGATCTTCAGCCCGTCCAGGGTCGATGGCTCGTAATCCCAGGTGATTTCCACCTCGTCCTCATCCGGATAACGGGTGACCATGAACATCTCGCCCTTGTCGCCGTGGCAGCAGAGCATGGCCATGTTGTCTTCTTCGTCATCGCACGGGTTGACGATCAGGTGGGCGGTGGTGAGTTGCAGTGGCATGGTTAATCCTGTCTGGGGGAGAGCGGAGCAGGGCAATTGTGCCATTGCGGCGAATTTTGTGCTGCATCGTGTACGTGGGCTGTGCTGGCATTCCGGGCTTAGTCTCCCGGATTAAAGTCACTTAACAACGCCAAGATGGACGTTTTGTTAACCAACTCACTCCAGGGGCCCTGGTCAATTATTGCTCCGTTGGACATGACAATAACGTGATCAAAACGGTGCAGGTGGCGAACATCATGTGTGACACATATCAACCCCCGTTTGCCGAAGGTATCGAACAGCAAATCCCACACAGGCGTGGCGAGTTTTTGTTCAATGGACGCGCTGGGCTCATCGAACAAATTGAATTGCCCGGGCCTGTTAACCAGGCGCAGCAAGGACAGACGCTTGGCTTCGCCTCCTGAAATATTGGACGCGTTTTCGCTGAGGTTGCGGTTTAAAACGATTTCTTCAAGGTTCAGTTGCTGAACTGCCTGCTTCAAATGGGGTGAAGGATCGATTCCGAACAGCACCGATTGATCAAAAGTGCCCTCCAGAAACTGCGGCGACTGGGGGCAATACCTCAGGTACTTCAAGTGCGCTTGGGCGCTTAGTTTGGAAACGGGCGTGTCGTCGATAATCAGTCTGCTTGTCAGCGAGGGATTCAGGCCTGCCAGAACTTCCAGTAGGGTAGACTTTCCCGCTCCACTCGGCCCGGTTATGGCAACCGACTGACTCTGGGTAAATTCGATGGCTGTGTTGACGGTCAAGCGGACGGAGTTGTCATCGGTCACGGTGCAGGGTTTGAGTATCAACGTTGATTCGGGCTGTAGGAGTATTTCGTTTTTGCCGTTGTCGTCGCCAAAGTTTGGTAACGACAGTAAGTGCAGGAGGCGGCGCTGGTCTGCGAGAAACTGATCCAGTACTCGGTAGCCCTCCGTAAGCGTAGTAATGTTGATCAAAAAGCTTCCAGCGATCGAGAATATGGCAACTAATTGCCCGAGGCTGATGACGGATTGTCCTGAAAGTTGATCCAATACTCCCCAGCCGAGTAGTCCTCCGGTGGCAAGGCTGATGAATAGAATTTTTACGCCGTTCAAAAAACCACCGGAGCTTGTAACCGTTATCGCAGTACTGGCGTATTGGGTGAAAGCTTTATTTAAAGGTTGTGCTGCACTGCGTTCTGCTCTTTCAAGTTTTATCGACTTTCCCGAACTTAACGTGCTGAACAAAATGGCGCCCAACTCATCTTCTTGTTCGTTGACGCTGTCAATGTGCTTTCTACGCCACCTTATGATTTTATGGGCGGCAAACATATAGAGGGCGCTAAGGCCGATTACAGCGAGGAAAATTCCGCTACCACCCATGTACAAAAAGGCTCCTCCAACGATTAGCAATTCCAGGCACATAGGAAAAGCGATGGTGACGAAAAATGTGAGCAATTTTTCATGGGCCGTGATTCCACGCTCCACAGATTTTATGAAGTGGCCAATGCGCCATGAGCTAAATTGATGAAAGTCCTTGCGCAGCAATCGGGCGATCCAATTAATGGAAGCATCCTTTACGATGTGTTGAATTAGCTTGGATAATAAAAATATTTGTACAGGGTTTACTAGCGCCTGAATGCATCCGGCCAGAATGAAGCAGGCGATCAATATTAATAAGGTGTTAGCTGTTGGTTGGTTGTTGCTAAGTGTGTCGACGACTCTGCCAAGTAATAGAGGTGGTGCGAGCGCTATAAGCTTTAGTCCTATCGTGGTGAGGACGGTAGATGTCAGCAAGCCTGCATGCTGTTTGCATGCTATTTTAACAAGTGTTTGCATTAGGTCGCCTATCGGCTGTTATTAACTGCTTTCATATGTTAAATGCAAGAGCGGGATTGTTGAGCAAAATATGATGGGGGGCTACTAGATTACCGCTTCTAATAATGTTGAAGCGTTCGAGGCCGGGAATGTAAATCTGGACAACAATGCAGCCGTTGGAGAATTTGGCGAGTGTTCTGAAGAAGGCTTGCTTTCCAGTATTGGAAAGGCTGCTTTGTAATTTTTTCAGTTGCTGTGAGACGCAGGCTGAAAAGTTTTGGTGTTGGTCCTCAATAAAGGGGTATCTCCGACTTTTTATAGAGGAAAATTCAATAAGAGGTTGGAGCTTTTCTGAGCTAGACAGCATTTCTAGAGTTTTTCTGTCTGCCTCTTCTTCGGCGGCGCCATAGAGTTCGTCTGCTTGAAATTGCTCCGTGACGGCTCTTTGCAAGGCTATGCAAACGTCCAGTGAGCAACCTGAGCCGATGGAGGCAATATGTAGATCGCCTGCACCTGATTTGGGAAAAGCTACGGCAAAATAAACGTCTAGAAAATCTTTAATGATGATGATCTGAAGACGTCGGGCGGATTCTATTGCATAGGGTTTGTTTTGTAGTGCCTTCGCAAGGAGGGAGTCGGAAGGCGAGTATAAATTTATGGGTGGTCCAATCTTGCAAATTGCCATAAAAAATCGCGATAAAATATGCCGTTCGATGACTTCGTGAATGCCGTGTAAGAGAGCTTCGTTTTCTGTGCAACCAAATGCCATTCCGGAATTAGAGGAGTAGCGAGCCAGAAATCTTAAGTTGGCGCTGCCTTTAGTGCGGTTATTTTTGACAAAAGCGGGGCAGAGGAGGACGTGCGGGACAAATAATTTTTCTCTTTTATTAAGAGTTGTGAGTGTTAAGCATTCTAATGGCTCGCCGGCGTGAGAAAGGCTGGATAGGAATCCATCGTATTTTGCAGCCGTTTGTGTAGCAACTAACTTGCAGTGACAGCTTGCAAGGTCAAGGGGGACGGGCTGGAGCGCGATAAAATGCTCCAGGCTTTCAGCCAGTGCACCAATAAGCGAATCGGGCCCTTTTCCTGCACCCGACTCAAGTAGATGGTTGTTCCCGTCGTACAGTTCAGCCGTTGCTACCAGGTTTTCTTTGTTTGCATACTGCGTAACGGCATTCAGGCCAAGACTATGGATGATGTCTTTTATTTTTAATAATGCATCGGTGGGGGCTAGTTCGCGCTCAGACATATTCGCCTCGTTCTTTATGAATGCCGAAAGGATATCCTTTCGGCATTTTTAGCGGGTGTCTCATTTGTGTGGAGCGTTAGTTTGTGAGTGTGGCGAAAAAGTTAACTTCGGTCGCCAGCAAGCTTTCGGATGCACCTGCGTTTTGCGGAAAGCCAGTAGGGATAGTTATTTCGGAACGTTTATTGCCCATATCAATCACCTCAATTTCTATGCTGAATTAGAGACGCTCGATAGAGAGTGCCCCACTTGCGTGGATTTACACAAGTGACCAATTAATAGCAGTGACCCTAACTTGATTCAATTGGTGTGAAGGCGCGTACGTCCTGTGTTTATGTAGGATGTGTCTCGCCGAAGCGTGGGATGATAGTTGACTATGTTTAATTTTTTTTGTGAACTGCTTTTGCATGTAATTGCTTCAATGGCTTATCGCGTTTATGTTTTTGTGGGGATAGACAGTCGAGGAATAACTCGGGAAATCTTTATCTAATTTTTTTTGACGTGATAACGCGTTCGTTCTCCCTGTTGATCAGGGGCGGCCATCGAGAATTTACCGTGGCGATTCACTTTCTCAGGCCCCTCGCGGCACGCTGGCGAGACTCCGGCGAATTTTGTGCTGCATCGTGTGTCAGACCTTGTGGCATGACCTGACGGGCTACATCAGTCATTTTCGGTACTCGGCGCCCCGGGATTTCTCCGAAAACGCCCGGTTGCCCAAGTCGCAACCTGCCAGCAGCGTGCCGATGACCGAATATGTCGCAGCGTCGCAAGCAGCCTGCTTCCTACACTCGTTAAGCTGCGCAACGGATGTGCCCCGCCGGGAGTCTGACCTGCCCGTCGTACCGTCACCTGGCAAGGTGCGCATCTTATGGAAGTTGAATGTGACCTCATTGTCTTGTCCAGCTTCACCCACCTGTCACTCTGAATTCGTTACTGTAGACCGCGAACAGAGCTGACGGTCTCCCCGCAAGGGGATAACACGCGACGCTTCCATCAATAACAAGCCCAAGCGGAGTACCACAGATGGCGTTCTTCACCGCAGCCAGCAAAGCCGACTTCCAGCACCAACTGCAAGCGGCACTGGCGCAGCACATCAGTGAACAGGCACTGCCACAAGTGGCGCTGTTCGCTGAACAATTTTTCGGCATTATTTCCCTGGATGAACTGACCCAGCGTCGCTTGTCCGACCTGGCCGGTTGCACCCTGTCTGCCTGGCGCCTGCTTGAGCGCTTTGATCACACCCAACCGCAAGTGCGGGTCTACAACCCCGATTACGAACGTCATGGCTGGCAATCGACTCACACCGCGGTCGAAGTGCTGCACCACGACCTGCCATTTCTGGTGGACTCGGTGCGTACCGAGCTGAACCGCCGTGGCTACAGCATCCACACCCTGCAAACCACCGTGCTCAGTGTGCGTCGTGGCAAGAAGGGCGAGTTGCTGGAAATCCTGCCCAAAGGCACCCAGGGCGAAGATGTCCTGCAAGAATCGCTGATGTACCTGGAAATCGACCGCTGCGCCAACGCCGCCGAGCTGAATGTCCTGAGTAAGGAACTTGAGCAGGTGCTGGGCGAAGTGCGCGTCGCTGTCGCCGATTTCGAACCGATGAAAGCCAAGGTCCAGGAACTGCTGGCCGGTATCGACACCAGCTCGTACGTGATCGACGGCGAAGAGAAAGCAGAGATCAAGAGCTTCCTGGAATGGCTGGTGGGCAACCACTTCACCTTCCTCGGCTATGAAGAGTTTGTGGTACGTGACGAGGCGGACGGCGGTCATATCGAATATGACGCCAACTCGTTCCTCGGTCTGACCAAACTCCTGCGCCCAGGCCTGACGGCCGACGACCTGCGCATCGAAGACTACGCAGTGAACTACCTGCGTGAGCCAGCTGTGCTGTCGTTTGCCAAGGCTGCGCACCCAAGCCGCGTGCACCGCCCGGCCTACCCGGACTACGTGTCGATCCGCCAGATCGATGCCGACGGCAAGGTCATCAAGGAATGCCGCTTCATGGGCCTCTACACCTCTTCGGTGTACGGCGAAAGCGTGCGGGTGATCCCGTATATCCGTCGCAAGGTGGCGGAAATCGAACACCGTTCGGGCTTCCAGGCCAAGGCGCATTTGGGCAAGGAACTGGCCCAGGTGGTCGAGGTACTGCCCCGTGATGATCTGTTCCAGACCCCGGTGGACGAGCTGTTCAGCACCGTGATGTCGATTGTGCAGATCCAGGAGCGCAACAAGATCCGCGTGTTCCTGCGCAAAGACCCGTACGGTCGCTTCTGCTACTGCCTGGCCTATGTGCCGCGCGACATCTACTCCACCGAAGTGCGCCAGAAGATCCAGCAAGTGCTGATGGATCGCCTGAAAGCCTCGGACTGCGAATTCTGGACCTTCTTCTCCGAATCCGTATTGGCTCGCGTCCAGTTGATCCTGCGGGTAGACCCGAAGAACCGCCTGGACATCGACCCGCTGCAACTGGAAAAAGAAGTGGTGCAGGCCTGCCGCAGCTGGCAGGACGACTACTCCAGCCTGGTCGTGGAAAGCTTCGGCGAAGCCCATGGCACCAACGTGCTGGCGGATTTCCCGAAAGGCTTCCCGGCTGGCTATCGCGAGCGTTTCGCCGCGCATTCGGCCGTGGTCGACATGCAGCACTTGCTCAGCCTCACCGAAGCCAACCCGCTGGTGATGAGCTTCTATCAGCCGCTGGGCCAGGTCTCCGGCCAGCGCGAGCTGCACTGCAAGCTGTATCACGCCGACACCCCGCTGGCGCTGTCCGACGTGCTGCCTATCCTGGAAAACCTCGGCCTGCGTGTACTGGGTGAATTCCCGTACCGCCTGCGTCATGCCAATGGCCGCGAGTTCTGGATTCACGATTTCGCGTTCACCGCCGCCGAAGGCCTGAACCTCGACATCCAGCAGCTCAACGACACCCTGCAGGACGCGTTCGTGCACATCGTCAATGGCGATGCCGAGAACGATGCGTTCAACCGCCTGGTACTGACCGCCGGCCTGCCATGGCGCGACGTGGCGCTGCTGCGTGCCTACGCCCGTTACCTGAAGCAGATTCGCCTGGGCTTCGACCTGGGTTACATCGCCAGCACCCTGAACAACCACACCGACATCGCCCGCGAGTTGACCCGGTTGTTCAAGACTCGTTTCTACCTGGCGCGCAAGCTGACTGCCGAAGACCTCGAAGACAAGCAGCAGCGTCTGGAGCAAGCGATCCTCACGGCCCTGGACGACGTTCAGGTGCTCAACGAAGACCGCATCCTGCGTCGCTACCTGGACCTGATCAAGGCCACCCTGCGGACCAACTTCTACCAGGCGGATGCCAACGGCCAGAACAAGTCGTACTTCAGCTTCAAGTTCAACCCGCACGCAATTCCTGAATTGCCAAAGCCGGTGCCGAAGTTTGAAATCTTCGTGTATTCGCCACGGGTTGAAGGCGTGCACCTGCGCTTTGGTAACGTCGCTCGCGGCGGCCTGCGCTGGTCCGACCGTGAAGAAGACTTCCGTACCGAAGTGTTGGGCCTGGTAAAAGCCCAGCAGGTGAAGAACTCGGTGATCGTGCCGGTGGGCGCCAAGGGTGGTTTCCTGCCGCGTCGCCTGCCATTGGGCGGCGGTCGGGACGAGATCGCGGCCGAGGGCATCGCCTGCTACCGCATCTTCATTTCGGGCCTGTTGGACATCACCGACAACCTGAAAGACGGCGCCCTGGTGCCACCGTTGAACGTGGTGCGCCATGACAACGATGACCCGTACCTGGTAGTGGCCGCGGATAAGGGCACTGCGACCTTCTCCGACATCGCCAACGGCATCGCCATCGACTACGGCTTCTGGCTGGGTGATGCGTTCGCGTCCGGTGGTTCTGCCGGTTACGACCACAAGAAAATGGGCATCACCGCCAAGGGCGCGTGGGTGGGCGTGCAGCGTCACTTCCGTGAGCGCGGCATCAACGTCCAGCAAGACAGCATCACTGTAGTGGGCGTGGGCGACATGGCCGGCGACGTGTTCGGCAACGGCCTGTTGATGTCCGACAAGCTGCAACTGGTCGCGGCCTTCAACCACCTGCACATCTTCATCGATCCAAACCCGACCCCGGCCAACAGCTTCGTTGAACGTCAGCGCCTGTTCGACTTGCCGCGTTCGGCCTGGACCGACTACGACACCAGCATCATGTCGGAAGGCGGCGGTATCTTCTCGCGCAGCGCGAAAAGCATTGCCATCTCGCCACAGATGAAAGAACGCTTCGACATCCAGGCCGACAAGCTGACCCCGACCGAACTGCTGAATGCCTTGCTCAAGGCGCCGGTAGACCTGTTGTGGAACGGTGGTATCGGTACGTACGTCAAGGCCAGCACCGAGAGCCACGCCGATGTAGGCGACAAGGCCAACGACGCGCTGCGCGTCAACGGCAACGAGTTGCGCTGCAAGGTGGTGGGCGAGGGCGGTAACCTCGGCATGACCCAATTGGGTCGTGTGGAATTCGGCCTTAATGGCGGCGGTTCCAACACCGACTTTATCGACAACGCCGGTGGTGTGGATTGCTCCGACCACGAAGTGAACATCAAGATCCTGCTCAACGAAGTGGTGCAGGCCGGTGACATGACCGACAAGCAACGCAACCAGTTGCTGGCGAGCATGACCGACGAAGTCGGCCACCTGGTGCTGGGCAACAACTACAAGCAAACCCAGGCCTTGTCCCTGGCCGCCCGCAAGGCTTTCGAGCGAGCAGCCGAGTACAAGCGCCTTATGAGCGACCTGGAAAGCCGTGGCAAGTTGGACCGCGCCATCGAGTACCTGCCTTCGGAAGATCAGCTCACTGAGCGTGCTGCCACCGGCAAGGGCCTGACCCGTCCGGAGCTGTCGGTACTGATCTCCTACAGCAAGATCGACCTCAAGGAAGCGCTGCTCAAATCCCTGGTACCGGATGACGACTACCTGACCCGTGACATGGAGACCGCTTTCCCGCCGAGCCTGGTGGCGAAGTTCTCCGAAGCCATGCGTCGCCATCGTCTGAAGCGCGAGATCGTCAGCACCCAGATCGCCAACGACCTGGTCAACCACATGGGCATCACCTTCGTTCAGCGGCTCAAAGAGTCCACCGGCATGAGCCCGGCGAACGTGGCCGGTGCTTATGTGATCGTGCGTGACATCTTCCACCTCCCGCACTGGTTCCGTCAGATTGAAGCCCTGGACCACCAGGTTTCGGCTGACGTGCAACTGGCGTTGATGGACGAACTGATGCGCCTGGGCCGCCGTGCTACACGCTGGTTCCTGCGTAGCCGTCGCAACGAGCAGGATGCTGCCCGTGACGTCGCGCACTTCGGTCCGCACCTGGCAGCGTTGGGCCTCAAGCTCGACGAACTGCTGGAAGGCCCGACCCGCGAAGGCTGGCAGAACCGTTACCAGGCGTATGTCGAAGCCGGTGTGCCGGAGCTGTTGGCGCGCATGGTCGCAGGCACTACCCACCTGTACACCTTGCTGCCGATCATCGAAGCGGCCGACGTGACTGGTCAGAGCGCTGCTGATGTGGCCAAGGCTTACTTCGCCGTCGGTAGCGCCCTGGACTTGCCATGGTACCTGCAGCAAATCAGCGATCTGCCGGTGGGCAACAACTGGCAGGCCCAGGCCCGTGAAGCCTTCCGCGATGACGTGGACTGGCAGCAACGGGCGATCACCATCAAGGTTCTGCAAATGGCCGATGCGCCAGAAGACATGGAAGCCCGCGTGGCCCTGTGGCTTGAGCAGAACGCGAGCATGGTGGAGCGCTGGCGCGCGATGATGGTGGAGATTCGTGCTGCGGTCGGCACGGACTACGCCATGTACGCGGTGGCCAACCGCGAGTTGCTGGACCTGGCGTTGAGCGGTCAGTCGGTGCTGTAACCGGCTTGATTGAGCGTTAAAACAAAAAGCCCGGTATCGAAAGATGCCGGGCTTTTTTGTACTTGATCATCAGGGGGTTAGCTCAACCTGTGGCGAGGGAGCTTGCTCCCGTTGGACTGCGCAGCAGTCCCATTTTTTGGGCCGCTACGCGCCCCAGCGGGAGCAAGCTCCCTCGCCACAGGTAAAGCGGTGTGATCAATTGCTGCGTAGCAACTTGGCTTCCAGATGGTCCAGATGTTGGGTCATCAAGCTGACGGCTGTACCTGCATCGCCTTGCTCCACCGCATCCACAATCGCCATGTGTTCCTGCCACGCGCAATACGTGCAGGCCTTCGCTTCAAACTGCGCTATCACCAACGACGTCAACGGCACCAGGCTGTTGAGAAACTGCGCCAACGGGGCGTTGCCTGCGATTGCCGCCAGTTGCAGGTGAAACTCCCCGGAAAGCCGAATCGCCGGCCCGCGCTGGTCACGCTCGATGCATTCCCGCTCCCGCGCAATCAACTCACGCAACTGCCGCACCTGCGCAGGTTTCGCATGGGCACACGCCAACTGCACCACGGTGATTTCCGTCAGGCGCCGGGCCTCAAGAATCTGCTGGGTTTGTTGTGCATCCGGCGCCGCCACCTGCGCCCGATGATTGGGCCGCAGGATGATCACTTGCTGATGCGACAACCGCGCCAGCACCCGGCGAATCACGCTGCGGCTGACACCAAAACTTTGGCCGAGGCTCTCCTCGGTAAAACGGCTGGCGGGGGCAATGCGTTGTTCGAGGATGGCGTCGAACAGGGCAGGGTAGATGTCGTCTACCGAGAGTTTCGGCTTGCCCACCAGACGCAACGGCGTCAATGGGAAAGGGGTGTGCAGGGCGCGAGCGGTCATGGCCGTTCTCCAGAAAGTCAGCTGCCCAGATGGTCATCCGGGATGTTCAAGCGAATGCCCATGCGCAAGCCTTCCTGCAGGATGTGCCGGCGCATTTCGGCGCTGGCCAGGGCGCTGTTTTTGTTGCGGATGGCACGCACCACGGCGTCGTTTTCCTGCAAGCGTTCCGCCAGGTGTTCGGGGGAATTGCGCAGTACCTGGGCGCTTTGCTTGAGGGCGTTGCTGGTTTGTTGCACCACGTTCTGGAAGATCGGGTTGGAAGTCAGGGCGAACAGCTCTTCGTGGAACGCGATGTAGGCATTCATCCCGGCTTCGCTGTCGCCTGCGTCCAGGGCTTCGCGCATGTCCATCAGGGTCAGGCGCAGTTGCCCGACTTCCTTGCTGCTGATGGATTGCGCTACCAGGCCGACGATAAACGGCTCCAGGGTGTAGCGCAGTTGCAGGATGTCTTCGAGGCTGGCTTCGGCCACGCCGCTGTCCTGGGCCTGGGGCTCGCTGAGGGTGGCTTCCAGCACCACCACGCCCTTGCCGGGCATGGAGCGCACCAGGCCGAGGGTTTCGAGCACGATCACGGCTTCGCGCAGGCTCGGGCGGCTGATGCCCATTTGCTCGGCCAGTTCACGCTGGCCGGGCAGCATCTCGCCGCGCCGCCACTGGCCCCTCGCCAGGGCGGCGCGCAGTTTTTCTACCACGGAATTGACGACAGTTGACGAGGTGATCACGTGTGGCTCCCTTTAAATTGAGCGGTCTGCTTTGTGTGGCGAGGGAGCTTGCTCCCGCTGGACTGCGCAGCAGGCCCATTTTTTGGGGCCGCTTCGCATCCCGGCGGGAGCAAGCTCCCTCGCCACAGGGGATGAGTTCGTCTCATTAGAACTCTTGATGGGCGGGCACTACCGGCTTTTTAGCCTGGAATGCATACCCTTGTTGCCCGTCCAGCACCTTGTTGGCGCGCTGGATATCGATGTCTTTCTCCCAACGGGCGATGGCCACGGTGGCGACGCAGTTGCCGATCAGGTTGGTCAGCGCCCGGCCAATGCCCATGAACCAGTCCACCGCCAACACCAGCACCAGGCCCACCACTGGAATGGCCGGGATGGCCGTGAGCGTCGCCGCCAGAATCACCAGCGCCGAGCCCGGAATCCCGTGGGCGCCCTTGGAGGTGATCAGCGACACCAGCAGGATGGTCAGCAGGTCGGTCATCGACAGCGGCGTGCCGGTGGCGTTGGCGATAAACACGATGGCCAGGGTCAGGTAGATGGAAAAACCGTCGAGGTTGAACGAATACCCGGTCGGAATCACCAGGCCCACGGTCGAGCTGCCGATGCCGAGGTGCTCCAGTTTACGCATGATCTGCGGCAACACCGCATCGGAGGACGCGGTGCCCATCACGATCAACAGTTCTTCGCGCAGGTACTTGAGCAGCGGCAGCATCCGCAGGCCTGACAGGCGCATCACCAGGCCAAGAATCACCGCGACGAACAGGAAGCAGGTGAGGTAGAACAGGCCCACCAGGCTGCCCAGGTGTTGCAGGGAATCCAGGCCGTAGGTGCTGGTGGTGAAGGCGATGGCGCCGAACACGCCGATGGGTGCCAGGCGTACGATCATGCCCATGATGCGGAAGATCACGTGGCTCAGCTCGTTGATCAACCGCGAAATGCCGGAGGCGGCTTCGCCCACCAGGTTCAAGGCGCTGCCGAACAAGACGGAGAACAACAGCACTTGCAGCACGTTGTTGTCGGCGAAGGCACCGATCACCGAGTTGGGGATCAGGTCCATCAGGAACTGGCTGGTGCCCTTGATGTGTTGGCCACGGTCTGCCAGTTCATTCAGGCCGGCGGACGACAGTTGTTCCAGGTGGATATTGGCGCCGGTACCGATCCCGGTGCTGAAGGCCATGATCAGGCCAATCACCAGGGCCACGGTGGTCA
Source organism: Pseudomonas sp. K2I15 (assembly GCF_002204795.1). Taxonomy (GTDB): domain Bacteria; phylum Pseudomonadota; class Gammaproteobacteria; order Pseudomonadales; family Pseudomonadaceae; genus Aquipseudomonas. The sequence goes on from NZ_NIXO01000030.1 coordinate 29,970, forward strand.
GTGCTTCAAAGTAGATCACCGACTTGAGGCCGATGCGCCCGACTTTCTTCAAGTCGCCGGCGCCGGAAATGCCGCTGACCACTACGCAGAACACGATCAGACCAATCAGCATTTTGATCAGCTTGATAAAGCCGTCGCCCAGAGGCTTAAGTTGCGAGGAGAATTCGGGAAGGGCGAGGCCGCAGATTATGCCAATCACCAGGCCAATCACGACTTGCAGGAAAATCGAACGCGAGCACCATCTGAGCATGGGAGGGATCTCTATTCGGTGCCCTGGTGGGTCCAGGGCTTAATTGTTGTGGTCTGACCGGTATGTCCAGTGCGGGGCCAGTCTACGCTCGGTTTTTTTCAAGTCGCAAGTAAATATTACGTGGATGCCAGGTTCCGGTCTGACCAGTTGGTTCGCAAGGTCGGTGCTTGAGCGGTTGGCGGAGGGAAATTTTTTTCGCTTATTATCCGCAGCTTGGCCAAACAGGTGAGCTATGGATATCCCGGGACTGACGACGGATGAGAACGGCCTGACGCGCTGCACATGGCGCACGGCCGCAGCGGAGTACCCGCATTACCACGACCACGAATGGGGCGTGCCGGTGGCCGATGACATTGCGTTGTACGAGAAGATTTGCCTGGAAGGTTTTCAGGCGGGGATGGCGTGGATCACCATCCTGCGCAAGCGCGAGGCGTTTCGCCGGGCATTCGAAGGTTTTGATTTTCGCCGCGTGGCGCAGTACACCGAGCAGGATATCGAGCGGCTGATGGCCGACCCGGGCATCGTGCGCAATCGCGCCAAGATCGTGTCCACCATCAACAACGCCCGGCGCGCTTGTGAGCTGGTGGATGAAACCGGCTCGCTGGCAGCGTGGCTGTGGTCGTTTGAGCCGGGCGCCGATGAGCGCCCGGCTCACGTCGACCTGGCGTACTGGACCGCCAACCCGACGTCGCCCGCGTCAACGCGCTTGTCCAAGGCCCTGAAAAAGCGCGGCTGGAGCTACGTGGGGCCGACCACCCTGTATGCATTCATGCAGGCAATGGGCATGGTCAACGACCACCTTGAAGGCTGCATCTGCCGGCAGCAGATCGAGGACCGCCGCCGGCAATTCAATCGGCCTTAGTGCGGCAGCGGCGTGAGCACCTCGGCCTTGTCGTCCATCACCATCACTACCAGCAGTTTCGCCGGTTCGGTCTGGCTGGCATTGCTGGATTCGAAGTGCCGCGAGCCGGCCGGCTCATAGAACGATTGGCCGACCTTGTAGGTGATCGCCTTCTCATCGTTGACTCGCGAAGTGATTTCACCCTCCAGCACATACGCCACGGCGGTGCCGGTGTGGCTGTGGGGCACGGTGGCCTGGCCCGGGGCGTAGTCCACGATGAGCATGACGGTTTTCTTGCCGGGGACGTTGGTCAGGGCGTGTTCTTGCAGCACGTTGATTTTTTCCTGGTTGTACACCGGGTCGTGGGCAAAGGCGCTTAACGAGGCCAGCAGCAGGGTGGTGCCGAGCAGTACTTTCATGGTGATGCTTCCGAGAGGTTTTGGATCTCTTCACCCTACGCGCAGGTCATGGGGTGACCAATAACCAATCTGCCGGAAAAACCCTCAGCCAATCTCTTGCAGGATGTCGCGAACTTTATCCAGCGCCGGGTCAATATCCAGGGTTTCGATGGCGCCGAAACCAATGATCAAACCGTCGCGTACCGGCACGTCATGGAAGAACACGCTCAAGGGATACAGGCCGACCTCGACCCTGCGGGCCAACTCCATCAGCAGCGGTATATTCACCGGCACCTTGCACAGCGCCGCCAGATGGAACCCGGCCACGGTGGGCACCGCTTCGAACCACGGCGACAGGTCACCGGCCAGGCGCTTGAGAATGCGTTCCCGGCGCCCCGCGTACACGGTGTGGCAACGGCGAATGTGCTTGAGCAGATAGCCTTCGCTGATGAACTTGGCCAAGGCCCATTGCGGCAGGGTGGAGTTGTGCTGGTCGGTCAATTGCTTGGCCTTGAGCACCGCGCCAAAAATCGCCGGTGGCAGCACGGCGTAGCCCAGGCGCAGCTCCGGCAGCAGGGTTTTCGAGAAGGTCCCGACGTAAGTCACAACACCGCGGGTGTCCATGCTTTGCAGCGAGTCGGTGGGACGGCCCTCGTAGCGGAACTCACTGTCGTAATCGTCTTCGATGACGATAGCGCCCAGCTCGAACGCCCGTGCCAGCAACGCCTCGCGCCGCGCCAGGCTCATCGGCATGCCAAGGGGGAACTGATGGGACGGCGTCACATAGATCAGCCGGGTGCCGTCGGGTATCAATTCAACCTGGATGCCCTGTTCGTCTACCGGCACGCCCACGACCGTGGCACCCACCGCGTTGAACATCAGCCGCGCCGGGGTGTAGCCGGGGTCTTCCATGGCGACGATGCTCCCCGGTTCCAGCACCACGCGGGCGATCAGGTCCAGCGCCTGCTGGGCGCCGTTGGTGACCACGATGTCGTCGTCCCGGCATTTGACCCCGCGGGAAAACGCAATGTGCCCGGCGATTGCGTTGCGCAGGGCCGGCAAGCCTTCAGGCTGGCTGTAGTAACCGCTGTTCTGGGCGATGCGGCGCAAGGCGTCCTGGGTGCAGCGACGCCATTCTTCCTGGGGGAACTGGCTGCGGGTGGTGGCTCCGCCGATAAATTCGCAACGCAAGGTGCCGTCCCGGGTGGGGTGGCGCATGGGGGAAGGCAGCGATTGCCACTTGGCGAGGTTGGCGGCGCACGCCAGGTCTGTTGCGGTTTGCAGACGCTCGGAGCGCGGCGCCCGGGCGTTGACGAACGTGCCCCGGCCGATCTTGCCAACCAGCAAACCTTCGTAGGTCAGCGTGGCGTAAGTGTCGGACACCGTCTTGCGCGACACGCCCAATTGCTCGGCCAGCAGCCGGCTGGGAGGCAGTTGCGCGCCGGCCGCCAGTTGGCCCGACTCAATGGCCGCGTGCAGTTGCTGGTAAAGCTGTTCGGCCAGATCCTTGCGGCCGTTGATGACGACGTGCAGTTCCATGTTTCATCCAGAGGCGATCAATCCCTGGCAAGGTTACTCGCAACCGTCGCGGCTCGGAACCGCAAAAGTGGTCCCTTCATAAACCGGCATTTTGGCTATAGGGCTTATGCCACGCGGCCTTTAGGCTGGGCAGTCATTGCATTTGTCACTGGGGCTACACCGATGGAAGCTCGCCTGGATTACTACACAGCCTCGCCACAAGCGCTCAAGGGCATGCTGATGCTGGAAGCGGCGACCTTTGGCTTGTCCATCGAAAAGCCCTTGCTGGAGCTGATCCGGATCCGGGTTTCGCAGCTCAATCAGTGCGGGTTCTGTACCGATATGCACTCGATGGCGGCGCGCCAGAGCGGGGAAAGCGAGCGGCGCCTGTTTGCCCTGTGCGTGTGGCGCGACTCGCCGTTTTTTACCGCGAGGGAGAAGGCGGCATTGGCCTGGAGCGAGTCGCTCGCCACGCTGCCAACCTCCAGCGTGCCGGATGAACTGTTTGCGGCGATGCGCGTGGAGTTCAGCGAGCAGGAACTGGTGGACCTGACCATGGCGGTGTCCAGTATCAGCGCCTGGAACCGCCTGGCCGTAGGGTTTCGCCAGCAACCGCCGAATGATTGATCAGGACAGGAAACCACCGTCCACATTCAGCGACACACCGGTGGTGTAGCTCGACGCATCGCTGGCCAGGTACAGCACCGCGCCGGCCATTTCGCTTGGGTCGGCCACGCGCTTGAGCGGAATCTGCGCCAGGGCCATTTTCAGGATCGAGTCGTTTTTCACCAGTGCCGAGGCGAACTTGGTGTCGGTCAGGCCCGGCAGCAGTGCGTTGCAACGAATGCCGAACGGCGCGCATTCCTTGGCGAAGACCTTGGTCATGTTGATCACGGCGGCCTTGGTCACCGAATAGATGCCTTGGAACACGCCTGGCGAAATCCCGTTGATCGACGCCACGTTGATGATGCTGCCACCGCCGTTCTCGCGCATCAGCTTGCCGGCTTCCACCGACATGAAGAAGTAGCCGCGAATGTTCACGTCGACGGTCTTCTGGAACGCGCCCAGGTCGGTGTCCAGTACGTTGCAGAACTGCGGGTTGGTGGCGGCGTTGTTGACCAGGATATCCAGGCGGCCGAACTGTTCGCGGATTGCGGCAAACACGCTGGTGATCTGTTCCATTTCGCCGATATGGCAGGCAATCGCCGTGGCCTTGCCACCGGCGGCGATGATCGCGTCGGCCACGTGCTGGCAGCCGTCGAGCTTGCGGCTCGACACGATCACGTGGGCGCCCTGCTGGGCCAGCAACTTGGCGATGGCCTCACCGATACCGCGGCTGGCACCGGAAACAAAAGCGATCTTGCCGTCGAGGTCGAACAGTTGAGTCTTGGACATGGTTTTTCCTTGAAGGGGTCAGAGGGAAGACTGTTTGATGACATTCAGGCTCATCTGCTCCAGCAGCTTGTTCATGTGGATGAACTGCGCAAAGCGTTTGTCCTGGGTCTGGCCATGGAAGAAGCGGTAGTAGATCTGCTGCACGATGCCGGCCAGGCGGAACAGGCCGTAGGTGTAGTAGAAGTCGAAATTGTCGACCTGGATTCCGGAGCGTTCAGCGTAATAGTCGACGAACTGGCGGCGAGTGAGCATGCCGGGGGCGTTGCTTGGCTGGCGACGCATCAGTTGCACCGGCGCCGGGTCGGCCGCTTCGATCCAGTAGGCGAGGGTGTTGCCCAGGTCCATCAGCGGGTCGCCGAGGGTGGTCAGCTCCCAGTCCAGCACGCCGATGATCTGCATCGGGTTATGCGGGTCGAGGATCACGTTATCGAAGCGGTAGTCGTTGTGGACGATGCTCGAGGTGGGGTGGTCGGCCGGCATCTTGTCGTTGAGCCAGGCACGTACCGCTTCCCAGCTCGGCGCGTCGGGCGTCAGGGCTTTTTCGTAGCGGTCGCTCCAGCCGCGAATCTGCCGCTCCACGTAACCTTCAGGCTTGCCCAGGTCGGCCAGGCCGCAGGCGGTGTAATCGACCTGGTGCAGTTCGACGAACTTGTCGATAAAGCTTTTGCACAAGGCTTCGGTTTTGGCCGCGTCCAGGCCCAGTTCCGGCGGCAGGTCCGAGCGCAGGATGATGCCGTTGACCCGCTCCATCACGTAGAACTCGGCGCCGATCACCGATTCGTCGGTGCAGTGCACGTAGGCTTTGGGGCAATACGGGAAACCGTCCTTGAGCTGGTTGAGAATCCGGTATTCGCGGCCCATGTCGTGGGCAGACTTGGCCTTGTGGCCAAAGGGTGGGCGGCGCAGCACGAATTCCTGGCCGGGGTATTCCAGCAGGTACGTCAGGTTGGAGGCGCCACCGGGGAACTGGCTGATTTTGACGCTGCCGCTCAAGCCCGGAATATGGGCCTTGAGGTAGGGATCGATGAGGCTGGCATCAAGTTCTTCGCCGGGGCGAATCTGGGTCGATTGGTCATTAAGCGCCATGCTTATCCCTTCTGCTTATTCTTAAGGCCTTGGACTATTGGCTAATCTAATGCGCGCGGCCGCCAAGCCACAAGGTTGGGGCGGCTTAATAGGTTAGCGTGTTGGCCGATGATCAGCGGGCCTGATGTGCTCAGATCACCAGAATTGCACGCCCGCTGGGGTTGCAGGACAGGTTGGCACCGATCTCGACTTTTGCCAGGTCCACGCCCAGGCCGGCGAGGAGGTTATTGACCAGTGGGTCGAGGAGCGGGCTGAGCACGCCGGAGATAATACCGGTGAGGAGATTGAGCACGCCCGTCACCAGGCCGACCACCAGGTTCAGCACCAAACCCAAAAGCCCGCCCTGTGTGGGTGGATGGTTGATCAACTGGATGCCACTGAGCGTGTTGCTCAAGCTGCCTACCACGTTACTGGAACTGAAACTGAAGTAGTCGGGGGGCTGCTTCACCTCGGGCGGCGACGCATAGGTGTGGTTCCTGGTGGTCTTGGCCACGCTGCTGTCGACTCTCAGGCTGATGCCGCCGACGGCGTAGGGTTGCCGAGGGTCGCAGGCGCCCTTGCTGCAGGTTTGTATACCCAGGTCAAGCAATGGAAACTCGTCGACACTCAGCGGGGCGGTGGAGGAAAACAGTTTTTTCGGGTCGATCTGGCCGACCATCAACCGCACGGCAGAAGTGGTACCCACTACCGACAACGATTTTTCCGCAGGCCCATTGCAGCGATAGCCGGTCACCTCGCTGCTGCCGCTGGCCGCTTCCAGGGCCACATCGAGTTTGGTACCGATTTTTGCATCCAGGGAGCTGCCCAACAACAGCCCCAGCAGGCCTGTTACCCCGCCTACCACATCGTTCAGCACGCCGACCACGGGCAAGTTCACGCAGATCAAGGTCCTGACTTGCGCGGTCCTGACGAAGATCGGTTGTGTGTCGATCAGCTTCGGGTTACCGATGGCAGATAGCTGCGCCGGTTCGATAATCTTGGTCTTGACGGTGATATTCACCAATCCCAATACATCGATCGGCAGCTCCACCGCCACGGCGTTGTACTTGTTCGACAGTTGCACAAACCCCTGGATGAGGTTGAACAGTTGCAGGTTGACGTCCAGGGCGCTCTTGTCGGTGCCGTTCTGAATGGTCAACAGGTCGCCTAGATGCAGGATCTGCGTGCCAGGTGCAATCAGCTTGATCGCTTCCAGGTTATTGATCACCACCTTGACCGCGTCGCCTCCCACTTTGAGTACATCAATCGCGGCCTGGATCAGTTGGCCTACGGTGGCGTCGGTCTTGAGCAGTTGGTCGTAATTGCCGGCGCTGACGTTCAGTTGAATGGCCAGGGCGTCCAGGTAACTGAGCAGGCTGATGTTGGTGTTGATCAAGCCCTCCCAGCCCACTGCATTGAGTTGCAATTTTCCTCCCAACAGTCCACCGATCAGGGCGTTGAGCGCCGCAGACTTGGTGCTGTCCACCGTCAGCAACGTGCTGCGAATGCTCAGCACTGCCACCGGTGGCGCGGGCACTGCGGCCACGGCCACTGCCTGTAATCGAATGGTCGGCTCGAAAGGGCCTGGGGAGAACAGCATGAACAAGCCGTTAGCGATGCTGGTGACGACTCGATGGGTGGCGATGACCTGGATCGCATCGGCTTTGGAGAGGTTGGGGGTGAAGGTGCGCATGAAGTCAGCCCCGGTCACCAGGGTGCCACAGGCGGTGGCCAGGGTACGGTTCTCGTCGGTCGGGAAGTCGTTACGGGCTGCGCTTTGTATCGCGAATTGTGCGGCGTTGGTATTTGGCGCCACACAGGTGCCGCCACGGCTCACCACTTCCAGCGCCGCGGTGTCGGCAACACGCTGCAACTTGCGCTTTTCCAGGTACAGCCGACCGCTGTCAACCACCAGCAACAGGAACAACAGCGCGATCCCGAGGGTCATCGCACCCATCAGCCCTATCGCGCCGCGCTGCCGACCCGGGCCATGTCCATGGCAAACCATCCTGCGTTCCTTCGCCGGTCCAGTACCAGCGTCCTGAGCATCCCCGCAAGCAGTGTAGTCAGGATTTGAATGATTTCTGGCTATTGGCCACTATTTTCGTGGCGGCAATATCACGGGCGTCAACACGGGGCGGCCGGCAAAGTATTCCAGCAGGTTGTCCGCCACGCGCTGCACGGTGTCGTGGGCCGCTTCCGGTGACAGGCCGGCGACGTGGGGCGTGAGCACGGTGTTGCTGAGGTGCTTGAGCGCATCCGGTACCTTGGGTTCATCGTCGAACACATCCAGCGCCGCACCGCCGATGCGCCGTTGCTCCAGGGCGGTAATCAGGTCGGCCGTGACCACCACGCTGCCGCGGCCGATGTTCACCAGGAAACCGTTGGGTCCCAGCGCGTCGAGGGCCTGGCGGTCGATCAAATGCCGCGTGCTGGCGCCGCCCGGCGTGGCCAGGATCAGGAAGTCCGAGGCCCGCGCCAGTTCCACGGCGGTGGCGCAGTAGGTGTAGTCCACGTCGTCGCGGGGTTGGCGGTTGTGATAACTCACCTCCATGCCAAAACCCAGGGCCGCGCGCTTGGCGATCTCCAGGCCTACGGCGCCCAGTCCGAGAATGCCCAGTTGTTTACCGGCGAGGGAAGGGCGCATCACCTTGGGCCATTCGCTGCGACGTACCGCCGCGTCGGCCCGGGGAATATCACGCACCAGCGACAGCAGCAGGGCCATCGCGTGGTCGGCCACCGATGGCGCATTCACGCCGGCGCCATTGGTGACCACGATGCCCCGGTTGCTGGCGGCTTGCAGGTCCACGTGTTCATAACCGGCGCCGATCACGCAGATGATCTCCAGCACCGGCAGCGCGGCGATTTCCTCGGCGTACAAGCCCAGTGGGCCACGGGTCAGCACCGCCTGGATTTGCCCGCCGTGGGTCTTGATTGCCTTGGCACGCTCGGCCGGGGTCGGCGCGAGGATCACGTGAAAGCCGTTGCCTTCGATGATCGGCAGGTAGTCGTTGATGGTTTCAACCAGGACTAGAACGGTGACGGGCATCGGAAGGCTCTTCCTAAAGGATCAGAGGCCTGGATTATGCGGGATTTGTAGTACCGATCGTTTCTTTACCGCAGAAAAATTTCATATTTCACCAGCCGAATCTGATTTTCCAGACCGTTCGTCCCAGCCTTTTTTGCTGCTGCAGACTTCGACGACTTTCCTTTGCAGAGACGTCATGGATGCATGTTCCTGCCACGCCTGAAACCGTTGAATGGACCGCTTATGGCTACAAGCACAGCCCCTCAAAAAATCTCCCCTGGGAAGACATTGTCAGCAGTACCCGATACGGCCCTTCCAAATACAAGCCCGGTATAAATATTGAAAAGCTTGAAAGAGAAGCCTATAAAAATGGAGTGCCAAGCACTCATGCAAAACCCTGGAAACTCAGGGAGTACTCGCAAGCCATAGGTGCCAGCGATGGCAAACTCAGTTATTGGGTTCGAATTGAGCTAAGTGCGGGCGTCATACATGGTCATCCGGTTTCCGAGCAGGAATTCAGGAGGTTAACAAATTGATCTCATTAGGTTTTATTGACGGAAACGTCACCCATGACGATCTCTCCATCTTGCAGGATGTGGCGATGGAGAATCAGGCCCACCTGTTGAAAGAGGACATGTTTCAGGTTGAATACGCCGGTGGACTTATATTGGATGTCGGCTGGTATCCCTCCTTCGATACCCACGGTGGGTTCCGCATAAATGTAATAAGAAATTACGACTGGGACTGCCCGGTTATTGCTTTAACGGCGCATGCAACCGGTGATCTGGTCGAACAGCTGGTGGCTGCGCAGGGTGCCATTAATGGCGAACTGCGCAACGTATTGAGAACCATGGCTTAGACAAAGCCTTGGGCTTTAGAAGCAAATATCTGCCGCCTTCACACGCTTCACAAACGCCCCAACCAGGGTCGCATTGTGATGCCCAATAATCGCCTCGGCCGATAACGCCGGAGTGTCCATGCAGGTATGGCCATCCTCCGGCAGTACCACCGAGAACCCCAGTTCCACGGCAACCCGGCATGTTGTGTCGATGCAGTATTGGGTTTTCATCCCGACGATCACCAGTTCATTGACCTCTGCCGCCTCCAGCCGTTGCGCCAGCTCGGTGCCGAGAAAACAGCTGGGCCGGGTTTTATTGAAAACCGTGTCGCGGGCCTCATCGACCTCCAGCGCTGGCCATAGCTGCCAGAACGGGCTGCCCACCTCGATGGGAGAGCCCGCCGGGCCGGTGTGGCGCGCCGCGAAAATTGGCACGCCAGCGTGTCGGGCGCGCTGAATCAATTGGTTGATGCTGTCGAGTACGCGCTGGCGCTCGTAGGGTTTTTCCGGGCCGTCGTACAGACCCGTCTGCATGTCGATGATCAGCAGGGCGGGGCGCTTGGCTTCAGGCATGGTATTGCTCCTTGTGGTTGCCAGATGGGCGGAGCAATAAAAAGGCCCCGTCCATTGCTGGCGGGGCCTTGGGTAAAACCGGGTGGCTTAGTTTGCGCGCCACTCACAGCTACCACACGACCCGCCATAAGCGGTCGTGGTGGTGCGGGTGAGGGCCAGCTGAATAAGGTTCATGGGCCGATCATGCTGGCGGCAGCGTTTGGCTGTCAACGCATCAGCCGAGGTTTTTTTCCGGGATCAGGAGATTTCTGGCTGCGTCGAGGAATTCATCGGACAGGCCGCTGCCTTTGGTCGCACGGGCCAGGGTAATGGCGCCGACCATCATCGCGTACTGGGCCATGGCGGCCTGCCGGTCACCTTCGGGCGTTCCGGTGCCCTGGGTGGCGCCGAGGATCCCCATCGACTCTTCGAGGCCGTGGATGAAAGTCTGTTGCAACGCGCTGTCGGCGCCTTCGTGGCACATTTCCCCGGCAAAGGCGGCCACCGGGCAACTGTCTCCGGGGTTGTCACGATTGGCTGCCGTGAGGTACGGATCGATCAACGCCCGGCGCGCGGTCTCGGGGTCTGGGCTTTGCTCGACCCTGGCCTGCCAGCGCAGGCTCGATTGTTCAAACGCCCGGTTGCAGGCTTCCGTGGCCAGCGCCTCGCGGGACTCGAAGTGCCCGTAGAGGCCTCCATGGGTCAGCCCGGCAGCGGCCATCACGTCCGACACGCTGATGCCATGGATGCCCCGTTCACGAAATAGCCGCGTGGCCGCCTCGACGATGATTTCGCGGTTGAGTTCGGCTTGTTTGCGGGACACGCGTGGCATCAAAGGCTCTCTGGATCAGGTTGTGGCAGGGATGGGCGGCATCATAAAACGTTTAGCTGGCGTACTGCGCAATCCCGTTGCCGAACGACCAGTTTTCCTTCTTGACCTCCACCAGGCTGATAAACACGTCTTCCAGGCGTACAGCCAGTTCCCGGTTCAAGCTGTCGGCGATGGTCTTGTACAGCAGCTTTTTCTGCTCGGTGCTGCGACCTTCATTCAGGGTGATCTGGATGATCACCAGGTTGTCGGTGCGCTGGATGCCCAGGTACTCGGGGTCATAGATGAAGTGGTGTTCATCATGCTCGGTGAGGATCTGGAAGTTGTCGTGCTCAGGCACGCCGATGGCCGTGTGCATGGCGTTGTAGATCAGTACGCCGACGCGCTTGGCGTAGGTGACGTCGGAGTTTTTCCGAAGGTCGATGCGCACGATTGGCATGGCGGTGATTCCAGCGAGAGGCGGGACTTAAAAATACATGACGGTATAAATTTATAAAATAGATTTCTTTCGAAATGTAAAATTCGTCAAGGCCAAAACCGCCTTGAATCCTCTGCACCGCACAACCGCTCCTCAGCTAAGTCTTTGCTTATTCAAGCGAATCCCGGACAATCGCGCCCCTGTTTCGGTCGGGGCGCTGCCTGTCAGGTTTTTCTGACTCGTTCCGGCTGAGTGAATGCGGAGATCCGAACGGATGAATGATCAGGCCAATAGCGTCGACGAACGCTACGCAACGACACCTGCAACCCTCACAAGCTGGAGCCGCCAGGACACCACCTGGATGCTCGGCCTGTTCGGTACGGCCATCGGCGCCGGCACCTTGTTCCTGCCGATCAACGCGGGCCTTGGCGGTTTCTGGCCACTGATGATCCTCGCGGTACTGGCGTTCCCGATGACGTTTTTCGCCCACCGTGGCCTGACCCGTTTTGTGCTCTCGGGCCGTGAAGGCTCGGACATCACTGATGTGGTCGAGGAACACTTTGGCCTCAAGGCCGGCGCCGCGATCACCTTGCTGTACTTCTTCGCGATCTTCCCGATCCTGCTGATCTACAGCGTGGCGCTGACCAACACCGTCGGTAGCTTCATGGAGCATCAACTGCATATTGCGCCGCCGCCCCGGGCGATCCTGTCGCTGGTGCTGATCCTCGGCCTGCTGGCCGTGGTGCGTTGCGGCGAGCAGGTGATCGTCAAGGCCATGAGCCTGATGGTGTATCCGTTTATCGTTGCCTTGCTGTTCCTGGCCGTGTACCTGGTGCCGCACTGGAACGGCGGCATCCTCAGCACCGCCAGCACCGTGCCGGCCCCTTCGGCGCTGCTGCACACCCTGTGGCTGGCAATTCCGGTGATGGTGTTCTCGTTCAACCACTCGCCGATCATCTCGGCCTTTGCAGTCGACCAGAAACGCCAGCACGGCGAACACGCCGAGGAGCGCAGCTCGCAGATCCTGTCCCGGGCGCATATCCTGATGGTGGTGATGGTGCTGTTCTTCGTGTTCAGTTGCGTACTGACCCTGTCGCCGGCGCAACTGGCCGAAGCCAAGGCGCAGAACCTGTCGATCCTGTCGTACCTGGCCAACCACTTCAGCAACCCGACCATCGCGTTCGCCGCGCCACTGATCGCCTTTGTCGCGATTGCCAAGTCGTTCCTGGGCCACTACATCGGCGCCAGTGAAGGCCTCAAGGGCCTGGTGCTCAAAAGCGGCCGCCGCCCGGCGGCCAAGACCCTGGACCGCATGACGGCTGCGTTCATGCTGGTGGTGTGCTGGATTGTTGCGACGCTTAACCCGAGCATCCTCGGCATGATCGAGACCCTGGGCGGGCCGATCATTGCGTCGATCCTGTTCCTGATGCCGATGTACGCGATCCGCAAGGTGCCGGCGATGGCCAAGTACCGTGGGCAGGCGTCCAACGTGTTCGTCACGGCCGTTGGCCTGGTGGCGATCACCGCGCTGATTTACTCGCTGATGTCCTGATACTCGGGCGCTGTGCAAAAGGCCGACTTGCCCATAACGCGAGTCGGCTTTTTTTGTGCCCGTAAAAGCCGGTTGGCCTGATAAGTATCAACGCTGTGCAGGCATTCACGACTAAGCTTGTCGCGGGTGTCTGCAAGGCACGTCGAATTCTTACCTGGAGGTTGTTCATGGCTCGTGCCCGCCCGCAGTTGATCACTGGCAAGCTGGAGAAACTGCACCCCACCCAATTGACGGTCGGCCTCGCCGAGGTCGCGAGCAAGCGCGAGGCCTGGAAAAAGCTCAAGCGCAAGGAGCGCGCCGCCGCACTCGACCAGCATTGGTTTCCTTGTGTGGTTGGACCGGACGAGCGTTACTACATCACCGACCATCATCACTTCGGCCTGGCGTTGTTGCAGGAAGGCGTTAAGAGCGTGTCATTGCTGGTGCTCAAGGACCTGTCGTTTGTCGAGCGCACCACGTTCTGGAACGTCATGACCTTCAACCAATGGGTGCATCCGTATGACGCGCGGGGCATTCGTCGTTCCTACGATGCGATTCCCCGGCGGATTACCGATTTGCAGGACGATCCTTACCGCAGCCTGGCGGGCCTGCTACGCACCGCTGGAGGTTATGCCAAGGACGCGACGCCGTTCAGCGAGTTTCTCTGGGCAGACTTTTTCCGCAGCCGGATCGGCAGCGACCTGATGAATGACCTGAGCCCCAAGCTGATCGGCAAGGCCATGACCCTGGCGCGCAGTCAGGAAGCCCGCTACCTGCCAGGATGGGTAGGTCAGATTGGCAACTGAGACCAACCAAAACCGGGTTCAGGACTTATTGGCCGGCCTGTCCATCGCGGGCCTGCTGTTGCCCGAGGCCGTGGCCTATTCCAGTATCGCCGCGCTGCCGCCCCAGGCGGGCGTTATCGCCTTGTTCGCCGGGCTGTTGTGTTACGGCCTGTTTGGCACAAGCCGGTTCGCGATTGTCTCTGCCACGTCGTCCTCGGCCGCTGTACTGGCGGCGGCTACGGCGACGTTGGCAGGGGACAATCCCACGTTGCGGCTGAGCCTGGCGATGGGCCTGGTGCTGGTGACCGGGGCGTTTTTCCTGCTGGCCGGGCTGCTCAAGCTGGGCGGCCTGACTTCGTTTATCGCCAAACCGGTGTTACGTGGGTTTGCCTTCGGGCTGGCGCTGACCATCATCCTTAAGCAGCTCGCCAGTGTGGTGGGCGTACACCTGACCGATAACAACCTGATTCGCTTCCTGCCCCAGCTACTGGAACAACTGCCTCGCTGGAACTGGGCGGCGGCTGCCGTGGCAGGCGTCGCCTTGCTGCTGCTGTGGCTGTGCGCACGGATCAGGCGCCTGCCGGGCGGGCTGCTGGTGGTGGTGCTCGGGATTGCCGCCGGCCAGTGGCTGGATTTGCAGGCCCACGGTGTGGCGTTGATCGGCGTCATCGACCTGCGCCTGGAACTGGCCCACCTGCCGGTGTTGCCGTTTGCCGACTGGCTGCGCCTGGGGGAGCTGGCGTTTGCGATGGTGATGATTCTTTACGCCGAGTCCTACGGCTCCATCAGTTCATTCGCCCTCAAGCACGGCGACCGGGTGTCATCCAATCGCGATCTGCTAGCGCTGGGGGCCGCCAACCTGTTGTCCGGGCTGTTTCAAGGGATGCCCACGGGTGCTGGTTATTCGGCGACTTCGGCCAATGAGGCCGCCGGGGCCAACTCCCGATTGGCGGGTGCCGTGGCAGCCGTGGTGGTGTTGCTGATCGTCCTTACCGTACTGCCGTTGGTGGCGCTGACGCCGGAGCCGGTGCTCGCCGCGATTGTTATCTACGCGTTGGGCCGGGGCTTGAGCCTGCAACCCCTGGGCCGCTATTTCTCTTGGCGGCGCGACCGGCTGCTGGTGATTTGCGCGGTAGCCGCGGTGTTGGTGCTCGGCGTGCTGGACGGTTTGCTGGTGGCGGTCGGCATCAGTGTGGTGTTGATGCTGCGGCAGATGTCGTCAGCGGACGTCCGCGAGTTGGGGCGCATCGATGGCGGGCATGATTTTGTCGACCTGCAACATCATCCGAACGCCGAACAGATCCCGGGCGTGCTGATCGTACGGCCCAGTGAAGCGCTGTTTTTCGCGAATGCCGAGCGGGTGCTGGGCGCCGTTTTACACCTGATGCGGCGGGTGTCATCGCCGGTTCACACCGTGGTGCTGAGCCTGGAAGAGTCGCCGGATCTGGACGGCACCAGCATTGAGGCGTTACAGGCGTTTTTCGTGCAGGTGCAAGGGGAGGGCAAGTGCCTGGTGCTGGCCCGCGTGCGGCATGAGGCACAGGAAGTGTTGCAGAAGCTGCCCGAAGCGTGCGCGCCGCAGGTGCTGATCAGCGGGCTGAGTGTGGATGGAGCGGTGCAGTTGGCCTTGCAGCCAACCGCCTGAACCCGGACGCTTAAAATGTCTCGGCGCTGAGCCCCACTTGAGCGAAGTAGCCGTGCAATGTCTCAAGGTCGTCATTCGTGACGATCGCTCCAACGTAGCCATCCGGGCGCACTAACACCCATTCGCCGCTGGCAAGGTTGTAAGCGTCACTGAACTGCCGCTGATCATCGACCAGGTCGCCGCCTGGGCCGAAGCGATGGATATGCAGCCCGGCCCCAGGCTTTGGCGGTCCGCCTTCCACCTCGTAGCCGAGCAGCGTCCAATGCGCGCCCTGGAACAGGCTGAATAGCCGGGATGAGTGGCCAGCGGCGTTCCGAACCGTTGCATCGGGCGCCCGGTCACCGGCGAGCAAGCCGCCCTCACGTCCCGTAAGTTGCAGCGCCAGCGAGGAGTCGGGATAACCGATATCGAGTTGATGCACTTCGCGGCCGCGACGCATATCGCCCTTTTTCATCCCATCAAGCAGCTTCGCCGACAGGCCGAGCATTGACGCAGCGACAGGCCGGCGCTCCTCCTCATAGGTGTCGAGCAATGCTTCGGGTGCGCCGGCGACCACCGCCGCCAGCTTCCAGCCCAGGTTGTAGGCATCCTGCACGCTGGTATTGAGGCCTTGGCCGCCAGTCGGCGGGTGGATGTGTGCAGCGTCCCCGATGAGAAATACCTGCCCGACGCGATAGTGATCGGCCAGCCGCGCGTTCATCGTGTAGGCCGACGCCCAGGAGACGGACTGGATGTGAATGTCCTGCCGGCCGGTGCGCTGCGCAACCATGGTCGTGAGCCCGTCGATGCCGAGGTCAACTTCCACATCGAGCGGAATCGGCGCCTGTATCTGAAACATTTCGGTTCCGGCCAGTGGGCATAGCGCGAGTTGCGTTGCCATGTCGCCCTTGCCGTAACGGTGCCAGTAGTCCCGTGACAGGCCGGTCATCACAGCATCAGCCACGACGGCACGAACGCCGAGGGTCTGGCCGGGAAAGCCGACATTGAGCGTGTGGCGTACCACGCTGCGGCCGCCATCTGCGCCCACGAGCCAACGTACGCGCAGCGTCTGTTCGCCGTCATTACCGACAATCAGTGCGGTGACGCCGTTAACGTCCTGTTCGAAGCTAACCAACTCGCAGCCAAATTCGGGGCAATGCCCCAATTCCAACAGGCGCTCGCGCATCACCCCTTCGGTAAGGAACTGCGGCAGCATCAAAGGCTGCTGATAAGGTTCTGCGGGTGTTGGCTGCTGGTGCTCGATAACCTCGGTGTCGGTGTGGGTGCCATCGACGTTGTATAGCCGCTCGGGCGGGTAGGCGCCGCCCGCTGCGAGAATTTGCTCAAGAATGCCGAGGTCTTCGAATATTTCCTGGGTTCTGGGCTGAATACCCTTGCCGCGTGAGCCATGGAACGGCGAGGCCGCTTTCTCGATCAGGCGGAAGGAAACGCCCCGTCGCGCCAGGTCGATCGCCAGGGTCAAACCGGCCGCACCCGCACCACAAATCAGAACGTCGACTGGGCTTTGCTGTTTCATCTGGATCGCCTTTATGTGTAATATGCACATATATTTGAGCAAGGAAAAATCCGTGTCAACAAAAAGCGTGCAAAATACACATATAGGCCTTCAGATTCGCCAGCTTCACGGGGCGTTGATTGAAATTGTCGGGGCAATGAACCGGCCCCAGCGAGACGAAGTGATGGTGCGGGAGGCGGGGATATCCCTGGATCGGGCACTGTTTCCGCTGCTGGTGCTGGTGGAGCGGCTGGGACCGATCGGGGTTGTGGAGCTGGCCGACCGCGTGGGGCGCGACTACACCACCGTCAGCCGCCAGGTGGCGAAGCTGGAAAGCCTTGGCTTGGTCGACCGCCAGGAAAGCGCCAAGGACCGCCGGGTTCGCGAGTCGGTGATCACCCCGCAAGGCAAGGCGATGACGGACCGGGTGGATGACGCACGCACCCGGATGGGCATGGCTATTTTCGCCACCTGGGAGGCGCAGGATGTCGAGGACCTGGTGCGGCTGATGGGCAAGTTTGCCGCCGACCTCAACGACGATGCGCTGGTCACCCTGGAGGTCAAATAGCGCATCGATAAAAGCCCGGGCAAAAAAATACCCCTCAGTGAGGGGTATCGAAGCGGGTGCTGAAGGTTACCGGCGGCGGAACAGCGGCAACGGTTCATCCGTCGCGGCCTGGTAGGTCACCGAGAAATCCTTGAGGCTTTCCAGCGCTTCATACGGGTCTTTGTCTGCGCGCAAGGCGAAGGCATCGAACCCGCAGCGGCGCAGGTAGAACAACTGGTCGCGCAGCACATCGCCAATCGCCCGCAACTCGCCCTTGTAACCGTAGCGGTCACGCAGCAGGCGGGCGTTGGAGTAGTTGCGACCGTCGGTGAAGGCCGGGAAGTTCAGGGCGATGACCTGGAAATGCTCCACGTCATCACCGATCTCTTCGGCTTCTTCATCGGCGTCCAGCCATACGCCCAGGCCGCCGTCGCGGGCCTTGAGGGCGTGAGCGTGCTCGCGCCACAGGGCCAGCGGCACGATCAGGTCGTCGCAGTTGGAGATGCCATCGAAGCTCGCGTCCTTGGGCAGCAGGTGCCAGGTCTCGTCGAGGACTTCGTTGTTCTTAATGATTCGCTGCATAGACGCGCTCCTTGAACAGGTCAATGCCGATGCGCTGGTAGGTGTCGATGAAACGCTCATCTTCGGTGCGCTGTTCAACGTACACGTCGATCAGCTTGCCGATCACCTCGGGCATGGCTTCCTGGGCGAAGGATGGGCCGAGGATCTTGCCCAGGCTCGCATCGCGGCTGGCGCTGCCACCCAGGGACACTTGGTAGAATTCTTCGCCTTTCTTGTCCACGCCCAGGATGCCGATGTGGCCGACGTGGTGGTGACCACAGGCGTTCATGCAACCGGAGATGTTCAGGTCCAGCTCGCCGATGTCGAACAGGTAGTCCAGGTCGTCGAAACGGCGCTGGATCGATTCGGCAATCGGGATCGACTTGGCATTGGCCAGGGAGCAGAAATCGCCACCCGGGCAGCAGATGATGTCGGTCAGCAGGCCGATGTTCGGCGTGGCAAAACCCTGCTCGCGCAACTCGCCCCACAGGGTGAACAGTTGAGACTGTTCGACGTCGGCGAGGATGATGTTCTGCTCGTGGGAGGTGCGCAGTTGGCCGAAGCTGTAACGCTCGGCCAGGTCGGCGACGCCATCCAGTTGCTTGTCGGTGATATCGCCCGGTGCAACACCGGTGGGTTTCAGCGACAGGGTCACGGCCACATAGCCCGGCTTTTTGTGGGCCAGGGTGTTGCGGGTGCGCCAACGGGCGAAACCTGGGTGCTGCTGGTCGAGTTCGGCCAACTCGGCGCCCTGATTGCTCAAGGCCTTGTAGTCCGGGTCGACGAAATGCTTGGCAACGCGGTGCACTTCGGCTTCGGTCAGGGTGGTCTGGCCGCCGCGCAGGTGTTCCATCTCGGCGTCGACTTTCTGGGCGAACACCTCAGGGGTCAGCGCTTTTACCAGGATCTTGATCCGGGCCTTGTACTTGTTGTCACGACGGCCATAGCGGTTGTAGACCCGCAGGATGGCATCAAGGTAGCTCAACAGGTCCTGCCACGGCAGGAATTCGTTGATGAAGGCACCCACCACCGGCGTACGGCCAAGGCCACCGCCTACCAGAACACGGAAGCCCAGTTCGCCAGCGGCGTTATGCACCGGCTCCAGGCCGATATCGTGCACTTCAATTGCAGCGCGGTCCGAGGTCGAGCCATTGATGGCGATCTTGAACTTGCGCGGCAGGTAGGCGAATTCCGGGTGGAAGGTGGTCCATTGACGGACGATTTCACACCACGGGCGCGGGTCGATCAGTTCGTCGGCGGCAACGCCGGCGAATTGGTCGGTGGTGACGTTGCGCAGGCAGTTACCGCTGGTCTGAATGGCGTGCATCTGCACGGTGGCCAATTCAGCCAGGATGTCTGGCACGTCTTCCAGGGCCGGCCAGTTGAACTGGACGTTCTGGCGGGTACTGATGTGGGCGTAGCCTTTGTCGAAGTCGCGGGCAATCTTGGCCATCATGCGCGTCTGACGGGAAGTCAGTTGGCCATAAGGCACGGCAACCCGCAGCATCGGCGCAAAGCGCTGAACATAAAGGCCATTTTGCAGGCGCAGAGGGCGGAACTCTTCTTCGCTCAGTTCGCCTGCCAGATAGCGTCGGGTCTGATCACGGAACTGCTTGACGCGGTCCTCGATGATGCGCTGATCGTATTCGTCGTATACGTACATATAGGTCCTGTTCTCGGCAAATCTGCGCGCACGGCCGCGCACTCCCAACGGAGCCGGCGCACGATACCAGTTTGCGTTTATGCGCAAAAGTGATGTTTGAGTATATGCAAATAACCAAATGGCCTAATGAGAACGGTTATCGCGATACCCACATTTGTCATGCGGGCAATCATGAACTTTACTGTGCTCGTGTCTTTATGCAATCACCTATAAAACCGACAAGAGGCGATGCTATGAGCAATCCGACCAAAGCCCGCAAAAGTGACAGCAGTGTCGATGCCTGGGCCATTTTGTTCTTGATTATCCTGGTGGTTTCCACTGCCGTGTTCTGGGTCAGCCATCAATAAGCGGGCGCTACCCGAGCCAGATTGTCGGACAGTCGGCAATTAATCGAGATTGACCGGCCTGTAGCCATTATCATGGGCGGTCATTTCGAAGGGCTCTGGCAACGATGTTGAAGGTTCTCTGCAAGTGCTTGCTGGTGCTGAGCATGCCGTTCTGGGCCATCGCCCAGGCGACGTCGGTGGTGTTTCTCAACCCTGGCAATTCAACCGAGGCCTTCTGGGTCAGCTACGCGCAATTCATGCAGGCCGCCGCCAGGGACCTCGGCCTGGATTTGCGTGTGCGCTATTCCGAGCGCAACCCCGAGACGACCCTTTCCCAAGCCCGTGAGGCATTGCAAGGCAGCGAGCGCCCGGACTACCTGGTGCTGGTCAACGAGCAATACATCGCCCCGCAGATCCTGCGGCTGTCCGAGGGCAGCGGCGTCAAATTGCTGATCGTCAATAACGCCCTGACCGCCGACCAGACCCAACTGCTCGGCGCGGGCAAGTACCCCAACTGGATCGGCAGCATGGTCGCCGACGACGATGAGGCGGGCTACTTGATGCTCACGCAACTGTTGCGCCTGCATGGCCCCGTCGCCCCCGGCCAGACCCTTGACCTGATCGCGTTCTCCGGCGCCAAGACCACACCCGCCGCCCAACTGCGTGAACAAGGCTTGCGCCGTGCCCTGGTAGACCATCCGCAAGTGCGCCTGCGCCAGTTGGTGTATGGCGAGTGGAGCCGCCAGCGGGCCTTCGAGCAGGCCACGCAATTATTCAAACGTTACCCGCAGGCCGCACTGGTGTGGTCAGCCAACGATGAAATGGCGCTGGGGGCGATGGACGCACTCAAAGGCAGCGGGCGCACGCCGGGCAAGGACGTGTTATTCAGCGCGGTCAACAGTTCGCCCGAAGCGTTGCAGGCGCGCATCGAGGGGCGCATGAGCGTACTGGTGGCCGGGCACTTTACCCTCGGCGGCTGGGCGATGGTGGTGCTGCATGACGATGCCCGGGGGCTGCACATGGCGCAGTACGGAGGGCGTGAGCGCAAGCTCGGGCTCTTTCAGTTGATCGACCCGCCCCAGGCCGCAAAGCTGTTGCAGTTGCGCGGGCGCGAGGACTACGGCGTGGATTTTCGCGCGTTGTCGGCCCAGGGCAAGCCTGCGACTTACCGTTACCCATTCAGCCTGCAACTGCTGACGCATTGACCGGGCTCAAGCCCCGGCCAGGTGCAACACCAGCTTGACGATACCAAACAGGGTCAAGGCAAAAATCGCGGTGAACAGAATGCCCAGCACCACAAAGTGACTGGGTTTGCCGTGGGTAAAGTCGCGTGCGCGATTCTTGCCGCTCTGCACGCCGAAGGCTGCGGCCATCACGCTGTGGAGCATCTGCCAGAAGCTGGGTGGCTTATTGTCGGAGTCGTCCATGTGGCCCTCAATCGGTGGTGATGAGAACAAAGCTACCCAGAGGATAGTCAACTTGCGGCAAGTAGCTATCTACCACCCTGGAAGGCGACGCGCTGGGTGTACTGGGACTCCTTAACAAGAGTCTCAGGAGATACCGCATGTCAGATTCCACCCCGCCGCTCGACAAGGGGCTGCACACCTCGCTGATCAAGGCCCGGCTGCCTGCCTGGCTGGCCCACAGCGCTCCGGCAGATATCAATCGCCTGAGGGCCGGGTTGCTTCCCGGGCGCATTCCGCCCGGCCCGCCGCCTGCATGGCTGTCCACCGCAACACCGGAATTGCGCAAAGCCTTGAGCGACAGCCAGGCGCGCAGTCGTACGGCCAACCAAGTGCTGGCCAAGACCCTGAGCCTGCTCAAGGGCCCGACTGAGTTTGCCCAGCCGTTGCTGGTCGAGGCGTTGAGCAAACGCTTTGGGCAGACCCTGGACGTCAACCAGAACGCATTGTTCTACCTGCGCTACCGTGAGGTCACCGAGCAACACACGCTGCTGCAGGCGGCGCTGTTGAATTTCGAGGGCAATGAAGACTTCACCCAGCAGGCGTTGGGCGAGACTAGTGCCCTGGCGCCGGTGGGCGCACTGAAGACTGAATACGGTGAGTTCACCAGTGCCGGGTCTTGGTCGGCGCGCTATCGCTATACGCAGAAACTGTCGATTACGCCGCAGGACTTCTCGACGCTCTGCCGCACTCTGGACTTGGGCCAGCAGTACCAGGCGCATTTGAAGCAGGTGTTTGACGCGCCGGAACGTTCGGCAACCGTGCGTGAGCAGATGATCAGTGCGCAAAAGGCCTTGATGGCCGTGCGCACCCACACTGCCCGAATGAAAGGCGAGATTGCCGAGCCGGCCTATAACCTGCTGCTGGCAATACAGGCCGGTGAGGATCGACCCAGCCTGGCAGGCAAGGCGGTGGTCTACAGCCAGTTGTCGGTGCTGGGATTTACGCTGGCGGAGGTGGTGTTGATCGGCGCGCCGGCGGTGGGGCCGAGCGGGACGATTTTTGATTGGTTGTCGCCCACAGCGCCCGGCGTCAATTTACTCACGCTTGGTTCGTCCACACCCCGGGGTCGATTTGTGGTCTGGATTCCCGGTGCACCGCTGGCGCCGATCAAGGACTACGCGACGCTGGAGGCGTTCGACAAAGACCTGGCAATCAACCTGCGCTCACCGGCTTATCAGCAGCTTTTCTGCAGCTTGTTGCCGCAAGGCGATGCGGCGGCTTTTCTCAAGCGGCTACAGGAAAAACTCTTTACCTATAAGTGGAATGCATCCAAGGGCCTGTACGAGCAACAGTACGACGAGAATATCAGCCTGAACCTGCGCGAGACCGCCCTGAGTGGCGAGCTTTTCGGGGCTCTCTACGACAAACACGTGCAGCGCCTGAAAGAAAATGCCCTGAAACTCGCCGTGCCCACCGCCGAAGCGGATCGCAAGGCCGCCCAGGAACGCCGTGAGCACTGGCTCAGCCTGGGCTTGAATGTGTTGAATGTGGCGGCGTTTATCGTCCCGGGCCTGGGCGAGGTGATGCTGGCGGTCACGGCGATCCAGTTGGGGATGGAGGTTTACCACGGCATTGAGTCGTGGAAGCAGGGTGACCTGGATGCCGCCTGGGCACACCTGGAGTCGGTGGCGCTGAACCTGGCATTCATGGCGACGCTGGCAGGAGCGGGCGCACTGGCCAGCCGGGCGCCGGTGATCCAGGTCTCCAAATGGGTCGACGGCCTGGTGCCGGTCAAATTGCCCGGCGGTGAGGCGCGCTTGTGGAAACCGGACCTTGCGCCGTACCGCAGTGAGGTGCAGCTTGACCCGTCGATCAAACCCAATGCCCAAGGCCAGTACGAGACGGGCGGTCGGATTTACATTCGGATCGGCGAAGGCGTGTATGAGAAGGGTTTTGACACCCAGCTGAAAAAATGGCGGATCAAACACCCCAATGATCCCGCGGCGTATCAACCCGAGCTACAAGGCAACAACGCCGGCGCGTGGCGCGGGATTCACGAGCGGCCACGGGAGTGGGATCGCCTGACATTGCTGCGGCGATTGGGGCATGACACTCACGGTTTATCCGATGAGGCCCTGACCACCCTTGGCGACATCAGCGGGGTGTCCGAGGAGACCTTACGCAAAGTCCATATAGATGGCTTGCCGGTGCCGGCGCCACTGGCTGAAACCCTGAGGCAGTTCAGGGTCGATCAACAGGTGGACGAGTTGATCGCGCAGATTCGCAGTGGCTCGGGCCTGCACCCGCATTACGAATACACCCTGCCGCTGGTGGTCGAGATGCCACGCTGGCCGGCCGGCAGGGTGCTGGAAGTGTTTGAAGGGCCGGAACCGTGGGGGCGATCCCAGCGTTATGGCAGCCCGTTGTCGGCGGCCGATGTGCGCGCCACGATCAAGGTCACGCGCGCGGAGGTGCGCCAAGGCAAGTTGGCGCGCCAGGTACTGTCGGAACTGAGTGAGCAGGAAAGCGCCGATATGTTGGGGCGTGAGGCAAACGGCCCAGAGGCGGACAGGGCGCAGCTATTCAATAGACGACTGGCCGACGTTGCCCTCAACCGCAAACAGGCGCTGTTTGACGGCATGTCCCACCCCACACAGCCTGCCGCGCCCGACAGTGAGTGGATTCAGCGCCGGTTTGCGATGCTGTCTCGCGAGGCCATGGGCGAAATCCTGGCCACTGCCAGCGATCAGGAACGTGCGCAGATGCGCAAAACCGGCAAGCCCCCCGAGCGTTTGGATAACCTCGCCCGAGGCTATGCCCAGCAAGCGCGTTTGAGCCGGGCGATGACTGGCTTGCTGCGTGAGACAAGCGCTTCAGTGGACAGCCACAGGCTGGCCTTGCACAGTCTGGGGCGATTGCCAGGTTGGCCGGCGAGCGTCCGGCTGGAGCTTCGCGCGGGAAATATCACAGGGGTGTTACTGGACAGCGTTGGCCCTGAAACGGCCTCGATTCGCCGGGTTCTGGTCAAGGACGGCGACAGCTTCCGGGCTTACAATGAACGCGGTGTGCCGCTCAACCCAGTGGGGTCCGGTACACGCAATTTTTCTGAATCGATCCTGCATGCGTTACCTGATGACGTACGGCGCGGGCTGGGTTTTCCCTTGGTCAGCCAGCAGGCGGATTTGCAACGCGCCCTGACGCGTTACGCCACCGCCCATCGCAGTGAAATGGCCACGGTCTTGAAGCAGCGTATTGTCCGCGCCCGGACGCCCTGGCAGCGGTTCGGCGGGCGTTTGGGCTACGGACTGAGTGGCCGTGGCGTGGGGGTTGAGGATGAAGGATCGCTGGTGGCCAGGGTGCAGGATCTGTATCCCAATCTCAGCGAAGAGCAGGCCACCCGTTTTGTGCAGGCACGCCTGACCAATGGTGAAAACAGGTCGCAGGTAGCCCATATAGTGGCCCAGCGCAGCCGCGAATTTTCCAGCCTGCAGGCGGCCCTGGAAGGGTGGATGAACGAGGCAGTCGGCAATCCGCAACTCGTCGGACCGAGGCGCAGGCAGATGGCTCAGGACCTCATCGCGTGCTGGCGTCAAAACCTGTATCGCGGGTTACCCGCCCACGCGCACCTGGACCTCGTCTGGGAGTATCGCCTGCCTGACTTGCAGGCGGATTTTTCCCATGTGCGCAGTTTGAAACTGCAGGGGGCAGCGATGGCCGGCGAGGACGGGGCTGCGCTGTTTCGGCAGTTCCCGAACGTGCAGCGCCTGGAGGTTTATGCGCAGCAGGCCAGCCTGGATGCGGTGGGCGAACGCCTGCGCAACCTGACGAATATCAACGAGCTGTCGATCGACGGTCACGGCCTGGATTACCCCCAGGATTTTGGGCGTGTACTCAATGCAATGCCACAGTTGGAAAGCCTGGCCCTCAGCGGGACGATGGAGGCTTTGGATGTCAGTGGTTTGCCAAACCTGCGCACGCTGGTGGTGTCGGGCTCCCTGGTGACCTTGCCTGTCGGGGTCGCGGACCTTGCGCAGCTTGAGAAGCTGAATCTCTGGGGCACCCGGATCAATTCACTGCCGTCGACGATATTCCAGGGGCATGAACGCGTGTGGCGAGCCCTGCACCTGAATTGGTCGTCCTTCACACCAGCGGATTTCATGCAAGTGTTTGAGCACCTGAGTGGTAACACTGCGCACCTGGTGGACGAGGAACGCTTGGTGCAGAACTATTGCAGGGGCAGTCTGCAAGCCTTGAGACCCGCCGATTCGCCGCTGTTCCCAGATGCGGTCGCACAGTTCCAGCATCTGGGGCTTTCGGGGCGAGACAGGGTGGTTCGAGTCAATGCCTTGCGCGAGGAGCACAGCACCTTGGTCGGGGCGCTGGACACCTGGAAAACCCGCGAGCCACGGGTTGATCACCAGTTAGTGGATTTCCTTTACCGTCAACGTGCCGCTGAGAACCTCCTGGCTTGCTGGCGCAACGGGTTGGACCGACGCCTTGCGGGTGACAACCCATTACCCATTGACCCGAGAATTGCCCGCCTTGATTTGTCGGGGGGCGCGCTGGGAGAATTTCCACAACTGCCGGCTCAAGGCTTCGGGCATGTACAGCATTTGAACCTCGGAAGGGCTCGTGTACCGGTGCAGGCACTGGACGCGCTGCTGGAGCGATTCCCGGGCCTGCATAGGCTGGGCCTGAGCGGCAATAATCTGGCGACGCTGCCATCAACGCTGAGTGACCTGCACAGCCTTGCCGGCCTTGATCTGTCCCACAACCAACTAACCGTAACATCAGAGATACAGCGCCAGTTGAACCGCCTCACAGGGTTGCGAGAGCTGACCCTGTCGTACAACCGGATCGACAGGCTCGATGTCGGTAGGCTCAACCAGTTACGCAGTTTGAGCCTGGCCCATACGGGGACCAAGGTTTGGCCCACAGGCGTGTTGGATCTGCCCAATCTGGTCAGGCTGGACTTGAGCTGCAGCGCTATTACCGATGTTCCGTTGACGGCTTTAAGCGGGCATGACCCGCTGATGCTCAGCACCTACGTGCAGGGGTGCCGCTTGAACACTGCCTCCATCAGCAACTTGCAACGTTTCGCGCTGCGCACGGCGGTGCAATCTCCCCTGGGTATTTCCCTGGAGCTTCTCGCGCAAGGGCGTACCGGTGGCGATCCTGAGTTTTTTCCGGTGGAGTCTGCGGAAAATCCGAATTTAACGATACCGCTGCCTGTGCCACCCACTGGCGGCGAGGCGCAAATGACGTCGGCAGCCCGGCTGCAACGGCTCGACCCTGCACTGAGTACTGTCGACGCGATACGGCGCATTGATGAACTGACCGCACAGGGGGCAGGGGGGCTGGCGGCCCGCGCTGTCGAGGCGCGGCTCGGGCAATGGAGCCAGCAGCATGATGAGTTGATCGGACAGTTGAACGCCTGGATCGATATCCGCGGGTACAGGGATGGCGGCGGCTGGGTCCAGGCTCTTGATCGGCGGCGGGCGGCAGACAGGCTGCTGGAAAGTTGGCGACGCAACCTTCATGCGCAGGCGGGTCTGACGGCAACCGATGGGCGGCACATCGTTGATCTTTCCGGGCTATCTGTGGGGGACTTACCGGCGTTGGGTAGGTACTTCGGACATGTCCGGGTGCTGAACCTCAGCGAGGTCAAACTTACGGAGGAGGGTTCCAATGCCTTCCTGCGCGGGTTCCCTGGCTTGCGCGCCCTGATGCTCAACAAAAACGGGCTGAGCAGCTTGCCGGAAGCCGTCAGCGAGATGACCACGCTTACCCGGCTTGAAGCCAACTACAACGACTTCCGGGGCGCCGCCGAGCTGAAGCGGCAACTGGACCGCTTGCCTGAACTTACGTGGCTGGACCTGAGCGATAACACCCTCGACAGCCTGGACATCAGCGGCCTGCACAACCTGGAAACCCTCAACCTGCATGGCAACATCCTGGCGGATTGGCCGGAGGGCGTGTTGCAGGCGCCCCATCTAAGGACCCTGAACCTGAGCAACAATCAGATTGAGGCAGTGCCTCACGCCGCCTTGAGCCCACAGCACCGCCAATTGATGGCGGGCACGGACCTCTCGGACAACTTGTTGTTGGAGCCGGAGTTTCGGGTGCTGCGCGACCACCTGGTGGAAACCGGCAATGGCTTGGGATTTACCCAGCGGGAAATAGACCGGTTACTGGATGGGTACGAGGTGACGGATGAGGAAAGTGATGGCAGCGCCGAAGAGGATGCTCATCCCGAATTCCTGACGGATCGGGAGCAGAAAGCCCAGTGGTCTTGCGGCGTGGCTGCCGATTCGGAGAAGCTTGTGGCCTGGGACGATCTCAAGGCGACTGACGGCAACTCTCAATTTTTTTACATTATTTCCCGGTTGAAAAGCACCCGTGACTTCGCCCGGGACCGCGCGGAACTCACGGGACGGGTGTGGGAGGTGGTGGAGACGTCCTATCAGGATGCCGACTTGAGGCGGCTGATGTTTGACAAGGCAAGGGCATTGGTACACAGAGCCACCTGTGGCGATGGTTGGGCGCTATTGTTCAATGAGCTTGAGGTTGGCGTTTATGAGTACAACGCCCTCAAAAACGTTGCCCCGGGCCAGGAGGGTGCCAGCCTGTTTCGTCTGGCCAGAGGCATGATCCGGCTGGATGAGGTGGAGGCGCAGGCTGGCGAAGCGATTCGTCAGCGTCCCGGTGTTGACGAGGCGGAGGTCCGGCTGGCTTATCGTATTGGCCTGGCCCAGCGTCTGATGCTGCCCAGGCAGCCGGTGAGCATGCTGTACCAAGGCCTGTCGCGAGTGACCGACGTGGATATCAATCGGGCCTATGCCAGCATCATCGCCAAGGAAAGTACGCCTGGGTTCATCGATAAATTGGTGACGCGCGAATATTGGGTGAACTATCTGAAGCGAAAATACCTGGATGAATTTTCCGCGTTGGCGCAGGCGCACCAAGTGAGAGTGGAGGCGCTGGAATCCCGGCATTCGGACATCAACGAGCAGTACAAGACTGAGGTGAAGGCCTTGGCCGATCAGGAAACGGCCGCGCAGAAAACGTTGGCGCTGCAGCTTTCTACCCGCGAGCGTGCCGAACTCGACCTGTAAACAGAGTGACACCGGGGCCAGCCGAAACCGGCCCCGGTGTTGATCAGTTGTCGTAACCCAGGTTAGGCGCCAGCCAGCGCTCGGTCACGCTCAGGTCCTGGCCTTTGCGGGCGGTGTAGCTGGCGACCTGGTCCTTGTCGATCTTGCCCACGGCAAAGTACTGCGCCTGCGGGTGGGCGAAGTACCAGCCGCTGACCGCTGCCGCCGGGAACATCGCGTAGTGCTCGGTAAGAAACACACCGCTGCGCCCTGCATGCATTTCTTGGGCTTCAGGGTCCAGCAGTTGGAACAACTGGGCTTTCTCGGTGTGATCCGGGCACGCCGGGTAGCCTGGGGCAGGGCGAATACCGCTGTATTGCTCCTTGATCAGCGCTTCGTTATCCAGCACTTCATCTTTGGCATAGCCCCAGTGTTCTTTACGCACTTGCTGGTGCAGCCACTCGGCGCAAGCCTCGGCCAAGCGGTCGGCCAGGGCCTTGACCATGATCGAGTTGTAGTCGTCGCCAGCGTCCTGATAAGCCTTGGCGACTTCTTCGGCACCGATGCCGGCGGTGGTGATAAAACCACCGATGTAGTCGGTCACGCCACTGTCTTTTGGCGCCACGAAATCGGCCAGGGAGAAGTTCGGCTTGCCGTCGGTCTTGATGATCTGCTGGCGCAAGTGATGCAGCTTGGCAATCGGCTGGCCGTCGTCGCCGTACACTTCCAGGTCATCGTCCTGCACCTGGTTGGTCGGCCAGAAGCCGAACACGGCGCGGGCGCTGATGAGCTTTTCGTCGATCAGCTTGTTGAGCATTTCCTGGGCATCGGCGTACAGCGCGGTGGCGGCTTCACCGACCACTTCGTCAGTAAGGATGCGCGGGAACTTGCCGGCCAGGTCCCAGGAGATAAAAAACGGCGTCCAGTCGATGTATTCGGCCAAGACCTTGAGGTCGATATTGTCCAGCACTTTGGAGCCGGTAAACGTCGGCTTGACCGGCGTGTAGGTGCTCCAGTCGAACTGCGGCTTCTTCGCGATCGCCACCGGGTAGGCCAGGCGTTCGGTGCGGGCGCTGCGGTTGGCGGTGCGTTCACGAACGTCGATGTATTCCAGGCGGGTTTTTTCAACGAATGCCGGCTTCAATTCCTTGGACAACAACTGCGTGGCTACGCCCACGGCGCGGGAGGCGTCGGTGACATAGATCACCGCGTCATTGCTGTACTTGGGCTCGATCTTCACCGCCGTGTGGGCCTTGGAGGTGGTAGCGCCACCGATCATCAGCGGCAGGTGGAAATCCTGGCGCTGCATCTCGCGGGCAACATGCACCATCTCGTCCAGGGACGGGGTGATCAGGCCGGACAGGCCGATGATGTCGCACTTCTGTTCCTTGGCCACTTGCAGGATTTTCTCGGCCGGGACCATCACGCCCAGGTCGACAATGTCATAGCCGTTGCAACCCAGCACCACGCCGACAATGTTCTTGCCGATGTCGTGTACGTCGCCCTTAACGGTGGCCATCAGAATCTTGCCCTTGGCTTGCGGCTTGTCGCCTTTTTCCAGCTCGATGAACGGGATCAAGTGGGCCACGGCCTGCTTCATCACCCGGGCGGACTTAACCACCTGAGGCAGGAACATTTTGCCGGCGCCGAACAGGTCGCCGACGATGTTCATGCCGGACATCAGCGGGCCTTCGATCACCTCGATCGGGCGCGCGAACGACTGCCGGGATTCCTCGGTGTCTTCGACGATGTGGGTCGTGATGCCCTTGACCAGCGCGTGTTCCAGGCGCTTGTTGACTTCCCAGCCACGCCATTCTTCGGTCTCGGCTTCCTTGACGCTGCCGTCGCCCTTGTACTTGTCGGCGATGGCGAGGAGGGCGTCGGTGCCTTCCGGGGTGCGGTTGAGCACCACGTCTTCCACCGCAATGCGCAGCTCGGCCGGGATCTGGTCGTAGATCTCCAACTGGCCGGCGTTGACGATGCCCATGGTCAGGCCGTTGCGGATCGCGTACAGCAAAAACACCGAGTGAATCGCCTCTCGCACCGGGTTGTTGCCGCGGAACGAGAACGACACGTTGGACACGCCGCCCGAGGTCAGCGCGTACGGCAGCTCGTCGCGGATATAGGCACAGGCGTTGATGAAGTCGACGGCGTAGTTGTTGTGCTCCTCGATACCGGTGGCGACCGCGAAGATGTTCGGGTCGAAGATGATGTCTTCCGGCGGGAAGCCGACTTCGTTCACCAGGATGTCGTAGGAGCGTTTGCAGATTTCTTTCTTGCGCGCTTCGGTGTCAGCCTGGCCGGCTTCGTCGAACGCCATCACCACCACAGCAGCGCCGTAACGCTTGCACAGCTTGGCGTGGTAGATGAACTGCTCGACGCCTTCCTTCATGCTGATGGAGTTGACGATGCCCTTGCCCTGGATGCATTTGAGGCCGGCCTCGATCACTTCCCACTTGGAGGAGTCGATCATGATCGGTACGCGGGAGATGTCCGGCTCGCCGGCAATCAGGTTGAGGAAGGTCACCATGGCCTTCTTCGAGTCCAGCATGCCTTCGTCCATGTTGATGTCGATCACCTGGGCGCCGGCTTCCACCTGCTGCAGGGCGACTTCCAGGGCTTCGGTGTAGTTGTCTTCACGGATCAGGCGGGCGAAGCGAGCAGAGCCGGTGATGTTGGTCCGCTCGCCGACGTTGACGAACAACGAGCTGCGATCAATCGTGAACGGTTCCAGGCCCGACAGGCGGCACGCCTTGGGAATGTCCGGGATCTGGCGTGGTGCGTAACCGGCCACGGCCTTGGCGATGGCTTCGATGTGGCCTGGTGTGGTACCGCAGCAACCACCGACGATGTTCAGGAAGCCGCTTTGGGCGAACTCTTCGATGACCTTGGCCGTTTGCGCCGGCAGTTCGTCGTACTCGCCGAACTCGTTGGGCAAGCCGGCGTTCGGGTGCGCCGACACATGGGTGTTGGCTTTGTTCGACAGCTCTTCCAGGTAAGGGCGCAGCTCGCTGGCACCCAGGGCACAGTTGAGGCCCACAGACAGCGGCTTGGCGTGGCTGACCGAGTTCCAGAACGCTTCGGTGGTCTGGCCCGACAGGGTGCGGCCGGAGGCGTCGGTAATGGTGCCGGAGATCATGATCGGCAGTTCGACGTTCAACTCCTCGAACACGCCCTGTACGGCGAAGATCGCGGCCTTGGCGTTGAGGGTGTCGAAGATGGTTTCGATCAGGATCAGGTCGGCACCACCCTCGATCAGGCCTTTGGTGGCTTCGGTGTAGTTTTCCACCAATTCATCGAAGGTCACGTTGCGGTAGCCGGGGTTGTTCACATCCGGCGACAGCGAGCAGGTACGGCTGGTCGGGCCCAGGACGCCGGCGACGAAACGCGGCTTGGCCGGGTTTTCCAGGGTCTTGGCGTCGGCGATCTTGCGCGCCAGTCGCGCGCCTTCTACGTTTAATTCGTAGGCCAGATCTTCCATGCCGTAGTCGGCCATGGAAATGCGCGTGGCGTTGAAGGTGTTGGTTTCCAGGATGTCGGCGCCGGCATCCAGGTAGGCTTTCTCGATGCCGCCGATCACGTCCGGACGGGTGATCACCAGCAGGTCGTTATTGCCCTTGACGTCGCTCGGCCAGTCGGCGAAGCGTTTGCCACGGTAGTCTTGCTCCTCCAGCTTGTAGCTCTGGATCATCGTGCCCATGCCGCCGTCGAGGATCAGGATACGTTCCTTGAGGGCTTGGTGGAGGGCTTGCAGACGAGCGCTACGATCGGGCATGGGACTACTCTGGTCAGGTATTACGGAGGGCGAAGATCATATCAAACCTGTGCGCTTTTAGAGCATGTGCAAGGTTTGCATGAATATCGCTCATGTTGGCGGGGGCGTTACATCGGTAGAATTGACGGGTTTTTCACTGTAAGTATCGAATCGGGACCGGGAACATGTCGCTTCGCCTTATCGTCAGCGCTGCGTTTGCGCTGTTCGCCCTCACCGCACAGGCAGAAGGTCCCGCCCCGGCGATCTCTTATACCCGTGATATTCAGCCGATCTTCACCGAGAAGTGCGTGGCCTGCCATGCGTGCTACGACTCGGCCTGCCAGCTCAACCTGGGCAGTGCCGAAGGTGCCGCCCGCGGCGCAACCAAAGTGCCGGTGTATGACGGCGAACGCAGCCAGGCCAGCCAACCCACCCGTTTGTTCTATGACGCCTTCTGCAAGGCCGCCTGGCAGCAAAAGGGCTTCTACTCGGTGCTCGACGCCCAGGGCAGCCAGGCCGCACTGATGGCGCGAATGCTGGAACTGGGGCATAACGCGCCGTTGCAGCCCAACGCCAAGCTGCCCGATGACATCGTGCTGGGCCTGAACCGCGCAAATACCTGCCCGATGCCGGGCGAGTTCAACGCCTACGCAGGTAGCCACCCCAGGGAAGGCATGCCCCTGGCGGTCACCGGCCTGACCGACCAGCAGTACCAGACCCTGCAACGCTGGCTGGCCTCCGGTGCGCCGATCGACGAACAAGGCCTGGCACCGAGTGCCCAGGAAGCGCTGCAAGTGCAGCAGTGGGAAAACCTGTTCAACCAGCCCGGCGCCCGGAAAAGCCTGGTGGCACGCTGGTTGTTCGAGCACCTGTTCCTCGCCCATATCTACTTTGAAGGCGGCGAGCCGGGGCATTTCTTCCAGTGGGTACGCTCGCGCACGCCGAGCGGCCAGCCGATCGACCTGATCAACACCCGCCGCCCCAACGATGACCCGGGCACCCAGATTTACTACCGCTTGTGGCCGGTGCAGGGCGTGATTGTGCACAAGACCCACATCACCTATCCGTTCAGTGCCGAGAAAATGGCGCGGATCAAGTCGCTGTTCTACACCGACGACTGGCAAGTGCACGCGCTGCCGGGCTACGGGCCGGGCCGGCGGGCCAACCCGTTCGAGACCTTCGAGGCGATTCCGGTCAAGGCGCGTTACCAGTTCATGCTGGATAACGCCGAATACTTCGTGCGCACCTTTATTCGCGGGCCGGTGTGCCGTGGGCAAATCGCCACGGACGTGATCCGCGACAACTTCTGGACCCTGTTCCAGGACCCCGACCACGACCTGTACATTACCGATGCCCGCTATCGCGGGCAGGCCACGCCGCTGCTGGCGATGCCGGGGCAGATTGACGATGTGGGCAGCGTGCTCGGCCTTTGGCTCAAATACCGCGACAAGCGCAACGAGTACGAAGCGCTGCGTCGGGACAGCTACGCCGATGTGCCGCCGCCGAGCTGGGCGAGCCTGTGGGCGGGCAATGACAATGCGCTGCTGACGATATTCCGCCATTTTGACAGTGCGTCGGTGACCAAGGGTTTGATCGGCGAAGTGCCGCAGACGATGTGGCTGTTCGACTATCCGCTGCTGGAGCGCACGTATTACCAGTTGGCGGTGAATTTCGACGTGTTCGGAAACGTCTCCCATCAGGCGCAGACGCGTCTGTATTTCGACCTGATTCGCAACGGTGCCGAGCAGAACTTCCTGCGCTTGATGCCCGCGGATTCGCGCGATGACTTCCTCGACGACTGGTACCAGAACAGCGGCAAGGTCAAGCTGTGGCTGGACTATGAAGCCATTGACGACGACAAGCCCACCGGGCTGAAACTCGACGAAAAAGATCCCAAGCGTGACTTCGCCAACCAATTGCTGGCCCGTTACGGCGACTTGAACGCCAGCCCGGACCCGATCAACCGATGCGTCAGCGCCTTTTGCTCGCGTCCCGGCATCGACCCGGCGTTGCAAGACGCTGAACAGGCCCTGAGCCGCCTGACCAATCGCCCGGCGGCTGGGCTCAAGGTGATCGACCTGTTACCGGAAGCGACCCTGCTGCGCATCGAAACCCGCAGCGGCAAGCGCGAGGTTTATAGCCTGCTGCGCAATCGGGCCCACAGCAACGTGGCCTTTATGCTGGGTGAGGCGTATCGCTATCAGCCCGGCCTGGACACCGTGACTGTGTATCCCGGGGTGTTGAGCAGCTACCCGAACTTCATGTTCAACATTGCGGCGGAGCAAGTGCCGGAATTTGTCGCCGCCATGGAAAACGCCAAGGACGCCAATCGCTTCGAGAAGATCGTCGACCGTTGGGGCGTCCGCCGCAGTCATCCGCAGTTCTGGCAGTACTTTCACGACCTGTCGCAGTACATCCGTGAAACCACGCCGGTGGAAGAGGGTGTGCTGGATATGAATCGTTATGAAAACCTTTGATCGGGGGCGAAAGTCTTTTCCGACAAAATTACTAGGACTTTGTACCTCGGTAATAATTTGGCGTAAACTGCTGGCAAGCCTGTGAGGAGTTTCCATGACTGCCATAACCATTACCGACGCCGCCCACGATTACCTGGCTGATCTGCTGTCGAAGCAGAACACCCCGGGTATCGGCATCCGCGTCTTTATCACCCAGCCCGGCACTCAGTACGCTGAGACGTGCATTGCCTACTGCAAGCCCGGGGAAGAAAAGCCTGAAGATACGGCGCTGGGGCTCAAAAGCTTCACCGCGTATATCGATGCTTTCAGTGAGGCGTTTCTTGATGATGCGGTGGTTGATTACGCCACTGATCGTATGGGTGGCCAACTGACCATCAAGGCGCCGAATGCCAAGGTGCCGAATGTTAATGCGGAGAGTCCGATTAACGAGCGTATCAACTATTACCTGCAGACCGAGATTAATCCCGGGCTGGCTAGTCACGGTGGTCAGGTTAGCCTGATTGATGTGGTTGATGATGGTATTGCGGTGTTGAAGTTTGGTGGCGGTTGCCAGGGCTGTGGCCAGGCGGACGTAACGTTGCGTGAAGGAATTGAGCGTACGCTGCTTGAGCGGGTTCCGGAGCTTAAGGGTGTGCGGGATGTGACTGACCATACGCAGAAAGAAAACGCCTACTACTAAGTAAGGTGTTCGCTGCGGATGTGGAGAAAACGGCGCCCCGTGAGCGCCGTTTTTTTATGGTTTAGATTCAGAGGGTTGCGTGAGGGATATGAGGTTTTGGGTTGGGTGTGTTGTGTACATATCCGTTGTTGCGGTAACGGCCTCCTATGGTTCCGCTCTTACGGCGGCCTGAAAGCCGACCTGAGTGTTAGAAGCAAGGGCAAGGGCAAGGTCCAGAGCGAAAGCAGAACTGCTTTTATGTGGGAGCGGGCTTGCTCGCGAAAAACCTGAGGGCGACGCGTTGAATCAGGATGCCAGCGTCATCGTTAACGACCTTCGCGAGCAAGCCCGCTCCCTCATTTGAACCGTGCCCGCTTTTGCTTTTGATTTTGCTTCACCACACTCAAGCCGGCCGGTAGGCCGCTGTGTTCTTGATCTGCTTTTGATCTTGATCTTAGGCGCCCCGTTAAACCACGCTGGCCGAACGCAGGTAGTACGGAGCGGGTAAACCGGCAGGACGCCGGTTTAGCCGCGACGGGGCAGGGACGCCCCGTCGCGGCGGCCCGCTTCGTGCTACCGGAGCTGAGGGCACACCGAGCCTAAGCGAGGTGCCGAGTGGTGGGGCAAGAGCGTTTTGCTTACTTTTGCGCTGTTCAAAAGTGAGCCGCTGTAAGAGCGGAACCCATATCAAAAATCACCTAAATAACGGATATGTACACTAACCCCAACCCTCAGGGCCGATACAAATGCGCATGCCCCGCACGATACAACGATGACTCACCAAAACTGTCACTGGCCAAAACCCGACCCACCACAATCAACGCCGTACGCCGAAACCCCTTGGCCGCCACTTTCCCGGCAATATCCGCCAACGTACCAATGGCCCAATCCTGATCCGGCCAGGTAGCCCGATGCACCACAGCAATCGGACAGTCCGCGCCATAGTGAGGCAACAACTCAGCCACGATCCTGTCCAAATGATTCACCCCCAAGTGAATCGCCATCGTCGTTCCATGCCGCGCCAGGCTACTGAACTCCTCACCTTCAGGCATCGCCGTCTTATCCGCATACCGCGTCAAAATCACACTTTGGGCAATGTCCGGCAGCGTCAACTCAGCCTCCAGCAACGCCGCACAGGCCGCCACCGCCGTAACCCCGGGAATGATCTGAAACGCAATCCCCAGCTCGCGCAAAAGCCGAATCTGCTCCCCAATCGCCCCATACAGACTTGGGTCCCCGGAATGCACCCGCGCCACATCCTGGCCTTTCTCATGGGCCGTTTTGATCAATCCAATGATCTGCTCCAGATGCAGTTCAGCACTATTGACCACCAACTCAGCCTGATGCCCTTCAAGCACCGCCGCCGGCACCAGCGAACCGGCATAGATAATCACCGGGCAACTGCGAATCAGCCGCTGCCCCTTGACGGTGATCAGTTCCGGGTCGCCTGGGCCTGCGCCGATGAAAAAGACAGTCATGGATACATTCCTGTGAAAAAAGCACGCGAGCAGCCCTTCAGATGAAGATTGCTCATGATCAAAGCAGACGATTATCGGGAATTTAGCCGGCGCAAGCCAATGCAAAAGTGGCCTGGGCGGTCTTTTTGCGGGTGATCAGCAAGGTGGCAGGGCCTTTGGACAGCTGTTCCGCCAGGGCCAAGGCGGCACTTTCCGCGACGCCGTAGCAGCCGGCATGAGCAAAAACAGTCTCTGACTTATGGCTCAATCGATCTTGATAAGGCACTAATTGCGCCGCACTGAAAAACGCCAAAGGCAGCTCCAGAACCTGAGCCAATGCCAGTAACCCCGGCTCACCCCGCTTGCGATCAATACTGGCCAACGCAGTGATGCGCTGACGCTCAATGCCACCCTCGGCGAGGGCGGCGTTGAACAGGTCAAGCAGGGCGTCGACAGAACAACCCCGCTGACAACCCAGGCCAACCGCCAGGATCATGCCGAATACTGACCATCACGGTTGCGGCGAAACAACCAGGCACTGATCAAGCCCAGCGCCAGCCAGAACGCAACGTTGGTCAACTGCGAGGCAATCTTGAACTGCGCTTCCAACGCCTGCGGCGCCAGCATCGAGTGGACTTCCGGTTGTGGCGCGCCAATCACGTGAGGCACCACCAGAATCGCCACGCCCAGCACTTTCAGCAGCCAGTTGCGACCGAACACGATCAGCGCGATACCGGCAGCAGTCGAGCCCGCCGCGCCGATCCACCAGATTTGCCGTTGCGCCAGATCCGCAGCCGCAGTGCCCGGCAATTCAGGCGGCAAACCCAGGGTCGGCGCCAGCACGAACGTGGCGTAACCGGCCAAGCCCCAGAGCAGGCCTTGAGCCGTGCGGGTCGGTGCACGCAAGGTGTACAGGCCGGCAAGCATCAGCGCAAAACCCACCGCCACCACCAAATTACCGCCAGTGGTAGACAGCACGCGCTGCCAGCCGTTTTCCGGCTCCCAGGCTTCGGCGTCGTGGGTGTGGGCAGCGGCGCCGGCATGCTCATGCACTTCAGTCGCGGCCGGGGCTTTTTCGAAGGTTTCTGCCTGCAGAATCAGCGGGGCGACCCAGAAGCTTTGCAGCAAGGTCAGCAACAAAGCGGCCAAAAGGCCGGTGAAACCTGCGGTTTGGGCAATACGCTTGATCATGTCGGCAGGTCTCAGTGGCACGGGAACGCGGCGCTGTGGCGGGTATCGTGGGCGGCGTTGTGCACCGCTTCGATGTGCGAGAAACCGGCGAAATACACAAGGCACGCGCCGAGGATCGACGCACCGATGGCAGCGGTCAGGCGTTGGCTCAGGGTGGCGGTGGTGCTGGCGGTAGAGGCGGTGCTGCTGATGATCGACATGGCGCGTCCCTTCTGGGTTTCAGGGTGCACGAGCGCATGAAAACCCCGCGAGCCAGGCACGCAGGGTTCTGAACAGCGCCCGCCCACCGCGGGTTTGTTATCTGATTTTTTCGGGCCGGTCTCCGGGCTTGCGAGGGGCTTTTGGCCTTAAAAACATCACCTTCCCATGCCGTAAAGACACAGTGGATTTGATGCTTCACTCGCTTACCGTTGCGGGGGCAGCACCGGACTCGTCACCTCCTTGAGTAAGGAATATGACTCACCGGTTTCCCGTTTCACCCCGTGAAGGGCACCCGAAACAAGATGTGTAGGAGAGCATGGGCGGGCGATGGGCGTCAAATCGCCGGTTTAATTCCAGCGTTTGAACAACACGCTGGCGTTTACGCCCCCAAACCCGAACCCATTGGAGATTGCGTATTCAATCGGCAACGGCCGGGCTTGGCCACGCACCAGATTCAGCCCAGCGGCGGCCGGGTCCGGGTTGTCCAGGTTGAGGGTGGCCGGGGCAATCTGGTCGCGCAGCGCGAGCACGGTGAATATCGCCTCAATCCCGCCCGCTGCGCCCAGCAGGTGGCCGGTCGCCGATTTTGTGGCACTGATCGCGACACTGGAATCGGCGCCGAATAGCGTATTGATCGCCGCCAGCTCGCCGTTGTCACCCACGGGCGTCGACGTGGCATGGGCGTTCAAGTGCTGGATCTGCGCGGCGCTGATTCCCGCCTGTGCAATCGCCAACTCCATCGCCCGGCGCGCGCCGGAGCCATCTTCCGGCCCCGAGGTCATGTGATAAGCGTCGGCGCTGGTGCCATAGCCCACCAGTTCTGCAATAGGCGTGGCGCCCCGGGCCAGCGCATGTTCCAGTTCCTCAATCACCAATAGCCCGGCACCTTCGCCCATCACAAACCCGTCGCGGCCTTGATCAAACGGGCGGGAAGCCAATGCAGGCGTGTCGTTGTAACCGTGAGACAGCGCACGCGCAGCAGCAAAACCGCCGAGGCTGACCCGGTGAATGCAGGCTTCGGCGCCGCCACACACGGCGATGTCGATTTCGCCTGCACGGATCATCCGCGCGGCATCACCAATCGCCTGTACACCGGCGGCGCAAGCGGTGACGGGGGAGCCGAGTGGGCCTTTCAACTGATGCTGAATCGACACGTGCCCGGCCGCCATGTTGCCGAGGAATGACGGAATCGTGAACGGCGACAGGCGGCGCGGCCCTTTGCTGTCAGCCGTCCGAACGGCTTCGGCAATCGCCGGAAAACCGCCCACGCCGGAAGCGATAATCGTCGCGGTACGTTCCTGCTGCGATGGCGTTTGCGGACTCCAGCCCGCCTGCGCCAAGGCTTCCTGGGCAGCGGCGAGGGCAAACACGATAAACCGGTCCATCTTGCGTTGTTCTTTTGCCGGGATGACAGTGTCGGGGTCAAAACCGGCTTCAGGGTCCTGAATGCGGTCCAGGACCTGGCCGCCAATGCTGATTGCCAGGTCGCCGACCAATTCCTGGGGTAGCCTGCGGATCCCGGATTCACCGGCCAGCAGGCGTTTCCAGGTCTGTTCCACGCCGGTTCCCAGCGGGGTCACTGCGCCCATGCCGGTCACAACAATTCGCTTACTCATGATCGCTTAGCTCCGCAAATTTCAGGTTGGTAGCAATGCATGGACGAAGCTATCATCATGAAAGTAACATCGGATAGCTTAAATTTCCGGGGTCGCCCCACAGAGGAACTGCAATGCAACGTAAGTCGCTGGTGAATGCCGAATGCCCGGTAGCGCGTGGACTGGAAAGGGTCGGCGAGTGGTGGAGCATCCTGATCATGCGCGATGCGCTGCAAGGCTTGCGCCGCTTTGACGAGTTCTCCCAGAGCCTGGATATCGCGCCAAACATGCTCACGCGCCGGCTCAACAGCCTGGTGGAAGCGGGGCTGCTGGAACGTCGGCAATACAGCGAGCGGCCACCACGTTTCGAGTACGTGCCGACGCCGGTTGGCGAGGATTTTCGGGTAGTGATCATGGCGTTCATCGGCTGGGGCAACCGCCACTTCGCCACCGAAGGTGAAAGCCTGCAGTTGGTCGACCGGCAGACCCGGCGCCCGGTGGAAGTGGCCGTGGTGGATGCCGACGGCGCACGCGTGCCCGTTGAGCAATGCAGCGTCCAAGCCGGCCCTGTGGCGAGCGAAGGCATGCTGGAGCGCCTGGCACTGATTCGCGCCAAACGCTCGGACATTGACCCGTCCCCGCGCACTGCGTAGCCTTGCACCTTCGAGGTTCTTCGGCCCAGGCCGAAGCTAAGAAGGGAACGCGGTCGATGCCGCGGCTGCCCCCGCAACTGTAAAGGGTTTATCTGACTGCCACGCCACTGCCTGAACAAGGCGGGAAGGCGCAGCCAGCGCCGGCCTCACCGCCGGCAAGCCCCAAGCCAGGAGACCTGCCTCGCAACCGATTTTCTACTTCAACCGGGCGGGGTGATCCGGTGGCGAATTCTGCTTCTGTGCACCCGCGCAGGGCCACTCGTCCCGTATGCCCGCCCCAAAGGGCATCCGATGAAAACACTGGCCAAACTCCCCGTCACCATCGTTACCGGCTTCCTTGGCTCGGGCAAGACCACCTTGCTGCGCCACATGCTGGACAACGCCCAGGGTCGCCGCATTGCGGTGATCGTCAACGAGTTCGGCGAGCTGGGCATTGACGGTGAAATCCTCAAGCAATGCTCCATCGGCTGCACTGAAGAAGAAGCCAACGGCCGTGTCTACGAGCTGGCCAACGGCTGCCTGTGCTGCACCGTTCAGGAAGAGTTCTTCCCGGTGATGCGCGAACTGGTGGCCCGTCGCGGCGACC
This sequence comes from Pseudomonas sp. K2I15, assembly GCF_002204795.1. Taxonomy (GTDB): domain Bacteria; phylum Pseudomonadota; class Gammaproteobacteria; order Pseudomonadales; family Pseudomonadaceae; genus Aquipseudomonas. Next base: position 70,727 of record NZ_NIXO01000030.1, read on the forward strand.
TCGACCATATCCTGATTGAAACCTCGGGCCTGGCCTTGCCAAAACCCTTGGTCCAGGCCTTCCAGTGGCCGGAAATCCGCAGCGCCTGCACCGTTGACGCGGTGATCACCGTGGTCGACAGCCCTGCCGTGGCCGCCGGCACCTTCGCCGCCTTCCCGGACCAGGTCGACGCCCAGCGCAAACTCGACCCGAACCTGGACCATGAATCGCCACTGCACGAGCTGTTCGCCGACCAACTGGCCAGCGCCGACCTGGTGATCCTCAATAAATCCGACCTGATCAGCCCTGAAGACCTGGCCCGTGTGCGCCTGGAAGTGGCTGAAGAGCTGCCGCCGGCGGTAAAAATCATCGAAGCCAGCAGCGGTCGCCTGCCGCTGGAGGTGTTGATCGGCCTGGGCGCGGGCTCCGAAGTGCACATCGACGGCCGCCACAGCCACCACGATCACCACCACGAAGGTGAAGACGACCACGACCACGATGCGTTCGATTCGATCTCCATCGAACTGCCACAGGCTGACGAAAGCCTGCTGCTCGACGCCCTTACCCAACTGGTGGTCAAGCACGGCATCCTGCGAGTCAAAGGCTTCGCCGCCATCCCGAACAAACCGATGCGCCTGCTGATCCAGGGCGTGGGTACTCGCTTCGACAAGCACTTCGACCGCGCCTGGCGCGCCGATGAGCCGCGCGCCACGCACCTGGTGCTGATCGGCCAGGAACTGGACGCCACCTTGCTCGAAGCGCAACTGCGCGCTGCCCTCAGCGTTTAACCCATGCATCTGCTCAGGACCCAGCCCGGCGGTTTCGTCTCGGATGACAACATTGCCGACCTTGGCCAAACCCCCGCCGAGCTGGTGATCCTGTGCAGCGGCGATTCCAGCCTGGCGCTGCTGGCCGAAGCGGCCCAGCAGTTGCCCGAGGATTACCCGAGCCTGCGCCTGGCCAACCCGATGCAGGTGCAGAACCATGCCTCGGTCGACCTGTATGTGGACGAGGTGCTGCGCCACGCCAAGGTCATCCTGATTTCGCTGCACGGCGGGATTGGCTATTGGCGTTACGGTATCGAGCGTCTGGTGGAGTTGGCCGAGCGTGGCGTGCAACTGATTCTGGTGCCGGGGGATGATCGCCCGGACCCGGAGCTCAGCGGCCTCAGCACCGTGAGTGCCGAGGAGCGTGACCGGCTTTGGCACTTCCTGCGCCAGGGCGGTTTGGGCAACGCGCTGGATTTCTATCGTTGCCTGGCGGCCGGCTACCTTGGCCGCGATTACGCATGGAACGAGCCGCAAACCCTGCCGCGCACGGCAATTTATCACCCGCATAAAGCCAATGCCCGTCTCAACGATTGGCAGGCGGACTGGCAGCCTGATTTTCCTGTGGCGGCGGTGCTGTTTTACCGTTCGCACTTGCAGGCGGCGAATACCGGCTTTATCGATGTTTTTTGCCAGCGCTTGCAGGCGGCGGGTCTTAACCCGCTGCCGATGGCGGTGGCCAGTTTGAAAGAGCCCGGCTGCCTGATGGTGGTCGAGGACCTGCTGGATGAGGTGCACGCCTCGGTGATTCTCAACACCACCGGCTTTGCCCAATCCAGCCCCGAAGCGCCGCACCTGCGGCCATTTCGCCGCAATATCCCGGTGATCCAGGCGATTTGCGCGCAAGACAACGAGCCCGGCTGGCAGGCCAGCGAGCAAGGCCTGGGCCCACGGGACCTGGCGATGCACATTGCCTTGCCGGAACTGGACGGGCGCATCATCAGCCGGCCCATCAGCTTCAAGGATCTGGCCTGGCGCAGTGAGCGCAGCCAGTCCGATGTGGTGTGCTACCGAGCGCAGCCTGAGCGTATGGATTTTGTCGCCGAACTGGCGCGGCGCTGGGTCGAGCTGGCGCGGGTGCCGAATGCGGAAAAACGCATCGCGCTGATCCTCGCCAACTACCCGACCCGGGACGGCCGTATCGGTAATGGCGTGGGTCTCGACACGCCAGCCGCCGCGCTGAATATCCTGCGGGCATTAAAACTCGAAGGTTATCCGCTGCCGGACGTGCTGCCGGAAAGCGGCACAGCGCTGATTCAGGAATTGTTGGGCGGCGTCAGCAACGATCTGGACAGTCTCGATCTGCGCCCCTGCCACCAAAGCCTGGCGCTCGACGACTACGAAGCAATGTTCAACCGCCTGCCCGAATCCAATCGCCAGGCCGTGTTGGCACGTTGGGGCACACCGCATAACGACCCAATGTTCCGCGACGGCCGCATGATGATCGCCGGCCTGCGCTTTGGCCTGACCTTCGTCGGCATCCAGCCCGCCCGGGGTTACCAGGTGGACGCCAGCGCCGTCTACCACGACCCGGACCTGGTGCCGCCCCATGGCTACCTGGCGTTCTACTTCTGGCTGCGCCAGACCTACGGCGCCCACGGCGTGATCCACGTCGGCAAGCACGGCAATCTTGAGTGGCTGCCGGGCAAAGGCGTCGGGCTTTCCGAGAATTGCTGGCCGGACGCATTGCTGGGGCCGCTGCCGAATATCTACCCGTTTATCGTTAACGACCCGGGCGAGGGCGCCCAGGCCAAGCGCCGTACCCAGGCGGTGATCATTGACCACCTGATGCCGCCGCTGACCCGCGCCGAAACCTACGGGCCGCTGCGTGACCTGGAGCTATTGGCCGACGAATATTACGAAGCCCAATTGCTCGACCCACGGCGCGCCCGCGAGCTGCAAAGGGACATCCTCAAGCTGGTGCGGGAAACCCGCATCGACCAGGAACTGGCCCTGGACGAAAACCTCGACAGCGACGCCGACGCCGCGATCTGGCTGCCGCGCCTGGACACCTACCTGTGTGACCTGAAGGAGTCGCAGATTCGCGATGGCCTGCACATCTTCGGTGAGTCGCCCGAGGGCCGTTTGCGCATCGATACGTTGCTGGCGTTGTTGCGTATTCCGCGTGGCGACGGGCGTGGGCCGCAATCAAGTTTGCTGCGGGTATTGGCCAAGGCTTTTGAGTTGGGCTTCGACCCGCTGGATTGTGCCCTGGCCGAGCCGTGGACCGGGCGCCGTCCGCTGGTGTTGCAGCAGATTGACGCACAGTTGTGGCGCACCGCCGGCGACACCCGTGAACGCCTTGAGCTCTATGCCGCACGCCTGATCGAACAGGCACTGGAAGGCCCGGTAGAGCAGCTTGAAGAACCGGGCTGGGAAGACGTAAAGGCGGTGATCGAAAGCCTGCGCATCGTCGTCGCGCCGCGCCTGGATGCCTGCGGCCCGGCGGAAATGCGTGGGCTGCTGGATGCCCTGAGCGGGCGTTTCGTGCCGGCGGGGCCAAGCGGTGCGCCGAGCCGGGGCCGCCTGGATGTATTGCCCACCGGTCGCAACTTCTTCTCGGTGGATGTGCGCAACCTGCCGACCACCACCGCCTGGCGCATCGGCTTCCAGTCGGCAAACCTGATTCTTGAGCGCCACCTGCAAGACCACGGCGACCACCTGCGCCAGCTCGGCCTGTCGGTGTGGGGCACCGCCACCATGCGCACCGGCGGTGACGACATCGCCCAGGCCATGGCGCTGATGGGCGTGCGCCCGGTGTGGGCCACGGGCAGCCAGCGGGTGGATGACTTTGAAATCCTGCCCATCAGCCTGCTGGACAGGCCGCGTGTCGACGTGACCTTGCGCGTGTCGGGGTTCTTTCGCGATGCGTTCGCCAACTTGATCCGCCTGTTCGACGCAGCAGTGCAAGCCGTGGCGGCGCTGGACGAGCCCGATGACATGAACCCGTTGGCGGCCAAGGTGCGCAGCGAGCGTGAGGCCTTGCGCCTGTCGGGCCTGGACGAAGAGGCGGCGGCGAAGCAGGCTGGCTGGCGGATCTTCGGTGCCAAGCCCGGCGCCTACGGTGCCGGCGTGCAGGGCGCAATTGACGGGCGCTTGTGGCAGAGCCGCGAAGACCTGGCCGAGGTTTACCTGAACTGGGGCGGCTACGCGTATGGCGGCTCTGACGAAGGCACCGCCGCCCGCGAACAGTTCGCCCAGCGTTTGAGCCAGGTGCAGGCGGTGTTGCAGAACCAGGACAACCGCGAGCACGACCTGCTCGACTCCAATGATTACTACCAATTCCAGGGCGGTATGCTTGCCGCCGTGGAAACCCTGAGCGGCGACAAGGCTGCCAGTTATCATGGCGACCACAGCCAGCCGGACCTGCCGAAGATCCGCACGCTGAAGGAAGAGTTGAACCGGGTGATCCGTGCCCGGGCGGCCAATCCGAAGTGGATCGAAGGGGTGAAGCGCCACGGCTATAAAGGCGCGTTCGAGATGGCGGCGACCGTGGACAATCTATTCGCGTTCGACGCCACTACGGCGCTGATCGACGATCATCAATACGCGTTGCTGGCCGATGCCTACTTGCTGGACCCGGACACCCGGGCCTTTGTGCAGCAGCACAACCCGGACGCCCTGCGGGACATGACTGAACGTATGCTCGAAGCCCAGCAGCGCGGCATGTGGCAGGAGCCTGGGGCGTACCGTGAGGCGTTGGAAAACCTGTTGTTGGATATAGAAGAAGGCAGTTGATGACCGACCTCCCGCATTTCCCGCTGTCCGCTGTTGTCGGCGCCGACGACTTGAAACTGGCCCTGTGCCTGACCGCCATCGACCCGAAAATCGGCGGCGTGCTGATCGAAGGCCCGCGCGGCATGGCCAAGTCTACCCTGGCTCGTGGCCTGGCCGACCTGCTCGCCAGCGGCCAGTTCGTCACGCTGCCCTTGGGCGCCACCGAGGAGCGGCTGGTGGGTACCCTGGATCTGGACGCGGCACTCGGTGAAGGCCGCGCACAGTTTTCCCCGGGTGTGCTGGCCAAGGCCGACGGCGGGGTGCTCTATGTCGATGAAGTCAACTTGCTGCCTGACCACCTGGTGGACCTGCTGCTGGACGTGGCCGCCAGCGGCACCAACCTGATCGAGCGCGACGGCATTTCCCATCGGCATTCGGCGCGCTTTGTACTGATCGGCACCATGAACCCGGAAGAGGGCGAGTTGCGCCCGCAATTGCTCGACCGGTTTGGCTTCAACGTGACGCTGAGCGGGCAAACCCAGCCGGCCGAGCGTGGGCAAATCATTCGTCGCCGGCTGGATTTCGACAGTGACCCCCAGGGTTTCTGCACGCAATGGGCCGATCAGCAGGCCGCGTTGCGCGAGCGCTGCACCCAGGCCCGGGCGCTTTTAGAGAGCATCCCACTGGATGACCAGGCGCTGGCCCAGATTACCGAGCGCTGCTTTGCCGCTGGCGTCGACGGCTTGCGTGCCGACCTGGTCTGGCTGCGAGGCGCCCGCGCCCATGCGGCCTGGCGTGGTGCAACGGTCATTAGCGAGGAAGATATCGAAGCCGTGGCGGAATTTGCCCTGCGTCATCGTCGTCAAGAGCAATCACCACCCTCGACGCCGCCTGGTGGCGGTCAATCACCCAAGCCCAATGATTCACCTGAAGGCCAGGGCCAATGGGGCGATATGCTTGCGCCTGCGCTGCCGACGGGCGCTCGGCGGGATGTGCCCACCTGGCCAAAAAAGCCCTAGGCATCCGCCCCAGGCCTCACGCGGGGGCGGATGCACGGCCCAAGGCGGGTCGACTGGACAAGGGCCGGCGAGGGCAGGCGCGTAGCGCGGTCGAAGGTTCGATCAACTGGCCGGGCACCTTGCTCGGCGGGCGCCCGCAACGCCGTGAAGACCTGCTGTATCAGCTGCGTAGCCGCACGCCCCATGAACTGTGGCTGGTGATTGTCGATGCGTCGGCGTCCACCCGGCGGCATCAGGCGCTGAGCGATGCCAAGGGGTTGCTGGCCCAACTGTTTGACGATGCCTATCGGCAGCGGGCGCGCATGGCGTTGCTCACCGCGAGCGGGCAATCGCCGAAGTGGCAGGTGCAGGGATTGAAGGCTGCTAAGGGACTTGGTCATTGGCTTGACGGGCTCGGTGCAGGCGGCGGTACACCGTTGCTGGCGGCGCTGACAGAGGCCGGCCATTGGCTTGTGACCCGGCGCAAGCGGTATCCGGCGGAGCAGCAGCGTTTGCTGGTGGTCACGGATGGGCGGCTGAAGGATGTGACGGGGTTGCCGCAACTGGACTGCCCGGGCGTGCTGGTGGATATCGAACGTGGCCCTATTCGGTTGGGGAGGGCAAAAGAGCTGGCGACCGGATTGCGGGTGGACTACTGGCACATTGATAACTTGTAAAAAGTCGAAACGGGAAGCGCCTTGCTTGTAAAGAGGAACCTTCTGACATTGTTCACCGATAGCAAATCTTTACTCTCTGGCCTTTCGCAAAGTCCAGGGATGAAAAGGCATGACCTCCAGCGCATCACCATTCCCGTTTTTCGATCACAGCCGCCACAAACTCACCGTTCGCGACGTCGATGCACGGCTCGATGTTCTCGCATTCGAGGGCACCGAAGGCCTGAGCGAACTGTTCAACTACCGTGTGGAATTCACCAGCACCGCCCGCGACATCGCTGCCGAGAAAATGCTCGGTCAGGACGCCACCTTCAGCTTGTACAGCGCACCGCAGCAATCGCCGATGCGCGGTTTCATCCCGCCGCCTGTCACTCCGTTGCGAACGCTTCATGGCGTGGTCACCGGCTTCAAGCGCCTGTCCGGTTCCAAAGACGAAGCCCGCTACGAAATCACCCTGGAACCACACTTTGCCCTGCTGGGGCGAGGCCAGCAGTTCCGCATCTACCAACACCAATCCGTCCCGCAAATCGTCGAAAGCATCCTGCGCAACCGCCACGATTTCAGAGGCCAGGACTTCTTCTTCAACCTGGTGCGCGACTACCCCAAGCGCGACCAGGTCATGCAGTACGGCGAGAGCGATCTGGACTTCATTTCCCGCCTGCTGGCCGATGTGGGCATCTGGTACCGCT
>NZ_NIXO01000031.1 GCF_002204795.1 Pseudomonas sp. K2I15
CCTCCAACCCCGCCTTACGCATCCGCGCCACCACCCCCACGGCCAACAACGAATGCCCCCCCAACTCAAAAAAATGATCCTTTCGCCCTACCCGATCCAGCTTCAAAACCTCAGCCCAAACCCCAGCAATCACCGTCTCCACCTCCCCCCGAGGCGGCTCATAGGCGCGACTCAAGACAGCCTCCACCCCAGGCTCCGGCAACCCCTTGCGGTCCAGCTTCCCGGCCGGATTAAGCGGCCACACCTCCACCCGCACAAACGCCGAAGGCACCATGTACTCAGGCAACCCCTCCACCATGTAAATACGCAACGCCTCAAGCCCAGGCACAACATCACGAACCGTGAAATACGCCACCAACCGCTCATCCCGAATCAACACCGCCACCTCCCGCAACGCAGGATGCGCAGCCAACCGCGCCTCAACCTCCCCCAACTCCAGCCGCACCCCGCGCAGCTTCACCTGAAAGTCATTACGCCCCAGAAACTCCAGACTCCCGTCCGGCAAATACCGCACCAGATCCCCCGTGCGATACAACCGATCCCCCGCCACAAACGGGCTATCGATAAACCGCTCGGCAGTCATCTGCGCCAACCCCAAATACCCGCGAGCCACGCCCACCCCGCCGATATGCAACTGACCACTGCACCCCAGCGGCACCGGCCGGTCATGCTCGTCCAGCACATACAACCGGGTATTGCTGATGGCCCGCCCGATCGGCAATTGCACCGCAGGCACCGGCGCACCCGGCTCCAGGGTCCAGGCGCTGCTGTCCACCGTGGCCTCGGTGGGCCCGTAAACGTTGTGCAAACGCACCTTCGGCAACCGCGCCTGAACCCCACGGGCCAAGGCTTCGGTCAGCTCCCCGCCACCGCATAAAACGTCGGTAAGGCTGGTGCAGTGCGCAGACTCTTCCAGCTCCAAAAACTGCTGCAACATCGCCGGCACAAACTTGATCACGCTGATCTGTTGCTCACGAATCACCTGCGCCAGGTACGCCGGCTCACGGTGGCCATCGGGCCGCGCCAGCACCAGGCGCATGCCATTGGTCAGCGGCCAGAACAGCTCCCACACCGAACCATCAAAACTGAACGGCGCCCGCTGCAATAACGCGCCACCCTCCGCATTCGGGCACAGTTGCGAGCCCCAGTGCATCAGGTTGCCCAGGCCGCAATGTTCGATCATCACGCCCTTGGGTGTGCCGGTGGAGCCGGAGGTGTACATCACGTAGGCCAGGTTGCCGACACTCAAGCCCGGCACCAGCGGATTGCCCTCGGGCGCCTGGTGCCACGCGCAGTGGTCGAAGTCGATCACCGGTATCGACACCTCTCCCGGCAACTCGCGGGTCGCGCCATGGACCAGCAACGCGACCGGCGCGCTGTCTTGCAACATGTAGGCGAGACGCTCGCGGGGATAGCTCGGGTCCAGCGGCACATAAGCGCCGCCGGCCTTGAGAATGGCCAACAACCCCACCACCAGGTCCAACCCGCGCTCGACACACAGCGCCACCCGCGAATCCGGCTGCACCCCGCGCTCACGCAGGTGATAGGCCAGGCGGTTGGCACGCTCGTTGAGCTCGCGATAGGTCAGCTGTTGCTCACCAGCCTGCACCGCCACCACGTGGGGTGTATGCCGGGCATGGGCTTCGAACAGGGCGTGGACGGTCAGGCCCACGGGGTAGTCGGTTTCGGTGGCGTTGAAGTCCACCAGTTGCTGTTGCAGCTCGGTCGCGGGCAGCACCTGTATGTCGAACAGCGGCGCTTCTGGCGTCGCTATCAATCCGGCCAGCACCGTGCCCAGGTAATCCAGCAGGCGCTGGGCACCCACCTTGCGGGGCGCCTTGGCCTTGAGACGGAAACCGCTGGCCAGGTCATCCACCGTCAGCATCAGCGGATAGCTGAGGATGTCTTCGCTGCTGAGCAACTCGATGCCGGGCTGCAATTGCTGGAGTTCTTCGGCCGAGGCGTGCCGGTAATTCAGCAGGCTGTTGAACAGCGGTGTGACGCCGCTGCAACGCTGGGCCAACGCCAGCGAGGCTTGCTCATGGGCGAGCAAGGCACTCAGTTGTTGCTGCGTCTGCTTGATCGCCTCACTTACCGTCAACCCGGCAAGGCGCAGGCGCAACGGCAAGGTGTTGATGAACATGCCCAGGGCACGGTCCGCGCCCTCGCCTGCCTGCAAACGTCCCAGCAATACGGTGCCGAACACCACATCGTCACGGCCCGAGACGCGACCCAGCACCTGGGCCCACGCCAGGTGAAACAGGCTCGCCGCACTGACGCCCAAGGTGCGGGCCTGTTCACGCAGGCGTTGGCCGAGGGCGTCGGGAAGCAGCACAAGAGCTTCTTCGGTCGCGTGGCGATCCGCCTGGCGCTCCTGCAAGCCAAAGGCCAGCGTCGGCTCGTCGACATCCGCCAGGCGCTCTCGCAAGAACGCTTCGTGCCCGGCCTGGCGTGCCGGTGAACGGGTCTGGGCCACCACGTTGCGATAGGGCACCGGCGCCGGCAGTTGCTGTTGCTGGCCCTGCAAATGTGCCTGGATTTCCGCCATCAACACTTGGGTCGATGTGGCGTCGTTAACCAGATGATGGAAACGCAGCATGCCCACCCAACGGCGGTTCAGCGGGTCTTCGGCATAATCCAGAGCCATCAGCGGCGCCTGGCGAAAATCCAGCGGACGCTGTCGCTCGCGTAGCTTCTCGACGATTGAATCACCCTCAAGGTTCACAGGCTCCACGTCCAGGCACGCCTTGCGCCACACCACTTGCATCGGTTGTTCAAGGGCATCCCACGCCAGGCTGGTGCGCAGGATGTCATGGCGGTCGATCACCTGTTGCAGCGCCTGGGCGAATGCCTCCAGCTGTTCACGCCGGGCAAAGCTGAACATCGCGTGTTGCTGGTACGGATCGCGCTCGTCGGTGATGTGGTGATACAGCAAACCTTCCTGCAACGGCGCCAGCGGATAGATTTCCTGCACATTGGCGGCACCACCGGGGATAGCGGCGACGATGCGTTCAATCGTCGGTTGGTCCAGCTCGGCCAGCGCCAGCAAGTCCGGGGTAATCGCCGTGCAGCCCAGAGGAACGCGGTTTGCCGGCACATCGAACTCGGCGCCTTGGCCGACTGCCGCCGCCAGCGCGGCCAATGTGGGCTGACCGAACAGCACCTGCACATCGGCCTGCAATCCGGCCTGGCGCATGCGTTGCACCAGTTGGACGGCCAACAACGAATGGCCGCCCAACTCGAAGAAATGATCATGCCGCCCCACCTGCTCGACATGCAGCACCTCGGCCCAGATCTGCGCCAGCGCGATTTCCGTGGCGCCTTGCGGGGCTTCGTAGGTTCGGCTGACCAACGCATCGGCGCCAGGTGCCGGCAAGGCCTTGCGGTCGAGTTTGCCGTTGGCGGTCAGGGGCAACGCATCCAGTTTTACGTAGGCCCGCGGCACCATGTAATCCGGCAAGCGTGATTGCAGGTGGGCACGAAGCTCGTCGATCGCCACCGGCGCGTGCTCGGTGAACCAGGCCAGCAACTGCCCCTCACGCACCTGGACCACGGCTTCAGTGACGCCCGCATAAGCGGCCAGGGCCGATTCGATTTCACCCAGCTCGATACGCACGCCACGGATTTTTACCTGGTCGTCGTTGCGGCCCAGGTACTCGATATTCCCGTCCGGCAGCCAGCGCGCCAGGTCGCCGGTGCGGTACATACGTCCCGGGCTGAAGGGATCGTCGAGGAAGCGTTCAGCGGTCATTTCCGGGCGGTTCAAATAACCCCGGGCCACGCCTTTACCGCCGACGTACAACTCGCCCGCGATGCCGATTGGCACAGGCCGCTGCTGCTCATCCAGCAGGTAGACCGTGGCATTCGCGATGGGTTTGCCGATGTGCAGCGGCTGTCCGACCTCCACGCTTCCAGAGGTGGCAACCACCGTAGCTTCGGTGGGGCCGTAATTGTTGATCACCGCGAAACTGCGGGCCTTGCTGAACTGACGCAGGCGGTCGCCGCCAATCAGCAACGTGCGCAAGGTCGGATGCTCCATGTTCTGACTGAACGCGTACTCGGCCACGGGCGTGGGCAGGAAGCACACGTCCAAAGGTTGCGCGCGCCACCACGCCAGCAGCGCGTCGATGTCTTCCGCACCGTCGTGGGCCGGCGGCAGGTGCAAGGTCGCACCCACGCACAGCGCCGGCCAGACTTCCCAGGCCATCGCGTCAAACCCAAAGCCGGCAACGCTGGCGGTGTGGCTGCCCTGGTGCAAATCGAAGGCCTGGCAATGCCAGTCCACCAGGTTGGCCACGGTGTGGTGCTCCACCATCACGCCTTTGGGCAGGCCGGTGGAGCCCGAGGTGTAGATCACATAGGCGAGATTGGCGGGTGTCACCGCCACTTGCGGGTTGCTCGCCAATTGCGCCGTTGCCTCGTCCAGGTTGATCACCGGCAGGCTCAGCACCGGCAAGCGTTCCAGCAAATCCGTCTGTGTCAGCACCGCTACCGGCGCGCTGTCGCGGAGCAAATAGTTCAGGCGCTCGGCAGGATGGGCTGGGTCTACCGGCACATAGCAGGCGCCGGACTTGAGAATCCCCAACAACCCCACCAGCGTTTCCAGGCCGCGCCGGGCGACGATCGCCACGCGGTCGTCAGGCTTTACTCCCAGCCTCAACAATTGATGAGCCAGGCCATTGGCCCGTTGATTCAACTCGACGTACGTGAGCCGCTGCCCCTGATACACCGCTGCCACCGCATGCGGGGTCAGCGCGGCCCGGGCTTCGATACGCCCGTGCAGGGTTTGCGCCGCAGGGTATGCCTGTTCAGTGCTGTTCCAGCGTTGCAATTGCGCGGTTTCCCCAGGCGTCACCAGGGAGAAATCCGCCAGGGCCAGCTCTGTATTTTCCAACCCCTGCTCCAGCAGATACACCAGGCGCTCGGCCAGGGCGTGTACCTCGTGTTGCTGGAAATACGCCTCGTTGTAGACGCAGTGCAGACACGCCGTGTCGTGGTAGCGATTGCTGCGCAAGTGAATCGCAAGCGGCAACGGCTCATGGTGGTTGGAGACTTTGATCGCCCGGGCCGGTGCCTGGCCGTAGCGAAATTCATGGTCGTCCTGTTCATAGGACACCGACAGATCGAACAGTTGGCCACGGTCGGCGCGCAGCAAACCCAGCTCGCGATTCATCTCGCTCAGCGGGAAACGCTGATGCCGGAAATCCTGCTTGAGTTGGTCCCGCACGCCACGCACCAGGGTGCTGAAAGACAGGTCGTCGCTGAACTGCAAGCGCACGGCACTGACCTGGGTAAACAGCCCCAGGGTCGAACGGAATCGCGCATTGGAACGGTTGAGAATGGGCAGCCCCACCACCCACTCCTGACGCTGGCCGGTACGGCTGAAGTACACGTACATCGCGGCCAATAACACATGGAACGCCGACGCCTGATAACGGCTCGCCACCCGCGCCATGCGGTTGAGCAACGCCGGCGGAAACGGTGCTACCAAGGTGTTGCTCGGCGCCTGGCCCCTGGCATGGTAACGGGGCGTCAGCAGCGGCTCGGGCAGCGCCTGGTATTTGTCCAGCCAGTAACTGCGGTCCCGCGCGTAACGGGCCGACTCGCGATAGCGTTCATCGCTGTCGATGAAGTCGATATAGGACGGCGCCGACAGGTCCGGTTGCCGGCCCTGCTCCAGGGCGCTGTAGAGTCCGGCCAGGGACTGCAGCATCTGGCCAAAGCCCCAACCGTCGAGAATCAGGTGATGGGCCTGGGTGCCGAGGCGGTAATGCAGGTCATCGAGCTTGACCAGGAAAAAACGGAACAATGGCTCGTCGCCCAGCGTATAGGCCCGGGCCATTTGCTCCTGCAACAAGGCCTCGGCCGCAGCCTGGGGATCGGGCAGGTGCGAGAAGTCATGCTGCGGTACCGACACCGCCATCGCCTCAGCAAACGCCTGCCGGGGCAAACCATCGGCCGCCACCTGCAACACCGTACGCAACGCGTCGTGCTTGGTCACCAGTTGCCCGATGGCACGCTGGATCAATTCGGCGTTCACCGGGCCTGTGAGGTCCACATAGCCACCGATGTTGTACAGCGGCGAATCACCGAGGCGCAGTTGGTCGAGCCAGATATCCCGCTGGGCGGCGGTCAGGGGGAAAAACGTCATAAGATCCTTCTCATGTGAGGTGTCGATAAGGCGCACAACGCCCCATTGAGGCGAAATCAACGGGATTTAAGCATCACCCCCAAGGCCCGTATGTCACCCGAAACCCGGACAGCCGGGCACCGCGCCGAGGTTGGCTGATGGTTCAGTGCTGAAACGATTAAATGAATGTAGGAAATTGGCTATATCTGGCCGATGCCCAGCAGCCAGCCACTTTCAAAAGAACCAATAAATCATATATATATCAACTAGTTAAATAACTCTAAAAACCTCTAAAACTACAACCACTGCCAATACATCTGTCAGAAATGACGAAATAATGGCGCGGTTTTTATGGCAGGTTGTGTCCCTCGTTTCCGCTACATACGTAGGACAAATCCCCGTGGCTAAATAAAGCCTCGAGCACCGACCCAGGTTCAAGGAGAACGGGAGGCCTGCACACGTACGGGGCAACCGTTAACGGTTTTCGACATCAAGGATGAGATGGCTATGAGTCTGACCAGCAGTATTCGGAATATGGAAAGTCCGCATTTTTATCTCGAGTTGGGGGAGTTGATTTCCAGCACAGGCACTGAACACTTTGCGGCGAACATGCTGCAACTGGTCGACAAACTGGTGCCGGTGCACTTGGTGGACCTCAGTGAATGGACCCTCGACGAGCACCAGGCCTGCGTGCTCGATATCAAGTTACTCGGCAGCGACGGGTTGAAGCGGGACTTGCCGCCACCGCGCACCCTGCACCACCGCGACGATCATCCGCTGCTGAAAAAAATGCTCGGCATGAACGACCCGCTGCTGATCCAGATGAACGCCAAGGCCAACAGCACCGACGCCCGCGGCACCTCTCATCAGTGCAACCTGGTGTCGCGCCAGGCCAGCCGGCGTTGCGTTATTTCGTTCTACCGCCCCCACACTCAACGTGCGTTTTCCCTGGCCGAGTTGTCGTTTCTCAAGAGCCTTTCGCAAACCTTGCTGCCGTTGATCGAGCGCCACGCGCAGATCAATCGACAGCTGCCGTTGGTGGCTCCCGAGCCGTCTAAAACCCTGCTGGAGCAGTCGCAATTGCAGCGCGAATTCTATAAACGCCTGTCACTCAGTGACATCACGTTATCGGCGCGGGAACAGGAAGTTTGCCTCGGGCTATTGACCGGCGGGACCGTGCCGCAGATGGCCGAAAAACTCAGCGTAAAAAACAGTTCAATCGAAACCTACCTCAAGCGCGCGGCAGCAAAACTGGGTGTCAGTGGCCGGCATGGCCTGGCCAAATGGATGGTTGGCGCGTGATGAAAAAACTCATGCTCGGCGTGGTGTGTGTGCTTGGCGGGTGTTCGCTGATCCCGGACTATCACCGGCCCGAGGCGCCAACGCCGGCGCAGTATCCGGTGTACAACGCAGGCAAAGTGGGCTCGTCGGCTGCCGGGGCCGAGTGGCAGCAGTTGTTCAGTGACCCGGTGATGCGGCAGCTGATTGGCCAGGCACTGGTGAATAACCGTGACTTGCGGGTGGCGGCGCTGAATGTCGAAGCGTTCCAGGCGCAATACCGCATCCAGCGTGCAGACCTGTTCCCGGCGGTGTCTGCCACGGGTGCCGAAAACCGGCAAAAAGTCTCGCGACGCACCACTGGCACCGGCAAGTCCGCGATCACCTCCACCTATTCGGCGACGCTGGGCGTGAGTGCCTATGAGCTGGATTTTTTTGGGCGTGTGCGCAGCCTCAGTGAGCAGGCGATGTTGCAGTACCTGGCCACTGAAGAGGCCCGGCGCAGTGCGCAACTGAGCCTGGTGGCCAACGTCGCCAATGCTTACCTGACCTGGCGCGCCGACCAGGAGCTGCTGGCCCTGGCCCAGCAAACCTTGGCCTCGGACGAGCACAGCCTGCGCCTGACGTCGCGCAGCAAAACGGCTGGCAAGGCGACGTCGATCGATGTGATCCAGGCGCAGACCAGCGTTGAAAGCACCCGAGCGAGCATCGCCCGCTACCAGCGTCAGGTGGCCCAGGATCTCAACAGCCTGGCGCTGCTGGTGGGTGGGCCGGTGCCTGATTCGCTGCCGGCACGGCCGCTGGCTGACGACCTGGTAGCCCGGGTACCGGCGGGGTTGCCTTCGAATCTGCTGCAACGTCGGCCGGATATTGTCCAGGCGGAGTATCAGTTGCAGGCAGCCAACGCCAATATTGGCGCGGCGCGGGCGGCGTTTTTTCCTTCGGTCACGTTGACGGCCAATGCGGGTAGCAGCAGCAAGGATTTGTCGGGGTTGTTCCAGGGTGGCTCGGGGAGTTGGGCGTTTCAGCCGCAGATCAATCTGCCGATCTTTAATGCGGGCAGCCTGCGGGCCAGCCTGGATTACGCGAGGATTCAGAAGAACATCTTTGTTGCGCAGTATGAGAAGTCGATTCAGACGGCGTTTCAGGAGGTCTCGAATGGGCTGGCGGCGCGGCAGACTTATAACGATCAACTGGCGGCGCAGCGGGATTTTGTTCGGGCTAACCAGAAGTATTACGACCTGGCGCAGCACCGGTATCGCAGTGGGGTGGACAGTAATCTGGTGTTTCTGGATGCGCAGCGGTCGTTGTTCAATTCGCAGCAGGCGTTGATTGTTGATCGGTTGGCGCAGTTGGTGGCGGAGGTGAATTTGTATACGGCGTTGGGTGGGGGTTGGGATTTGGCTTCCGCTGGGGTTGGGGCTGGGGGCATATCCGTTTTTTCGGTCACGGCGACTTATGGTTCCGCTCTTACAGCGGGTCACTTTTGGCAAACGCCCCAAAAGTAACCAAAAGGTCTTTGCCCCACCACTCGGTGCCTCGCCTAGGCTCGGCATGCCGGAACGAAGGCCATCGTGGTTGATGGGGCCCGCAGATCAAGATCAACAGCAGATCAAGAACACGGAAGCCTGAAAGCCGACCTGAGTGTTAGAAGCAAGGGCAAGGGCCAGAGCGAAAGCGAAAGCAGAGCTGCTTTTATGTGGGAGCGGGCTTGCTCGCGAAAAACCTGAGAACGCCGCGTTCATTCAGGACGCCCGCGTCATCGTTAACGACCTTCGCGAGCAAGCCCGCTCCCACATTTGGACCGCGCCCGCTTTAGCTTTTGATTTTGCTTCACCACACTCAAGCCGGCCGGTAGGCCGCTGTGCTCTTGTTCTTGATCTTGATTTTGATCTTAGGCGCCCCGTTAAACCACGCTGGCCGAACGCAGGTAGTACGGAGCGGGTAAACCGGCAGGACGCCGGTTTAGCCGCGACGGGGCAGGGACGCCCCGTCGCGGCGGCCCGCGCAGTAATACCGGAGAGAGGGCACACCGAGCCCAAGCGAGGTGCCGAGTGGTGGGGCAAGAGCGTTTTGCTTACTTTTGCGCTGTTCAAAAGTGAGCCGCTGTAAGAGCGGAACCCATATCAAAATCCACCCAAATAACGGATATGCCCCCTACCCCCGCCAAGGCCCCATCGCCAAACTATAAGGAGAAAACCCGTCAAACTGCCAACGCAGCGCCAATGCCGCATCCCGCCGCACCACGTGCTCCACACGAACTTTCCACAACCGCTCAGCGCCCTCAAACGTGGCCAACTCAGCCCCACCCAGAATCACCTCAGCCTCCCCGACCACTTGCAACACATCACCCGAAGCAAAATCCACAAACAACAACCCCGCCACAGGGTTGACCTGCAAATTCCCCAACGTATTAAAAAACGAATTACCCGTAAAATCGGGAATCGTCAGCACATCCCCCTCCACCCGCACAAACCCACTATTGCCCCCCCGATGTGAAACGTCCACCGACCGTTGAGCCGCGTCACCGGCAAGGTCAACGTAGCTGGCGACAAAAAACGTATCAGCACTGCGAATCACCGCCCGGGCAGCCTCATCAAGCGAACTGGCCCGCTGCACCACACCTTCAGCAGAGCGCTGCCCCAGCGCTGCCGGATCCACCGCACGCAACTGAATATACTTCGGACAATTACCAAACGTGTGCACCACATCCACAACAAAACCATCCATGCCAGCCGTACCCACAACCCCATTCATACGATTACGCCGCCGCGTATTCAGATCAATACCCAACACCCCCACCGCCGCGCCTTTTTTCAACCCGGCCCCAGCAGGATCACCCACCGCAGGCAGACTATCGATACGCAAACGGTAAGGATCAGGCGAGTAGACAAACCCCGGCGAGCCCTCCAGCAACGTGGCCCACGGAAGTCCCTGATCATCCACAGCGCCCACCACCAGATAAGGCAACAACTCATAAAACGCCCGATGCTGCTCCGGCAAATGATCACGTATGACCTTCGCCCCAATCACCTCCATGCGCTCAGCCACGCCGGCGCTTTGCTGCAACTGCCGCTCGCCGGCATGCCATGGCGAAACGGGGGACGCGTCCTGATGATTCATGCTCAAGCCCTCGGTGGATGAAACGCCGGATGTTCACGCAATGCCGCCACGCTGAAATCCACAAAACTGCGCACCCGCATCGAAGCGTTGCGCCCCTCGCGGTAGACCACATGTACCGGCAGCGGCGGCGGTTCATAGGCCTGCAATACCCGACGCAACTGGCCGCTCGCCAGATGCTCGTGGACCGGATAACTCAGGCACCGGATCAACCCTGCGCCCTGCACCGCCGCATTGATCGCGCCCTGCACCGTGGTGCAACCGAGGCGCGCCCGGGCCTTGATGCTGGAAGCCTGGAAATCCCACTGCACCCAGTCCGAATACGCTTGGCTGGCGACCAGACGATGCTGCTTGAGCGCCTCGGGCTGCAGCGGTTCGCCATGGGTTTGCAGGTAGCCGGGGCTTGCGCAAATGATGTTGCGCACATGGCCCACAGGTCGTGCAACCAAGGATGAACCGGGCAGTTCGCCCACCAGGATCGCCACGTCCAGGCCGTCTTCATTCAGGTTCGGATGATGATCGTGGTACTGCGCAAACACCCGCACCTCGGGGTAACGCTCCAGGTAGTCGGCCAACAGGGGCGCCATCACATAACGACTGAACAGAAACGGCAAAAACACCCGCAGATTGCCCTCAGCCTGCGCATGCGCGCCCCTGGCAGATGCTTCGGCTGCACTCACCCCGTCAAGGATGCGTGAACAGTCCGCCATGAACCTCGTGCCCGCTTCGGTAAGGCGAATTCCCCGGGTGCTGCGCGCAAGCAATTGCACGTGCAAGCGCGCCTCCAGCCGGGCAATCGCGCGGATCACTGTGGGCCCGGAGATGCCCAGGAAACGGCCCGCCGAGGCCAGGCTTGGCTGCCGGGACAGCGCCTGGAAAATCTGCATGTCGCGATAGCGGTCCATCACGCAGGCCGCTTCATCGCTGGGTTGAGCGCTGCGTCCTGCCCCAGCCGGCTGACCAGAAAGTCCACGAAGGTGTTGATTTTCGCCGGTACCCTGGCACTGTTCTGGAACACCACCTGGATCGGCAACGCCGGCGGTTCGAAGTCTTGCAGGATGATTTCCAGTGCGCCTGCCCGCACATCGCTGGCCACCTGGTAAGACAGCACCCGCGTGACGCCCCAGCCCAGGCGCGCCAGGTTGATCGCCGCGTTGTTGGCGGTGACCACCAGGCGTGGGTCAACCGCCACGCTCAATGGCTGGCCGCCTTCCATAAATTGCCATTCGCTGACCAACTGGCTGGAGGACGAGGTGACAATCTTCGCCTCACGCAGTTGCCCAGGGTGCCGCGGCCGGCCGTGGCGTTCAAGGTAAGCCGGCGCGGCGCATACCACGCGGCGCACCTCGCCGACCTTGATCGCCTGCTGGCCGGCTTCCTGCAAATGCCCGATGCGCACGGCCACATCAACGCCTTCGTCGGTCATATTGACCACGCGGTCCACCAGCAAGGCGTTGATGTTGACCTGGGCAAAAAGGTCCAGGTATTCACCCAGGATCGGCGCCACAAACAATTCGCCGAACAACACGGGCGCGGTGACCGTCAGGTGCCCCCACGGCACCGAAAAACTACCTGCCGCCGCCTCTTCGGCCTCCGTCAGTTCGGCGAGGATGCGCCGGCAATCTTCCAGGTAACGCTGGCCCGCCTCGCTCAGGTGCAGGCTGCGGGTGGTGCGCGACAGCAACTGCGTGCCGATACGCGCCTCCATCGCGGCAATCGCGCGGGTCACGCTGGGGGGCGAGATTTTCAGGCGCCGGGCCGCTGCGGCAAAGCCCTGTTCTTCGGCGACGGCGAGGAAAATCTGCATTTCCTGGAAACGGTCCATGGGCCCCCTTTAATCGAATGTAGTACACCAAACCTGTGGCTGGGGAGCTGTTGTGGCGAGAGAGCTTGCTCCCGCTGGAGTGCGCACCGCTCCCCGGATTTTGGGGCCGCTGCGCAGCCCAGCGGGAGCAAGCTCCCTCACCACAAAAACCTTTAATCCTTTGTTAAACCTACGGCCGTGCGTTGCATGCCGACAAACCCCGGCAGCGCCTCGATGCTGCCCAACCAGGCGCGAACCTGCGGGTAGTCGTTCAGCGAGACGTTACCTTCCGGCGCATGGGCGATGTAGGTGTAGTGGGCGATATCGGCAATCGACGGCAGTTCACCGGTCAGGAAACGGCTCTGCCCCAGCGGTTGCTCCAGCACATTGAGCAGCGCATAGGAGCGGCTGATGGCGGCCTCGGCATCCAGCGCTGCGCCGAACACAGTGACCAATCGCGCGGCAGCCGGCCCGGCGTGCAGCGGGCCCGCTGCTGCCGAGAGCCAGCGCTGCACATGGGCCTGAGCCTGGGGCTCGGTCGGAAACCACTGAGCGTTGCCATATTTACCGGCGAGGTACACCAGGATCGCATTGGAATCCGCCAGCACCACGCCGTTGTCATCGATCACCGGCACCTGGCCGAAGCTGTTGAGGGTGGCCAGGAACTCGGGGGTTTTGTGCGCACCTTGCTTCAGGTCGACCAGCACCAGTTCAGCGGGCATGCCCAGCAGCGACAGCATCAGTTCGACCCGGTGGGAATGGCCAGACAACGGGTAACGGTAGAGTTTGATCATGACAGGCTCCGCAATGTGCCAAGGACTCGACCCGGTGATCGTGTCGATGGCACTTATCTTCCGCCGCTACGGCACGCAGCAGAATAGCCAGCTTTTACAATCCAGCATTTCACCCGATGAAACAATCACTCGCAAAACAACTCGTCGATCAGGTTGAACAGCGTGGTTTTCACCGCGCTGTCCAGTTCGGTCCAGGCCAAGCCGGTCCTGGCCTGGAACGCGCCCAACTCAAGGTGCCTGGACACGCAATTGGCCGGCAGCGCCCGGGCGGCTTGCAGCGGCAGTACGCCGACACCCAGCCCGGCCGAGACCAGCGCCAGCATGGTGGTGAATTCGCCGAGTTCGGAGGCGATCTCCAGCGGCACGCCCACGGCCTGGACGAACTCGTCGTAGAACCCCGGCGCATACCGTCGGGCCAGGATGAACACCGGCACCTTGAGCAAATCTGCCGGTTGTATCGATGGCTGCGACGCCAACGGGTGATCCGCAGGCAAAGCAACCACAAAGCTTTCTTGCAGCACCGCGCGGGTCTGCACGCCGGGGTAGGCCGCCGGCAAGCGCATCAGGCCGAAATCCAGCTGGCCGTTTTTCAACGCCGCCGCCTGATCCGGGCCGGGCATGTCCTTGAGTTCCAGTTCAATTCGCGGGTAGCGCTGATGCACTGCGCGAATCAATGCCGGCAGTAACTCCGGCAACACCGACGAGACAAACCCCAGGCGCACCCGGCCAATCTCCCCACGGTTCGAAGCGCGGGCGGCATCGGCGGCGCGGGCGGCCTGGTGCAAGGTGGCCTGGGCTTCGGGCAGAAACACCCGCCCGGCTTCCGTCAGCGTCACCGAGTGCCGGTTACGGTCGAGCAGGCGCACGCCCAGGCCGCTTTCAAGCAATTTGATCTGCATGCTCAGCGCCGGTTGCACGATCGACAGCTGCGCGGCGGCCCGGCCGAAATGCAGTTCCTGGGCGAGCACGACAAAGGCACGCAGGTGCTTGAGTTCCATCGGAAGGCTCCGGTTATCACAGTTTTTGATCACTAGATCACAAATGAAAATTGGACGCTGAACACGCGCTGCGGTGAAGTAAGGCCCGTCATACACGATATGACAGGGCTTGGCCTATAACAATGAGAACAAGGAGGCACCATGCTCGGCATGGCTAACGACACCTATCTGCTGCTCGATGCACTGGTCACGATTATCGGATTGATATTGTTGATCACCCATTTCAAGGTCCACCCCTTCGTTGCCCTGACCCTCGCCGCCGGCTTTCTCGGCCTGACCTCCGGGATGCCGGTGGACAAAGTCATGAAGGCGTTCCAGGACGGGTTTGGCGGGGTGTTGGGGTTTGTCGGGATCATCCTCGGCCTGGGCACCATGCTCGGCAAGCTGATGGCCGATTCCGGCGGCGCCGACCAGATCGCCCGCACGCTGATCCGCGCTTTCGGCAAGCAGCGGGTGCACTGGGCGATGATGTTTTCCGCGTTCCTGGTGGGCATCCCGCTGTTTTTTGAAATCGGCTTTGTGCTGTTGATTCCGTTGGTGTTCATCGTGGCCCGGCGTACCGGGTTGTCGCTGATCAAGATCGGCATGCCGCTGCTGGCCGGGTTATCGGTGGTGCACGGCCTGGTGCCGCCGCATCCGGGGCCGCTGCTGGCCATCGGGATCTTCGGGGCGGATATCGGCAAGACAATTTTCTACGGGCTGGTGGTCGGCCTGCCCACCGCGATCATCGCCGGGCCGCTGTTCGGCAACCTGATCTCGCGCTACGTGCCGGGCACCCCGTCCCCGGAATTGATGGAGCAGCTGGCGAAAGAATCCTCCGGCGAGAACCTGCCGGGTTTCGGCATCACCGTCACCACCATCCTGCTGCCGGTGTTCCTGATGCTGCTCAAGACCTTCGCCGATGTGGCGTTCGCCGCCGACAGCACATTCCGCGTGTGGATGGACCTGATCGGCCACCCGATCACCGCCCTCCTCGCGGCCTTGCTGCTGGCGTTCTATACCTTTGGTGCCGCCCGTGGCTTTTCCCGGGAGCAACTGAGCAAATTATTGGACGCAAGCCTCGCACCCACTGCCGCCATCGTACTGATCGTCGGCGCTGGCGGTGGTTTCAAGCAAATGCTGGTGGCCAGCGGCGTGGGCGATGTGATCGGGCATATGGCGGTGCGCGCCGAGATTTCACCGATTCTGTTGGCCTGGCTGGTAGCGGCGGTGATTCGCGTGGCAACCGGCTCGGCCACCGTGGCAACCATTACCGGCGCCGGGATTGTCGCGCCGGTGATCGGCTTGATGCCCGGGGTCAACCGCGAGCTGCTGGTACTCGCGACAGGCGCCGGTTCGCTGGTGCTGTCCCATGTAAACGACGCCGGGTTCTGGCTGGTGAAGCAGTACTTCAACATGACCGTGATCGAGACATTCAAGACCTGGACGCTGATGGAGACCGTGCTCTCCTTCGCCGCCCTGGGGTTCATCATGCTGCTGTCGTTGGTGGTGTGAAGCTTTAGGAGATCTATCCCATGCAAAGCGTTTTAGATAACTTCCGCCTCGATGGCCGCCTGGCGTTGATCACCGGTTCCAGCGCCGGCATCGGCCTGGCCATCGCCCGTGGCCTGGCCCAGGCCGGCGCGCGGGTGGTGCTCAACGGGCGCAACCGCAGCACCTTGCGTGACAGCGCCGCGTTGCTGGCAGCAGAAGGCCTGGAGGTGCACACCCAGGCGTTTGACGTCACCGATGGCGCGGCGGTGCTGGCCGCCGTGGCGGATATCGAAGCGCGCCTGGGCCCGCTGGAAATCCTCGTGAACAATGCTGGCATGCAACGCCGCGGGCCGCTGGAGGACTACAGCGAAACCCACTGGCGCGAATTGATGAGCACCAACCTGGACAGCGCCTTCCTCGTCGGCCAGGCCGTGGCCCGGGCGATGATCCCGCGCAAGCGTGGGCGCATCATCAATATCTGCTCGGTGCAAAGCGAACTGGGGCGCCCGGGCATCGCGCCGTATGCCGCCAGCAAAGGTGCGCTGAAGATGCTCACCAAAGGCATGGCCATCGATTGGGGCCCCCACGGGCTGACGATCAATGGCATCGGCCCCGGCTATTTCAAGACCGAACTGAACGCCAACCTGGTGGCCAACCCCGAGTTCAGCGACTGGCTGGTGCAACGCACGCCGAGCCGGCGCTGGGGTGACGTCGCCGAACTGGCGGGCGCTGCGGTGTTCCTTGCCAGCGACGCAGCGAGTTTCGTCAACGGTCATATCCTGTACGTGGACGGTGGCATCACCGCCTCGCTGTAACCCGGAGAATTTCATGCACGCTATTGTCTGCCATGCCTCGAAAGACCTGCGGGTAGAACCGCAAACCGAACCCCAAACGCTCGCCCCCGACCAGTTGCGGGTGCGCATTGCCCGGGGCGGAATTTGCGGCTCGGACCTGCATTACTACCAGCACGGCGGCTTCGGCACCGTGCGCCTGCGCGAGCCCATGGTGCTGGGCCATGAAGTGTCGGCGGTGATCGATGCCGTGGGCCGTGAAGACGGGCCGTTCAAGGTCGGCCAACGCTTGTCGATCTCGCCGTCGCGGCCTTGCGGGGGTTGCCGTTATTGCCATCAAGGGCTGCCGAACCACTGCCTGAACATGCGTTTTTACGGCAGCGCGATGCCCTTCCCTCATGTGCAGGGCGCGTTTCAACAGACCCTGGTGATCGAGACGCATCAGGCGCACCTGTTGGCCGATCATGTCAGCCTCGCCGAAGGTGCAATGGCCGAACCGTTGTCCGTGGGGTTGCACGCCATCCAGCGCGCCGGGGCGATCTTCGGCAAACGGGTGCTGGTGACCGGCTGCGGGCCGATCGGCAACCTGTTGATCGGCAGCCTGCGGGCGGCGGGTGCAGGAGAAATCGTTGCCGTGGACCTGGCCGCAGGCCCCTTGGCCTGCGCCGAGAAAATGGGCGCCAGCCGCACCCATAACCTGGCCGAAGACGCCGATGCACTGAAGCGCTACACCGCCGAAAAAGGCTACTTCGACGTGATGTTCGAAGTCTCCGGCAGCGCCCAGGCCCTGCGCAACGGCCTGGAATGCATGGCCCCGCGCAGCGTGCTGGTGACCGTCGGTTTGGGCGGCGAAGTTTCGCTGCCGCTGAATATGCTGGTGAGTCGGGAGATCGACCTGCGCGGCACCTTCCGCTTCCAATCGGAGTTTGCCCAGGCGGTGGATTTGCTCAACCGCCAGGTGATAGATGTGCGCCCGGTGGTCTCCCACACCGTGCCGTTCAGCGAGGCGGTTCAGGCCTTTGAACTGGCGGCGGACAAGCGCCAGGCGATGAAGGTGCTGCTGGATTTTGGCGTGCCGGACAGGCCGTAATCCTCAGGTGCGCTCCTCAAGCCGGTAACGCAAAAACCGATGCCCCGGGGAAAACAGCCGACGGTAGGTGAGCAACACGGCACCTACCGTGCCCAGCGCCGACGACGCGGCGATCAAAAACATGATCACGATCTGGTAACGCACCGCGTCCACCGGGCTTTCCCCCGCCAGCACCTGGCCGGTCATCATGCCCGGCAGGCTGACGATCCCCACCACCGTCATCTGGTTCAGGGTCGGGATCATCCCGGCCCTTACCGCCTGGCGAATCGCGTCCTGCGCCGCCTCCCACCGTGAACCGCCCAGGGCCAGGACCATCTCGATGGTGTTGCGCCCCGAGGTCAGTTCCTGGGTCATGCGCTCAATGCCCAGGGACACGCCGGTAAGCGTATTGCCCAGAATCATCCCGAGGATCGGAATCGCATACTGCGGCTCGTACCACGGGTGAATCCGGATGATCGCGAACAAGCCAATGGCCGTCACCAGCCACGAACTGCCCCACACCGACACGATGCTGTCAGCCCGCTGGCCGGCGTAGGTAAGCTTGCCACGCCCGGCTGCCGAGAGGCCGGCGATCAGGGTCATCAGGCACATCAGCGGCAACACCACGTACCAGTAGGCGAATTCAAAAACCCAGCCCAACAGGTAACCGATCGCCAGCAACTGCACCACAGTACGCACGGCGGCCCAGAACAGCTGGCGCTCCAGGCCCAGGCGCAACAGCAGTGACAGCGCGCCGTTGATCAGGATCAGCGAGGCGGCGATGGCCATGTCCAGTGCCGTGAGGTCGTGATAATTCATGGCTGCACCGCTCCCGTCAGCACGCCGGCGTCCATGTGCAGGCGGGTCTTGCTCATGCGTTGTGCCTGCTCGGGGTCGTGGGACACCCAGATATAGGCATGGTCTTTGTCCGCTTCGGCCCAGGCGTTGATCAACGCCTCGACTTCCCGCGATGACGCCGGGTCGAGGGCGGCGGTGGGTTCGTCCAGCAGCAATACATCGGGGTTGAGTTGCAGGGTGCGGATCAGTGAAACCACCTGGGATTCACCGCCGGATAAATCACCGGCGTTTTTTGACA
The DNA here is from genome assembly GCF_002204795.1 of Pseudomonas sp. K2I15. Taxonomy (GTDB): domain Bacteria; phylum Pseudomonadota; class Gammaproteobacteria; order Pseudomonadales; family Pseudomonadaceae; genus Aquipseudomonas. The sequence continues at coordinate 18,554 of NZ_NIXO01000031.1, forward strand.
GGAAACCCGGCTCTTTGCCCGCGTGGGCCAGCAGCGCCTTGACGGCATCCGGGTCGAAACTCAAAGGGTGCAGGGCCTTGAGGCTGTAGGGGAAACGCAAGTTGTCTTCCACCGAGCCCTCGATCAGCGCCGGGCGTTGGGCGAGGTAGCTGATACGGCTGCGGTATTGCGGGATTTGCGCGTTGGCGATGGGTTGCCCGCGCCAGAGGATTTCCCCTGAGGTGGGCGCGTCGAGTAAGGCGAGCGCCCGAAGGAATACGCTTTTGCCGGAGCCGGATGAACCGGTGATGGAGATGCGGTCGGCACGGTGCAGTTGGAAGTTTGTAGGTTGCAGCAATTGGAGCTGGCGGCGCTCGTCCATACGCGTAAGGGCGCGGGTTTCGATCAATACGCTCATGGACTTGATGATCCTTGTTTCTGGGTTATGCGCAATGGTGAGACAGGGGTTGTTCAGTGCTTGGGCTCGAGCGACACCAGCCGCGACTTGATCGACTTTTCACGCACCTCAAGCAGCGCCAGCGTCACCGGCAATTTGAAACGCCTGCGCCCTGCGCTGCCGGGATTGAGAAACAACCGCTCGCCACGCCACTCGATCAGTGGCTTGTGAGAGTGCCCAGTAATCACCAGCCTGATGCCCGGATCAAGCGCCTTCGGCACATCGGCAATGTCATGCACCAACAGCGCCCGCCAGCCATTCAGGTCAAAATCCAGCCGGTCAGCCAGATGCTCTGCCCAGCCCGCGTCGAGGTCGTTATTGCCGCGCACCACGTGCAACGGCGCAATCGAGGCCAGCAGCTCAAGGATTTCCGGGCTACCGATATCCCCGGCGTGAACAATCTGCTCGCACCCCTCCAGGGCCGCCAGGGCCTCGGCGCGGAGCAAGCCGTGGGTATCGGAAATCACACCAACTTTCATTTCGCTCTCCTGCTCAACTCGCCCGCGCCCAGCGCCTGGCGGCTTGCAATCAACAAGGCGACTGCCTATATTTCCCGCCAGGCGCCATCTACGCCTCCATCCGCGGAAAGGGCTGCGCCCAAGACCTTGACTGAATATCACATTTCTACGACTCCCAACCTTAAAGCGGACAAGGTTTGTGCAAGGAGATCGTATGTCGCAATCATTCTCGTCCACTAACGGCCGTATCAACCTTGAGCAGCAACGCAAGCGCGCCAAGGAGCTTTTGCGGCGCCTGAAAAGCGCTGACACCGCCGCTGCCCCGACCTTGTCCGATGCCCAGTGGCTGCTCGCCAAGGAACTCGGCTTCTCTAGCTGGCCCAAGCTGAAAGCCCACGTTGATGCGGTGGATTTTGCCGCCCGCCATCCCGGTTTCGAAGCAAGCGATGAGGCCCGTACCACCCACTGGCGCTGCGGCAATGACATCGCCCACAGCCTGGGTGTGGCGGGGTTCAAGGGCCGCTTTCGGATGCTGATTGATCCGTTGTGCATGGGGCCGGTCCAGGACCTGGCTGCCGAGCACTACCAGAGCCTTCGCACCCGCTATATCAGCCAGGTTTTTGCAATGGATGAGGTAGAGGTGGCTCGCCGGCATACAGACGAGTACCACCATCTTGAACAACTGGGCAGCGCCGGGCACAGCGTGTTGTGGTGTGAGGCGGATGCTTACGATCAGTTGTTCCTGATTCGTGCACTGGCAGGGCTTGAGCGTTTGCCTGAAAAGCTTGAGCTGATTGAGGTCGACCGCATCCCCGGCGTGCAACGTTTTATCGGGATTGGCCAACTGGCGCCTGAAGTGTTGGCGTGGCTGTGGCCGCAGCGTCGGCGGGTCGATGAGGAGATGCTGCAATTGGCGCGGCTGGCTTGGCTGGCGTACTGCGACAGTTCGCCGGTCAAGCTGGCGGAACTGGCACGGGAAAGCCACACGTCCCTGCCCTTCCTGGCCCAGGCGTTGCGCCGGCAGTTGCAGGAGCTGCCAGGCGTGCGGGACGGTTTGTCACTGACCGAGCGCCTGTCCCTGCACTACGTGGATGAGGCCGGGCCAGTTCCGTTTGGCAGGGTGTTTGCCGAGTTGATGGGCAAGCGTGAACCGCTGCCGTACCTGGGGGACATGATGTTTCATGCGTTGATGCGGCCGCTGATTGATGGTGACAACCCGCTGTTGACCGAGTCCGAGACTCAACTGCCATGGCCGCAACGCCTGTTGGCGTTGACTGCGCTGGGTCGTCAGGTGCTGAACGGCAAGGCTTACTGGCCGGACCACGCCACCCAGGAACGCTGGATCGGCGGCACCTGCATCCGCCCAGGCAAACCGCACTGGATGATTGACGAGCATCTTGCTCCCGCCTGGCGCAGCTAAAGGCGCGGCGCCTCTCCCTCGCCACAGGTTATTTATTCAGCCGATACGATTGCGCTCAGGTCCAAGCGCCCATCCTTGATCGGCGGGCACCAGTAGTAACCGCCGGTCAACGGCTTGCTGATGCGATACAGGCCATCGACGATGCCGTCTTCCAGACCGCTCATCCGCCGCAACTGCGCTTCAAACGCATCAAACGAATGCCCAAACGCCAGGAACATCAACCCCGCCTGACCATTCTCCGCCCATGGCATCGACCGACGCACCACAAACGCCTGCGGCGTAAAACTCTCCTGGGCCGTACGCTTGGTATGCGCCGACTCCGGCGCATCTTCCAACTCCTCGTTATCACCATGGCGCCGACCAATAATGTGATCCCGCTCCAACGCCGGCAACGCCGCAAACCCATCCAGGTCATGCTGCCATTGCTGGATCGCCGCAAAGCTCGCACCACCCTGCGCCACCGCCGCCTCAACCGCCGCATCATCATGGGGGTTCTCGGTGCCGTCCTCATAATCGGTCAGGTCGAACCCGGTCTTGTAGCGAAAACCCTCTGTCATCTGCACCAGGCCAAACCCCGGCGCCAGGGCCTTTTCAAACGCCCGGCTGCGCAACAGCAACTCACCGCGATCCACACCATGCAACCAGACCCACAGCGCCTGCTGGGTCGACGGATTATTCGCCCCCGGCCCGCTCACGTGAGGGAACGCCCGCAGCCCGTCAATCCGGGCTCCAAGGGCATTGACCAGCGGCTCACCAAAACCGACCACTGCATTGGCATCCACCAAGTGCACCAGCGCATCCAATGCGGCAGGCACAGCATCGAGGGACTCAATGGCAAAAAACAGATGGCGTGCCTGCAACGGCACCGGTGCGGCAAGAATGCCCGGCTGGTACTGACTCATGTGAACTCCTTCAAGTAAGCCGCGCAGTTTACCCGGCGAGCGCCCGGTTGTGCGCAAGGTTTTCCAGGGTTCGCGGGTCGAGGTTCAACTGCACCTTGAGTTGCGCCCAGCCTTTGGGCGTGACCAACACCGCGCGGGAGTTTTTTGAACGGCGCAGCCAGTCGGCTTCGCACAGGGCATTCAGCAGTTGTACGCCCAAGGGCCCGGCCAGGTGATGGGTGCGTTCGGTCCAGTCCAGGCACTGGCGCGCCAAGCCCTCGCGCGTAGGTTTGAGCGCAGCAAGGTCAACCCCGAGCGAGGTAAACCACTGCGCCCCTGCCGGCAGCAGTTCGTAGCGCTTGTCCTCCACCGCAAGAAGGTAGCCGCAGTTTTCCAGGGCCTGGGTGATGGCGACACCCATTTGCCCGGCCAGGTGGTTGTAGCAGCAGCGGGCAAACCGCAGTCCCTGGGCCTGGCGCTCCAGGGGTTTGGCCGGCACCGGGGTGATCACGCTGAGGTACTCGATGGCCCGTGCCACATGCGCACCGGCCAAGCGGTAATAACGATGCCGGCCCTGGGTTTCGCAGGTCAGCAAACCACCGGCCAGCAGCTTGGCCAAGTGCGTGCTGGCGGTCTGCGGTGTGACGGACGCGGCATGCGCCAGTTCACCGGCCGGCAACGCGCGGCCGTCGAACAGCGCCAGCAGGATCGCGGCGCGGGCCGGCTCGGCGATGAGGGCGGCGACATCGGAAAAGTTGGCAGCAATGGGCATGGCAGGTCTCCAGCAGGACCGCGCCAGTATAGGCGCACCGGATGACGCCATGCTTCGATCACCGTCGAAGCATCGGCGCGGGTGCGCACGCTAGATTCGCCACCTGGTGACTTCAAGGATGATCCGCAATGCCCTCTCCTCTTCTTGCACAACGCCGGGTACTGGCGGCCACCAGCCTCAGTTACGTGCTGGTGATTCTCGACACCTCCATCGTCAACGTCGCCCTGGAGCGCATCGCCGCCACGCTGCACACCGGCATCAGCGGGCTGCAATGGGTGGTCAGCGCCTACACCCTGAGTTTTGCCAGCCTGTTGCTCAGTGGCGGCGCGTTGGGCGATCGCTTCGGTGCTCGAAGGCTTTATCTGCTGGGGTTGGTGTTGTTTACCCTGGCCTCGTTGCTGTGTGGCGTGTCTGGCGACTGGATGACCCTGGTGGCGGCGCGGGTGCTGCAAGGCGTGGGGGCGGCGCTGTTGGTGCCCAACTCATTGGCGCTGATCAACCAGGCTTTTATCAACGACCCGGCCGGGCGTGCGACGGCCATCGGGGTGTGGGCGGGTTGCGGCGGTATCGCCATGGCCGCCGGGCCGCTGCTGGGCGGCGTGCTGATCGAGCTGTTTGGCTGGCGCAGTATTTTTCTCGCCAACCTGCCGTTGGGGCTGATCGCGATTGGCCTGAGTGCCCGGCTCAGCGCCAGTGAGCGCTCGCCAAGGGCACTGGACCTGCGCGGACAATTGAGCGCGGTGCTGGCGCTGGCGACGTTGATTGGCGTGTTGATCGAAGGCCCGGTACGCGGCTGGTCGTCCATGCCGATCCTGCTGGCCAGCTTGCTGAGCGTGGCGGCCTGGGGCGCCTTCATCCGGATTGAAACCCGCCAGGCACAGCCGATGCTACCGCTCAAGCTGTTCGCCAATCCCGTGTTCAGCGCTTGTGTAGCGGTGTCCCTGGTATCGGCGCTGATGCTCTACGGCCTGGTGTTTCTGCTGAGCCTGTATTTCCAGCGGGTACTGGGTTATTCACCGTTATGCACGGGCCTGGCGTTCCTGCCGCTGACCGCGCTGGTAAGCCTTGGCAGCCTGGTCGCCAGCCGCCTGGTCAGGGCCTGGGGCAGCGAACGGCTGATCGGCGTAGCGCTGCTTTTATACTTGGCAGGTTTCGGCCCGCTGTTGCTCTACGGCCCTGCCCCTTCCTACCTGTGGATCGCCCTGCCGATGCCGGTGATCGGCCTGGCCGCCGGGCTGATCACACCCGCTGCCACCAGTGCCTTGATGGGCGCCGCGGACAAGCACCGTGCCGGCATCGCCGCCGGCACCCTGAATGCCGCCCGACAGGTGGGCGCGGCGCTGGGGGTGGCGCTGTTCGGCGGGCTGCTGGCGGGCCACTTGTGGGCGTAATGCGTCTAGCCCTTGCCACACGGGGCGTTGATGGGTGAATCTCTAGTCACGTTTTGCAACCACTCCAGGGGTAGTGACATGACCACCGACAACCTGCTCGCCCAGCTATTTCCCACTGCCGCCGAGATTCCCGAGCAATTGCGGCTCGCGGCGCCCATTGAACAACGTGATTACCTTGTAGGCGGCCAGTTGCGTGTGTGGAACGGCCCCTTGGCCGAAGTGCGCAGCCCGGTGCAGTTGCGCGGCGCCGACGGTGACACGCCAGTGATCATCGGCAGCACCCCGCTGCTGGACGCCGACACCGCCTTGACCGCCCTCGACGCCGCCGTTGCCGCCTACGACCGTGGCCAGGGCGCCTGGCCGACCATGCGCGTGGTGGATCGCATCCAGCATGTAGAGGCCTTTTTGCGGCGCATGCGTGAACAGCGCGATGCGGTGGTCAAGCTGCTGATGTGGGAGATCGGCAAGAACCTCAAGGACTCGCAGAAAGAGTTCGACCGCACCTGCGACTACATCACCGACACCATCAACGCCCTCAAGGAACTCGACCGCCGCTCCAGCCGCTTCGAGCTGGAACAGGACACCCTCGGGCAAATCCGCCGCGTACCGCTGGGCGTGGCGCTGTGCATGGGCCCTTACAACTACCCACTCAACGAGACCTTCACCACGCTGATTCCGGCGCTGATCATGGGCAATACCGTGGTATTCAAGCCGGCCAAGCTCGGCGTGTTGTTGATTCGCCCGTTGCTGGAGGCATTTCGCGACAGCTTCCCCGCCGGCGTGATCAACGTGATCTACGGCAGTGGCCGCGAAACGGTCAGCGCGCTGATGGCCAGCGGCAAGATCGATATCTTTGCGTTTATCGGCACCAACAAGGCCGCCAGTGATTTGAAGAAGCTGCACCCAAAACCACACCGTCTACGTGCGGCCCTCGGCCTGGATGCGAAAAACCCGGGCATCGTGCTGCCTCAGGTCGACCTGGACAATGCGGTCAGCGAAGCCGTCACCGGCTCGCTTTCGTTCAACGGCCAGCGTTGCACCGCGTTGAAGATCCTGTTTGTGCATGAGGATGTGGTCGACAGTTTTATCGAGAAATTCAACCGCAAACTGGCCACCCTCAAGCCCGGCATGCCCTGGGAAGACGGTGTGTCGCTGACGCCGCTGCCGGAGCAAGGCAAGGTCGATTACCTGGGTGGCCTGGTGACCGACGCACTGGCCCACGGCGCCAAGGTAGTGAACGAGAATGGCGGTGCCAGCCGTGGCTCGTTTTTCTACCCGGCGGTGCTGTACCCGGTGAACCCGCAAATGCGCGTGTACCATGAGGAACAGTTCGGCCCGGTGGTGCCGATCGTGCCTTACCGCGACCTTGAGACGGTGATCGACTACGTGCTGGAATCGGACTTCGGCCAGCAGTTGAGCATTTTCGGCACCGACGCCGGTGAAGTCGGGCGGCTGGTGGACGCGTTCGCCAACCAGGTGGGCCGGATCAACATCAATGCCCAGTGCCAGCGCGGGCCGGACAGTTTCCCGTTCAACGGGCGCAAGAACTCGGCCGAAGGTACGCTGTCGGTGCATGATGCGTTGCGGGTGTTTTCGATCCGTACGCTGGTGGCGACCAAGTTCCAGGCGAGCAACAAGGAACTGGTGAGCGACATCCTGCATGACCGCACGTCGAGCTTTCTAACCACTGACTATATTTTCTAACCCCAACGCCGCTCAAAAATGTGGGAGCGGGCTGCTCGCGAACAAGGTGTTTCAGCCAATGCATCTGGCGACTGATCCACCACTTTCGCGAGCAAGCCCGCCCCCACATTTTGACCGCATGAATCCTTACTATTGAGGCCGCGTCGAGATTGATGAACCTGCACTTGCCCCTCTTCGCCCGCCGCTTGCTGCGTCCGTTGCTGGACCCATATCGGCGCTACCGTCACGCCAAATTGATCCACGCGGTACGGGTTTCCATTGGTTTACTCGCGACCATCCTGCTCACCACCGGCATCAACCTGCCCCACGGTGAGTGGGCCTCGGTGACGATGCTGATCGTGATCGGCGGTTTGCAGCACCATGGCAATATCGGCAAGAAAGCCGTCGAGCGCGCCTACGGTACGTTGATCGGCGCCAGCGTCGGTTTGCTGCTGGTGCTGCAACAGGCGTACCTGGGCCAGCCCCTGTTGACCTATTTACTGATGTCGGTGGTGTGCGGGTTCTTTTCCTATCACGCCATCGGCAAGGGCGGGTACATCGCGTTGCTGTCGGCCATCACCGTATTTATCGTCGCCGGCCATGGCGATAATCCGATATCGGACGGCCTGTGGCGCACCGTCGACATCCTGATCGGCATCGTCCTGGCGCTGGCGTTTTCCTTCGCCCTGCCGCTGTATGCGGTGTATTCCTGGCGTTACAACCTGGCCAGTGCCTTGCGCGATTGCGCGCTGATTTACAGCCGGATCATCAGCGGCCAGTCGGTGACTGACGATGAACACCTCAAACTGCTGAATCGGCTTAACACCGCCATGCTGCAACTGCGCTCGTTAATGCCGTCGGTGTCCAAGGAAGTACGGATTTCCATGACCGAACTGGACACCCTGCAGCGGCATTTGCGGATGTGCATCAGCACCCTGGAGATCCTCGGCAACACCCGGCCCGACCCACGGGACAAGGACGCCCTGGCGCGGATGCAGGTGGCGTTGAAGGCCAAGCATCGGCAGATTCGCGTGCAATTGATCGGCATGGCGCGGGCGTTGCAATCCGGGGCGACCGACCGGCTGGAACGCCCGAGCAACACGCCCACCCACGAGCAGACCTTTGAAGTGCCGGTAGTCAGCGCCCTCGATGGTTATCGGTTATTAACCCTGCAACTGGCGGCCAATATTGATGGCATGCGCCAACGCCTGGCCAAGACCGCCAGCCACTGGAAAATCTGATCAGCCCCGGTGCAGCGCCTGTACCAAGAGTTGCTGCAACGCCTGTAGCCGGGGCTCGGGACTGACAATCGCCGACGCGCCCAGCTACGACTCCTGGCCATCGCCCACCTGGCGCGGGATTCATCGGCGGTTTACCGAGCATGCGTGCATGGCGCCGATCAGTGGCGTGGTCGGCCAGCCGATGTTCTACCAGCATCAGGTGGCGCAGTACGACTCGCGGTATACCGCCGATTTTGCCGAGCGCCTGCCGGGCATGGACTTGCCGGTGCAGATTTTGTGGGGTGCTGAAGATGAGTGGCAACCGCTGGCTTATGCGCATCGCCTGCAAAAGGACATTCCCGGGGCCGTGTTGCAGGTGGTGGAAAACGCCGGGCACTTTCTGATGGAGGACGCGCCGGCACAGGTGAGTAAGTGCGTTTTTGGCTTTATTGGCAGGGTACACAAGCGTTGAGTGGGCAAAAAAGGGACAGTCTACGGTTAAATAGATCTGTCCCCGCTCCCCCCTTTCGCCGCAGCTATCTGAGTCCTACGCCCAATAGCCAGGTACCACTCAAACTTTTGAAGTTCGTTTCTGCACCGGCGTTGATATTTCTTGCATACCAGTAATTCCAAAGAGCTATATAACCGGCCAGCGTGTTGGACCAATAAAAAGCACTGCCCATCGGCCACCGGTTGCCATAAGCGGCGCTTAAGGCACGCAGTTCATCGAGGCTGGGCAAGCGCATGCCTTGATTGCGAGCCGAGTTGGAGATGGTGTTGTAATTACCGTTCCCCAAGCCATAGCACAGAACGATATTGCTGACAGAAACGGGATAGCTGCGCGTTTGCGCCGGAGAGGAGGAGTCACGCACGGTGATCGTCGCCGATCCGTTGCCCCGCACAGTGACATATCCCGTGGCGTCCACAACTGCCACGCCCGTGTTGCTTGAAGAATAGGTGTAAGGCGGTGTACCACCCGACGCCGCGCGCCGAATCGAGTTGCCAGCACTAAAGGCAGGCAAGACCTCCGGATTTCCTGGAATCAGATAAGTACGCGCACCGAGGAAAACTGTGCTCGAGTCAAACACCAGCGGACTGACCAGGCTGATGGTGTATTCGGTAGTAGGAAACACCAACGCATCAAACTCATCCTCACTGCCATTAAACGTCACACTCAAGTGCACCGTAATGCGCGCATTGTTGGGCAAGCTCAGCAACCAGTCGCGGCTGACCTGGATGTTCGCCAAACCGTTGGCTGCCTGCTGCGCGGTGAGCGGTTCGTTCGTGCGCAACACCAGCGGTGCAATACCGGCGATGTTGGTGGTGAGCCTCAGCCAAAACCGCTGCCCTGGCAGACTCAGGCGTCATTTTGGGCAGGTAGCGATAGCATTGCCGGTCAGGTCGGGAGGATTGAGGCTGCCGCCATTGGCCACGTTATTGATCAATACCCGCGGCAGATTGGCTGGCAGGATGGTGCCCACCTTCACCGTCTGCTCCTCGGAAATGCGGGTGCTGCCGTCCCTGCCCAGCACCACCGAATACTGCAGGTGAATCGTGCTATTGACACTGGCGGCAAGGACGTCGTTGTTGATATTGAACGTCACCGTGCCACCGGCGAGCCCGTCCTGGGTCGAGATCGGCGCGATGGTCCCGTCCGCGTGAATCCAGTGCAAGGTGATCTTGTCGGTGCCGCCCTGGTTCATGTTCGGGTAACTCACCAGCACCTGGCATTTGTTCTCGACCACCAAGGGGTCGATGGAAACCACCTGCTCATCGGCAGGAACGGAATCCTTGATTTGCGGGAAGGGGAACGTAGCGCCCACCAGCTCGATCATGTGGTGCCTGACCTCGAACAACACGCCATCGTTGAGGTAGTCGCCACTGTGGTTGAATGTGACCCAGAAGCTAATCGTCAACGTCGACCACTCCTCCAGGTTACGCAACGCCAGCACCGGCGTTTCGCTGACGATACCGTTCAACACCTCACTGGCGCTCACCGGCCGCGCCCGGTAGACATCGTTGTCATAAGTCACGCCCGTATTGCGGGTGCCTAAATAATTTAGCGTCATACGCTGCCCAACCTCGGCATACGGCCACGCTGCTACACGGGTTTCGTCGAAGTCCTGAAGCAGGGGCACCTCCAGCACCGCCGCATCGCCAATACTGTCGATCAACGGGCCCGGCAGATGATGCAAGGTCTGCAGATGCAGTATCAGCACGGGCGAATCGGTGGGGAAGCCGTTACGAATGACAACGAAGGACACCGCAATATCCCGCCCACGGGGGTGGATGTTGTAGCCGATCACATTGGTAGGGATCGTGAAGTCGATGTAGTCCCCGCTCTGGTTATCCTTGACCTCGTAGTAGGAGCCTGCGCCGGGCAGCCCCTCCCATTTGACCTCGACTTGGTCGCGGGCCTTGATCTGGTCATAGCGCACCCGCACCGTCGCGCCGCCTGGCCAGACCAGCGCCGGATCAAGCTCATCGGGTTCGGTGGTGGCCAGCAGCACCTCGGGCAGGAACAGCTCGCCCAAGGCGGTCCCGACGGTCACCACCAGTTCTTCGGAATACTGATAAACGCCGAAACGATCAATCAGGTAACTGACCGTGATGGTGCCGTCGAGATTGTCGAGGAACAGCTGACTCAGAACATCTACATACAGCGGGTTGGCATCCAGGAACAACCTATATTCTTCCTGCACAACACCACTGAGCGAGCCGGTGTAGCGGATGATAACGATATTGCCTTGTCTGAAATTCGCCCGCAACTCAAGGGTACCGACACTGCCGAGGGTTGAGGGGTCGACGTTGCCATCAACCGCTTCCCAGATAACCGGCGCTGGCAGGTCCCTGGGCGGACGGCCGACCTGTACCCACCGGCGCTCCGACTCACGGACACCAATCACTCCGGGACTGATCTGCCCGGTGACGATGTAGTGCACATTAGCGTCTCGCAAACCTTCCAGGCGCATGTAGTCGCCGGTCGGGAAATCACGGGTGCGTGGCGGGTTGCCGGCAAGCCGCGAGGAGGAAACCCGCTCCGAGGTGTTGTCTACGTGGAAGCCCTGGAGCACAACCTCCAGGTTATCCCCCGAGGTACCTGGCGGCTGGTAGTCGGGCATTTCCACGGTAATGCGTGGCAGGTCCGGCTCGATGAAGGGACCGTGGGCTTCCCTGACACTCGGCCTGGGCAGGTCGTAACGAATACCGACAACGGCGACCGTGGCCCTTCTGGACGGCGCGTCATCGAGCCCTGCCCTTTGTCTCACGTAAAAGACCGTCATCTGGCTCAACAGAAGAGACCTGACCAGCTCGTTGCGGATGTCAAATTCGAGAAATTCAGGAACTCGGGTTACGGTCAGCGACAGCGACTCACTGACGAACACACCATCAGGCGTCGTGCCCTCAACCGTCAGCAAAACGGTATCACCCACCAGAAAGGGACCGCCGCGCAGAATCGCCACCTCGGCATGTGCCGGTTCGCTGCCCAAGCCATCAGCATCCAGTACCATCAAGCTCTGGTCTGCCTCAATGATGTAAGGCTCATCAAGCAGCGTCACGCTCAGGTTCACCTCTACCGATACTGGCTTGGACCAGGGCTGTTTTGGACCCGAGTTATTGCCTACCTCGTCATAGAGAAAGAACTCCACAGGATAGTGGCCGCTGCCCGCCGTCTGGATAAACGCCTCGTCAATCTCGAACGTCAGGTCCAGGCCCATCTGCTCGGGGGTAATCAGCGGGATGTCAAAACGCTCAGGGCCCCAATAGAAAATCACCAAGTCGTTCACACGCATGTGTTCCCAGGCCTTGATGGTTGCCGTAACGCTTTGTCCGGCGCCGATAATCGTGTCCGAAAGGGTCAGTTGCAGCTCGGAGTGCCATTTTTCGGCGGGGCGGTTGTCCTCTCCGCCAGGGTGAGTTTCTTTGACCAGTACAATTTGGGGGGGCGAAGTGCTGGGAGTCCCTGGGCCGACCCTTACGACCTCACCGTATACATCTGAAATAAAGGCAAAACCTATGGCGGGGTCCACGTGCAAACTGGCGTAGGGGAAATCGAAGAAAAATCGCTGCTCTGTCTCCTCACCAAGCTGGATGACCTTCTTGGGTGGCGTTACGCCTTCCATCGATACCCCATACTCGTCTCCCACCCGCAGGCCGGTCCAACGCTCAAAACCAAAGGTGATATATTTTTCAGCGGAAAGTCCCCTGACAGGGAAATGGTGAACACCCAATCCGTATGCCGCGCCTTCTACCGGTGTGGCCTGTCGCGGACTGGTGTAGGGCGGATCCAAATCCTCAATGATCATCACACCTGGGCGCGTAGGTGAAGGCTTCGGTGTGGCGGGTTGCTTTGTGATTGGAGTGGGTCTTGACGCGGCAGGCTTGGTCGACATGGTTGTTCTCCAGATTAAACAGCGTGCAGACAGAACACGCGACTGAAGAAATCAAACACCCGGCCCTTTCGAGCGTCTACCTGTCAGAATTGACAGTAGCGACGAATGGCAGCACTCGATGGCCCATTCCGGGGAAAACGCAGCCAACACAAACCCTGCATATTCACACTTTTCCTTACATATTTTTCACGATTTGTTCACATCCCGAACCGTAGTGTGAAGCCTCATCCGTTACAAATGCTGCACATCAAGCCCGCCGCCCCAGCGGGCTTTTTTTTGCCCGGGATTTGCGTGTTCACAAGGAAGGATGAGTACGTGAGATTGAAGCAAGCCGGCTCATTGCGAGCCGGCCTAGATGTCTCAGCGAGTGGTCTTGCCGGCAGGTGCGGCCGCTTGCTCACGAATTGCGCGCTGGGTGTCAAGCACCCGCGCCAAGGCCGTTTCGGCCTCAGGACTTTGCTGTGGCACACGAATCGCCGCCGACACCAGGGTGATCAACTTGGCCATCACCTCGGCATCGGTGGCCGGGCGGCCCAGGCTCATGGAGTTCATCAGCAAGCGCAACTCGGTGCCGGCCATCACGCCGGAAATCGCCTTGAGGGCAAACTGCAAACGCACACCCAGTTCATTACGCGGCAGGTCCGGCAATGCCAGGGCGAACGCTTCAAAGAAGCGCTGGAACACCGGCTGGTAATGCACCTTGAGGTATTCCTGGATAAACGGCGAAGTGTCGCTGTAGACCCGGCCCAGGAAACGGATGAACGAACGCCCTTCCCCGCTCGCCGGATCGCTGCGCTCAAGCCCCATGGCCGGCGCAAACAGCACGCCGAGCAGGGTGTCGCAGTCCAGCGGGCCGTCGGATTCGGCTTCGCACCTGGCCAGCAACTCCAGGCGCTGCTCGTTGAGCGGCTCCAGGCGCTGCATCAGCAAGGTTTTCATCAGGGAGTCTTTATCCCCGAAGTGGTAATTCACCGCAGCGAGATTGACCTGAGCCCTCTCGGTTATCTGCCGCAACAAAACGGCGTCATAGCCGTATTTGATGAAAAGAGCCTCTGTCGCATCCAGCAATCGGGTCTTGGTAACGTTTGGAGCGCTGAGTTTCTTCGCGACCATAAGGGTTGGGGTTCCACTGCGGAAATATTGTTTTAAAAAATAATTTGATTTTTTATACCGGGGCCGCTGCCCGAAAGCAAGTAGTGACACTGCGCCATACAAACCGGAGCCAGCACTGACGGGCACATTGAGGGTAGTCGAAGGTGTTTTTGGCTGCCCGAAATGCCCCCTTGAAGAATCGTTTCAAAGGGTAAAACCGCTCTATATCCATGGCTGGCGGAACGGCTGGATCGCGGTTAGTATTCAAACAATATTTTAAAAACAAGAAATAAAACCAGTCCGTGACGCTTACCAGGCAGCCCTGAACTTGTTACAAGGATTTTCAAGGGAAGCATGGCGCTGTCGAGGCTGCAGGCGTAGTCATGATGACAGAGACCCCCGCGCACCCAGGCTTTATCTCCCTGCAAGGCATCGGCAAAAGCTATCAGCTGGCCGGTCAACACCTGTCTATTCTCAATGACGTATGCCTGGCCATCGAAACCGGTGACAGCTGCGGCATCCTCGGCGCCTCCGGCTCCGGCAAAAGTACCCTGCTCAATATTCTCGGCCTGCTCGACCTGCCCGACTGCGGCCAATACCGCTTTGCCGGCCATGACATCTTCAGCGCCAGCCCCGATCAACTGGCGGCGATCCGCAATCAGCAGATCGGTTTCGTCTTTCAGAGCTTCAACCTGCTGCCGCGCCTCAGCGCCCTGGACAACGTCGCCCTGCCCCTGAGCTATCGCGGCGTGTCACGGCATGACTCGGTGGAACAGGCCCTGCGCATGCTCGATCAGGTAGGCCTGGCCGACCGCGCCCACCATCGCCCGGCCGACCTTTCCGGTGGCCAGCGCCAACGGGTCGCCATCGCGCGGGCATTGGTCGGCAACCCCTCGGTGATCCTCGCCGACGAACCCACCGGCAACCTCGACAGCACTACCGCCCAGGAGATCATGGACCTGCTGCTGGCGCTCAATCGCGAGCAGCAGGTGACGCTGATTATCGTCACCCATGACCCGCACATTGCCGAGCGCCTGAATCGCAAGATCCTGGTGCGCAATGGCGTTGTGCAAGAGGCCGGGCGCCTATGAGCCTGCGGGTCGAACAAAGCCTGAGCCAATTGCTGCACGAGGCGTTTGTCAGCCTGCGCACCCTGGGCAAGCGCTCGATCCTGGCCCTGTTGGGTATCGTCATTGGCAGTTCCTCAGTGGTGGCGCTGATCAATATCGGGCACAACGCCGCCGAAGACGCGGCGATGATTTTCAAGGACATGGGCACCGACACCCTGGTGGCGCAATTTCCGCCCAAAGGCGCCAGCACCGCGCAGATGCCCGCCAGCCTGGACCTGGAAGCGGTGCGCCGCAGCGTGCCCGGCATCGCCCATATCGGCGCGGTTTCGCTGTTCAGCGGGCCGGTGGTGTTCCATGGCCGCAGCGCCAACGCAAATTTCGTCGGCAGTACGCCAGACCTGAAGGACGCGATGCGCCTGTCGGTGCGCGAGGGGCGCTTCCTGTCGAGTTTCGATGCGGGGGAAACCTACGCGGTGGTCGGTGACCAGATCGTCCAGGCGTTGAGCGCGCCCGGCGACCCGCTGCAACTGGGCGACCGGGTGCGCATCAACGATTACCTGTTCCTGGTGGTCGGCATTCTGCACAGCCAGCCCCGGGCAATGCTGATCCCGGTGCAGGCCAACGAATCGCTGTTCGTGCCCGCCCCAGGCATGCGCCGGATCTACGCCAGCCCGCAGGTCGGCAACGTGATTATCCGCGCCACCCCAGGCCTGGACATGGAGCGCCTCGCCCAGGACGTGGCCGTAGCGCTGCGCAGTCAACTCACCGACCACGATGTCGACATCCAGGTGCCCCAGCAAATGATCGATGGCATGACCCGGCAAAGCCGTACCTTCGCTTACCTGCTGCTGGCCCTGGGCGCGATTTCCCTGGTGGGCGGCGGCGTCGGGGTGATGAACGTGATGTTGATGAACGTCTCGGAGCGGCGCCGGGAAATCGGGATTCGCATGGCCCTCGGTGCACGCCAGCGGGACATTCGCAACCTGTTCCTGCTGGAGGCTGTGACCCTGACCGCCGTCGGTGCGCTGTGCGGCGCGGTGCTGGGCATGACCGCCGCCTATCTATATGCCTGGCTGTCCGGCTGGCAGTTTTCCCTGGCGGTGGCGGCGCTGCCACTCGGGGTGGGCAGCACATTGCTGGTCGGGCTGTTTTTCGGGATCTATCCGGCAGTCTCGGCCTCGCGGCTGCAGCCGGTGGAGGCCCTGCGCGATGAATAAACAGCTGCTGTTGCTGATCGCCCTGGTCAGCCTGCAAAGCGTGGCCGCCGATGTGGTGATCCGCCCCTCGGCGCCCAGCACCACCCGCAGTGGCTATGAACGCAGCGTGTCGCTGAATGCCCAGTCCACTACGCTGACCCTGGGCGACGCGGTGTACCTGGGCCTGCGCAACAACCCAGCGATTCGCAGCGCGTACCTGCAACGGGTGGCGCAGAAATTCGACCTGCGGGTGGCCGAAGACACCTTCAACCCCAAGCTGACCCTGAACAGCTACTACCGCGCCACCAAAGGCACCGACGACAGCGCCCGCAACGCCAACCTGGCCCCCAATGCCACCTTGCTCGGTGAGTACGGCACGCGGCTGAGCATGAACTGGACCCAGCAACTGAACAACGCCGATCGCGCCGGGCGCTACCGCAGCGACGGCCTCGACCTGTCGGTGATCCAGCCCCTGATGCGCGGCGCCGGGTGGGACGCCACCACCGCGCCGCTGCGCCTGTCACGCCTGTCGGAGCAAGCCAACCGCCTGAACCTCAAGGCCAACGTGGCGCAGACCATCAGCAACATCATCGCCACCTACCGCGAATTACTGCGAGCCCAGGAACAGTTGAGCATCGTCCAGGATGCCCTCAAGCGCTCCGGCACACTGCTGGAGGTGAACAAGGCGCTGATCAGTGCCGGGCGCATGGCCGAGTTCGAGATTGTGCAGACCGAAGCCGATATCGCCACCCAGCAACTGGGGGTGGAAGAAGCCCAGAACCAACTGGACACCAGCCGCCTGGCCCTGCTGCGCCTGCTGGCCCTCGACCTGTCGACGCCGATCCGCGCCACCGAGGCCCTTGAAGCCAAGCGCATGGACATCGACAAACGCCAGGCCTTCGTCCTGGCGCAGAACCAGCAACCGGAATACCTCGCCACCCTGCTCGGTAGCCAGCAGGCCGACCTCAACCTGGTGATCGCCAAGGACTCCGGACGCTGGCAAGTGGACCTGGTGGCCGGCGCCAACCAGATACGGGCCGCCACCAATAACGATGACGGCTATGCCAATAACCGGCGCTGGGACAGCTACGCCGGCGTGCAAGTGCAGATCCCCATCGGCGACATCAGCACCCGCCAGGCCGAGGTGCACGCGCGGGTCGACGTGGAGAACCAGGAGATCATCATCGCCGACGCCCGCCAGCAACTGGAGCGCGACGTCAACGACGTGGTGCGCGACCTTGGCACCCGTTGGCGCCAGTATGAAATTTCCCAGCGGGCGGTCGAACTGTCCAAGCGCAAAATTGAAATCGAACGGGAAAAACTCAGCGCCGGGCGCTCCACCAACTTCCAGGTCCTGAGTTTCGAAACCGACCTGCGCAACGCCGAGAACTCACGGCTCAATGCGCTGATTGCCTATTTGAACGCCCAGACTCAGTTCGACTTGACCCTGGGCATGACGCTGGAAAGTTGGGAAATCGCCCTCAATGACTACTAATAAAAAACGCCTGTTGGGCGCCGTGTTAATTGTGCTGGTGGCCGGTGTCGGCATCACGCTGCTCAGCCGTCAAAGCCCGGCCGCCAACCAACCCGGCAACGCCGAGCAATGGCTGGCGGTGAAGGTCGACCCGCTGGTGCACCAGATCGGTCTGGTGGGCAAGATCGAGCCCGACACCACCATCACCCTGACCGCGCCGTTCGATGGCAACGTGCAAGCCAACCTGGTGGAACAGGGCCAGCGGGTGGAAGCCGGCCAGGTACTGTTGCGCATGGACCCGGCCACCCTCGAAGTGCAACTGCGCGACGCCCTCTCGGCGCAGCTCAAGGCCCGGCGCACGGTGCAGGAAATGCAGGATTGGGACAGCGGCCAGCAAGTCGGCCGCGCCCGCCGCAGCCTGCGCACCGCCGAAATGACCGCCAGCAACACCCAGCGCAAACTCACCGAAAGCGAAAACCTGTTCAAGCGCGGCATCATCCCGCGCAACGAACTCGACGACCTCAAGCAACAGGCCACGCAGCAACAGCTGGACCTGGTGGCCGCCCGTGGCGAACTGCAACAGGCGATCGAACAAGGCAAGGGCGAATACCGGCAGATCGCCGATATGGAGCTGACCAACGCCACGGTGAAGTACGACGCCCTGCACACCTTGCTCGACGGCAAGGAGGTCAAGGCACCGTTCTCCGGCATTGTGGTACCGGCGCCGGGCAGTAACTCGTCGGCCCAGGGCGGCGGGAACAACAACGCGCCGGTGCAGGCCGGGAGCAAGGTCAGCCAGGGCCAGGTGCTGTTTGGGCTGGCGAATATCGAGAAGCTGAAAATCGTCGCCAAGGTATCCGAGCTGGACATCAACCAGCTGCACCAAGGCCAGGCGGTGGAGGTGATGGGCGATGGGTTTGACGGTGAGCGGCTGACGGGGTCGGTCAGCGTGGTGAGCGGTTTGGCGATTGCCGGCGATACCCAGGGCAGCGCGCAGTTTCCGGTGACGTTGTCGATTCCCAAGCTGACGCCGCAACAGCTGCAACGGGTACGGTTGGGGATGAGTGCGCGGTTGACCATTGTCACCTACAACAATGACCAGGCGATTGTCGTGCCGGCCCAGGCGATCAGCCGCGGGGATGGGGTGATGACGGTGGAGTATCGGGCGGCGATGGATAAACCGGTGGAGCGGGTGACGGTGACGACCGGGCAGTCGACGGCGCAGGGGGTTGAGGTGTTTGGGTTGAAGCCGGGGTTTGTGAAGGTCGGTTCCTGACGCCGATTAAAAGGCCAATAAAGATCAAAAATGTGGGAGCGGGCTTGCTCGCGAATGCGGTGGATCAGTCAACTGATCCGGTGACTGACACTCCGTATTCGCGAGCAAGCGCGCTCCCATATTAGAGGTGTGCCAACCTTGCGGCGAGCGCCTTGGCCTGGATCGCCACATCCGTCACCGCCGTACTTTCCCACCACATCCCACGCAGCGGCGGGCCCATTGCAAACAGCCGCTGGCTGACCTGCCCATGGGCATCCAGCACCGCCCCCGACACATCCGCCGCAATCCCCAACGCCAACGGCCCGGGCTGAATCAGCCCACACTTGAGTAACTGCCGTGGCAACGGCCTGGCCACCCGGCGCCAGTCATATTCAATGCCGCTGGAGTTGATCAATGCAGCTCCCGACACCTGGACGACGGCCTGCTCGCCACGATGACGCAGGCGAATCGTTACGTCCCCCTGCGAAGGCACCAGCCCCTTGTACGAAGCCGCCTGAATCCGCAACCGCCCTTCCCCGTGCAGCCGCGCCACCAGCTCGGCACTCAAGGGCGGCGAGCGGTGGTGATGGCTTTCCCACCAGGGCCGAACATGCCGCACGAACTGGCGCTTCTCGCCCTCGCTGGCCTGGCTCCACAAGCGCCCGATATTGGCGCGCACGGTGTCCAGCGGCGCTTGCCAGTCAATCCCCTGAGCCAGCGCGATCCGGCATTGGCGGCGCACTTCCCGCAGCAATTGCCGGGGGCTGCGCAGGCTGTGGTCTTCACCCAGAAAATCGACCCACGCCGGCGGCTGCCGACGTACATGGGGCAGCAGGCCGTGGCGCGAGAAAATCTCGATGGGCCCACGATGACCGGCCTGTTCCAGGGACACCACGGCATCCACCATGGTCAGCCCGGAACCGATGATCAGCACGGTGGATTGCGGGTCCAGCCGGGTCATGGCCTGCACGTCCCACGGGTCGACCGCAGCGGCATTCAAGCCGCTGGATTCGGTCTGTGGCGTGCGCGCCGCCGGGAACATGCCGGTGGCCAATACCGCAAATGCACCGCGCAGTTGCTGGCCGTCGCTCAAGGTCAGCAGCGTGGACTGTTCATCCACCTGAAGGTCCACCACTTCGGCACGGACATGCTCGACGGTCGACGCCGAAAACGCCTTGGCTTCCGCCAGCCGTTGCTGCGCGTACAGGCCAAAAATCCCGCGTGGCGGAAACAGTTCGCTGATGGGCACGTGTTGCTGGTCCGACTCCGGCCAACCGCCGCCGGCGATGTAGGCGGTCAGCCATTGGGTCAAGTCATCGGCGTTGTCCGGGTCGACGCTCATGCGTGCGGCGTTACCGTTCAAGGTGTGGCCCAGCTCTACCGCGCTGTAGGCCTCGCCGCGCCCCAGTTCCTGGCGCGGTTCGATCACCAGGATCTGCCGCTTGCCCGGCAGGCGCAGCAGTTGCACCGCCAGCATCGTACCGCTCAGGCCGCCGCCGACAATCAGCACATCAGCGTTGCGAATGGCGCTCGTCGCCTGTCCGCGTTCGGTTTCACTCATGAAATTGCGCCCTTACTGTGTGCCTGAATGGTTGTGGTAAACATCGCCCCGCGCAGTATCCAGTACATCGACCCGGGACGCCTAGTTCAGCCCGACTGCGGGAAGCCCAGGCTCTGGCCGCTGTTCAGCCATTGCTCCAGCACCGCCGCCAGGCCGCCTTGCCAGTGGGTGCTCTCCTCGCTCCACAGTTCGGTTTTGCCGGAAGGCTGCCACCAGCGGCTGAGCCGTTGTGAGGTGTCCACCGGCTCGATCAATTGGACCACCGCCAACCAGTGCTGATCCTGTTGCCGGCCCTGGACGTAGGCATGAGTGGGCCGAATGCGCCACAGCTGTTGCTGCAGGGCGGCGGGCTCCAGGCCATCGTCGAGGGTCAAGGTCTGCCCGCCGATGGACTGCGCTGCCAGGGCCAGCAGCAGCAAATGGGGCTCGAAGGCACCGCTGAGGGCCAACCGCGATTCCTCGCTAAAGCCCTGCTGGCGCAAACCGTCGGCCAGGCGCTCGACGTCGCGCAGGGCATCAATCCAGCGCCAGGCATACCACTGCCCGTCACGCTTATGGCGCAGGGCACTGTGCAACGGGGTCAGTTGCGCCCAGTGGTGCAACTGCGCCAACGCCTTGGGCAACACCGTGACCCGTTCGGCAGGCCATTCCACATCCAGCGGTAGTTCAAGCTCATGCACGCTCATAGGGTAATGCTCCTATTAGTGAAACAAGCATGCGGTGGTCCGCTGGCTGAAATGGTTGGATCGATGAAGCTTAAAATGTGGGAGCGGGCTTGCTTGCGAAAGCGGTGCGTCAGGCAACATCAATGTTGAATGTTAGTCCGCATTCGCGAGCAAGCCCGCTCCCACATTAGGTTCGCGCAAGGCAGCCAGGTCTCGATAGACGCTACCCGGATGGTTGTCCGCCAGGCGCGCGCCGTCCCCAAACAATTTCTCCCGCAGGGTGCCCTTGGCATATTCGGTCTTGTACACGCCGCGCTTTTGCAGCTCCGGCACCAGCAGGTCGACCGCGTCGATAAAGGTTTCGTGGGTCAGTGCATAGGCCAGGTTGAAGCCATCCACATCGGTCTCTTCGACCCACTCCTGTAACAGATCGGCCACGGTTTCCGGGCCGCCGACAAACAACGGGCCGAAGCCGCCGATGCCGACCCAGTCTGCCAGTTCATTCGGGGTCCAGACCTTGTTCGGGTCTGCCGTGGAGAACGCTTCCACCGCCGATTGAATGGCGTTGGTGTGCACATGCTTGAGGGGTTCATCGGGCTTGAACTGGCTGAAATCGATGCCGGTCCAGCCGGAGATCAGCGCCATCGCGCCTTCGTAGCTGACGTAGGATTTGTACTCCTCAAACTTGGCTTTGGCCTTGGCGTCGGTTTCGCCGACGATCACCGTCTGCAAGTTGAAGATCAGGATTTTCTTCGGATCACGCCCTGCTTCTGCCGCACGCCGGCGGATGTCGGCGACGGTCTTTTTCAGCAGCACTTTCGACGGCGCGGCCACGAATACGCACTCGGCCTGCTCGGCCGCGAACTGCTTGCCCCGGCTGGACGCGCCCGCCTGATACAGCACCGGCGTGCGTTGTGGCGACGGCTCGCACAGGTGAATGCCGGGCACCTGGAAGTGTTTGCCGACGTGGCGGATCTCGTGGATTTTGCTTGGGTCACTGAAGATCCGCCGCTCGCGGTCGCGCAGCACGGCGCCCTCCTCCCAACTGCCTTCCCAGAGTTTGTAGCAAACCTGCAGGTATTCCTCGGCGTAGTCGTAGCGCGCATCGTGTTCGGTCTGGGCTTTTTGGCCGAGGTTCTTGGCGCCGCTTTCCAGGTAGGAGGTGACGATGTTCCAGCCGACGCGGCCCTTGGTCAGGTGATCGAGGGTGGAAAGGCGTCGGGCGAACGGGTACGGGTGTTCAAAGGACAGCGAGGCGGTCAGGCCAAAACCCAAGTGTTCAGTGACCAGCGCCATCGGTGCGATCAGCGACAGCGGGTCGTTGACCGGCACCTGGGTGGCCTGGCGAATCGCGGCGTCACCGTTGCCGTTGTAGACGTCGTAGATGCCCAGCACGTCGGCGATAAACAGGCCGTCGAACTTGCCGCGCTCAAGGATTTTCGCCAGGTCGGTCCAGTATTCCAGGTCCTTGTACTGCCACGAGCGATCGCGCGGGTGGGCCCACAGGCCCGGGGACTGGTGGCCGACACAGTTCATGTCGAAGGCATTCAAGCGGATTTCACGGGACATTAAACAGCACTCCTGGGGGCAACGCCGTTGAGACGGTAGTTGCCGACAATCTGGTATTTCCAGCGCAATGGGTCGTCAAGGGTCGGCGGCAGCGCGGTGCGCTGGCCGGTCAATTCGAATTCGGCGTTGCTGGCGGCGAGCAAGGCTTCGGCGGCGGCGATCTGCGCTTCGGTGAAGGCAATCTCAACCTCTACCGGGCTTTGGCCTTCGAGGTTTTCGGCACGTTCGAGCAAGGCGGCGGCAACGTCGATGCGAATCTGAAGGTCGCCGAACCGGGCGATCACGTAGGGGTCGTCACTTTGGCGAATAAACCCCAGGGTGCTTTCCAGCAGTTGGCGTGCCTGATTCAGTGCGGTCATGGATGAAGCTCCTCAGTTCCAGGCATGGCGTGCAGGCTTGACGCCGTTGAGCACAAAGTTGCCGATCAGGTGGTATTTCCAGCGGGCCGGGTCATGCAGGGTGTGGGTGCGCGCGTTGCGCCAGAAGCGGTCAAGGTTGTGCTTGCCGGACACCGAGCGGGTGCCGGCCAATTCGAAGAGTTTGCTGCTGGCGAGCAGCGCGGTTTCTGCCGACAGCACCTTGGCCTGGGCGACGACCAGCGAAGCATTGGCCACGGTGTCTTCGTTGGGGTTGGCCAGGGCCTGGTCTACGGCAATACCGGCCTTGGCGAGAATCGCTTCGGTGCCGTGGACGCGCCATTCCAGATCGCCGATAGCGGCGATGGTGAACGGGTCTTGCCAGCCGTGATCCTGCTGGCTGTCGATCCAGGGCCGAGCCTGGCGTGCGTAGATCTTGGCTTGCTCCAGCGCGCCGAGGGCGATGCCAGTGTCGACGGCCGCCTGGATAATTTGCGAAATCGGGCCGTTGGCGGTGGGCTGGTCGAAAGCCTGGTGAGCGGGAACCACCGCACTCAGCGGCACCTTCACGCCGTCGAGGGTCACGCCGCCACTGGCAGTGGTGCGTTGGCCGAAGCCGTCCCAACTGTCGATCACTTGCAGGCCCGGTGCGTCCCGTTCGACAAAGGCGATGAAGGCCTGGTCTTTTTCGTTGACGCCCACCGCCGGCACGATATGCGCGAACAGCGCGCCGGTGCAGTAGAACTTCTCGCCGTTGATGTACGCGCTGTCGCCGTCAAAGCGGATCTGCGTTTCAAAGCTACCGGCGTTCTTGCTCTTGGCTTCGGAGAAGGCGTTGCCGAAACGGTAGCCCTGCAGGACCTTGGCGAAGTAGTGCTGCTTTTGTTCCTCGCTGGCGGTTTGCAAGAGGATGTCGACGACGCCCAAATGGTTTTGCGGAATTTGCCCCAGGGACGGGTCGGCGGCGGAGATCAGCTTGATCACCTCGGCCACCGTCACATAGGAAACCCCGGCGCCGCCGTAGGCCTTGGGAATGGTGATGCCCCACAGGCCGCTGGCGGAGAATTCGTCCAGCTCGGCCACCGGCAGGCGCCGCTCGCGATCACGCACGCCCGCCTCGACGGCAAAGCGCTTGGCCAACTCGGTGGCAACGGCGATGGCTTCGGCGTCCGAGCGGATGATGTGGGCAGCTTGTAGGGGTTGGGCTGACATGGGCCGACTCCAGGCTCCAGAGAGATACTGGGGCAATTGCAGGAGTCGTGCCTGAATATAATGATCAATAAAATCAGTGGGTTGTTGGTAACTCAGGGATGTTGTGGGTGGTTCAAAACAGCAAAGTGTCCAACCACTGTTGCGCTGCCAACAGTTAGATCACCACGTTGCGCACAAACCGCACCGCCACGTCACCGTCATTGCGATAGGCGTGAAGCTGGCGGCTGGCGAACATCAGGAACTCACCCGTGGCGACGTGTTTTTCCTCGTCACCCAGCACCAGCGTCAGTGCACCTTCGAACACAAACAGCTGCACGCTCCAGCCCTCGGGGTCCGGCTCCGGCATATAGCGGTCGCCGGGTTCCAGGCGCAATTCCCACAACTCCACTTCGCGCCGGGCGTTAGCCTTGGCCAGCAATACCGCCTTGCTGCCTGGGATTTCACCGGCCCAGGCCAGCTCGTTGATACGGCTGTGATCACCGGCATCCGGGGCCTGGATCAGGTCGCTGAAGGCCACGTCCAGGGCTTCGGCCACCCGGTCGAGGGTCGACAGGCTGACGTTCTTCTCCCCGGCCTCGATCGCCACCAGCATGCGCCGGCTGACACCGGACTTTTCGGACAACGCCGTCTGGCTCAACTCGGCCGCATGGCGCAGGCGCCGAACGTTCTGGCTGACGTGTTGCAGGACCGAGGCCCGTTGTGGATTTTCTTTGTGCACTATATTGCTCACAGGGTGGGGTTGCGCAGTATACTGCCCAGCTTGCGGCGCATTGTGCGGTCCGCGCCCCTACTGTGCAAGACCGAGCCGCCATGACCACCTCCCCGTTGTTTTCCCGTTTCAGCAAAGCCGAATGCATATTGGTGGTGATCACCATGATTTGGGGCGGCACCTTTTTGCTGGTGCAGCACGCCATGGAAGTGAGCGGCCCGATGTTTTTTGTCGGCCTGCGGTTTGCGGCGGCGGCAGTCATCGTCGGGGCGTTCTCATTGCGCAGCCTGCGGGACCTGACCCTGTTTGAACTGAAGGCCGGGTGCTTTATCGGTGTCGCGATCATGTTTGGCTACGGTTTGCAGACCATTGGCTTGCAGACGATCCTGAGCAGCCAGTCGGCGTTTATTACTGCACTGTATGTGCCGTTCGTACCGCTGCTGCAATGGCTGGTGCTGGGACGTCGGCCGGGGTTGATGCCAAGTCTGGGCATCATGCTGGCGTTTGCCGGGTTGATGCTGTTGACCGGCCCGATGGGCGCATCGCTGAATTTCAGTCCGGGTGAAATCGCCACATTGATCAGTGCGGTAGCAATTGCCGCCGAAATCATCATGATCAGCGCGTTTGCCGGCCAGGTGGATGTGCGCCGGGTAACGGTGGTGCAACTGGCCACGGCCTCGGTGCTGTCGTTCCTGATGGTAGTGCCGATGGGCGAGGCACTGCCGGGGTTTTCCTGGTTGCTGCTGTTCAGCGCGGTGGGCCTGGGGCTGACCAGCGCGGTGATTCAGGTGGCGATGAACTGGGCGCAGAAAAGTGTCTCGCCGACTCGCGCCACACTGATTTATGCCGGTGAGCCGGTGTGGGCGGGCGTGGTCGGGCGGATTGCCGGGGAACGCTTCCCGCCGATTGCCATGCTGGGCGCGGCGTTGATTGTGGCGGCGGTGATTGTCAGTGAGATGAAGACGCGGGGGCAGAAGGCCATCGAGTTGGCAGAAGAGATGGAACAGGAACGTCAGGGTTAAGGTCTGTGCTTGTGCCAGATGAAACAATGCCAAACGGCCTTTTTCAGCCTACCTTGTAGGATCCTGCCACATCTTGCCGTTTGGTGATCAAGAATCCGGCACGTATGATGCATCCCAAACTCCCGCAGATTAGAAGCCTATGTCCCTGATAGTTCTACTGCTTCTGCCTTTTATCGGCAGCTGTCTCGCGGCCTTGCTGCCGCACAACGCACGCAACACAGAGTCCCTGTTGGCCGGCCTTGTAGCCCTGGCCGGGACTGTTCAAGTCGCCCTGCTCTACCCCCAGATCGCCCACGGTGGCGTGATTCGCGAAGAATTCATGTGGCTGCCCAGCCTCGGGCTGAACTTCGTGCTGCGCATGGACGGTTTTGCCTGGTTGTTCTCGATGCTGGTGTTGGGCATCGGGACCCTGGTGTCGCTGTACGCCCGCTACTACATGTCGCCGGAAGACCCGGTGCCGCGTTTCTTTGCGTTTTTCCTGGCCTTCATGGGCGCCATGCTTGGCCTGGTGATCTCCGGCAACCTGATCCAGATCGTGTTTTTCTGGGAACTCACCAGCCTGTTCTCATTCCTGTTGATCGGCTATTGGCACCACCGCGCCGATGCCCGGCGTGGCGCCTATATGGCGCTGATGGTCACCGGCGCAGGCGGTTTGTGCCTGCTGGCCGGGGTGATGCTGCTCGGGCATATCGTCGGCAGCTACGACCTGGACCAGGTCCTGGCTGCCGGTGATCAGATCCGTGCCCATTCGCTGTACCCGATCATGCTCGCCCTGGTGCTGATCGGCGCCCTGAGCAAAAGCGCGCAATTCCCCTTCCACTTCTGGCTGCCCCACGCCATGGCTGCACCGACACCGGTGTCGGCCTACCTGCACTCGGCGACGATGGTGAAGGCCGGCGTGTTCCTGCTGGCCCGCCTGTGGCCGTCGCTGTCCGGCAGCGAAGAGTGGTTCTGGATTGTCGGCGGCGCCGGCGCCATTACCCTGCTGCTCGGCGCTTACTGCGCCATGTTCCAGAACGATCTCAAGGGCCTGCTGGCCTACTCCACCATCAGCCACCTCGGGCTGATCACCTTGCTGCTGGGCCTTAATAGCCCGCTGGCTGCGGTCGCCGCGGTGTTCCATATCCTCAACCACGCCACCTTCAAGGCGTCGCTGTTCATGGCGGCGGGGATCATCGACCACGAAAGCGGCACCCGTGACATTCGCAAGCTCAGCGGCCTGTTCAAGCTGATTCCGTTTACCGCCACCCTGGCGATGGTCGCCAGTGCGTCCATGGCCGGCGTGCCACTGCTCAACGGTTTCCTGTCCAAGGAAATGTTCTTCGCCGAAACGGTGTTCATCTCCGCTACCGCCTGGGTGGAAATCGCCCTGCCGGTCATCGCCACCATCGCCGGTACCTTCAGCGTGGCCTATGCCCTGCGCTTTACCGTGGATGTGTTCTTCGGCCCCAAAGCCACTAACCTGCCCCACACGCCGCACGAGCCGCCTCGCTGGATGCGTGCCCCGGTAGAATTGCTGGTGTTTACCTGCCTGCTGGTGGGGATTTTCCCGGCCCAGGTGGTCGGTTCGATCCTCGCGGCAGCCGCCCTGCCTGTCGTCGGCGGCAAATTGCCGGAATACAGCCTCGCCATCTGGCACGGCTGGAACGCGCCGATGATCATGAGCCTGGTGGCCATGTCCGGCGGCGTGGTGCTGTATCTGCTGCTGCGCAAGCAACTCAAGCTGGGCCGCTTCAAATACCCGCCAATCATCAGCTACTTCAACGGCAAGCGCGGCTTCGAGCGCTGCCTGGTGGTGATGATGCGCGGGGTGCGCAAGATCGAGAAACGCATCAGCACCAAGCGCCTGCAAACCCAACTGTTCCTGCTGGTGCTGGCGGCGGTGATCGCCGGGTTGATCCCGATGCTGTACAGCGGCATCAGTTGGGGCGACCGGCCGAAGATCCCGGGTTCCATCGTGTTCGTCACCTTGTGGCTGCTGGCAATTGCCTGTGCCCTGGGCGCCGCCTGGCAAGCCAAGTACCACCGCCTGGCGGCCCTGACCATGGTCAGCGTGTGCGGCCTGATGACCTGCGTGACCTTCGTCTGGTTCTCCGCGCCAGACCTGGCGCTGACCCAGTTGGTGGTGGAAGTGGTCACCACCGTGCTGATCCTGCTGGGCCTGCGCTGGTTGCCACGGCGGATCGAAGAAGTTTCGCCACTGCCCAGTACGCTGCGCAAGGCTCGCATCCGCCGCCTGCGGGACTTCCTCCTGTCCACCGTTGTCGGTGGCGGCATGGCGCTGCTCTCCTACGCGATGCTGACCCGCCAGACGCCCAACGACATCTCCTCCTTCTACCTCAGCCGCGCCCTGCCCGAAGGCGGCGGCAGCAATGTGGTAAACGTGATGCTGGTGGACTTCCGGGGCTTCGACACCCTGGGTGAAATCACCGTGCTCGGCGCCGTGGCATTGACCGTGTACGCCCTGCTGCGCCGCTTTCGCCCTTCGAAAGAAAGCATGGAATTGCCCGCGCAACAGCGCCAGCTGGCGCCCGATGTGGCCACCGACCTGGTCAACCCGCGCCAGGCCAGCGACACCGCTTTGGGCTTCATGATGGTGCCGGCGGTGCTGGTTCGACTGTTGCTGCCGATTGCCCTGGTGGTGTCGTTTTATCTCTTTATGCGCGGCCACAACCAACCGGGTGGCGGTTTTGTCGCCGGGCTGGTGATGTCTGTCGCGTTCATCCTGCAATACATGGTCGCCGGTACCCAATGGGTCGAGGCGCAGATGAGCCTGCGGCCGATGCGCTGGATGGGCTTTGGCTTGCTGTCAGCAACGCTGACCGGGCTTGGCGCGCTACTCGCCGGCTACCCGTTCCTCACCACTCACACCTGGCACTTCAGCCTGCCGGTGCTGGGCGACATCCACGTCGCCAGCGCGCTGTTCTTCGACGTTGGCGTGTACGCCATGGTGGTCGGCGCGACCTTGTTGATGCTCACCGCCCTGGGCCACCAATCGGTGCGTGCCCATAAACCCGGCAACCAGGCGAAAGCCGTTGCCAGCCCAGGAGGAGCCGCCTGATGGAAGAAGTCATCGCAATTGCCATTGGGGTCCTGGCGGCCTCCGGCGTCTGGCTGATCCTGCGGCCACGGACCTTTCAGGTGGTGATGGGCCTGTGCCTGCTCTCCTACGGGGTCAACCTGTTCATCTTCAGCATGGGCAGCCTGTTTATCGGCAAGGAGCCGATCATCAAGGACGGCGTGCCGCAAGACTTGCTCAACTACACCGACCCGCTGCCCCAGGCCCTGGTGCTGACGGCGATCGTGATCAGCTTCGCCATGACCGCGCTGTTCCTGGTGGTACTGCTGGCGTCCCGGGGCCTGACCGGCACTGACCATGTAGACGGCCGGGAGCCCAAGGAATGACCTGGATGAATCAACTGATCATCGCGCCGATCCTGCTGCCGTTGCTCACCGCCGCGCTGATGCTGATGCTGGGCGAGAAACACCGCCCGCTCAAGGCACGGATCAACCTGTTCTCCAGCATGGTGGGCCTGGGCATCGCCGTGCTGTTGCTGTACTGGACCCAGAAAGGCGGCCCCGGCTCCATCGGCGTGTACCTGCCGGGCAACTGGCAAGTGCCGTTCGGCATCGTGCTGGTGGTGGACCAACTGTCGGCGATGATGCTGGTGCTCACCGGGATCATCGGCGTCAGCGCGCTGTTGTTTGCCATGGCCCGCTGGGACCGTGCCGGCACCAGCTTCCATGCGTTGTTCCAGATCCAGTTGATGGGCCTGTATGGCGCCTTCCTGACCGCCGACCTGTTCAACCTGTTCGTGTTTTTCGAGGTGCTGCTGGCGGCGTCCTACGGCCTGATGCTCCACGGTTCCGGCCGGGCACGGGTGTCAGCGGGCCTGCATTACATCTCGATCAACCTGCTGGCCTCGACCTTGTTCCTGATTGGCGCGGCGCTGATCTACGGCGTCACCGGCACCCTGAACTTTGCCGACCTGGCGTTGAAAATCCCCCTGGTGCCGGAAGCCGATCGCGGCCTGCTGCACGCCGGTGCGGGCATCCTCGCCGTCGCATTCCTGGCCAAGGCCGGCATGTGGCCGCTGAACTTCTGGCTGGCGCCCGCCTACTCCTCGGCGAGTGCGCCGGTGGCGGCGATGTTTGCGATCATGACCAAGGTCGGCGTGTACACCGTGCTGCGCCTGTGGAACCTGCTGTTCTCCGGCCAGGCCGGTGCCTCGGCGCTGTTCGGCGGCGACTGGCTGATCTACGGCGGCATGGCGACCATCGTCTGTGCGGCACTGGCGATGATCGCCGCGCAACGCCTGGAACGCATGGCCAGCCTGAGCATTCTGGTGTCCGCCGGGATCCTGCTGTCGGCGGTGGGTTTTGCCCAGCCAAGCCTGACCGCCGGGGCGTTGTTTTATCTGGTCAGCTCGACGCTGGCATTGAGTGCGCTGTTCCTGCTGGCCGAGTTGATCGAGCGTTCGCGCTCGGCCAACGACATGCCGCTGGACGATGAAATCGAAGCCCTGCCCAAGGCCATGGAATCCCTGCATCCACCGCCCGGCACCAACCTCGACGATGAACAAAAAGCCGTGGTCGGCCAGGTGATTCCCTGGACCGTAGCCTTCCTCGGCCTGAGCTTTATTGCCTGCGCCCTGCTGATCATCGGCATGCCGCCGCTGTCCGGGTTTATCGGCAAGCTCAGCCTGCTCAGCGCGCTGATCAACCCGATGGGCCTGGGCAACGCCATCGACGGGCCCGTCCGCCCGGCTGCCTGGGGTTTGGTAGCGCTGTTGATCTTCTCCGGCCTGGCCTCGCTGATCGCCTTCGCCCGCCTTGGCATCCAGCGTTTCTGGACCCCGGAAGAACGCCCGTCGCCACTGCTGCGCCGCTTCGAATGCGTGCCGATCTTCTTCCTGCTGGGCCTGAGCATCGTCCTGACCTTCAAGGCCGAACCGCTGATGCGCTACACCCAGGCCGCCGCTGAAAGCCTGAACAACCCGGAGCACTACGTGATGGCCGTCATGGCGACGCGCCCGGTGCCGAGCCCTGAAGCCAAGGCCGCCGCAGTGGAGGTGCAGCCATGAAGCGACTGCTCCCTGCCCCGTGGCTGTCATTGGCGTTGTGGTTGTTGTGGCTGGTGCTGAACCTGTCCGTCAGCCCCGGCAACCTGCTGCTCGGCGCGATCCTCGGTTTTGCCGCGCCGCTGATGATGGCGCCGCTGCGCCCGCTGCCGATCCGCATCCGCAGGCCGGGCGTGATGATCCGCCTGTTCTTCCTGGTGGGCCGCGACGTGATCATCTCCAACCTCGCCGTGGCCTGGGGCATCCTGGTCTGCGGCTCGCGGCCACCGCGTTCGCGCTTTATCAAAATCCCGCTGGACTTGCGGGACGCCAATGGCCTGGCCGTGTTGTCGATGATCACCAGCGTGACGCCCGGCACCGTGTGGTCGGAACTGGCCCTGGACCGCAGCATCCTGCTGATTCACGTGTTCGACCTGGATGACGAAGCGCAGTTTATCGAGCACTTCAAACACGCTTACGAACGGCCCCTGATGGAGATCTTCGAATGAGCGCCCTGCTCTCCAATGCGATCCTGTTCAGCCTGTTCCTGTTCTCCCTGGCCATGGTGCTGACGCTGGTGCGCCTGTTCAAAGGCCCGTCGGCCCAGGACCGGGTTCTGGCGCTGGATTACCTGTACATCCTGGCGATGCTGATGATGCTGGTGCTGGGCATCCGGTATGCCAGTGACACCTATTTTGAAGCGGCGTTGTTGATCGCGCTGTTTGGTTTTGTGGGCTCGTTTGCCCTGGCGAAATTCCTGCTGCGTGGGGAGGTGATCGAATGATCAATGTCGGTGTTTTGCCGCTTTGGGTTGAAGTGATCGTTGCGGTTTTGCTGGTAACGAGCAGCGTGTTTGCGCTGATTGGGGCGATCGGGTTGTTGCGGATGAAGGACTTCTTTCAACGCATGCACCCCCCGGCATTGGCCTCGACGTTGGGTGCATGGTGCGTGGCGTTGGCGTCGATCATCTATTTTTCGGTGCTCAAGTCCGGGCCGGTACTTCACGGTTGGTTGATTCCGATATTGCTGTCGATCACGGTGCCGGTGACCACGTTGTTGCTGGCGCGTACGGCGTTGTTCCGCAAGCGTATGGCAGGGGACGATGTGCCGGCTGAGGTGAGCAGTCGCCGGGCTGAAAAAAATCGCTGACCTGGCACCATAACGTTCTGTCACCCCTGCAATGGGGCGGGCCGCTTACCTTGACCGGGTAATATTTGGCGGATGAATGCGTGATCCCCCACTACAAAATCGGCGCGCCAAACCGGCCCAATCGCGGCATCCAATGATCCAGGATCTGCGCTGACGCCAGAATATGGTGGGCGTGCCCGATCAACAGCCGGCGCGGCACAAACCCGATGTACCGGGAGTCGTCGCTGTTGTCGCGATTGTCGCCCAACATGAAGTAACTGTCGGCAGGCACGACCACCGGGGCGAAACTCCGTAGCGCCCGTACTGTCGGCATGAACTGAATTGTGCGCTGGCTGTTGTTCGCAAGTTCAGTCAGCTTGATCCCCGGGACCGTGTGGCCAGGAGCGAGGGGCTCGCTGATGTCCTGCCCATTACTGTAGGTGGCCGGTGTGCCGTTGACCCACAGCACCTCGTCGCGCATTTCCAGGGTGTCGCCGGGAATGCCGACGATGCGTTTGATCAAGCGCATGCCGTCCTTGGGTGAGGAGAACGTCACCACATCGCCGCGCTGGGGGTTGTCCAGTTTGGCCAGGGAAATATCCGTGAGGGGTAATTTGAGGTCGTACGCTACGCGGTTGACCAGTACTACGTCGCCCTCAAGTAACGTGGGGCGCATGGAGCCGGACGGGATGGGGTTCCAGTCGGCCAGGGAGGTGCGGAACACGCCGAAGCACAGCCAAAAGATGATTGCGTAACGGTAGCGGATTAACCAACGGCGCATAGATCCTCGCAATATAGAAAGGGCGTCGGCGTGTACCGGGCAGCCCTGGGTTATTTTTGGCAATGGTCGCTTATTACACCAAAGGATTAAATTAACATTAGCGTTACTGGCGGTCGGTTTCGATGCCTTTACCGGGCGCTGGCAGTCGCTGTCTTCAAGCACATAAAAAAGGAGTTTCGCGCCCCATGGATATCAAATGTTCGGTCTTTATCGCAGCCAGCGTCGACGGCTTTATTGCCCGGCCAGACGGTGATATCGAGTGGCTTAATCGGCCAGAGTACGAAGGGGCTGAATTGAACGGTGTGACCTATGAGCACTTCATCGCCACGGTTGATGCGCTGGTGATGGGGCGTAAAACCCTGGAAAAAGTGTTTTCCTTTGCGGAATGGCCCTATGAGGGTACGCCTGTGATAGTGCTCTCTCGTCAATCGGTTGAGATACCTGCGCAGTTGAAGGGCAAGGTTGAGGTGATGAGCCAGGATGTCACCCGCCTCGTGGCAGCGTTGGCCGAGCGCGGGATGAAGCACCTTTACATAGACGGGGGCCAGACGATTCAGGCATTTCTTGAGGCGGGCTTGATTGACGAGCTGATCATCACGCGTATCCCGGTTTTGTTGGGCCAGGGTATTCCCTTGTTCAGCCAGTTGGGGAGCGGGCATGAGCTTCGGCATATCGGCACGTATGCGTCGGACAATGGGTTTGTTCAAAGCCGGTATGAAGTCAGTGGCACACGCTGATGCTCGTGGGTCAACGCGCGGAAATTTCCGACAGCTTTTTAGGGTTGTCGCTCAGAAGATGGCTCCCTACTCTTCGGTGGTCGCTGCAAATTCAGCGACCGGGTTTCGCAGCCCGGGTAAACTCTAGACGCACAGCGTCCACCACAAGATAGCGGGCGCTTTTTTATGCCTGATCTTATGGCGGCTGTGCGCGGGATACCTTCGGGTATGCCGGGTGCCTAGAGTCCCGGTCTGCGAACCTGCGTACAGCTGCCACCCGATTGTCGTTTCGCAGCGATGGGTGGCGGCCCCATTACTCTAGGAGCTTCTTCATGATCAAAGACAGTCCAAATCCGCCGCTCGATTCACCCTCGCTTCACGCCGCTGCTCATCGGGCGATTAATCATTGTCTGAATCCATCCTCTGAAACTGACTTGCCTGGTGAGGGCTCCAGGCTCTTTGTCGTGCGGGAAGGGTTGGACGCGTAGACGTTGTTGGTCAACGCATCGAAGGATTTGGCGTCGGTGCAGGTGTGTTTGGTTTAACGGGGTGCCTAAGATCAAGATCAAAAGCAACAGCACAGCGGCCTACCGGCCGGCTTGAGTGTTTAAAAGCAAACGCGTTCCCCTGTAGGAGCGAGCTTGCTCGCGAAGGTCGTTAACGATGACGTTGGCAGCCTGATTCAACGCGGCGTTCTCAGGTTTTTCGCGAGCAAGCTCGCTCCTACAGAAGAGCAGCTTTACCTGCCCCATCATGCTTCCCATCCAGATCCATAAGCAGCCGTTACCTGCATAACGGATATTCACACCAAAAAAAACGCCCCGAACCAGTCGGGGCGTTTTTTTTCAGCATTCACCCATCAAGCCTGATCAGCCAACCGCCACGTCGTCCCACCCTTCCCGTCTTCCAACACCACACCCATCGCGGTCAGTTGGTCACGAATCCGGTCAGACTCCGCCCAGTCCTTGTTAGCCCTGGCAGTCAACCGCGCCTGAATCAGCGCATCCACTTCAGCCGCATCCACACGCCCTTCAGCGCCTGCCTGCAGGAAGTCTTCGGCCTCCATCTGCAGCACGCCCAGCACACTCGCCAGCTCTTTCAAACGCGCCGCAAGCCCAGCCGCCGCATTCAGATCACTCTCGCGCAACCGGTTGATCTCACGCACCATTTCAAACAGCACCGCGCACGCTTCCGGCGTGCCGAAGTCGTCGTTCATCACTTCGGTAAACCGCGCAACGAACGCTTCGCCGCCCGCAGGCGCCACGGAGGGCAGGCCTTTCAACGCATGGTAGAACCGCTCAAGCGCGCCCTTGGCGTCCTTGAGGTTGTCTTCCGAATAGTTGATGGCGCTGCGGTAGTGGCTCGACACCAACAGGTACCGCACTACTTCCGGGTGGTACTTTTCCAGCACGTCGCGAATGGTGAAGAAGTTGTTCAAGGACTTGGACATCTTCTCGCCATTGATGCGAATCATGCCGCAATGCATCCACGCGTTGGCGTAGGTCTTGCCGGTGGCCGCTTCGCTTTGGGCGATTTCGTTTTCATGGTGCGGGAACTCAAGGTCGCTGCCGCCGCCATGAATGTCGAAGGTCTCGCCCAGGCAGCAGGTGGACATCACCGAGCATTCGATGTGCCAGCCCGGACGCCCGGCGCCCCATGGCGACTCCCAGCTCGGTTCGCCCGGCTTGGTGCCTTTCCATAGAACGAAGTCCAGCGGGTCTTGCTTGGCTTCGTCGACTTCGATCCGCGCACCAATGCGCAGGTCTTCGATTTTCTTGCGCGACAGCTTGCCGTAGCCCATGAACTTGGCGACGCGGTAGTACACGTCACCATTGCCCGGGGCGTAGGCGTAACCCTTGTGGATCAGGGTCTGGATCATCGCGTGCATGCCAGGAATATGGTCCGTGGCGCGCGGCTCCATGTCCGGCTTGAGGATGTTGAGGCGGGCCTCGTCCTCGTGCATCGCAGCAATCATGCGCTCGGTCAG
This sequence comes from Pseudomonas sp. K2I15, assembly GCF_002204795.1. Taxonomy (GTDB): domain Bacteria; phylum Pseudomonadota; class Gammaproteobacteria; order Pseudomonadales; family Pseudomonadaceae; genus Aquipseudomonas. The sequence goes on from NZ_NIXO01000031.1 coordinate 54,062, forward strand.
CGCGTCGAACGACTCGCCGTTTTCGTTGGCGCGATTGATGATCTTGTCGTCGATGTCGGTGATGTTGCGCACGTAGGTCAGGTCATAACCGCTGAACCGCAACCAGCGGGTCACCAGGTCAAAGGCAACCATGCTGCGGCCGTGGCCAATGTGGCAGTAGTCGTACACGGTCATGCCGCACACGTACATGCGCACCTTGTTGCCATCCAGCGGCTTGAAGACTTCTTTGGTCTTGCTGAGTGTGTTGTAGATCGTTAGCACGATGAATCCTTAAGACTGATCACTGGCCCCACGAATCACGCAAGGTCACGGTACGGTTGAATACCGGCTGACCTGGTTTCGAGTCCTTGATATCCGCGCAGAAGTAACCTTCGCGCTCGAACTGGAAACGGTCTTCCGGCTGTGCGTCGCCAAGCGATGGCTCGGCACGACAACCAGTGAGAACTTGCAGCGAGTCAGGGTTGATGTTGTCGAGGAAACTCGCGCTGTCTTCGGCCTTCTCAGGGTTGGCCGAACGGAACAGGCGATCGTACAGGCGCACTTCGCATTCGATGCTGGCCGCAGCCGGCACCCAGTGCACGACACCTTTGACCTTGCGACCTTCAGGGTTCTTGCCCAGGGTCTCCGGGTCGTAGGAGCAACGCAGTTCGACGATGTTGCCATCGGCGTCCTTGATCGCTTCGTCGGCACGGATCACGTAGCTGCCGCGCAGGCGCACTTCGCCGTTCGGCTCCAGGCGCTTGTAGCCTTTTGGCGGCTCTTCCATGAAGTCATCACGGTCGATGTAGATTTCACGGGCGAACGGCAGCTTGCGCACGCCCAGTTCTTCTTTCTGCGGATGACGCGGCAGTTCGAGGTTTTCGACCTGGTCTTCCGGATAGTTGGTGATCACCACCTTTAACGGACGCAGCACGCACATGGCGCGCGGGGCGTTCTGGTCGAGGTCCTGACGGATGCTGAACTCGAGCATGCCGAAATCCACCACGCCGTCGGAACGGTTGGTGCCGACCATGTCGCAGAAATTGCGGATCGACGCCGGGGTGTAGCCGCGACGGCGGAAGCCCGACAGCGTCGACATGCGCGGGTCGTCCCAGCCGAACACGTGCTTTTCATCGACCAGTTGCTTGAGCTTGCGCTTGCTGGTGATGGTGTAGTTCAGGTTCAGGCGGCTGAATTCGTACTGACGCGGGTGCGCCGGTACCGGCAGGCTGTCGAGGAACCATTCGTACAGCGGACGGTGGCTTTCAAACTCCAGGGTGCAGATGGAGTGGGTGATGCCTTCGATGGCGTCCGACTGACCGTGGGTGAAGTCGTAGTTCGGGTAGATGCACCACTTGTCACCGGTCTGGTGGTGGTGGGCATGGCGGATGCGGTACATGATCGGGTCGCGCAGGTTCATGTTCGGCGAGGCCATGTCGATCTTGGCCCGCAGCACACGAGCGCCATCCGCGAATTCACCGGCGCGCATGCGGGCGAACCAGTCCAGGTTCTCTTCGACCGAACGGTCACGGAACGGGCTGTTCTTGCCAGGCTCGGTCAGGGTGCCACGGTACTCCTTGGCTTGTTCCGGGCTCAGGTCGTCGACGTAGGCCTTGCCGGCCTTGATCAATTCCACCGCCCAGTCGAACAACTGGTCGAAATACTTGGAGGCATAGCGCACTTCACCGGACCATTCGAAGCCCAGCCATTTGATGTCGCTTTCGATGGCGTCGATGTATTCCTGGTCTTCCTTGGCCGGGTTGGTGTCGTCGAAACGCAGGTGCGTGACGCCACCGAATTCCTGGGCCAGGCCGAAGTTCACACAGATCGACTTGGCGTGGCCGATGTGCAGGTAACCGTTGGGCTCAGGCGGGAAACGGGTGACGATCTGCGTGTGCTTGCCCGAATCCAGGTCCGCCTGGATGATCGGGCGCAGGAAATTGACCGGGACGGCAGGTCCGGCCTTGGAATTCGAGGTAGGGTCGACAGTGGGCTTGCTCATAGGATCCTTGAACAGACGAGTACGTGGCCTGGGCAGGCCAGATAAAACAAAGGGCTTATCATAGCCGATGCTGTCAACTACCTGACAGGGCACGACCAAAAACTGCCGCATTTATTAGCCCGCTGGTAAAAAACCACCTCGAAATTCCTGCAGGTCACGCTAAACTGCGCGCCTTGGCTGTCGTTTTGCCAAGCAGGTAAGGCGCAAAAACGCCCAAACCCACGAATTTCTTGAAAGAGTAGTGAACATGACTCAAGTCAAACTGACCACCAACCACGGTGACATCGTCATCGAGCTGAACGCCGAGAAAGCGCCGATCACCGTCGCCAACTTCATCGAGTACGTGAAAGCCGGCCACTACGAAAACACTGTTTTCCACCGTGTCATCGGCAACTTCATGGTCCAGGGCGGCGGTTTCGAGCCTGGCATGAAAGAAAAGAAAGACAAGCGTCCAAGCATCCAGAACGAAGCGGACAACGGCCTTTCCAACGACAAGTACACCGTCGCCATGGCCCGTACCATGGAGCCGCATTCGGCCTCCGCGCAGTTCTTCATCAACGTGGCCGACAACGCCTTCCTGAACCACAGCGGCAAGAACACCCAGGGTTGGGGCTACGCGGTCTTCGGTAAAGTTACCGCAGGCACCGACGTTGTCGACAAGATCAAGGGTGTGCAAACCACCGGCAAGGCAGGTCACCAGGACGTACCGGTAGAAGACGTTATCGTCGAGAAAGCCGAGATCGTTGAGTGATATTGCTGATTTCAGATTTGCATCTGATCGATACGCGCCCGGACATTACCCGGGCGTTTCTGGATTTACTGAACGGTCGCGCCCGTTCCGCCCAGGCGTTGTACATTCTGGGGGACTTCTTCGAAGCCTGGATTGGCGACGATGGGATGACGCCCTTCCAGCGTTCGATTTGCCAGGCTCTGCGCGAACTGAGCGACAGCGGCACCCAGATTTTCATCATGCATGGCAACCGGGATTTCCTGATCGGCAAGGCGTTCTGCAAAGCGGCAGGCGCAACCTTGCTCAAGGACCCGAGTGTGGTGCAGTTTTACGGCGAGCCAGTGCTCTTGATGCACGGCGACAGCCTGTGTACCCGCGACGTTGGCTATATGAAGCTGCGCCGCATCCTGCGTAACCCCATCACCCTGTTCATCCTGCGGCACCTGCCCTTGCGCACGCGGCACAAGCTGGCGCGCAAGCTGCGCAGTGAAAGCCGGGCACAAACGCGGATGAAGACCAACGACATTGTCGATGTGACGCCCGAGGAAGTGCCCAGGGTGATGCAGCAGTTCGGCGTGCGTACCCTCGTGCATGGGCACACCCACCGCCCGGCGATTCACAAGTTGCAGATTGGCGAACAGGCGGCCAAGCGCATTGTGCTGGGGGATTGGGACAAGCAAGGGTGGGCATTGCAGGTGGATGAGCAAGGGTTTGCGTTGGCAGCCTTTGACTTCGTGAACCCACAGTTGGCGCTGCCTGGCGCATAACGAAATGTGAGAGCGGGCTTGCTCGCGAAGGCGGTGTGTCAGTCAGCTGAAATATTGACTGAACGACTGCTTTCGCGAGCAAGCCCGCTCCCACATTTTGACCGAGCGCGGCCTTTCGATCAGTGGCCTGAAGCCTCCGGCCCTGCCTTCACCCCAAACGGCGGTTTCGCCAGCCATACAATCACGATCAACGCCATGAACATCCACCCCAGCAACGTGAAGTAATCCACGGTGGACATCATGTACGCCTGGCTCGTCAGTATCTGGTCCAGTTGCGCATAGGCCTTCTGCCCTGCCCCGCCCAGCGCTTGCAAGGCATCACGGGTGGCCGAGTCGTAGGTGGTCATGTTTTCGCTCATGTAGGCATGGTGCTGGTCCGCCCGGCGAATCCAGATCCAGGTGGTCAGCGACGCCGCAAAGCTGCCGCCCAGGGTCCGCAGGAAGGTCGCCAGGCCCGCGCCGTCGGCGATTTGCGCCGGCGGCAGGTCGGACATCAGGATGCTCAAGGTCGGCATGAAGAACAGCGCCACGCCGATGCCCATGAACAACTGCACCAGGGCGATGTGCGTGAAGTCCACTTCATTGGTGAAACCGGCGCGCATGAAGCAACTCAAGCCGATCGCCAGGAACGCCAGCCCGGCCAGCAAGCGCAGGTCGAACTTGTGCGCATACTTGCCCACAAACGGCGACATCAACACCGGCAGGATCCCGATCGGCGCCACCGCCAGGCCCGCCCAGGTGGCGGTGTAGCCCATCTGGGTTTGCAACCATTGGGGCAGGATCAGGTTGATCCCGAAGAAGCCCGCGTACCCCAGCACCAACACAATCGTACCGATACGGAAGTTGCGGTAAGCAAACAGCCGCAGGTTGACCACCGGGTGCTCGTCGGTCATTTCCCAGATCACGAATACCGCCAGGGCGATGGCCGAGATCACCGCGCCGATGATGATGAAGTTCGACTCGAACCAGTCCAGGTCGTTGCCCTTGTCGAGGATGATCTGCAAGGCGCCGACGCCGACGATCAGGCTCAGCAAGCCTACGTAGTCCATCGGCTGGTAGCTGGTGACCACCGGGCGTTTCTTCAGCTGCGAACGCACCACCATCACCGCAAAGATGCCGATGGGTACGTTGATAAAGAAGATCCACGGCCAACTATAGCTGTCGGTAATCCAGCCGCCGAGGATCGGCCCGGCAATCGGCGCCACGACCGTGACCATCGCCAGCAACGCCAGGGCCATGCCGCGCCTTGCGGGGGGATAGACGGCGATGAGTAGCGTCTGGGTCATCGGGTACAACGGGCCAGCGACCAGGCCTTGCAGCACACGAAAGCCGATCAGTTCAGGCATCGAGGTGGAGATACCGCAGAGAAACGAGGCCAGCACAAACAGGATGGTGGCCCACAGAAAAAGTTTTACCTCGCCGAAACGACGGCTCAGCCAGCCGGTCAGCGGCAAGGCGATCGCGTTGCTCACGGCGAACGAGGTGATCACCCAGGTACCCTGCTCCGAACTCACACCGAGGTTGCCGGAAATCGTCGGCAGCGCCACGTTGGCGATAGTGGTATCGAGCACTTGCATGAAGGTCGCCAGGGACAGGCCGATGGTGGCCATCAGCAAGCTGGGCGGCGTGAAGGAGGCGTTAGCGTTACTCATCGCGAATCCTGTGCAACATGATTGGCGCTACGGCCGCCGGGGCCGTAGCTGATGGATTGGCGAATCAGCGCTGGGCAGCCTTGGGAGCGGCGACGCTGTTGTCATGGATCAGTTGGGTGATCATGGCGTCGGCTTCAGCCAACTGGCGGTCGTACACGTTGGTGGTGAACGAGGCCTTTTGTGGCGCCTGCTGGGCCAGTACCGGGCCGCTCTGATCGTGCAGGTCGACGTTGACCACGGTGGACAAGCCCACACGCAGCGGGTGCTTGGCCAATTCTTCGGCGTTCACATGAATGCGCACGGGCACCCGTTGCACGATCTTGATCCAGTTACCGGTGGCGTTCTGCGCCGGCAGCAAGGCAAACGCGCTGCCGGTGCCCGCGCCGAGACTGTCGACGGTGCCGCTGAATTTTACGTCGCTGCCGTAGATGTCAGACTCAATATCCACCGGCTGGCCAATACGCATATTGCGCAGCTGGGTTTCCTTGAAGTTGGCGTCGATCCACAGTTGATCCAGCGGGATCACCGCCATCAGCGCAGTACCCGGCTGAACCCGTTGACCCAGTTGCACGGTACGCTTGGCCACATAGCCTGTGACTGGTGCGATCAGGGTGCTGCGGGCGTTGGTCAGGTAAGCCTGGCGCAACTGCGCGGCGGCGGCCTGCACGTCCGGGTGAGACGAAATCACGGTGTCATCCACCAGGGCGCTGCTGGTCTTGAACTGTTGCTGCACGTTGGCCAGGGCGTTTTGCGCCGAGGTCAGGTCGTCACGGGCGTGGGACAGCTCTTCCTGGGAAATCGCCCCGCCGGCAGCGAGGTTCTTACGTCGGTTGTAGTTGTCCTGGGCCTTTTGCACGTTGGCTTGTTGCGCCAGCACCTGGGCTTTCATCCCGTCGACGTTGCTGTACAAACCGCGCACCTGGCGCACGGTGCGGGCAAGGTTAGCCTGGGCACTTTGCAGGCCGACGGCCGCGTCGTTGGGGTCGAAGTTGATCAGCACCTGGCCTTCATGGACCAGGTCGCCATCGTCGGCGCCGATGCTCACCACGGTACCGGTCACCAGCGGGGTGATTTCCACCACGTTGCCGTTGACGTAGGCGTCGTCGGTGCTTTCGCTGAAGCGGCCGTAGAATTCGTACCAACCCCACACGCCCACGGCGCCGAGGATGACGATCAGCGCCAGGACAACCAGCATGACTTTGCGTTTGCGCGGGTTGCTGGTGGTGTTGGGTTGCTCAGCTTGGTTTGTTTCAGGAGCGTTGTTGCTGGTTTCGGCAGTGGCCATGACAAGTACCTTGAATTATTCAGTGCGCGTGGCTGGGGTGGTCGAGGCCACGTTTTCGGCGTGAAAACCGCCGCCCAGGGCCTGCATCAATTGAATCGAAAGATCGATTTGCTCGGCATTCAGGGTGGCCAACTGACGTTGGGCCTGGAGTAATTGCTGTTCGATGCTGAGCACGTCCAGGTAATTCCCGATACCTGAGCTGTAACGCTGGACCCCGGTGTCGTAAGACTGCTGTGCAATGTCCGCAGCGTGTTGCTGGGCCTGGATCTGCCGGCCGGTCTCGCGCAACTGCACGAGGGTGTTGCCGATGTCGCCCAAGGCTTGCACCAGGGTTTTGTTGTACTGGGCCACGGCCAAGTCGTAGTCGGCGTCGCGGGCATCGAGGTCGGCGCGCAGCCGGCCGCCGTCGAAGATCGGCAGCGAGATCGTCGGCGCGATGCTGAAGAAGCGGCTGGCCGAACCAAACATCGCATCCCCCAGCAATGACTCGGCTCCGGCGCTCGCGCTCAGGTTGAGGTTGGGGTAGAAACGGGTCTTGCTGGCCGCGACGTTCTTGCTCGCCGCCTCCACACGCCAGCGCGCGGCGATCAGGTCCGGACGACGGCCCACCAGTTCGGCAGGCAACACCGACGGCACGGCCACGGCGCTGGGTTTGAGCACGTTGGGGCGTACCAGTTCGCTGCCACGGTCAGGGCCTTTGCCGAGCAACACGGCGAGGGCGATCTTGGCGCTCTGCAGTTGTTTTTCCGCATCGATCAGTTGCGACTGGGAGCTGGCTTCCAGGCTTTCGGTTTGCTGGTACTGGTACTGGCTGTCGATCCCGGAGTTCAGGCGACGCTGGCCCAGGTCGAGCATTTGTCGGGTGCGCTTAAGGTCATCGTTCGCCAGGTCGCGCACGATATGGGCCTGGCCCAGGTCGCTGTAGGCCTTGGCGACGTTGGCCGCCAGGGTCAGGCGCGCGGCCTGTTGGTCGACTTCGGCGGCGCGGGCCTGGCCCAGTGCCGCTTCCCAGGCGGCCCGCTGGCCGCCCCACAGGTCGAAGTTGTAATTGAAGCTGGCACCGATGTTACGCACGGTGGCATAGGCATCGCCCTGGCCCAACGGGTCTTGGTCCTTGGCCAGGCGCGAGCGGCTGATACCGGCGCTGGCATCCAGGGTCGGCATGCGCTCGGCGTCGGCGGCATAGGCGGCGGCTTCGGCCTGGTGGGCACGGGCGCTGGCCACTTGCATGTCGGGGCTGTTTTGCAGGGCTTCCTGGATCAAGCCATCGAGCTGTGGGTCGCCCAGGCTTTTCCACCAGTCGACGGTAGGCCAGGCAGCGCTGGACAAGGTCACGCCGCTGAGGGATTTTCCGGTTTGCAGGTTATTGGCTTCGAGGCGTTTGCCTTCTGTGTTCAAGCCGCTGAAATTGGCACAACCGGCCATAGTCATGGCCACCAGCACGAGGCTGAGGCCGGCACGCAAGGAGCGATTGTTCATGCACTACCTACCCGCTGAATGGTGATGGGGTCACCCGCAGCTATCAGAATTTTCTTCAAGATTTTTTCCAGGGTTTGCAATTCACCCGGCTCCAGCGCACCCGCCAACTGGTTCAAGGCCTGGGCGCCGATGTGCGGCAGCATGTCGGCTACGCGCTGGCCTTCGGCGGTCAGCACCAACTGCACCTGGCGCCGGTCCTGCTCGGAACGCTTGCGCGCCAGCAGGTCCTTTTGTTCCAGGCGGTCGAGCATGCGGGTCATGGAGCCGCTGTCCAGGGACAGGTTGCGGCACAGCTCGGCCGGGGTGTCGACGCCGTACTGGGCCATGATGATCAACACCTTGAACTGCGCGGCGGTGATGCCGTGGGGTTCCATATGGGTGTCGATGATCCTGTCTTTGAGCAGCGCAGCCCGGCCCAGCAGCAGGCCGAGGTGGCAGTTGTGAAAGTTTTCGGGGGTGAAATGTTTCATCGTGACCAACCTATTAACTGCCTAAGCAGTGAATGTATGTCACGATGTTACTGCCTAGGCAGCGAATGTCAAACGAATAGTTAGGCTGCTTGCTAATTGGCGGATAAATGGCTCTCTCTGTAGCAGCGGGCTTGCTCGCAAAGAACTAACGGGCAACGCGTGCATCCAGCGTGCACGCGTTATCGTTGACGTTTTTCGCGAGCAAGCTCGCTCCTGCAAGGAGGGGGACCCTAGAAATCCCGCTTGTAGAAAATATCCAGGGAGCTGGCCACGCCGCTGGCCACTTCCAGGTACACCTTCTTGCTCAGCAAATACCGCAAGGCAATGGTGTTGGCCGGTTCGAACACCCCCACGCCATACCGCAGGCTGAGCTTCTCGGAGATCTTGCCGCTGGCCACCACGGCGGTGTTGGTTCCGCTGCCCTGGGTGTCGAGTTCGAAATCCTGGAGCCCGAGGTTCTTGGCGATGTCCGACGTTACCCCGGAGCTGCCCATTAACCCAAGACCCAGCGCCGCCTCGGCCAGCATGTTGTTGTCCTCACCGGTGGTGGTACGTGAACGCCCCAACACCAGGTACGACAACGCATCCTCTTGGGCCATGGCCGGCTCCGAGAAAATTTGCGTAGTCGGCTGCTCGGCACTGCCGCTCAGACGAATACCGGCGGTAACTGTGCGGGACGGCTCGGTGGTTATGCGCACCGCCTCGATATCCAAAAACGGCTGGTCAATCGGTCCGGCGAACAGCAACCGCGCGCGGCGCACGGTGAGGCGCTGGCCGTAGGCACGGTAGCGGCCGTCGTTGAGCCACAGTTCGCCCCGGGTGTCCATGTTGTCGCCGATGTGCACGTGGCCTTGCAGGTTGGCGGTGAGGCCGAAGCCGGCGAAGCTCAGCTTGTCCTTGCCCACCTCCACATCGATGTCCATCGCCATGGCCATGGGCGGCTTGCCCTCTTCGGTCTGGCTGCCGACGATCACCGTGTCATCCGAGACCTTGACCGTCGATGGCGGCAGTTCACGCACGGTGATCTCACCCTTGGGGATCTGCACCTTGCCGGAGATCGCCAGCTTGTCGTTCTTCATGCTGATTTTCAGGTCGGGCGCCACTTCCAGGGTCGCGTACGGTTCTACCGTGACCGGCAGTTGCGTGCCTTGCAGCGCGATGTCCACCGCCAGGGCCTGGCCCCAGTCGATCTGGCCCTTGAGGGTGCCCTGCCCGGCCTTGCCACTGCGCCAGCCGCCATTGAGCTGCACGTTTTCGCCGGCAATCACCGCCTGGATATTCAGGCCTTCGAAGCTGGTGGGTAATTCCGGCCCGGAGATTTCGCCGCCGACCAGGTTGACGCTGCCGTTGACCTGAGGCGCCAGCAGGCTGCCGCCGATTCGCCCGCTACCGTTGAGCTTGCCGTTGAGCTTCTCGACCATCGGTACAAAGGGTCGCGCCACGGCGAGGTCGAGGCCGGTCAGGGTGAAGTTGCCGGTGATCGGCTTGTTCTTCGGCAGCGGATTGATCTGCGCCTGCAACAGCAACTCGCCAAGCTTGCCGCCACGGAAGTTGAGCTGGGTGTCGATGCGCTTGGGGTTGAGGGTGGTTTCCAGCTTCAGCGTGTCGTAGGGGAAATCCAGCCACTGGTCCTTGTCCTTGACCCGCAAGGTGCCGCCGCTGGCATCCACCGACACCACGCCTTTGGGCCCGCTGGCCGGCAGGTCGAGTTGGACATCGGCATTGAGCTTGCCCTGCCAGGCGAAATCTTTAGGCAAAAAGGCTGCCAAACTGTCGATGGGGAACTGCTTGAGGTGGTAACGCAGCTTGGGCTCGGGCATCAGGCGCTGGTCTTCACCGCACAGGCTCGCTGGGCCGGATACCCAACAGTGGGCAGCAAAGGTCAGCTTGCCATCGGCCAGTCGTTCGATTTTCGCCGGGGCTTGCAGCTTCCAGTCCTGGCCACCCGCTTGCACATCGCCGCTGGCAAGGCGCCCGCGCCAGTTGCCTTTGTCGAGGTTGCCATCCAGGGCCAGGGCCAGCTTGAGCAACGGGCCGGCCAGGTCGAGTTGGACTTTCTGGCTTTTGATATCACCCTGGGCGCTGGCGGTGAAGGTGCCGACCTGGGTTTCACCGGCCTGGATGCCGCTGCCCTTCACGTCGATTTTGGCGCGCTGGGCGTTATCGAGATTCGCGTCCAGTGTCAGGTTTTGCAGGCGATTGTCTTCAAACGCCAGTTGTTGGCCCACCAGATTGAGCTTGCCCTGGGGCGCTTTCAGAGTGCCAGCAACGTCGAGACGGCCGTTCATCTGCCCGCGCAGTTGCGGCCAGAGTTGAGCGAGGCGCGTCAGCTTGATGTCGATCTGCCCGGCCAGCCGCTGTTGCAGGCTGCCACTGCCGTAGATGCGGTTGTCGCCCAGGCGAATGTCCAGCGTGCCGAGGGTCCATTGCTCGCCTGCGCCTTCGGCCTTGGCCTGGAGCACGGCAGGTTGGCCACGTAGGCGGCCCTTGAGGTCGAGGTCGGCGGTGAGCTTGAGCTGCTCGTTTTTCATTTCGCCCTTGCTGCGCAGCGGGCCGGCCAGAGTGCCCGGCAGTTCCGCGACCCAGTAAGCAGGGTTGATCGCCGACAGGTCCAGCGCCGTGTCCCAGGCGATGCCGTCGGCAAATTGCAGGTTCAGGTGGCCTTCGGCCTTGCCTTGGCCGGCGGCAAGTTTCAGCTCAGGCAGGAACACTTGCTTGAGGTCGCCACTGAACGGGCTGGCCAGGCTGAACTTGCCCGCCGGGCCGTCGAGGTCGGCCTTGAAGTTGCCCAGGTAGTTACCGTCCTTGTAGGAGACTTCGCCATTGAAAGTACGCAAGGCTACTTGGGGTTCGTCAATCACTGGGTAGAGGCGATGCCAGGGAAAGTCCAGCCAGTCGATTTTTGCGTCGGCGCTGAAGCCCTGCTGCCAGTCCAGATTGGCGCTGAGCTTGAGGCTTTGTTTGTCGCCAGCATTCAAGTCCAGGCCCGCAATCTGCGCGCCCTTGGCGTCGACCCTGCCTTGCAGCAGCAAGTCCACCGGGCCTTTTTCCGCCGGGAGTACAGCTTTGCCCAGCAGTTGGTAACCGTTGCCGAGGTCGCCCTTGGCCGTCAGGTCCAGTTGATTAAGTTGCAGGGTATCGGGCAAATCGGCACTGGGTTTAAAACCGTCGGCGGTGATATGCAACTGCGCTGGCAGGTTTTCCACCAGCGGTTGCAACTCGCCGCTGAGTTTGGCCGGCAGGTAGCCGCTGCTGTCGGCGTCGAGTTTGAGGCTCTTGAGCAAATCGCCATCGACCTTGAGCGCCAGCGCCCAGGGCGCACCGCCCGGAGCGTAAGGCAGGCTCAGATTGCCGCTGGCGCTTAGCGGCCAGTTGCCGGTGGGTTGCAGCAGGCCAGACAGGTCGAGCACCAGGCCGTCCCGTTGCAAGTGCACCGAATCGATCTGCATCCCGGCGGCGGTCCAGTGCGCCGCCAGTTGCAGGCCCTGGAGCTCTTCGCTGCCGTTGAACAGCAGGCTGCCGACACGGATGTCGCCCAACTGAATGGCGAGCGGCAGTTTCAGGTCTGGCAGGGTAATGGGGCCGCTGCTTTCTTCAGTGCTGGGCGCAAATTGCAGGCTCACCTGCTCCACATCCAGTTGGTTGATGCACAACGTCATGCGCATCAAGCAGGCCGGCGACCAGTCGAACTTCGGCGCTTGCAGCTCCACACGGCTGCCGTCTTGCTGCCACAGCAGATGATCGGCACTCCACTGGCCGCCCAGGCGGCCCTGGAAATTCTCCACGGTAAAACCCGGCACCTGGCCCAGCACCCAACGGCTGCCGACTTGGGTGCCCAGCACCGTCCACAGCGCCAGCACTATCACCGCGAGGATCGCCAGAACGGCCAGCCCCGCTATTTTCAAACCACGCATCACAGCTCAGGCCCCATGGAAAAGTGTAAACGAATGCCGCCCGGATCTTCGAGGGCATGGGCCAGGTCGAGGCGGATAGGGCCTACCGGCGAAACCCAGCGCACGCCCACACCCACACCGGTTTTCAGGCTCGGCATTTCCAAGGTGTTGAACGAGTTGCCCTGGTCGATAAAGGTCGCGATGCGCCATTTTTCGGCGATGGAATATTGATACTCGGCGCTCAGGGCCACCATGTAGCGGCCACCGATGCGGTCGCCCTGATCGTTTTCCGGTGACAAGGTCTGGTACTCGTAACCCCGCACGCTCTGGTCGCCACCGGCAAAAAACCGCAACGACGGCGGCACCGATTTGTAGCCGTTGGTGGCACTGCCGCCAAACTGCGCCCGGGCCAGGAAACGGTGGTTGTCCCACAGGGTGGTCAGGCCCTTGATCGTCGCCGTGCCGTAAAGCAGGTTGGTGTCAGAGCCCAGGCCTTCCTTGGCGACCTTGGCGTCGAACAGCAGGCGATAGCCATTGTGCGGGTCAATGCGGTTGTCGCTGCGCAAGTAGGAATAACTGATGCCCGGCATCAACAGCGTACTCAGGCCCGAGTCGTTGCCCAGGCGATATTCTTCGTGCTGCCACTTGAGCGAGATCACCCGGGTCCAGCCGCTGGGCAACTTGCTGTGCCACTCGGGGCCGAGGGTGAGCAACTTGCTCAGGGTGTCGGTGTTGGCGATTTCTTCATTCTGGTAGCCGCCGGCGAAACGCAGTTTGTCGGTCAGAGGCGGGTCCAGGGGAATGTCGTACCACAGCCCGACGTTCTGCCGGGGCGCCGACAGTTCAGCTTCCCAGCCATAACTGTGGCCCTGGGGGTTGACCCAGTGGCGCGTCCAGTTGGCCTTGCCGCGCGGGCCGACGTCGGTCGAGTAGCCCAGGCCCAGGCCCATGGTGCGGGGCTTGCGGGTTTCGAGTTGCACGGCTACCGGGATCACATCTTTAGTCGATGCGGCCGGGGCGGCGTCCACACGCACGCCCTCAAAAAAGCCGCTGCCTTGCAGGTTCTGGTTGAGTTCGGCGATCAGTTCGGAGTCGTAGGGCGCGCCACTCTTGAACGGCACCATGCGTTGCAGCAGGTCTTCATCAAATGGCGTGTCGCCGGCAAAGCTGACCTTGCCCAGGGTGTACCGTGGGCCGCTGTCATAAATGAGTTCGATGTCGGCCACACCCGCCTTGGGGTCGACCGATAGTTTTTGGCTGGTAAAGCGCCCGCTGAAAAAGCCGTAGCGTGACGCCTGGTTCTGGATAACGCGCTTGGCGTCTTCATAGTTGCCGTGGTTGAGCACGGCACCGGGTTTGAGTTGGTCGCTGGTGGGTACGCGAAAGGCTTTGAGGTCGGCGGCCTGGCCATCGACCCGAATGGTCACATTGCGCAAATGCACCGGTTCGCCGGGGTCGATGGTGAGGATCAGGCGCGGGTTCTTGCCGCCCTTCACATCGCTGGCGATTTGCGGTTGATAGAAGCCCAACGCCTGGGCGGCCTTGCGGGCCTGCTCCTCGGCGCCACGGCTGAACCGCTGCAAGGCTTCTTCGTCACGATCGCCGACCCCGCCGATATAGCCTTCGATGTTGGCTTTCAACGCGTCGTTTGAAGGCTTGATACGCACATCCAATTCGCTTTGCGCCAAGGCGCCGCAGCTCGTGAACAGCAGAATCAAGCCGCTGGTAAATCTTCCTGGAAACTTCATAGGCCGGGATGCTACACGAGCTTGGGAGCGTCTTAGAACCCTGATTTATCTGAATAATTCTGTCCTAAAGCGTTGCAGCCTGTAACACCTGGGGATTTGCGTGAAAGAACACGTGTTCCAAGACAGGTCCTACAGCGACCTCGCCAATCTCTTCGTACCCCTGGCGTTTATAGAACTCCAGATAGCGAGAATTCCCCGTGTCCAACACCACACCGGAGGAATGCGGGTCTTCAGCGCACCAGTTGTGCACCGCCTCCAGCAATTGTTCGCCGTAGTGTTTGCCCTGGAATTGCGGGTGAATCCCCAGCAATGGCAGCACATGCACCGAGTCCGAGGGCAGGCACGCCAGCACCGCCTGATGGTATTCCAGATAGCGCCGGGTGCCGCGCACGCCGGTGCTCAGCCACATGCGCAGTTGCCAGGCCCAGCTTTCGGTAATCCCCAGGCGACGTTGCGGCGGCGCGATCAGGGCGATGCCGATCAGCCGGTCGTTGACCAGCAGGCCAATGGCCGGCAGGTTCTGGAAGAAGTGTTGCTTGACCAGTTCACGCACCGTGGCGCGCACCCGCTGTTCGTAGCCTGGACGCTCGGCTTCGAAGATGTAGGCGAACGTCGGCTCATGTCGATAGGCCTGGTACAACAGGGAACGGGCTTCGCGGGAATAGCCGCTGTCGAGCATGTGAATCTGGGCGATGGCAGTCGAGGTGTCAGGCATAACAGTGAATCTCCCCTGGGCGAACTCAAAAGGTCGCGCTCTTCTTAGTACGAGCCCACAGTGGCTGACTCGTTCCCTGCATTCAGACCTTAGCAGTGCCTAAGTCCTACCGCCACGCTGGCCCCCGTCCGACTTGTCGGCTAGCATCGCCCTTTTGCCAGACTGGACTGCCGACCATGAAAATCGTCTCTTTCAATATCAACGGGCTGCGCGCCCGCCCTCATCAGCTGGCGGCACTGATCGAGAAACATCAGCCGGACGTGATCGGCCTGCAGGAAACCAAAGTCCACGACGATCAGTTCCCACTGGCCGAAGTGCAAGCCCTGGGCTATCACGTGTATTACCACGGGCAGAAAGGCCACTACGGTGTCGCCCTGCTCTCGCGCCAGGAACCACTGTCGCTGCATAAAGGCTTTGCCAGTGACGAAGAAGACGCCCAACGCCGGTTTATCTGGGGCACTTTCGCCGATGCCAACGGCAACCCGATTACCATCATGAACGGCTATTTCCCACAGGGCGAAAGCCGCGACCACCCCACCAAGTTCCCGGCCAAGCAGCGCTTCTACGAAGACCTGCAAACCTTGCTGGAGTCACAGTTCAGCAATGACCAGGCGGTGGTGGTGATGGGCGATGTGAATATTTCCCCGGAAGACTGCGACATCGGCATCGGTGCCGACAACGCCAAGCGCTGGCTGAAGACCGGCAAGTGCAGCTTCCTGCCGGAAGAGCGCGAGTGGATGGCGCGCCTGAAGAACTGGGGCCTGGTGGACAGCTTCCGCCACCTCAACCCGGACGTGGCGGACCGTTTCAGCTGGTTCGATTACCGCAGCCGTGGCTTTGAAGACGAGCCAAAGCGCGGGCTGCGGATCGACGTGATCATGGCCTCCCAAGGGTTGCTGCCCCGGGTGAAAGATGCCGGCGTGGATTACGACCTGCGCGGTATGGAAAAACCCTCCGATCATGCACCGATCTGGCTGGAATTGAGCTGATTTAGCGTGCAGGGCCGGGAAACCGGCCCTCGTCATATTTATGCAACCTGCCTGACTTAATCTCGCGGCACTCCCTTTGGCTTGAGACGGTGCCGGCATGATGCTGCGCGTTCTATCCCTGCTGGCACTGCTCAGCGCATTCCCCCTCGCCGCTTTTTCAACCCCGCTGCCCTTTCCCGAATACGGCCCGGCCCTACGCATCCAGGGTTCCAATACGATTGGTGCGGCGCTTGGCCCGGCACTGGTCAAGGGACTGATGGAACAACAGGGTTTGCAAGGCATGCACAGCGAACCGTCCGACCAGGCCAACGAACAGCACATCATCGGCAAGACCCGCCAGGGCCAGCGTGTGACGGTCGAAGTCGCCGCCCATGGCTCAAGTACCGGATTTGCCGCGCTGAAAAAAGCCAGCGCCGACCTCGCGGCGTCATCCCGGCCGATCAAGGACAGCGAACTGGTGGAGCTGGAAGCCCTCGGTGACCTGAAAAACCCTGACGCCGAACAGGTCATCGCGATTGATGGCTTGGCGATCATCCTCAACCCGCGCAACCCGCTGGATACCTTGAACACCGAGCAGTTGGCGCAGATTTTCAGCGGCGAGGTTTCGACCTGGGAACAGCTCGGCGGCATCGGTGGCAAGATTCATTTGTACGCGCGGGATGATCAGTCCGGCACCTACGACACCTTCAAGGAACTGGTGCTCAGCCGTCGTGGCAAGTCCCTGGATGGCAGCGCCAAGCGGTTTGAGTCCAGCGAGCAGTTGTCGGATGCCGTCAGCCACGATCCCCAGGGCATCGGCTTTATCGGGTTGCCCTCTGTGCGCCAGGCCAAGGCGGTCGCGATCGTCGATGGCGACTCGCAGCCCATGCTGCCGTTGAACAGCCTGATTGCTACCGAGGATTACCCGCTGTCACGCCGGCTGTTCTTCTATCTGCCGCCGGTTGAGCAGAATCCCTGGGCCAGGGCGCTGGTGGACTTTGCGCAAAGCAGCAAAGGCCAGGCGATCGTTGCCGCCAGCGGCTTTATCGCGCAGCAAGTGCAGGCCATGACGGTGGAACCACGGGCGCCAATGCCTGAGGATTACCAGGCGATCGCCCGGCAGGCGCAGCGGCTGACGGTGAATTTCCGCTTTGAGGAAGGCAGTGCCAGCCTCGACAACAAGGCGCGCCAGGACCTGATGCGGGTGGTGGCTTATATAAAGAGCCACGGCAAGCTGGACAAGCAGGTCACGCTGGTGGGGTTTGGGGATGCCAAGAGTGATGCGCAGCGGGCGGCGTTATTGTCGAAGCTGCGGGCGATGGCGGTGCGACGGGAGTTGGTTAAAAGTGGCGTGGTGCTGAGGGATATTCGCGGCTTTGGCGCCGAGATGCCGGTGGCGGCGAATACGGCGGATGAGGGAAGGATCAAGAATCGACGGGTGGAGGTTTGGGTTTACTGAAAGGCGGAAGTAACAGAAAGGCCCTGTGGCGAGGGGGCTTGTCCCCCGTTGGGCTGCGCAGCAGCCCCAATAAGCCCACCGTATTCTTGCAGGCAGAACGCGGTGACAGGTTTGAGGGCCGCTGCGCAGCCCCAACGGGGGACAAGCCCCCTCGCCACAAAAGCCCCAACACCTGAGCTTACTGCCCGCTGCGCATCATCTCGCGCGGTACATACTTGCCGATCTCGAACTTGCCGATCGCCGCCCGGTGCACTTCGTCCGGGCCGTCGGCCAGGCGCAGGGTGCGCTGCATGGCGTACATGTAGGCCAACGGGAAGTCGTTGGAGACACCGGCACCACCGTGGATCTGGATCGCCCGGTCGATCACCTTCAACGCCACGTTCGGCGCTACTACCTTGATCTGCGCGATTTCGCTTTTGGCGACCTTATTGCCCACGGTGTCCATCATGTAGGCGGCTTTCAAGGTCAGCAGGCGCGCCATGTCGATCTCCATGCGCGAGTCGGCGATCTTGTCGATGTTGCCACCGAGGCGAGCCAGCGGTTTGCCGAAGGCGGTACGGCTGACGGAACGTTTGCACATCAATTCCAGCGCGCGCTCGGCCATGCCGATGGAGCGCATGCAGTGGTGGATGCGGCCCGGGCCAAGGCGGCCCTGGGCGATTTCAAAGCCCCGGCCCTCGCCCAGCAGAACGTTTTCGTACGGCACACGGACGTTTTCGAAGTGCACTTCGGCGTGGCCATGGGGGGCGTCGTCGTAGCCGAACACCGGCAGTGGGCGCACGATCTTCACACCAGGGGCGTCCACCGGTACGAGGATCATTGAGTGCTGCTGGTGGCGCGGTGCATCCGGGTCGCTCAGGCCCATGAAGATCAGGATCTTGCAGCGCGGGTCGCAGGCGCCGGAGGTCCACCATTTTTTACCGTTGATCACCCACTCGTCGCCATCACGCACAGCACGGGCGGCCATGTTGGTGGCATCAGAGGACGCCACGTCCGGCTCGGTCATGGCGAATGCCGAGCGGATTTCGCCGCGCAGCAGCGGTTCGAGCCAACGTTGTTTCTGCTCCTCGTTGGCGTAGCGCACCAGCACTTCCATGTTGCCGGTATCCGGTGCCGAGCAGTTGAACGGCTCCGGCCCCAGCAACGAGCGGCCCATGATTTCTGCCAGCGGTGCGTATTCGAGGTTGGTCAGCCCGGCACCCAGTTCGGATTCCGGCAGGAACAGGTTCCACAGGCCTTCGGCTTTGGCCTTGAGCTTCAACTCTTCCATGATTGCGGTGGGCTGCCAGCGATCTCCTTCGCTGACCTGGCGTTCGAACACTGGCTCGGCCGGGTAAACGTAAGCGTCCATGAACGCGGTGACGCGTTCACGCAGTTCCTGAACCTTGGGCGAATAAGCGAAATCCATGAGCAGCTCCCTTTAGGAAGGTTGTTTAGGTCATGAAATTGATGCTAGAACAGCGTTGATAATTTACCTAACCTATTCTCGGCGTGTATTAACATTCATCACCGATATATGATCGGCGCATGGACACCTAACAATAAGAGCGCAGCGAAATGAATCTGAGCAAGGTCGACCTCAACCTTTTCATCGTCTTTGACGCGATCTACACCGAAGCCAACCTGACCCGCGCCGGGCAGATTGTCGGGATTACCCAGCCAGCCGTGTCGAACGCTCTGGCCCGCCTGCGGGAGACCTTCAACGACCCGCTGTTCGTGCGCACCGCCCAGGGCATGGTGCCCACGCCCATGGCCCAGAACATCATCGGCCCGGTGCGTAATGCGCTGTCGCTGCTGCGGGTGTCGGTGCAGGAAAGCCGGATTTTCAACCCGCAACAGGCCGCCAAGACCTACCGCATCAGCATGACCGACCTCACCGAAGCGGTGATTTTGCCGCCGCTGTTCCAGCGCCTGCGCCGCCTGGCGCCGACCGTGGTGATCGAGAGTTTCCTGTCCAAGCGCCGGGAAACCACCAAGGAACTGGCCGCCGGCCGCCTGGACTTTGCCGTGGATGCGCCCCTCAACACCGACCCGCAAGTGCGCCACGTCAAGCTGATGGAAGACCGCTACGTGTGTGCCATGCGCAAGGGCCACCCGATGGCGGGCAAGGACAAACTCACGCTGGATGACTATCTGTCACTGACCCACATTCATATCTCCAGCCGGCGCAATGGCCTGGGCCACGTCGACCTGGCGCTGGGCAAGATGGGCCTGCAGCGCAAGATCGCCCTGCGTTCGCAGCACTACCTGATGGCTTCGCAAGTGCTGCAGCAGACCGACATGGTGATGACCGTGCCGGAGCGCTTTGCCCGGCGCCATGAACTGCACTGGTTCAACTTGCCGGTGAATGATGTGCCGAGGGTGGAAACCCACCTGTACTGGCACGAAAGCACCGACCAGGACCCGGCCAACCGCTGGATGCGCGAGCAGATGATCGAGTTGTGCCAGCAGGTGACGGCCCACGAGAAGAAGCTGGATAAACTGTAGGAGCGAGCTTGCTCGCGAAAAACCTGAGAACGCCGCGTTAAACCAGACAGTGCGCGTTATCGTTAACGTTTTTCGCGAGCAAGCTCGCTCCTACAGTGGGTAATGCGCTTGACGTTAACGTCAACCACCCATTAGCTTAACGCTCAAGACACTCCTTGAGCGCCCCCATGAGCACGACCTACAGCATCTCCGACCTCGCCCGCGAGCTCGACATCACCACCCGCGCCATTCGCTTCTATGAAGAACAAGGCCTGCTGTCCCCGGAACGCCGGGGCCAGGAGCGCATTTATTCGCCCCGCGACAAGGTCAGCCTGAAGCTGATCCTGCGGGGCAAGCGCATCGGTTTCTCCCTGGCCGAATGCCGGGAGCTGATCGAGCTCTACGACCCCACCAGCGGCAACCAGAAACAGCTGCACAGCATGCTGGCGAAAATCGCCGAGCGCCGTGAGCAGTTAGAGCAACAGTTGCTCGACATCGAACAGATGAAGCTGGAGCTGGACACCGCTGAAGAGCGTTGCACCCAGGCGCTGGAACAGACCATTCAGAGCCAGGTTGGCCATTCATAAAAGGTAGCTGCCATGTCCCTCC
This sequence comes from Pseudomonas sp. K2I15, assembly GCF_002204795.1. Classification (GTDB taxonomy): domain Bacteria; phylum Pseudomonadota; class Gammaproteobacteria; order Pseudomonadales; family Pseudomonadaceae; genus Aquipseudomonas. The sequence continues at coordinate 74,284 of NZ_NIXO01000031.1, forward strand.
CCTCTCATGTGCGCCTGGTGGAAGTCGGTCCGCGCGACGGCCTGCAAAATGAAGCGCAACCCATCAGCGTCGCCGACAAGGTACGACTGGTGGACGCCCTGACCGCAGCCGGCCTGGGTTATATCGAAGTCGGCAGCTTTGTGTCGCCCAAGTGGGTGCCGCAGATGGCCGGGTCTGCCGAGGTATTTGCGCAGATCCAGCGCAAGGCCGGCGTGACCTATGGCGCGTTGGCGCCGAACCTGCGGGGTTTTGAAGATGCGTTGGCCGCCGGGGTGAAAGAAGTCGCGGTGTTTGCGGCGGCGTCCGAGGCGTTTTCCCAGCGCAATATCAATTGCTCCATCAGCGAAAGCCTGGAGCGCTTCGTGCCGATCATGGAGGCGGCCAGGCAGCATGGCGTAAGCGTGCGCGGGTATGTGTCGTGTGTGTTGGGTTGCCCGTATGAAGGCCAGGTCGCGCCGGAACAGGTTGCAGCCGTCGCCCGGGAGCTGTTTGCCATGGGCTGCTATGAGGTGTCCTTGGGCGACACTATCGGTACTGGTACTGCGGGTGCCACGCGGCGGATGTTTGAGGCGGTGGGTGCGCAGGTGCCACGGGACAAGCTGGCAGGGCATTTCCATGACACCTATGGGCAGGCTATCGCGAATATCTATGCCAGCCTTCTGGAAGGTATTCAGGTGTTCGACAGTTCTATTGCGGGCCTCGGTGGCTGCCCGTATGCCAAAGGGGCCAGCGGTAACGTCGCCACTGAGGATGTGTTGTACCTGCTCAATGGCCTGGGTATCGAGACGGGTATCGATATGGACACGCTGGTTCTGGCGGGTCAGCAGATCTGTACGGTATTGGGCCGCCCTACCGGCTCTCGGGTAGCGAAGGCTCGTAGCGCTGGTTGAGTACCGCGACCGTGACGATGTGTTACCTCGCGGCTACACATCGGGTAACACGGGAACATATTTTGTCGCATTTCCTGAAAGAAATTTCCCACTAAAAAATCAAACCATTGATTTTAAAGGACTTTATAAAGTTGGCACGGCTTCTGCTATCTCTATTGCATAACAAGAATAAAAAGCACCAAACCTAATAAAAATAAGACGTAACGACTCTGACATAACAAAAACAACACGGCAGAGACGCAGCTAACAGATTTTTTTGGAGAAGATGTGCTTCGCAGGGTACGGCAATGTCGAAACCCGCAACCGGATAGAGAAGAACAAAAAACTACCTCAAGGTAGCTACCCACTGGTTGGATCGCATGCGACGAAGTAGATCAGCGCTCAAAAAAATACGTTTGCTCTTGACCCCGCATGGGGGTCGCCAAAAACAGCGGTAAAGGGCCACGGTTGCCAAAAACAACAACAGACCGCCCCTCAATAATAAAAAAAGAGCACGCAACGACAAATTAAAGGGGACCTTCGGGTCCCCTTTGTGCTTTCTCGGGGACGGGGATTTGTGTGTATATCCGTTTTTTTGGTCAGGGCTGATATGGGTTCCGCTCTTACAGCGGCTCACTTTTGAAAAGCGCAAAAGTAAGCAAAACGCTCTTGCCCCACCACTCGGCACCTCGCTTGGGCTCGGTGTGCCCTCTCTCCGGTAGTACGAAGCGGGCCGCCGC
>NZ_NIXO01000032.1 GCF_002204795.1 Pseudomonas sp. K2I15
TTTGATTTTGCTTTTGATCTACACCACTCAAGCCGGCCGGTAGGCCGCTGTGCTGTTGATCTGCTTTTGATCTTGATCTTAGGCGCCCCGTTAAACCACGCTGGCCGAACGCAGGTAGTACGGAGCGGGTAAACCGGCAGGACGCCGGTTTAGCCGCGACGGGGCAGGGACGCCCCGTCGCGGCGGCCCGCGTAGTAATACCGGAGAGAGGGCACACCGAGCCTAGGCGAGGTGCCGAGTGGTGGGGCAAGAGCGTTTTGCTTACTTTTGCGCTGTTCAAAAGTGACCCGCTGTAAGAGCGGAACCCATATCAGCCATCACCCAAATAACGGATATGCCCCCTCAATCCGCCGCATTGGCATACAAATAATCAGTCGCCAACGATGCCAACGTCCGAACCCCAACCACCAACGCCGACTCATCCACAAAGAACCCCGGATTATGATTCGGCGCCGCCTTGCTCATATCCTGATCCCTCGGCGTCACCCCCAAAAACACAAACAACCCCGGCGCTTCCTTGGCATAAAACGAGAAGTCCTCAGCCCCACCCACCAACGGGGCGTTGACCACATCGCCATTCGCCGCCCAACGCAAACTCGGCAGCATCTTCTCAGTCAGCGCCGGGTTATTAATGGTCGGATCGTACTTCTCAATGATCGTAACCTCAGCCTTGGCCCCACCACTCTCGGCGATCTTCTCCACGGTCTGGCGCACATCCGCATGCAGTTTCTGGCGAATACCATAATCGTAGGAGCGAATGGTCCCACTCATATCCACCGACTCAGGAATGATGTTGTACCGCGTACCACCGTTGATGGTGCCAATACTCACCACCGCCGGAAACGACGAGATATCGGTACGCCGGCTGACCACCGTCTGCAGCCCCACAATGGTCTGCGCCCCGACAGTAATCGGATCGATCCCGTCCCACGGCCGCCCGGCGTGCGTCTGCTTGCCCAGGATCTTGATCCGCAGGTCATCCGAGCTAGCCAGGGTAGGCCCCGGCCGATACGCGATCTGCCCCGCAGGCACACCAGCCCAAACATGAAGGCCAAACACCGCGTCCGGCTTGGGCGACTTCATCACCCCTTCCTGCACCATCATCTTCGCGCCCCAGGTGTTTTTACCATCGGGGATAAAATCGCTAGGGCCCTCTTCGGCAGGCTGGAAGTAAAACACCACGGTCCCAGGCAGACGATCACGCATACCGGTCAGGATTTTCGCCGTGCTCAGCAAGATGGCAGTGTGGGCGTCGTGGCCACAGGCGTGCATCACGTCGACTTCTTTATCGAGGTACACCCTTGGCCTTCGAGGCGAAGGGCAGGCCGGAAACTTCCTTGACCGGCAGCGCATCCATGTCGGCGCGCAAGGCAACGGTCGGGCCGGGCAGGGCGCCTTTGAGCACCGCGACTACGCCCGTGCGGGCGACGCCGGTCTTGACCTCAAGCCCCATCTCCCGCAGTTGCTTGGCTACAAGCTCCGCGGTGCGATGTTCTGTGTTGCCCAGTTCAGGATGGGCGTGGATGTCGCGCCGGGTTTCCAGCAAGGCCGGTTCCAGTACTTTCGCCTGGGCGGCGATTTCTTCACGGGCACTGTCCTGGCCGCTGCTGGCGGCGATGACCGCGCTGCTGGCGACACCGCACAGCAGGCCGAGTACCCATTGATGTGTAAGACCGGTTAAACGCATAAGGACTTCTCCATGATTATTGTTGTTGATCCTGACGTCGTCCGGGCAGCGCTTATTCTTTCTCCTGCACGCCTCCCGCCGCCGTCACCACTTGCACGCTCAAGCGCGGGGTGGCCAGGTCCAGCCCGGCCTCATCCAGGTGACGCTTGAGCGACAAGTTGAACGCCCGCGAAACCTCCCACTGCTTGATCGGCGCGGTCTTGAAGCGGGCGCGAAGAATCGCACTGCCGGACTCGAAACTTTCTACACCCTGAATCTCCAGCGGCGACCAGATGTTGCGCCGCTGCAACGGGTCGTTGCGCATCTTCTGCCCGACATCGCGCATCAGCTTGATGGCGTCGTCGATTTCCATGTTGTACGGAATCGCCACCCGGAAGATCGCGTAGCCGAATTCCCGGGAGTAGTTCTTGATGCTTTTGATTTCACTGAACGGAATCGTGTGCACGATGCCGTCGATGTCCCGCAGGCGCACCGTGCGGATGGTCAGGCCCTCGACCGTGCCCAGGTGACCGCCGACATCCACGTAGTCATCAATCGCCAGGGAGTCTTCGATAATGATGAACAGGCCGGTGATCAAATCCGCCACCAGCGACTGCGCACCAAAACCGATGGCCAAACCGATCACACCGGCACCGGCTAGCAGTGGCGTGACGTTCATGCCCATGTTCGCCAGGGCGACGATGGCGGCGATGATGAAGATGGTCACGAACAGCACGTTGCGAATCAGTGGCATCATCGTCTGCGCACGCGCATTGGCCAGGCCTTTGCGCGAACGGGTCAGGGCGTGGTGGATGGCGGTGTCGCTGAGGATCCAGATCAACCAGGCGAACAGTAACGTACCGGCGAGCCCGAACAGCTTGACGCTGATTTCATGGCCGTCGCCTTCGGTAAAGCGGATCAGCGACAGGCCCCAGACCCGCAGGCCCAGTTCGATAAACACCAGCCACACCACCAGGTGGGCGAGGGTGTAGACGAAGCTTTTCAGGCGCTCGGAGTACAGCGCATGGCGCTTGTGCCCACGCTGGGGCTTGAGGGAATGGCGCCGCACCAGGCCGTTGATCACCATGCACAACACCAGCAACACTGTGCACAACAACGATTGGCGCAGGGCGGTGCTGGTGTCTCCGGCGGAGACGAAGGTGGCGAATAGCGAGATGCCCACCAGCAGCAATGCCGGGAGGTACCAGAAGGTGCCAACGATTTCGATGGTGTCGCTCAGGGCGCGGCGGGTCAGGCGGCGGGACAGCGGCTGGTTGCGGATGAGGTGCGCAATGGGCCGGCGGAAACGCAGGATGAACACGCCGGTGGACAGCGCGGCCATGACATTGGCGATGGTCGCGGCGACATGGGACAGGTGCTGGCCCAGGCTCTCGGCCAGGCGCGGGTCGCTGACAGCTTCACCAAAGGCGGCAAAGCTGCCGATCAGCCACAACGGCCGGAAGGCCTGGTGCCGCAGGATGTAAAGCGCGCGGTGGCGGTGCGGGCCGTCGAGCACGGAAAACGCAACGACGCAGATCGCCGAGAAGCACGTGCCCACCACCAGCGCGTAGGCCAGCACCATCGCCAGGGATTTGCCGAGGGACGAGGGCAACACGTAACTCATGTAGACCGTGATCACCAACGCGATCAGCCATGGCCCTAGCTTGCGCAGGGCAAAGCGCAGCAGGTCCCAGGTCTTGGGGTGTTGGGGCAGTTCTTCGGTCAGGCCGAAGCGCTCGCGCACCCGGTGGCTGAGCCAGATCAACACGGCGGCCAGCAGGCTCCAGAGCATCAGGATCATGGCAAAGGCAAAGATGATCGGCAGCCACTCACTGGCCGGCAGCATCAGTGCCCGCAGTTCATCCTTGGCCTGGTCGAACTCGCTGGACCATCGATTGATCGGGCTGTCGGCACCGGTGAACTGTTGCTCCAGGCTGGACAGGGTGCCACCGATCAAACCGAGCACACCCTGTTCGGCGGCGGGCTGGGCTTTTTGCGTGGTTTCCCGGAGCTTTTTCAGGTCGCTCAGCAGCTTGGTGCGCTGCTGGTCGTTTTCCAGGGTCTTGATCACCTCGTCCAGGGACTGGCCCAACGGGACGTCGGCTTGCGGTTGGGTTTTGGTGCTGCTGCCCAGCAGGCCCGGCAGGCTCACGGCGTGGGCAGGCGTCATGGGCAGCAGGGTCAGCAGGCAGATAAACAGGCAACAGGGCAGGGCAAACAGACGGGCAAGCACGAGGCGGTCAACCTTAAAAACGACGAATTTGCCGAGTGTACGAGGCCGTCATGTTCAATGCGAGTGAGATTGTCATTCAGCGAGTTTGGCGAGGATCTTGTAAATCACGGTGCCGAGGATCAGCAGCATGCCGATCCACATGCCGAACACACCGAGGTTTTTGTCACGAAAGTTGAAGCCGATGGCCAGGAGGATCATGCCGGTCAGGATGGGGATGAGCATGGAGTGGAAGGCGGACAGGGTGATCATGGGGCGACGGCCTTGTCGGGTGGGAGTGGTTACAAGTCTAGGTCGATTTAGCGAAGTGCGAGTTGATCAGTGTCAGAAACGCGACAAACCCCGATTAATTTCTACACCCAATGGCTTTTTTTCGATTGGCCACGGTCAACATCCCTCAGGAACCTTTAAACCCAGGAGCATCCATCCATGAGCACACCCAAGGCACTGTTGATTCTGCACGGCAAGCAAGCCCTCAACGAGCAGGTGCGGGCGGCGGTGCAGGGCAAGCGCGACCAGGGCTGGGACTTGGCCGTGCGGGTGACGTGGGAAGGCGGCGATGCCCAGCGGTTTGTCGATCAGGCCCTGGCCGATGGCTATACGCGGATAATTGCCGGTGGTGGGGATGGCACGCTGCGGGATGTGGCCGAGGCCATGGCCCGGGCCAAGACAGAGGCCAGCCTGGTGTTGATGCCCCTCGGCACCGCCAACGATTTTGCCCGCGCCGCCGGCGTGCCACTGGAGCCCGAGCAGGCCCTGGAGCTGCTGGATGTGGCGGCCCGCGCCATCGACCTGGGCGAGGTGGGCGGCCAGATCTTCCTTAATATGGCCACCGGTGGTTTTGGCAGCCAGGTTACTGCCAATACGTCTGAAGACCTGAAGAAGGTCCTCGGTGGCGCGGCGTATCTGTTTACCGGCCTGTCACGCTTCAGTGAGTTGCGCGCGGCCTACGGTGAATTGCAGGGCCCCGACTTTCACTGGCGCGGCGAGTTGCTGGCCTTGGGTATCGGCAACGGGCGCCAGGCCGGCGGCGGCCATGTGCTGTGCCCCGGTGCGCTGGCCGATGATGGTTTGCTGGATATCAGCATTTTGCCGGCGCCGCAGGAAGTGGTCGGCACCCTGCGTAACCTGATGACGGACGGCTGGGGCCTGGACAATATGTTTGTGCGTGCGCGTTTGCCGTGGGTCGAAATCAAAGTCGCCGAGGGGCTGGCGATCAACCTGGATGGCGAGCCGCTGCAGGGTGACGACCTGCATTTCTCGGCCTTGCCCCAGGCGCTGCGGGTGCATTTGCCGGTGGATTCGCCGTTGCTGACTAATCGTCCAGGCTGATGATCTGTTCGCGCACCGCGAACAACACCAGGCCCGCCACGTCGAAAATCTGCAGGCGCTTCATGATCTGCGAGCGATGGGCTTCCACGGTCTTGATGCTCAAGCCCAGGCCATTGGCGATTTCCCGGGTGGACTTGCCGCGCACGATCAAACGCAGGATTTCCAGCTGGCGTGCCGTCAGGTTGTGGCTGTGGGGCGGCGGGTTGGCCTGGGCCTGATTGCGCACCAGCGCCTGGTTGATCACGGTGTGGGCGATGGCCGGGCTCAGATAGCGTTCGTTGTTGCTCAAGGCCAGCAACGCGTGTTCCAGCTCATTGGCGGTGGTGTCCTTGAGCAGGTAGCCATGGGCGCCGGACTCCAGGGCGCACATGATCAGTTCCGGGTCGGTGTGCATCGACAGGATCAGCACTTTGCTCTTCGGATAGGCGCGCTTGAGGGCCTTCAACGCGTCGAGCCCGCCGGTGTGTTTCATCGACAGGTCAAGCAGCACGATGTCGGGTTGCAGCGCGTCGAAGCGCTCCAGCAACTGGGCGCCATCGCTGGCTTCGCCGACGACTGCGTAGCCGGGAATATCCATGACCAGCGCACGCACGCCAGCCCTGATCAGGGAGTGGTCATCCACCAGGAGTAAGTTGCACGTCACTCTAGAACCTTATTGGGGTTGGCCCGTTCGAGGGCACGGGGCGCCCAGGGGAAAAGCGCTTCGATCCGTGTCCCAAAGCCTGGCTGGCTATTGACGGACAATGTGCCGCCCAGTTGATCAATCCGTTCGGACATCCCGGCCATGCCCCGTTGGCCTTCCAGGGCGGGGTTGATAGCGGGCGAAAAGCCCTGGCCGTCATCACTGATAAACAGCGACAGGCCTTCAGGCAGGCGTTGCAGGCGCACCAGCAGGTTACGTGCCTGGGCATGGCGCAGCATATTGGTAACGGCTTCCTGGGTAATCCGAAACGCGGCGACGGCCATCTCTTCCGGGATACCGGTCAGCCGTTGATGGCATTCCAGGCTCCAGCTCACCCGAGTGTTTTCCAGGGTCTTGAGCAGGTGCGCCCGCAGGCTCGCCTCCAGCCCCAGGCTCGCCAGTTGCCGGGGGTTGAGAATGGCGGACACGTCCTGCACCTTGGCCAGGGTTTCGTTCAGGGTGTTGCACAGCACCGCACAATGGCCCTGCAAGTCTTCTGGCAGGCGGCGCTTGAGCCATTCACTTTGCAACTTGGCGGCGGTCAACAGTTGGCCGATATCGTCGTGCAGTTCGCGGCTCAGGCGATGACGTTCGTTTTCCTGCACCTGCAACAAGCGATCGGCCAATTCCTGGGGCTGGAACTTGATGGACTTGCGTGAGCGCCACTGTTGCAGGCCTACCACCAGCAGGGTGGCCAGGTTCAATAACAACAGGGCTAAAGGGAGATCGGCCGAGCGCGTATAAGCCCACAGGCTGAACAGGCACGAGCACAGGCATAGCGCGAGGGTCATCCAGCGTGCATTGCTTCGGGACACGGACCTTGCGATGAGTGACTTCAGGCTGGCGTACATAGGAGGCGCATTTCACGTTTATATGCATCATGAAGTTGAGTCACTTCGAGCGGGGCATGGTACCACCACTATTACCGTTGGTCGCCTGGCGCCGAGCTTGATGAGGATTATTAATCATGGCAGCGCCCCGGGAGGTAGTCCCGGAGTTCAAAGAGTGGGGGAGTTGTATCATTGAAGTTGTTTTGTATCGGTATTGTCGTTAGTGGCTTATTGATATTTTTCTGCTAACGACGACGTAATGCATGATTAGTTGTGGCTGTCGTTTCTGGATAAGTCGGTCATTGAATGCGACATTTTTGTCGATTAAATGCAAAGGATACTCAAATCGCGTAAGGCATGCGGTGCTGTTGCTTATAGCCAAAATCGCTTTGCGGGATGTGTTGGACGACAGTGGCAATCAACACGGTTTGTTCCGTTTCATCCAGGCCAAGTTTTCCGGTTTTGGCGTCGATCAATTCAAGTTGCCAGGCCAGCAATGTCAGGCAGGCATTCAGGGCGTCCAGCGCCTCGTCATGCAATTGCAGCGGGCTGGCAGCATTGCTGATCAGGTACTGCACATGCCGGGAAAACTCGCCAATGGCGCGCAGGGCAAGGGCGTCTGACTTCTCCGCAAGCTTGATCAGGCTGTTTTTCATGCAGTCGACAGCGTCACTGTCGTTGCGGATCAAATGCAGGTGATTCAGGCACTCCTGGGATTTGTCCAGCAGCATTTGCGCCTCAAGGAGGAACTCGGGAAGTGCAAGTTGCCACTCTTTGCCGTCGTTCATCATGCAAGTCTCCACAACATACGGTCGGATAATGAGATGTCGCACTGGGTCAATGGCTTAAAAGTACCGCTGAAATATGACGAAGATCTGTAGGTCGCTTCCGACTTTTCAGTAGGCCTTTTATTTGAATGATGACCGGGCTCGCCCGAGCTCCCCACAATCTCCAGGGTTATTCGCACAACTTCTTCCGTTGCCAAGACGTAAGTCTTTGGGCGACCCGTGGGCCGTGGGCTTGCGGTAGCAAACAAAAGCCTGACTCCATTCATGCAATGAGAATGGCGTCACATTAATGGCTATTAGATATCGCGAATATCAGGTTGGTCCTGATTGTGGATAGGGGAATCCCTTACATGAGGGAACCTCGCGGTCACTTAGTGGTCGCGCGGTGGTGGGGAGGGGCCTTGCGTTGAAGCTGGCTCAGTTAAGCATGATGTCAGTGTGACATCAATGGATTTGCATGGCATTTTAGTGGGGTCAAGGTCCGGCGTTTACGGCCGATAACCTCTTTTAGTGACCAGCAATATCCATCCGCTTACCCCAGGAGTCTTTAATGGCCGGCATTCTCGACACGGTAGATCAACGCACACAATTGGTGGGCGAGAATCGCCTGGAGATCCTCATGTTTCGCCTGGCCGGGCGACAGCTGTTCGCGATCAACGTGTTCAAGGTGCAGGAAGTGCTGCAACTGCCCAAATTGACCCTGATGCCCCAGCGCCATCCGTTTGTCTGCGGCGTGGTCAACCTGCGTGGCCAGACGTTGCCGGTGATCGACCTGTCCCAGGCTATTGGCATGCGCCCGCTGATTCCGGGGCCCAACAGCACCATTATCGTCACCGAGTACAACCGTTCGGTGCAGGCGTTCCTGGTGGGCGGCGTCGACCGCATCGTCAACATGAACTGGGAGGCGATCCTGCCACCACCGGCCAGTGCCGGGCGCCAGCATTACCTGACGGCCATCAGCAAGGTCGACGATCAGTTGGTGGAAATCATCGACGTGGAAAAAGTCCTCGCCGAAATTGTGCCCTACAACGCCAAGGTCTCTCGCGAGAAACTCGAAGACCCAGTGCTGGAGCGCGCCCGTGGCCGCGAAGTGCTGCTGGTGGATGACTCCAACGTGGCCCTCTCGCAACTGCGCGATACCCTCGGCCAACTGGGGGTGAAAATGCATATTGCCAGCGACGGCCTCAAGGCCCTGAACATGCTCAAGGGTTGGGCCGACAGCGGCCAGGTGATGACCGACAAACTGTTGATGATCTTCACCGACGCCGAAATGCCCGAGATGGACGGCTACCGCCTGACCACCGAGATTCGCAACGACCCACGCCTGCGTAGCCTCTATGTGGTATTGCACACTTCGTTGTCCGGCAGCTTCAACGACTCGATGGTGAAGAAGGTCGGTTGCGACAACTTCCTCTCCAAGTTCCAGCCCGACAAATTGGTGGACGTGGTTCGTCAGCGCCTGATGCTGGACGAAGTTCCGGCTTGAGCTTAGGGTGACGGCTTTGCCCATCAGGAATGCAGGCCCATGCTTCGTCTCAGCGCGTTGTACCGATACCCCTTGAAGTCTGGCAAGGGTGAACCCTTGCAGCAGATCGGCCTGGATACGCTCGGGCTCGACGGGGATCGCCGCTGGATGCTGGTGGACGAAGCCAGCGGGCGGTTCCTGACCCAGCGCGCCGTGGCCAAAATGAGCCAGTTGTCGGCGCTATGGAACGGCGCCGGTGGTTTGACCTTGAGCGCCGAAGGGCAGCCGGCCATCGACGTGTCACTGCCCGGCAGCGATGCCGAATTGCGCGGCGTGACCATCTGGCGCGACACCTTGCGCGTGCCGGATGCCGGTGATGAAGCGGGCGCCTGGCTCAGCGAGTTCATCGGCAAGCCCACGCGGCTGGTGCAAGTACCGCTGGCGCGGGCGCGTACCACCGAGGCCGGTTATGGCAAGGATGATGACAAGGTCGCGTTTGCCGATGGTTTTCCGTTGCTGCTGATCGGCCAGGCATCGCTGGATGACCTGTCGCAACGCATTGGTCGCCCCATGGAGATGCTGCGTTTTCGTCCCAACCTGGTGATTGAGGGCAGCGAAGCCTTTGCCGAGGACGGCTGGAAGCGGGTGCGGATTGGCGACGTGGAGTTTCGCGTGGTCAAGTCCTGCTCACGCTGCATCCTCACCACGATCGACCCGGCGAGCGGCGAGCGCAGTGCCGACCGCGAACCACTGGCCACGCTCAAGACATACCGTGAGCAAGAGGGCGATGTGATGTTCGGTCAGAACCTGGTCAACGATGGTGTAGGCCGCCTGGAAGTCGGCATGCCGGTGACGATCCTGGAGTAAGCAGCCTTGAAATAAAAAATGCCCGTCTTGCAAGAGACGGGCATTTTTTTGGTTCAGCGAAAAGTTTAGCCGCGGTATTCGCACAGGTAGGCCGTGTCGACTGCCACTTTCAGCTGGAACTTGCTGTTGGCGGGTACGTTGAACTGGCTGCCGGCTTCGAAGGCTTCCCAGTCAGTGCTGTCTGGCAGCTTGACGGTCAGTGCGCCCGACACCACGTGCATGATTTCGCGCTGGGCGGTGCCGAATTCGTATTCACCCGGGGCCATGACGCCGATGGTCGCCGGACCTTCTGCAGTGCCGAAAGCGATCGACTTGACAGTGCCGTCGAAGTACTCGTTGACTTTAAACATGGGCGAATCCTCGGAAAAGGGTCAAGAAAGGTCGGCCAGTATGCCTTCTACACGGGCAAAATCAACGGCAGCAGCCGTGCGGTATTGCGCGCATCTTCCAGCGCCCGGTGCTGCTGGCCATGGAACTGCATGCCCGCCAGTTGCAGTGCGCCGTTGAGCCCCAGCGGCTTGTCCAGGCGCCGGGCCTTGGCGAAGCGTTGCTTGAGGTTCACGTGGGGCGTCTGGCCCAGCACGCTGCTCAAGCCATGGCGCTGCCACTCCAGCTCCAGTTGCTGGCGGTCGTAGTCGCCCCAACTCGCCCAGCCTTCCAGGCGGGCCTGGTGTTGACCGAGCCAGCGTTCGAACAGCGGCCACACGTCAATCAACGGCGCGGCAGCATCGATATTCGCCTGGGTGATGTGGGTCAACTGGCGGCAGAACGGCGTCAGCAACGGCCTGCGCAATGGCCGCACAAAACGCTGGAAATGGTCCAGTTCACGGCCCTGACGGTTGACCAGGCTCACGCCGATTTCGATGATTTCCATCTCGGTCACGGGCCAGCCGCCTTCATCCGTTGTGGCTTCAAGATCAATAATCAGCCAATGAGGCATCGCAGGTTCCCGTACTCTTCCCGTCCTGATGGGGATAGAGCGTAGCCAAGCCTGCTAGTTCCGCCCAGGGGTTACTCGATCTCCAGCAAAATCTGACGGTTCCTGACCTGATCTCCCGCAACCGCCTGGATTCGCTTGACCACGCCGCTCATGCCTGCCTTCAGTGGGTGCTCCATTTTCATCGCCTCCAGCACCAGCAACAGCTGGCCCTTGCTGACCGAATCACCTTCGCTGACCCGTACCTCCACAATCGCCCCATCCATCGGCGCCTTGACCGTGCCGTTGCTGGCTTCGGCCTGGCGGGTGGCAACGGCTTGGGTTTGGTTAGTGAGGTACGCGCCGGGCAGCCAGAGTTGGGTGCCCTGCAGGTGATAGGCGATACGGCGACGGATGCCGTTGACGACGGCTATGGCCCAGCGTCCGTCGGTGGTGAGGTCGCGTATTTCGATGGCGTGCCGGTCAATCTCGACTTGCAGGCAATTGTCTGCCAGCACACTGAGGCTGATTGCCCGGGACTCATCCTGTTCGGCCAATTGCCAGGTCCACGGCACGCTGGCGTTGTTGCGCCAGCCGGATAACGGTTGTGGATGAGCGTTGGCGCTGTGTTGATAAAACAGGGCGGTGGCCAGGGCCAGTTCATCGTTGGTGGCGTTGGTGCGGGCGATGTCGCTGAAGTGTTCGGCAATAAAGCCGGTGCTGAAATCGGCGGCGATGAATTGGGGATGCTTGAGCAGGCTGGCCAGCAGGCGCTGGTTGGTGGATACGCCGAGCAGCAGGCAGTCTTCCACGGCCCTGACTAACTTGCGCCTGGCCTCTTCACGGGTGGCGCCGTGGGCGATGATTTTGCCCAACATCGGGTCGTAGAACGGGGTGATGTGTTGGCCTTCGAATACGCCGTGGTCGATGCGCACACCGGCCGAGGGCTCCCAGCGCAGCACGTCGCCGGTTTGCGGCAGGAAGCCTTGGGACGGGTCTTCGGCGTACAGGCGCACTTCCATGGCGTGGCCGTTGAGGGTTACTTGTTCCTGACTCAAGGGCAGGGGCTGGCCGGCGGCGATGTGCAGTTGCCAGGCGACGAGGTCGAGGCCGGTGATCAGTTCGGTGACGGGGTGTTCGACCTGGAGGCGGGTGTTCATTTCCAGGAAGTAGAAGTTGCCGTTGCGGTCGAGCAGGAATTCGACCGTGCCGGCGCCGACGTAATTGACTGCACGGGCGGCCTTGAGTGCGGCTTCGCCCATGGCCTGGCGCAGCTCAAGGGTCATGACGGGGCAGGGGGCTTCTTCGATGACTTTTTGATGGCGGCGCTGGATGGAGCAGTCGCGTTCGCCGAGGTAGATCAGGTTGCCGTGGGTGTCGCCGAACAGTTGGATTTCGACGTGGCGTGGGTCGATCAGGGCTTGTTCGAGGATCAGTTCGGCGCTGCCGAAGGCGTTTTGTGCTTCGGAGCGGGCGGTGCGCAGGTGTTCCAGCAGGGTGTCGGCGCTGTGCACCAGGCGCATGCCACGACCGCCACCGCCGGCGCTGGCTTTGATCATCAGTGGGTAGCCGATGTGGGTGGCTTGTTGTTGCAGGGTTTGGTCGTCCTGGTCGGGGCCTTGGTAGCCTTTGATGCAGGGGACGCCGGCGTTGAGCATGGCGATTTTTGAGAGGCGTTTGCTGCCCATCAATTCGATGGCTTCGGGGCTGGGGCCGATGAAGGTCAGGCCTGCTTTGGCGCAGGCTCGGGCGAAGTCGGGGTTTTCGGAGAGGAAGCCGTAGCCGGGGTGGATGGCGTCGGCGCCTGTAAGGTGAGCCGCTTCCAGGATGGCCTCGATGTTGAGGTAGGACTGGTTGACTGGGGCGGGGCCGATGTTAACGGCTTCGTCGGCGATTTGGACGTGCAGGGCGTTGGCGTCGGGGTCGCTGTAGACCGCTACGGTGCGATAGCCCAGGGCTTGGGCGGTGCGCTGGATACGGCAGGCGATTTCGCCACGGTTGGCGATCAGGATTTTGTTGAACATGAGTTGGTCCTTGGTCTGTCGGTCGAGTACATATCCATTCCTGCGGTAACGGCTGCTATTGGTTTCGCTCTTACAGCGAGTCACTTTGCAAAAGCGGCAAAGTAACCAAAACGCTCTGCCCCGCCTGTCGGCGCCTCGCTTAGGCTCGGCGTACCCTCACTCCGGTATCGCGAAGCGGGCCGCCGCGACGGCCTGTCCCTGGCCCGTCGCGGGTAAACCGGCGTCCTGCCGGTTTACCCGCTCCTCAATACCTACGTTCGGCCTCGGGCTGAATGGGGCAGTCAGATCAAGATCAAAAGCAACAGCACAGCGGCCTACCGGCCGGCTTGAGTGTTAGAAGCAAGGGCCAGATCCAGAGCGAAAGCAGAGCTGCTTTTCTGTGGGAGCGGGCTTGCTCGCGAAAAACCCGAGAACGGCGCGTTCATTCAGAATGCCCGCGTCATCGTTAACGACCTTCGCGAGCAAGCCCGCTCCCACATTTGGACCGTGCCCGCTTTAGCTTTTGATTTTGCTTTTGCTCTACACCACTCAAGCCGGCCTGTAGGCCGCTGTGCTGTTGCTTTTGATCTTGATCTTGATCTTAGGCGCCCCGTTAAACCACGCTGGCCGAACGCAGGTAGTACGGAGCGGGTAAACCGGCAGGACGCCGGTTTAGCCGCGACGGGGCAGGGACGCCCCGTCGCGGCGGCCCGCGTAGTAATACCGGAGAGAGGGCACACCGAGCCTAAGCGAGGTGCCGAGTGGTGGGGCAAGAGCGTTTTGCTTACTTTTGCGCTTTTCAAAAGTGAGCCGCTGTAAGAGCGGAACCCATAGCGGCCATCACCCAAATAACGGATATACCCCCGATTCATCGCGCCCACCGAGGCTTGCGCTTCTGCACAAAAGCCTGAGTCCCCTCAATCCCTTCCTCCCCACAAACCGCCTCGGCAAACCATTCTGCAGCCTGATCCAACAACGGCCCCAAAGCCTGCTCAGCACTGGCCAACACCAGCGCCTTGGTCCGCGCATTAGCCCCCGGCGCACACCGCAAAACCTGCCCCAACACCTCATCCACCCGCTCCGCCAACGCCTGCGAATCGTGCTCCACAAAATGCACCAACCCCAACCGCTGCGCCTCAACCCCATCAAACCGCGCCGCCGTCAAAGCCAACCGCCGCGCCTGAGTCAACCCAATGCGCTTCACCACAAACGGCGCAATCTGCGCCGGCAACAACCCAAGGCTCGTCTCCGGCAAACCAAACTGCGCCTGATGATCCGCAATCGCCACATCACTGACACACACCAACCCAAACCCACCCCCCAACACCGCTCCCTGAAGCACCACAATCACCACCTGCGGCAGTGCCTCAACCTCCTGCAACAGGCTGCCAAACGCCCGATTCAACGCCTGCAACCCACCCGTGGCGCCCGCGCGAGCCATATCCTTCACATCCCCGCCCGCCGAAAAATGCCCGCCCGCGCCACTGATGACCAACGCCCGCACGCCTTTATCCCCAGCCACATCGGCCAGCACAGAGCGCAACTCGGTCACCATCTCAAGGCTCATGGCATTACGGCTTTGCGGCCGATTGAGCGTCACATGCAACACCCCGTTATGCGGCTCCAGCAACAACGTATTCACGACTTATTCCCCGGCAAGGTGCCCATCAGTTTGCAGATGATCCCCAGCATGATCTCGTCCGCCCCACCGCCAATCGACACCAGCCGCACATCGCGATAAGCCCGGGCCACCGGGTTGTCCCACATGAATCCCATGCCCCCCCAATATTGCAGGCAACTGTCGCTGACTTCCCGCCCCAGGCGCCCGGCCTTGAGCTTGGCCATCGAGGCCAGGCGCGTCACGTCCTGGCCCTTGATGTACTGCTCGGTGGCCTGGTACACCAGCGCCCGCAGGCACTCGATTTCGGTGGACAGCTCGGCCAGGCGAAAGTGGATCACCTGGTTGTCGATCAACGCCTTGCCGAAGGTCTTGCGCTCCTTGCAGTACTCGATGGTGCTGTCGATGCAGTACTCCAGGCCCTTGACCATATTGGCCGCACCAAACAGCCGCTCTTCCTGGAACTGCAGCATCTGCATCATGAACCCCGCGCCTTCATGGCCGATGCGATTGCGCTGGGGGATGCGCACGTCATCGAAAAACACCTGGGCCGTTTCCGAGCTGTGCATGCCCAGCTTTTCCAGCGGCGGGCTGACGCTGACGCCCGGCGTGTTCATTGGCAGCATGATCAGCGACTTGTTGATGTGCGGCTTGTCGTCCGAGGTGTTGGCCAGCAGGCAAATGAAGTCGGCACTGGGGGAGTTGGTGATCCACATCTTGCTGCCGTTGATCACATAGTCGGTGCCGTCCTTGCGGGCGTGGGTTTTCAGCCCGGCCACGTCGGAGCCAGCGCCGGTTTCCGAGACGCCGATACAGCCCACCTGCTCGCCGCTGATGGCCGGGCGCAGGAACTCGTCGCGCAGTTCATCGGAGCCGAAGCGCGCCAGGGCCGGGGTGCACATGTCGGTTTGCACGCCGATGGACATCGGGATGCCGCCGCAACGGATGGTGCCGAACTCTTCGGCGGCGACGATGGAATAGCTGTAGTCGAGGCCCATGCCGCCGAATTTCTCCGGCTTGGAGATGCCCAGCAAACCGAGGTCGCCAGCCTTGCGGAAGATCTCGTGGATTGGAAAACGCCCGGCTTTTTCCCATTCATCGACGTGAGGGTTGATCTCGCGCTCGACAAAGCCCCGGACGGTGCGGCGCAGTGCTTCGTGTTCCTGGGTGAAGATCATTTTTATTGTTCTCCCTATGGGGACGCGAAGCGTCCCAGGCTGCATTCCCACGCAGAGCGTGGGAACGATCAAAACCGCGCCACACCAAAGCTGTTGGGCTGTAGCTGCCGCACCTCGGCCTCATGGCAGATGTCCAGCAGGAACCCCAGCAAGGTCCGTGTATCCCGTGGATCAATCAGCCCGTCGTCCCACAGATTCGCGCTGCCGTAGAGCGCGGTGGACTGGCTGTCGAGTTTCTGTGCGGTGACCTGTTCGAGCATGTCGAGCACCTTGGGATCAGGCACCAGGCCGTCTTTCAATTGCTTGGCTTCGGTGACGATCCGCAGCACCTTGCCCGCCTGGGCGCCGCCCATCACGGCGGTGCGGCTGTTGGGCCAGGCGAAGATAAAACGCGGGTCGAGGCCACGGCCGCACATCGCGTAGTTGCCTGCGCCGTAGGAGCCGCCGACGACGATGGTCAGTTTCGGCACCCGGGCATTGGCCACCGCCTGGATCATCTTCGCGCCATGCTTGATCACGCCTTGCTGTTCCGATTCGGTGCCCACCATGAAGCCGGTGGTGTTGTGGAAGAACAGCAGCGGCGTCTGGCTCTGGTCGCACAGCTGGATAAATTGCGCGGCCTTGCTGGCGCCCTTCGGCGTGATCGGCCCGTTGTTGCCGATAAAACCGCAAGCGCGGCCCTGGATATGCAGGTGGCCGCAGACGGTGTGCGGGTCGAACTCGCCCTTGAATTCGAGGAAGTTGGAACCGTCTGCTAACCGCGCCAGGATTTCGCGCACGTCGTAGGGCTTTTTCGGATCGTCGGGGATCAGCCCCAACAGCTCTTCAATCGGGTACAGCGGCTCGGCATACGCGCGCTTTTGCAAAGGCGGCAAGCGGTCATCCCACGGCAACAGGCTGACGATCTCGCGCACGATGCGCACACCGTCAGCATCGTTCTCGGCCAGGTATTCAGCGGTGCCAGCGGTTTGCGCATGCATCTCGGCGCCGCCCAATTCTTCATCGGTGGCGACTTCGCCCGTGGCGGCCTTGAGCAGCGGCGGGCCGGCCAAAAACAGCTTGGCCTTGCCGCGTACCACCACCACGTAATCCGAAAGCCCCGGCTGATAAGCACCGCCCGCCGTGGCCGAGCCATGCACCACAGTAATCTGCGGCAAACCCATGGCCGACATTCGTGCCTGGTTGGCGAAGCTGCGTGCGCCTTCGACGAAAATCTCGGCGGCGTAGTTGAGGTTGGCGCCGCCGCTTTCCGCCAGCGTCACCACCGGCAATTTGTTCTCCATGGCGATCTGCTGCAGGCGCAGGGATTTTTTCAGGCCCGAGGGGGAAATGGTCCCGCCCTTGATCGCGCTGTTGTTGGCCACCACCAGCATGCGCACGCCGCTGACGTAACCGATGCCGGCGATCAACCCGCCGCCAGCGGCGCTGCCGTCCTTGTCATCATGCAGCTTGTAGCCGGCCAGGCTCGCCAGTTCGAGGAACGGCGCGCCGGGGTCGAGCAATAAATTGAGGCGTTCGCGTGGCAGCAACTGCCCACGCTTGTTGAACTTGGCCTTGGCTTCAGCGGCCTTGCTCAGCAGGTTTTGCTCCAGCTGGCGCAGTTGATTGACGCCTGTGAGCATCGCTTCGCGGTTCTGCGCGAATGGCGGGCTGTGGGCGTCGAGTTGCGAGTCGATCACCGGCATGGCTTATTTTTCCTCCTTGAGCACATCCGGCAAGTAAGCCCGGTGGAAACCATTAAAGGACGCACTCGGCGGTTGCGCCTTGTGCAGCGGCCAGGCGCGGCTGCCAAGGCTGGCAGCACCGTCGATGCGCAAGGTGCTGCCGCTGACGAACGCGGCGGCGGGGCTGAGCAAAAATACAATCGCCGCGCTGACTTCCGATTCGGTGCCGATGCGTTTCAGCGGTACATGCTCGCGCAAAGTTGGAATTACCGCCTTGAACGCGCCTTCGTAGGTGTCCATGCCACTGGACGCAATCCAGCCCGGCGCCACGGCGTTGACCCGCACCCCGGCGTAACCCCATTCGAAGGCGGCGGTCTTGGTGAAGTTGTCCATGCCCGAACGCGCCGCGCCGGAGTGGCCCATGCCGGGCATGCCGCCCCACATGTCGGCGAGCATGTTGACGATGGACCCGCCGTGTTTGCTCATGCACTGGTTGAACACTTCCCGGGCCATCAGGAAACCGCCCACCAGGTTGGTGCGCAACACGGTTTCAAAACCCTTCTGGTTGATCGACGCGAGCGGCGAGGGATATTGGCCGCCGGCGTTGTTCACCAGGCCATGAACCGGGCCGTGCTCCTGGAGGATCTGACTGACCAGCGCCTTGACCGCCTCTTCATCCCGGATATCGCAGGCCTGCCAGCTGGCGCGGCCGCCGTCATCACTAATTTCCGCCGCGACCGTTTGCAGTTTTTCCGGCTTGCGGCCCACCAGGATCACGTGGGCGCCGAGGGCCGCCAGCTCGTGGGCGGTGCAGCGGCCAATGCCACTGCCGCCGCCGGTAACGATGATGGTTTGCCCCTGGAACAAGTCGGCTTTGAAGATCGAGTCGAAGGCCACGGCGTGGGTCCTTTAAGTGAATTGATCGGCAATGTGTTGCGGCACGGCAATCGGGATTTCCAGCAGTTGCTGGGCGAAGGCCTTGCCTTGGGGGTCGATGCGCAGGCTGGCAATCCCGCCGCCGCCCAGGGCGTTTTCCAGCAGGAAGTTCAGGCTGTGGCTGCCGGGCAAATACCAGCGCTCGACGCGGCCGTGAATCGGGTCGAGCACGTGGCTCATCCAGTCAACGATTACTTCGGGCGTTAGTGCTTCGGCGATCCACGGCAGGTATTCGGGCTCGCGGGCGATCACGCCGATGTTGCTGTGGTTGCCCTTGTCGCCGGAGCGGGCCACGGCCAGCTTGACCAACGGCACGTTGGCGTCGGCTCGGCCTTGGGGTTGGGGCGGGTCGATCAATGCGATCGAAGTGTTCAGCGGCTCGGCCACCGGCAACTCGCAGGCATGCCGCTCACCAAGAAAGCCGACCTGCAATTCACAGGCGTTTTTGTCGATCAGGAATGAAAACAGCCGAATCAGCGGATACACCGTCGGCCGCCCACCGACGATGCCGGTGAGCCCCGGCGCCATGCCGGTGGCCGCTTGGGCAATCTCCCGAGCGAACAGCACCAGCGCTTGTTTGCTGGGGTGACGCACCGCCAGTTTCACCACCACTTCGCGGCTGTCCTGGCGTTGGGCGTGGGGGCCGTAGGTGGCTTCGCTGCCCAGCAGTTCGATGTTGACGTCGGTGTAGGGGGCCCAACCGCGCAGGCGGAACAGCTCAGACGTCTTGTTGATGATCGCCTGGCTGACCCGTTCGGCCTTGGCCACCGCGTCGATCCCCGCGATCAGGCAACTGGCGGTGCAGCGAAAACCATCGGGGTACGTGGCGCTGACCTTGTATTGATCGGTGGGCGGCAGGCCTTTGGCGCCGTGCAGGTGCACGCGGTTTTTGCCTTGTTGCTGCAGTTTTACCTGGCTGAAGTCGCAGATCACGTCAGGCAACAGGTAGGCGCGCGGGTCGCCGATTTCATACAGCAGTTGTTCGGCGACGCTCAGCTCGCTGATCAGCCCGCCGGTGCCGTCGACTTTACTGACGGTGAATTGGCCGTCGTCGCTGACCTCCACAATCGGGAAGCCGATGTGTTCGTAGTCCGGCACCTCGCGCCAATCGGTGAAATTACCGCCGGTGCACTGGGCGCCACATTCGATGATATGCCCGGCCAATGCCGCCTGGGCCAGGCGGTCGTAATCCTGCCAGGACCAGTCGAACTCATGCACCAGTGCCGCGCTGACCACCGCGCTGTCGACCACGCGGCCAGTGATGACGATATCGGCGCCCAGCTTCAGCGCCTGCACAATGCCGGGCGCGCCGAGGTAGGCGTTGGTGGATACGCACATTGGTGGCAGAGGCTCGCCGCTGAACATGTCGGTGATGCCGCGCAGTTGCTTGAACTGCGGTTGCAGGTCGTCTCCCAGTAGCACGGCGATTTTCAAGGGGATTTGAGCCTGGTCGCAGGCGGCCTGCAACGCGGCAGCGCAGGCTTGGGGGTTGATCCCGCCTGCATTGCTGATCACGCGGATGCCCTGGCGCTGGATATCGGCCAGCAGCGGCGTCAGCACGTCGACGAAATCCGTGGCATAGCCGGTCTGGGGATCCTTCATCCGTGCCCCGGCGAGGATCGACATGGTGACTTCCGCCAGGTAGTCGAACACCAGGTAATCCAGCGCGCCGCCTTGTACCAACTGCGCAGCGGCGGTGCAGGTGTCACCCCAGAAGGCGCTGGCGCAGCCGATGCGTACCGTCTTGTTCATGAGAAGTCCTTCTCTGAATGGCTGGGCTGAGACTACCAAGCAAGCGCTTGGTTTGTAAACTCTGGTCACAACTTTGTCCCAAGCGCTTGCTTGGTTGGCTGCCACGGCCTAAATTGCCGCCCAAGACGTAACCAGAAGTTAAGGAGAGCAGCATGGATGAGCAAAAAGCCCTGCGGGTGATGCACACCATGGTAGACGCCGGGCAACTGACCGACCCCGACAGTGCCCGTGGCAAGCTGCTGCAAACCGCGGCCCACCTGTTTCGCAACAAGGGTTTTGAGCGCACCACCGTGCGCGACCTGGCCGGCGCGGTGGGGATCCAGTCCGGCAGCATCTTTCATCACTTCAAGAGCAAGGACGAAATCCTGCGGGCGGTGATGGAGGAAACCATCCACTACAACACGGCCCTGATGCGCGCTTCCCTGGCCGAGGCGAACAACGTGCGCGAACGCGTGCTGGCGCTGATTCGCTGCGAATTGCAGTCGATCATGGGCGGCAGCGGCGAGGCCATGGCGGTGCTGGTGTACGAATGGCGCTCACTGTCGGCCGAGGGCCAGGCCCAAGTGCTGGCCTTGCGCGACGTGTACGAAGACATCTGGTTGCAGGTGCTGGGGGAAGCCAAGGAGGCGGGTTATATCAAGGGCGACGTGTTTATCACCCGGCGTTTTTTGACCGGCGCCTTGTCCTGGACCACCACCTGGTTTCGTGCCCAGGGCAGCATGACCCTGGAGCAATTGGCCGATGAAGCCTTGCTGATGGTTTTGAAAGCTGACTAGCCCGTTCGCGCAAGCTATTAATTGTGTGGCAGAAAGTTGTCTCGATAGACAAAAACGCCTAGCTTAGCGGGATCAAAGTTTTCGACGGTGTGTGCCTTGATGTTTTCGCCTTGGCGATTGGCTGCAGGACTCTCAATTTTGGCGCTTGGCGCACTGTGGCTGATGCCGGTTTCGGCCGCTCAATTGGTGAGGATCGGTGCTGCGCATTTTCCTCCGTACACCGTGCGCCCGGAGCAGGGCGCCGACACCGGTTTGCTGCCGCAACTGGTAGAAGCCTTGAACGCGCTGCAAACCGACTACCAGTTTGTGCTGGTGCCCACCTCGATTCCCCGGCGTTTTCGCGACTTCCAGCAAGGCCGGGTCGACATGGCGATCTTCGAAAACCCGAAATGGGGTTGGCAGGATATTCCCCACACCGCAGTCGACATGGGCCTTGAGGACGCGGAAATCTTCGTTGCCCAGCAGGAACCCGGTCGCGATCAATCCTATTTCACTGACCTGGCCGGCAAGCGCCTGGCGGTGTTCAGCGGCTATCACTACGCGTTCGCCAACTTCAACCCCGACCCCAAATACATGGCGGAGCACTTCAACGCCACGTTGACCTATTCCCACGACAGCAACCTGCTGATGGTCGCCCGGGGCCGTGCCGACATCGCCCTGGTGACGCGCTCCTACCTCAGTGACTTTCTGGTGCGCAACGCCGATACGGCGGGGCAGTTCCTGGTGTCCGAGCGAATTGATCAGGTGTACCACCACTACGCATTGCTGCGGCCCAAGGCGCCGATCACGGGGCCGGCGTTCGCCGGGCTGCTCAAGCAGTTGCGGGACAATGGCCAGTTGCTGAAGATCTTCGAGCCTTACCGCATCGATGTGATGCCGGTGCCCTGATCGTCTAAATTTTTGCCCTTGGCTCACGTCACTTGTTGAACTGTCGACGATTCGTGAGCCCATCCCATGTCCAATCTGAATGACCTGTCTGCCCTGCCATTGCCGGCGGGGCCTGCCCTGAATGCTGATGAAACTGACAGCCGGCTGAGCCTCACGCTTGAGGGTCAGCCGCTGATTCGCTTGCGCCTTGAGCGGGTCGATGAGCTGCAGGTGCATTTGCAGGAGCCCGGCAGTGTGCCGGCTGCCCGTGCGTTGTGGGCGGCCTGTTACTGGTTGTTTGCCAAAGAGCCTGGGCGTCAGCGTCTGGTTTGGCGCCTTGAGCATGCGCCGGATGATGCGTTGCGCAGTGGGCTGCTGGTGGCGACTGAGGTTGCCGGGCAGTTTTATTGTGAGCGCACGTTGTTTTGGCAATTGCCGCAACCTTGGTTGGGGCAGTCCCTCAGTGGTAGCTATCCGCAGCAGATGATCATCAGTGGCGGCAAGCGTCATCCTGCCCGTGCGCCGAAGCCGCGGGGTGAGGTTTATCGGCGGTTTGATGCGCGGTTGGGGGCGTGGATTTCACTGCGCACGGTGGAGATTGATGTTGATCTGGCGCGGTTTAATCGTTGGCAGAACAGTACGCGGGTGGCGAATTTCTGGCAGGAAAGTGGCAGCCTGGAGCAGCATCGGGAGTATTTGGACAAGCTGGAAGCGGATCCCCATGCGTTGACGTTGATGGGCTGTTTTGACGATGAGCCGTTTGCTTATTTCGAGGCGTATTGGGCGAAGGAGGATCGGATTGCGCCGTTTTATGATGCGGGGGATTACGATCGCGGGATTCATATGTTGGTAGGGGAAGAGCATCACCGGGGGCCGCATAAGGTAGCGAGTTGGCTATCGGCGTTGGTGCATTACCTGTTTCTTGATGATCCGCGTACGCAGCGTGTGGTGGCTGAGCCTCGGGCGGATAATGGGAAGATGATTGGGTATATGCAGAATCAGTGTTTCCACTGTGAGAAGGAGTTTGATTTTCCGCATAAGCGGGCGGCGTTGATGATTCTGGGGCGGGAGCGGTTTTTTGAGCGGTGTGGGTTGGTTTGACCGAGTACATATCCGTTGCTGCGGTAACGGCTGCTTATGGTTCCGCTCTTACAGCGGGTCACTTTTGAAAAGCCGGAATGCCGGCCCAGTCAAAAGTAACCAAAACGCTCTGCCCCGCCTGTCGGCACCTCGCCTAGGCTCGGCGTGCCCTCACTCCGGCATCGCGAAGCGGGCCGCCGCGACGGCCCGTCCCTGGCCCGTCGCGGCTAAACCGGCGTCCTGCCGGTTTACCCGCTCCGCAATACCTGCGTTCGGCCTCGGGCTGAATGGGGCAGTCAGATCAAGATCAACAGCAGATCAAGAACACAGCGGCCTACCGGCCGGCTTGAGTGTTAGAAGCAAGGTCAAGGTCAAGGGCCAGAGCGAGAGCGAAAGCAGAGCTGCTTTTATGTGGGAGCGGGCTTGCTCGCGAAAAACCCGAGAACAGCGCGTTCATTCAGGATGCCAACGTCATCGTTAACGACCTTCGCGAGCAAGCCCGCTCCCACATTTGGACCGTGCCCGCTTTTGTTTTTGATTTTGCCGTTGCTCTACACCACTCAAGCCGGCCGGTAGGCCGCTGTGCTTTGCTTTTGATCTTGATCTTAGGCGCCCCGTTAAACCACGCTGGCCGAACGCAGGTAGTACGGAGCGGGTAAACCGGCAGGACGCCGGTTTAGCCGCGACGGGGCAGGGACGCCCCGTCGCGGCGGCCCGCTTCGTACTACCGGAGAGAGGGCACACCGAGCCCAAGCGAGGTGCCGAGTGGTGGGGCAAGAGCGTTTTGCTTACTTTTGCGCTTTTCAAAAGTGAGCCGCTGTAAGAGCGGAACCAATCGAAGCCATCATCCAAATAACGGATATGTACTCAACAGCAGAGCCAATCAAACCCGCCGCGCAAACGTGTCGCTATGGGTCCCGGAAACCTTCCGACAATGCACCAACGCATCCCGAATCATAAAGTTCACGAGCGTCGGCGAAACCCCCAGCTCCTTGGCAATATCCTTCTGCGGCACCCCATGCAACCGGTACATCTCAAACGCATACCGCGTGCGCTGAGGCAGCTCGGTCAACGCATCCGCGATGTTTTCCAGGGTGGAGAAATTGATGTGCGAAGTCTCAGGTGAAGCCCCGTGAATAACCACATTCAAGCCTTCCTCTTCAGTGCCGGAGTACTTCAACTCCAGCGCCTGCTTGCGGTAGTGATCAATCGCCAGATTACGCACGATCTGGAACAGGTAACTGAGCTGTGCCTTGAACGACGACGTAATGGTCGGTGCCGATTGCAACCGGAAGTAGGCGTCTTGCACCACATCTTCGGCGCGGGAACGACAGCCGGTAATACGCGCTGCGATCTTGACCAGGATCAGCCGATTATCGACAAAGGCCTGGAGGAGGGGTGAGTCGCACCTGCCTGTGGATACTTGTTCCGTCATGGAAGTCACCTTGTTGCAAGAGAAGGTTGGGGGAGGGCGTCCTTGCTGAGGCCTCCTACACATCGGGCAACAAATTATGCTTAATGATAATGATTGTCAAATGAGAAGACGAACTAATCTTATGCATTATCGAGAGAGGTGAACCGCGTCTGCTGACTAATTATTTCCAGGTGCCATCCGTTCTCATGGGTGAAAGGCCAGTTAACAAACCGGCCAAGGATCAGCACCTGGAGGAAGACAAAATGGGTTTTTATCGTGTGAGCAGAGGGGTGGTCTGAAATGAACACACCGGCTCGATTACGCCTGTTTTGCCTGCCTTATTCCGGCGCCAGTGCCATGGTCTACAGCCGCTGGCGGCGGGCGCTGCCCGAGTGGTTGCAGGTGCGGCCGCTGGAACTGCCGGGGCGCGGCATGCGCATGGACGAGCCCTTGCAGCGCGACATCAAGGCATTGGCCGGGCAACTGGCCGATGAGATCAGCGCCGAGCTGGACGGCCCCTACGCCTTGTTCGGCCACAGCCTCGGCGGCCTGCTGGCGTTCGAGTTGGCCCATGCCCTGCGTGAACGCGGTGTACCGCAACCACTGGCGCTGTTCGCCTCGGGCACCGCCGGCCCGGCCTGTCGCGATGTGAGCGAATACGCCGTCGAGAAAAACGACGAGCAACTGATCGCCCGCCTGCGTGAACTCAAAGGCACGGGCGAAGACGTGCTGGCCAACGCCGAACTGATGCAGTTGATGCTGCCGATTCTGCGGGCCGACTTCCTCCTGTGCGGCAGTTTCGAGTACGGCGAGCGCGAGCCCCTGACCCTGCCGATCCACGTATTTGGCGGCAAGCAAGACAGCGTGCGCGCCGATCAACTGCTGGACTGGCAACAAGACACCGCCAGCGGTTTTTCCCTCGACATGTTCGACGGTCACCACTTCTTCCTGGTGCAGCACGAGAGTTCTGTACTGCGCTGTGTGCGGCGTTACGCCGACGAACACCTGGCCCGCTGGCGCAATGGCGCGGCGCGGCAGATGGCCCGGGCGATCGGCTGAACAAGCCACCTGGCCACACATTCCCCGATTTCCCAGTAAGCCGATTTCAGGCAGGAACCCCATGATGGACGCCTTCGAACTTCCCCGCACCCTGGTCCAGTCCCTTCAACGCCGCGCCGCGCAAACCCCGGATCAACTGGCGTTACGCTTTCTCGCCGAGACGGCCGAGCAGAGTGTTCTCCTCAGTTACCGTGACCTCGACCTGCGCGCCCGCACCATCGCCGCCGCCTTGCAGGCCAACGCCGACCTGGGCGACCGCGCGGTGCTGTTGTTCCCCAGCGGGCCGGATTATGTCGCGGCGTTCTTTGGTTGCCTGTACGCCGGTGTCATCGCGGTGCCGGCGTATCCGCCGGAGTCCGCCCGCCGTCATCATCAGGAGCGGCTGCTGTCGATCATCGCAGACGCCGAGCCCCGGTTGCTGCTGACCACCGCCAGCCTCGGCGATTCGCTGGCGCAGCTGGAAGGCGCGCCACAGTTGCTGTGCGTTGACCAACTGAGTGCCAACATCGCCACCGACTGGATGGCCCCGAACCTGGAAGACGATGACATTGCCTTCCTGCAATACACCTCCGGCTCCACTGCGTTACCCAAGGGCGTGCAAGTTACCCACGGCAACCTGGTGGCCAACGAGCTGCTGATCCGCCGGGGCTTTGGCATCGACCTGAACCCCGACGACGTGATCGTCAGCTGGTTGCCGCTGTACCACGACATGGGCCTGATCGGCGGCCTGCTGCAACCGATCTTCAGTGGTGTGCCGTGCGTGCTGATGTCGCCGGCGTACTTCCTCGGCCGGCCATTGCGCTGGCTGGAAGCGATCAGCGAATACGGCGGCACCATCAGCGGCGGGCCGGATTTTGCCTATCGTTTGTGCAGCGAACGGGTCAGTGAATCGGCGTTGGATCGCCTGGACCTGAGCAAGTGGCGCGTGGCGTATTCCGGCTCCGAACCGATTCGCCTCGACACCCTCGAACGCTTCGCCGAGAAGTTTGCCGCGTGCGGTTTTACCTCGAATAATTTCTTCGCCTCCTACGGGTTGGCCGAGGCCACCTTGTTCGTTGCCGGCGGCACCCGTGGCCACGGCATCCCGGCGCTGCGCCTGGACGAACAGGCCCTGGCCGCCAACCGCGCCGAGCCTGGGCAGGGCGCGGCGATCATGAGTTGCGGCACCAGCCAGCCTGAACATGCAGTGCTGATTGCCGAGCCCGCCACCCTGGCGACGCTCCCAGACAATGCCGCCGGTGAAATCTGGGCCACCGGCCCGAGCATCGCCCACGGTTATTGGCGCAATCCTGAAGCCACCGCCAAGACCTTTGTCCAACACGAAGGCCGGACTTGGCTGCGTACCGGCGACCTGGGGTTTATCCGCGAAGGTGAAGTATTCATCACCGGCCGCCTGAAAGACCTGCTGATCGTGCGGGGCCACAACCTCTATCCCCAAGACATTGAACAAGCCATCGAGCGCGAAGTGGAAGTGGTGCGCAAGGGTCGGGTCGCGGCGTTTGCGGTGAATGACCAGGGCCTGGAAGGCATCGGCATCGCCGCCGAAATCAGCCGCAGCGTGCAGAAAGTCCTGCCGCCCGAAGCGCTGATCAAGGCGATTCGCCAAGCGGTGGCCGAAGCCTGCCAGGAAGCACCGAGCGTGGTGGTGTTGCTCAACCCCGGCGGCTTGCCGAAAACCTCCAGCGGCAAGGTGCAGCGTTCGGCGTGCCGTACACGCTTGGCGGATGGCAGTCTCGACAGTTATGCACAGTTCCCGGGCGTGCAAGCGCAGGTCGGCGACGCGGCGCTGGAATCCGAACTGCAAAGCCGGATTGCCGCGATCTGGTGCGAGCAATTGCAGGTGGCGCAGGTCGCCGCTGATGATCACTTCTTCCTGCTGGGCGGCAACTCCATCAGCGCCACCCAGGTGGTCGCTCGCCTGCGGGAAACCCTCGGCCTGGAGCTGAACCTGCGCCTGTTGTTCGAAGCGCCAACCCTGGCCGCCTTCGCTACCAGTGTTGCGCAATTGCAGCAGGACGGCGGCGTTGCCCAAGGCGCGATCCATGCCCTGTCGCGCCAGGAAGACCTGCCGCAATCCCTCGCGCAAAACCGCCTGTGGATCAACTGGCAACTCGATCCGCACAGCAGCGCCTACACCATTCCCGGCGCCCTGCGTTTGCGCGGCGAGCTGGCTGAAGATGCGGTGCGCTCAAGCTTCCAGCAACTGATCCAACGCCACGAAGCCCTGCGTACGCGCTTCTTTGAACGCGATGGCCAAGGCTTCCAGCGGGTCGACCCCAAGGTTGATTTCGACCTGCAAGTCATCGACCTCGGCGACCTGCCTGCCGCCGAGCGTGAAGCCCGCGCGAACCAGATCCGCGAAGACGAAGCCCGCACCCAGTTCGACCTGGAGAAGGGCCCGCTGCTGTGGGTGACGCTGGTGCGCCTGGATGACGAAGATCACCAGTTGCTGGTGACGATGCACCACATCATCGCGGACGGTTGGTCGCTCACCGTGTTGATCGACGAATTCTCCCGCTTGTACGCCGCCGCCTCCCAGGGCCAAACCCTGGAGCTGCCGGCGCTGGCCCTGCAATACGCCGACTACGGCAGTTGGCAGCGCCAGTGGCTGGCCGAAGGCGAGGGCCAGCGGCAACTGGCTTACTGGAAAGCACAGCTTGGCGACGAACACCCAACCCTGAGCCTGGCCACCGATCACCCGCGCTCGGCACATCACATACGCAGTGCTTCCCGTCACAGCGTACGCGTAAGCGCGAACCTCGGCGAAGCCATTCGCAAGACCGCCCAAGCCCACGAGTCCACCCCGTTCATGCTGTTGCTCGCGGCGTTCCAGAGCCTGCTTTATCGCTACAGCGGCCAGCGCGATATCCGCATCGGCGTGCCCAACGCCAACCGTCCGCGCCAGGAAACCCAAGGCCTGATCGGCTTCTTCATCAATACCCAGGTGCTACGTGCAGAGCTGGACGCGCGCCTGCCCTTCAGCGAATTGCTGACGGCTACCCGCAACACTGCCCTTGGCGCCCAGGCCCATCAAGACCTGCCGTTTGAGCAACTGCTGGAAGCCTTCCCGCAAGCCCGGGAGCAAGGCCTGTTCCAGGTGATGTTCAACCACCAGCAACGCGACCTCAGCGCCTTGCGCCGCCTGCCGGGCCTGCTCGCCGACGAGCTGGCATGGCACAGCCGCGAAGCCAAGTTCGACCTGCAACTGCACAGCGAAGAAGACCGCAATGGGCGCCTGAGCCTGTCCTTCGACTACGCCGATGAGCTGTTCGACGTCGCCACCATCGAGCGACTGGCCGAGCACTTCATCAACCTGCTGCAAGCCGTCTGCGAACAGCCGCAACAAGCCATCGGCGATTTGAACTTGCTGCACGCCGATGAACACACCCAACAACACCAATGGAGCGCAGCGCCGTGCACGGCGGCGCAGCACTGGCTGCCGGAACAACTCAACCAACAGGTCTCGGAACGCACCGCACTGGTGTGGCAGGACGGCAGCCTGACCTTTGCGCAGTTGCACACCCAGGCCAACCGCCTGGCCCACTACCTGCGCGACAAGGGCGTGGGCCCGGACGTGTGCGTGGCCATCGCCGCCGAGCGTTCGCCGCAACTGCTGATCGGCCTGCTGGCGATCATCAAGGCCGGCGGTGCCTACGTGCCGCTGGACCCGGACTACCCCGCCGAACGCCTGGCCTACATGCTCAAGGACAGCGGCGTGCAACTGCTGCTGACCCAGACTTCGCTGCTGGAACAATTGCCTGCGGCTGAAGGCGTCTGCGTCATCGCCATGGACAGCCTCAATCTGGAAAGCTGGCCGACCCACGCACCGGGCCTGCACTTGAATGGCGACAACCTCGCCTACGTGATCTACACCTCCGGCTCCACCGGCCAGCCCAAGGGCGTGGGCAACACCCATGCCGCGCTGGCCGAGCGTTTGCAGTGGATGCAAGCTACCTACCAACTGGATGAAACCGATGTGCTGATGCAAAAGGCGCCCATCAGTTTCGACGTGTCGGTGTGGGAGTGTTTCTGGCCGCTGATCACCGGTTGCCGCCTGGTACTGGCCGGCCCCGGCGAGCATCGTGACCCGCATCGTATTGCCCAGCTGGTGCAGGAACACGGCGTGACCACGCTGCACTTTGTGCCGCCGCTGTTGCAGCTGTTTGTCGATGAACCGTTGGCCGCTGAATGCACCAGCCTGCGTCGCCTGTTCTCTGGCGGTGAAGCGCTGCCCGCCGAGCTACGTAACCGGGTGTTGGCGCAGTTGCCGGCGGTGCAGTTGCACAACCGGTATGGCCCGACCGAAACCGCGATCAACGTGACGCACTGGCATTGCCAGGCGGATGACGGCGAGCGTTCGCCGATTGGCCGGCCACTGGGCAATGTGATTTGTCGAGTCTTGGACGATCAGTTCAACCCGCTGCCGGCCGGTGTACCGGGTGAGTTGTGCATCGGCGGCATCGGCCTGGCCCGCGGTTACTTCGGGCGTGCCGGGCTGACCGCTGAACGGTTTGTCGCCGACCCGTTGGGCGAGGCGGGCGCACGCCTGTATCGCACCGGTGACCGCGTGCGCTGGAGCACCGACGGTGTGCTGGAATATCTCGGACGCCTGGATCAGCAGGTGAAGTTGCGTGGCTTCCGTGTAGAACCGGAAGAAATCGAAGCCCGCCTGTTGGCCCTCGATGGTATCGCCCAAGCGGTGGTGCTGGTGCGCGAAACCGCTGGCGGTGAGCAGTTGATCGGTTACTACACCACCAGCGAACCGCTGGATGAACACGACGTAAAAGCCGCCCTGGTCGCCGAGCTGCCGGAGTACATGGTGCCCGCGCAATTGATGCGCCTGGACACAATGCCCCTGAGCCCCAGCGGCAAACTGGATCGCCGCGCCTTGCCGGAACCGGTGTGGCAGGTGCGTGAGCACGTCGAACCGCAAACACCGCTGGAGCAGCAAATCGCCGCGATCTGGCGCGAAGTCTTGGCCCTGCCACGCATCGGTCTGCGGGACGACTTCTTCGCCCTCGGCGGCCATTCGTTGCTGGCCACGCAAATCATCTCCCGCACCCGTCAGGCCTGCGACGTCGAGCTGCCGTTGCGCACGCTGTTCGAAGCCAGCGAGCTGGGCGATTTCGCCGAGCAAGTCCGCCTGATCCAAGCCTCGGGCCAGCGCAACCAACAGTTGGCCATCGGCAAAGTCGACCGCAGCCAACCGGTGCCGCTGTCCTATTCCCAGCAGCGCATGTGGTTCCTCTGGCAGATGGAGCCCGACAGCCCGGCGTATAACGTCGGCGGCATGGCGCGGCTGCGCGGGGTGCTGGACGTGGGGCGTTTCGAGGCGGCGTTGCAGGCCTTGATCATGCGTCACGAAACCCTGCGCACCACCTTCCCGAGCATCAACGGCGTGGCGCAGCAGAAGGTCGCGGCGCAAACCGGCGTGCGCATGGATTGGCAGGATTTCTCGGCGTTCAATGAAGCCGAGCGCCAACGGCGCGTACAGCAACTGGCCGACCACGAAGCCCATACACCTTTCAATCTGGAAACCGGCCCGCTGCTGCGCGCCTGCCTGGTCAAGGCCGGTGAGCAGGAACATTACCTGGTGCTGACCCTGCACCATATCGTCACTGAAGGCTGGGCCATGGACATCTTTGCCCGTGAACTCAGCGCACTGTACGAAGCCTTTATCGACGACCGCGAATCGCCGCTGGCGCCGCTGCCGGTGCAGTACCTCGACTACAGCGTGTGGCAACGCCAGTGGCTGGAATCCGGCGAACGCCAGCGCCAACTGGATTACTGGACCGCGCAACTGGGCACTGAACATCCACTGCTGGAGTTGCCGGCCGACCGCCCACGGCCACCGGTGCAAAGCCACCAGGGCGAGCTGTACCGTTTCGATTTAAGCGATGACCTCGCTGCCCGCGTGCGTGCCTTCAACGCCGAGCGCGGCCTGACCCTGTTCATGACCATGACCGCCACCCTCGCGGTGTTGCTCTACCGCTACAGCGGCCAGACCGACCTGCGTATCGGGGCGCCAGTGGCCAACCGGATTCGCCCGGAGAGTGAAGGGCTGATCGGTGCATTCCTCAATACCCAAGTGCTGCGTTGCCAGCTCAACGGTCAGATGAGCGTCGGCGAATTGTTCGACCAGGTTCGCCACACGGTGATCGAAGGCCAGTCCCATCAAGACCTGCCGTTCGACCACTTGGTGGAAGCCCTGCAACCACCGCGCAGTGCTGCTTACAACCCGCTGTTCCAGGTGATGTGCAACGTGCAACGCTGGGAATTCCAGCAGAGCCGCACCCTGGCCGGGATGACCGTCGAGTACCTGGCCAACGATGCCCGCGCCACCAAGTTCGACCTCAACCTGGAAGTCACCGACCTCGACCATCGCCTGGGTTGCTGCCTGACTTACAGCACTGATCTGTTCGACGAGCCGCGCATTGCCCGTATGGCCGCGCACTGGCAAAACCTGCTGGAAGCCTTGCTGGCCGATCCGCAACAACGCCTGAGTGAGTTGCCGTTGCTGGAGGCTGGCGAACAGCGCTCCCTGCAAGACAGCCTCGGCATTGAAGCGGGCGAGCATCGCCTCGATCAGTGCATTCATCACCTGTTCAGCGAGCAGGCCCTGGCCCGTCCCGATGCCCCGGCGTTGACCTTTGCCGGGCAGACCTTGAGCTACAGCGAACTCGACAGCCGCGCCAATCGCCTGGCCTGGATGCTGCGTGAACGTGGCGTGGGCCCTCAGGTGCGGGTCGGCCTGGCGCTGCCGCGTTCGCTGGAAATGGTCGTCGGCCTGCTGGCGATCCTCAAGGCTGGCGGCGCCTATGTGCCGCTGGACCCGGAATACCCGCTGGACCGCTTGCACTACATGATTGAAGACAGTGGCATCGGCCTGTTGCTCAGCGATGCTGCAATGTTCGAGGCGTTGGGCGAGCTGCCTGCCAGCGTCGGCCGCTGGTGCCTGGAAGATGACCTGCCGACCCTGGCCAGCTACCCGGCCAGTGAGGTGCCTTTCATCAGCCTGCCGCAACATCAGGCGTACCTGATCTACACCTCCGGCTCCACCGGCAAGCCCAAGGGCGTGGTGGTGTGCCACGGTGAAATCGCCATGCATTGCCGGGCGGTGATCGAACGCTTCGGCATGCGCCCCGATGACTGCGAGCTGCACTTCTATTCCATCAACTTCGACGCCGCCACCGAGCGTCTGTTGGTGCCGCTGCTCAGCGGCGCCCAGGTGGTTTTGCGTGCCCAGGGCCAATGGGACGCGGAAGAAATCTGCGGGCTGATTCGTCAGCATCGCATCAATATCCTCGGCTTCACTCCGAGCTACGGCAGCCAGTTGGCGCAATGGCTGGCCACGCAAAATCAGACCTTACCGGTGCGCATGTGCATCACCGGCGGCGAAGCCTTGACCGGCGAGCACTTGCAGCGCATCCGCGCCGCGTTCAAGCCGGCGCTGTTTTTCAACGCCTATGGCCCGACTGAAACCGTGGTGATGCCGCTGGCCAGTCTGGCCCCGGACACATTGGAAGAGGGCGCCGGCAGCGTGCCGATCGGCAGCATCATCGGCGCGCGTGTGGCCTACATTCTGGATGCGGATTTGGCCCTGGTGCCGCAAGGCGCGA
Organism: Pseudomonas sp. K2I15; assembly: GCF_002204795.1. Classification (GTDB taxonomy): domain Bacteria; phylum Pseudomonadota; class Gammaproteobacteria; order Pseudomonadales; family Pseudomonadaceae; genus Aquipseudomonas. The sequence continues at coordinate 32,743 of NZ_NIXO01000032.1, forward strand.
CCGGCGAGTTGTACGTCGGCGGTGCCGGCCTGGCCCAGGGGTATCACCAGCGTCCGGGCATGACGGCGGAGCGGTTCGTGGCGGATCCGTTTGCCATGAACGGCGGTCGCCTGTATCGCACCGGCGACCTGGTGCGCCAGCGTGCCGATGGCCTGGTGGAATACCTCGGCCGTATTGACCACCAAGTGAAGATTCGAGGTTTCCGCATCGAGCTGGGGGAAATTGAAACCCGCCTGCTGGAACACGAAGCGGTGCGTGAAGCGGTTGTGCTGGCGCAGGATTCGCCGAGCGGCAAACAGTTGGTGGCCTATCTGGTCAGCGACGAAGAGCAGGGCGCGTTGCGCGAATCCCTCAAGGCGCATCTGAAAGCCCAGCTGCCGGACTACATGGTGCCCGCGCACTTGATCGTGCTGGACAGCATGCCGCTGACCGCCAACGGCAAACTCGACCGCCGCGCCTTGCCGCAGCCGGATCCCGAGGCGAATCGTCAGCATTACGTGGCGCCACGCAACGAGCTGGAGCAAACCCTGGCGGCGATCTGGTGTGCGGTGTTGAACGTGCAACAGGTCGGCCTCGACGATAACTTCTTTGAGCTGGGCGGCGACTCGATCCTGTCGATCCAGGTGGTCAGCCGGGCACGGCAGGCGGGGATTCATTTCAGCCCGCGTGATTTGTTCCAGCACCAGACCGTGCGAACCCTGGCCGCCGTGGCGACCCGCACCGAACAGGTCATCGCCGAGCAAGGCGTGTTGACCGGCGCTTCCGGGCTGACACCGATCCAGCACTGGTTCTTCGACACCGACATCCCCGAGCGCCAACACTGGAACCAGGCGCTGCTGCTGGAGCCGGCTCAGGCCCTCGAACCCCATCGCCTGGAACAGGCGCTGCTGGCGGTGCTGGAACACCACGATGCCCTGCGCCTGAGCTTCACCCGGCGCGATGCCCAATGGCACGCCGAACACTTGGCGGTGCCGGAAGGCGGCCTGCTTTTGCAAGCCCAGGTGCCGGACATGGAGCAGTGCAGCGCGCTGTTCAGCGACACCCAGCGCAGCCTCAACCTCGCCCATGGCCCGCTGTTGCGCGCCCTGCTGGTAGACGGGCCGCAAGGCCAGCGGCGCCTGCTGATCGCGATCCATCACTTGGTGGTGGACGGTGTTTCGTGGCGTGTGTTGCTGGAAGATGTGCAGACCGTGTATCGCCAGTTGAGCGACGGCCAGCCCGTCAGCCTGCCGGCCAAGACCAGCGCCTTGCGCGACTGGGCGGCCCGTTTGCAGGCTTACGCCGGCAGCGAGTCCCTGCGTGAAGAACTGGACGTGTGGCAGCAGCAGTTGGCCGGTCCCTCCGTTGAATTGCCGGTGGACCGCCCGCAAGGCTCGCTGCGCAACCGCGACGCCGATACCGTCAGCGTGCGCCTGGACGCCGAGCGTACCCGCCAGCTATTGCAGCAGGCGCCAAGCGCTTACCGCACCCAGGTCAACGATTTGCTGCTGACCGCCCTGGCCCGTGTGCTATGCCGCTGGAGCGGCCATGAATCGGCACTGATCCAGCTCGAAGGCCACGGCCGCGAAACCTTGTTCGACGAGATCGACCTGACCCGCAGCGTCGGCTGGTTCACCAGCGCCTACCCGCTGCGCCTGACCCCGTTGCACATCGAAGACGCCGCCGGGCAGGGCGCCTCGATCAAGGCGATCAAGGAGCAACTGCGCGGCGTGCCCCACAAGGGTTTGGGTTATGGCGTGCTGCGCTACCTGGCCGACGACCTGTGCCGCCAGACCATGGCCGCGCTGCCGACGGCGAACATCACCTTCAACTACCTCGGCCAGTTCGACCAGAGCTTTGGCGCCGACGCACTGTTCCACCCGCTGGACGAGTTCGCCGGTATTGCCCATGACCCGGACGCGCCGCTGCCCAACGAGTTGAGCGTCGACAGCCAGGTGTACGGCGGTGAACTGGTGCTGCGCTGGACCTTCAGCCGTGAGCGCCATGACCGCCAGACCATTGCAGAACTGGCGGACGCTTACCTGGCGGAACTGCAAAGCCTGATCGAGCATTGCCTCAAGGACGACGCGGGCGGCCTCACACCGTCGGACTTCCCGCTGGCGCACCTCACGCAGGGGCAACTCGACGCGCTGCCGGTGCCGGCCAATGCGATTGAAGACGTGTACCCGCTGACCCCGATGCAGGAAGGCCTGCTGCTGCACACCCTGCTGGAACCGGGCACCGGCCTCTATTACATGCAGGACCGCTACCGTATCAACAGCGCCCTCGACCCCGAGCGTTTCGCCCAGGCCTGGCAGGCAGTAATCGCCCGTCACGAAGCCTTGCGTGCCTCGTTCTGCTGGAACGTGGGCGAAGACATGCTGCAGGTTATCCACAAGCCCGGCAGTACGCCGATCGAATACCTCGACTGGAGCGCCGAGCCTGAAAGTGAACAGGAACCGCGTCTGCAAGCGCTGCTCAAAAGCGAGCGTGAAGCCGGCTTCGATCTGCTCAACCAGGCACCGTTCCACCTGCGGCTGATCCGCGTGGGTGAGGCCCGCTACTGGTTCATGATGAGCAACCACCACATCTTGATTGATGCGTGGTGCCGCTCGCTGTTGATGAACGATTTCTTCGACATCTACATGGCCCTTGGCGAAGGTCGCGATGCGCAACTGGCGATGCCGCCGCGTTATCGCGATTACATCGCCTGGCTGCAGCGCCAGAACCTCGCCGAAGCGCGCCAGTGGTGGCAGCAGAACCTGCAAGGCTTTGAGCGCACCACGCCGATTCCGAGCGACCGGCCGTTCCTGCGCGAACATGCTGGCCACAGCGGCGGCATGGTGGTGGGCGACTGCTACACCCGCCTTGATGTGCGCGACGGTGCGCACTTGCGCGAGTTGGCCCAGGCGCATCAACTGACGGTGAACACCTTCGCCCAGGCGGCGTGGGCCCTGGTGCTGCGGCGCTTGAGCGGTGATCGCGACGTGCTGTTCGGCGTCACCGTGGCCGGGCGCCCGGTGGAAATGCCAGAGATGCAGCGCACCGTCGGGCTGTTTATCAACAGTATCGCGTTGCGGGTCAAGCTGCCTGAGGACGATCAGAAGTTCAGCGTGCGCCAATGGTTGAACGGCCTGCTCGACAGCAATATGCAACTGCGCGAGTACGAATACCTGCCGCTGGTGACCATCCAGGAACACAGCGAACTGCCCAAGGGCCAGCCGCTGTTCGACAGCCTGTTCGTGTTCGAAAACGCTCCGGTGGAAGTCTCGGTGCTGGACCGTGCGCAAAGCCTGAACGCCACCTCGGATTCCGGTCGCACCCACACCAACTTTCCGCTGACTGCCGTGTGCTACCCGGGCGATGACCTGGGCTTGCACCTGTCTTACGATCAGCGTTATTTCGATGAAACCACCGTGCAAGGCATGCTCGGCGAATTCAAGCGTTTGCTGCTGGCGCTGGTGCAGGGCTTCCATGGCGACATGGCCGACTTGCCGTTGATTGGTAAGCAGGAACGTGAGTTCCTGGTGGACGGCTGCAACCAGAGTGAGCATGCGTATCCGCTGGAGCACAGCTACGTCGAACTGTTCGAAGCCCAGGTGGCGCAGCATCCGCAGCGCATCGCCGCCAGTTGCCTGGATCAGCAATGGAGCTATGCCGAGTTGAACCGGCGCAGTAACCGCCTGGGCCATGCGCTGGTTGGCGCCGGTGTCGGGCTGGATCAACCGGTGGCGTTGCTGGCTGAACGTAATCTGGATTTGCTGGGGATGATCATCGGCAGCTTCAAGGCCGGTGCCGGTTACTTACCGCTGGATCCGGGGCTGCCGACGCAACGCTTGAGCCGAATCATCGACCTGAGCCGCACGCCATTGCTGGTGTGCACCGAGGCTTGTCGGGAGCAGGCGGATCTGTTGCTGGAAGCGTTCGCCTGTGGCGCGCGGCCGAAGTTGCTGGTGTGGGAGGCGCTGGTTGGCTCCGAGGAAAACCCGGGGATCTACAGCGCGGCGGATAACCTTGCCTACGTGATCTACACCTCGGGCTCCACCGGTTTGCCCAAGGGTGTGATGGTGGAACAGCGCGGCATGCTCAATAACCAGTTGAGCAAGGTGCCGTATCTGCACCTGACTGAGCACGATGTGATCGCCCAGACGGCCTCGCAAAGTTTCGATATCTCGGTGTGGCAATTCCTCGCTGCGCCGCTGTTCGGGGCGCGGGTGGATATTGTGCCGAACACCATTGCCCATGATCCGCAAGGCTTGCTGGCGCATGTCCAGGCCCAGGGCATTACTGTGCTGGAGAGCGTACCGTCGCTGATCCAGGGCATGCTCGCTCAGGAACGCATGAGCCTGGACGGCTTGCGCTGGATGCTGCCGACGGGTGAGGCGATGCCGCCGGAGTTGGCGCATCAGTGGTTGCTGCGTTATCCGGATATTGGCCTGGTCAACGCGTATGGCCCGGCGGAGTGTTCGGATGACGTGGCGTTCTTCCGCGTCGACCTGGCGTCGACCCGTGGCACTTACCTGCCGATTGGCACGCCGACCGACAACAACCGTTTGTACCTGCTGGATGGCGCGCTGGAGTTGGTGCCTCAAGGTGCGGTCGGCGAGTTGTGCGTGGCGGGGACTGGCGTGGGTCGTGGTTATGTCAGCGATCCGCTGCGCACGGCCCAGGTGTTTGTGCCTAATCCATTTGGCGCGGCGGGGGAGCGGCTGTATCGCACCGGCGACCTGGCGCGTCGGCGCAGCGATGGCGTGTTGGAGTACGTCGGGCGCATCGACCATCAGGTGAAGATTCGCGGTTACCGGATTGAGCTGGGTGAAATCGAAGCGCGTTTGCATGAACAACCTGAAGTGCGGGATGCGGCGGTTGGGGTGCAAGAGGGCGTCAACGGCAAGCACCTGGTGGGCTACCTGGTGGCGGCGGATGCGCTGTTGAATCCGGGCGAGCGCCTTGACCGCATCAAGCAACGCCTAAGGGCCGAGCTACCGGAATATATGGTGCCGCTGCATTGGTTATGGCTGGATCGTTTGCCGTTGAACGCCAACGGCAAGCTGGACCGCAAGGCTTTGCCGGAACTGGAGATTGGCCAGTTGCACAGCCAGGATTATCTGGCGCCGCGTAATGAGCTGGAGCAGACGTTGGCCGGGATTTGGGCTGAGGTGTTGAAGGTTGAGCGGGTGGGTGTGCAGGACAACTTCTTTGAGTTGGGTGGGCATTCGTTGCTGGCCACGCAGATTGCGTCGCGGGTGCAGAAGACGTTGCAGCGGGATGTACCGTTGCGGGCGATGTTCGAGTGCAGCACGGTGGAGGCGTTGGCGGGGTATATCGAGGGGCTTGCGGCGAATGAGATCAGTGCAGGGACGGTGGATCGGTTGAGTGATTTGATGGCGGAGCTGGAGGGGTTTTAAGTCGGTCAGGTGCTCGTCCGGTGCACTATCGGGCTGGCTACCGTTGATCGGGTTAGTGCCCCTGCGGGGGCAGAACTGTCAATTCTCACAGTAGGCAAGGTTCCAGTTCAGCGCGCTAGATAACCCAGTCGTTACGGCTTGCCGGTAGAGCGGCCAATGGTTATCCCTTCCTGAACAGGAGTTCTTGTCGTGGTTAAAAAAACACTCCCCGAAACCACAGCCGTCCTATCAGACGCTGCCAACCCTGAATTGCCTTACGTACAGATTCAATACGCGATCAACAACAGCTTGCTTTATCCCATCGATGCCAGGGATGGCACGCTTGCGACGATCACCGTGCCGAACATGCAGGCTGCCCCCGTCACGTTGTATTGGGCAATCAAGGACCAGCCGGAGCCAGCGTTCGAACCGATTGAAGTCCCCGGCAGCACCGACGGCCATGTTGAGATCCCGGTTCCCTGGCAATGGGTCAGCACCTGCATCGGGCATACGGTGCTGATCTGGTACACCGCTACGGTGGCCGGTCGGCTTGAGGAATCACTGGTGCTGGAGTTGGAGATCCAGGACGTCAGGGAGGCTGATCTTCGCGTGTCATTGCCAGTGTTCCTGCATTCCAGGCTGGAATGGAGCACATGGTGGCTGAACATGTACGAGTTCCAGGGCGACGAAACCATCCAGATCAAGGCATGGCCCATGATCCAGGCCGGTCAGCGGTTATTTGTCACCGTCGCCGGTGACCAGCACATTGTGCCGTATCAATTTATCTGGGTGGCCTATGACCATGTCGTGACCGCCGCCGAGGCACATGTCGACCATCTGTTCGAGTTCAGGCTGGCTCGCGGTTGGATGTCGCGCCGGGAAGACTATTCAGCCCTGACAACCCATATGGGGGTCATCTGGGACGGTACTGCGCCGATACTTCCGACACCGGATGATCCCGTTCATGAGAATCCGCTGCCTATCAATGCCCAGGATTTTCACCTGCGCACGACTACGCTGTTGCGGGTTGACCCGGCACTGGACTTGCCACCGCCGCATCTTAAGGAGTCCACGGAGTTCAACGGCAGTTGGGTAGTCAACCCGACCAACACCTTGAACGGCGCACACATAGTGATTACCTACGAGGGTATACATGCAGGTGATCGTGTTTGCCCCACGTTTTCCGGCACGCCTGGCCTGGGTTCGCCAGCGATTGAATGCCGTACCGTGCAAGCGGGCGAAACCTCGTTGGAGTTCCGGGTGCCACCCTCGGCGATCAGCGCCAATTTCGCGCAGAACGTTACGTTGACCTATACGGTATCCCACAGTGGTACTGGCCCTTGGTTATCTCCACCGCGGGTGGTGAATATCCTCGATGTCGCCGGGCTGCCCTCCCCACAGGTGGAGCAAGCTACGGGTAACACGCTAGACCTTAATACGTTCTCTGGTGACGCCGATTGCACGGTCATAACCTGGCCTTACATTGAGTTGGGGCAACGCTGCTGGTTATGGGTAACCGGCAAACTTGAGGACGGTAGCACCTACAGCTTCCAGGTTTTGGAGGGTGAGCCTGTGACCGAGCAGTGGCTGGGGAGTGGCGTCAACACTCCCTTGCCCCGTAGCGAACTGAAGAAGCTGGCGGATTGCAGCGAGTTCGAAGTGCATTTTGCGGTGAACTTTAATGGCTTGGCCGATAAGGCCTCCGCCAAGAAGTTTCCGGTACTGACATTGGGGATTGTCCAGGAAGATTTGGTGCTTGATGCACCCACCGTGCGCGAAGCGGTAGGGTCACAGTTGACGGTCTACAACGGTCGCGACGGGGTGACCGTGCGGGTGGCATACGAGGGGATCAATCCGCTTCAGACCATCAACGTGTGCTGGACACAACCGGACGGCAGTTGTTTGCCCCTGGCGTCGAAACCTGGCACCAGCAATCCCAAGTACGTCGACTTCCAGATCCCGCGTGAAGCCGTGATCGAGGGCAGCGGCAAAACGGTCACGATCAACTACACCGTTATCAGCGCGTGCAAACATGCCACTTCTGAAGATCTGAACCTGCAGATCAGCGTACCGGTGCGTTTGCCCACGCCGGTAGTGCCAGAGGCTACACCGCCGGCCACCCAGGGAGGCATTCTGGACCTGCGAACCTTTAACGGGGATGCGCATATTACCGTGGAGAAATGGTGGTTCATTTTGGCGGGCCAGGATGGTTGGCTGGACTGTATCGGGACCAAGGATGATGGTTCTGCCTACACCATCAGGGTGATGATTGGCGAGCCGATTACCGATAGCGATGTGGGAAATGGCCTGTCCCGAGTGCTCAAGCGCGAAGAGTTGGAGAAACTGCGTAATCAAACTTCCTTGCTCGTCGTATTCAAGGCGACGACGCAGATCGGTGGCACTTTATCTAATTCGATAGAGTTTCCAACCTTGCAGTTGGAGTTTGGCAAGCGCTTCAGAGACGAGACGGACTTTGATCCCGATTACAAGGGATGGAACAACTGGCAGAAAGGGGCGGGTGCTACGGACCCGAGGGACCTGGAACTGAAATATGGGGCAGGCCCGCAATCGACACCGGTTTACTACTTGCTCGATTGGGGCTACACCGACACGAGCAACCCGGTCACTCAGCGGGAGAAGCTGTACAAGGTGTTTACCGAGCTGGAGTCGGGGCGTAATTACAGGTTCAGCGCCTGGGTTCGTGATAACAGCGGCGTAGGCAACAAACCTCGGATGGTGCTGGTTGCTCAAGGGATTGAAGTCACTCCCGTCACAGAGCCGGGTACAGCCTGGCAACTGCTTCAGGGCGTGTTCGTTGCCACTTCAAATACGATGCGACTCAGCGTTGATAACCTTCGAATGGGAATAGCGCCCGGCAACGACTTTGACGTGACGTTACTTATCGTGGAAGAGGTGTGATCGGCTTGGGCCGAGGCGTATAAACGAAAAGGCCTCCAATTTTCGGAGGCCTTTTCCTGTTTATTTCGGGCCGAGAATCTTCACCAACTTATCCGGCGACGGCGCCCCTTGCTGTTGCTGCAACCCACCCTTGTCATCCAGATAGAAAATCGCCGGCGTCGCCGACAACTCCAGCTCATCCATCAACTTCATATTGGCATCCAGCTTGGCCTGGATATCTGCCGGGATCTTCTCCAGCGGCTGCAACTTGCTGCCTTTACCGGCTGACTCATGAGCCTCAAGAGCCTGCTGCTGGTCCTTGGCTGCAAACAGCGCGGCCGACTTGCCCGGGCTGTCCTCACGAATAATCCCCACCATGATATGCCGCAACTGCACCTTGCCCGACTTCACCCACGGCCGCGCCTGTTCCCAGAACATATTGCAGTACGGGCAGTTCGGATCGCTGAACAGATACACGATACGCGGCGCATCCTTGTTGCCGTCCTGAATCCAGTTGCTGTGTTCCATCTTGGCCCAGACTTCCTTGGCCATCGGCGCATACACGAGCTTTTCTAGTGGCGCGGTGCTCAAGTCATTGCCGTCGGCATCGTACAGGTTGCCGGCGATCACACTTTTGCCATCGGCCGTCAGGTATAGCGCCATGCCACGGTTCTGGTACTGCGCCGCATAACCCGTGAGACCGCTGGGCGCATCGAACTTGCCGATGATCTTGGCGCCCTTGGCCTCGATGTTCTTGATCGGCGCCGGCCAGTCTTCGGCCTGGACGAGCGTAGCAGCCAGTGTCAGGGGCAAGAGGGTCAGCAGGTGGCGGAGGCGGAGCATGGCGAATTCCTTGTGGTAGCCGGATGGGCAGTGGGGGCGGCTGTCGGTTCGAAGCGCTCCATGGCGCGGGCCAGGCTGGCCTGGGACAGTTCGCCCAGGTGGCTGTTGATCAGGCGACCGTCAGGCTGATAAAACAGCGTGGTGGGCAAGGCCATCGACCCGACGGCCTGGCCGAGTCGGCCGCTGGCGTCGAATAGCACGTTGTCCAGGTTCAGGCCCTGGGTCGCCAGGTAGGTGCTGACGCTTTGCATGCTTTCGGCCTGGTTGACGAACAGGAAGGTCACGTCCGGGCGCTGGCGCTGGGCGCTTTCCAGTACCGGCATTTCGCGACGGCACGGCGGGCACCAGGTGGCCCATAGATTGATCACCAGCGGGCCGCCCTTGTAGTCGGCCAGTTGCACGGTTTCGCCATTGGCGTTGCGCAGGGTGATGTCTGGCAGATGGGTGCCTTTTTCGTAGAGGGTCAGGGACAGGCTGGTCAAGGCCCAGAATGCCAGGCCGGTGATCACGCCGGCGCTCAGTGGCTTGCGCAACAGCGGGCGGCGCCAACCGTAGATCAAGGCGCCGAGGACCAGCGCGATAACGCCGGGCCAGGCGAGAAAGCCGCCGTCACGCAGGTCTACGATTTGCAGCGGGTCATTTTTATAGTACGCCCAGTACATCAGCACGAAGCTGACGCGTGCGGCGAGCATGCCCAGAAGAAACAACGTGAACAGCACCGACTCCGGGTTCTCGCCGCCGCGCTTGGCCACGCGCCAACCCACCAGGGTGGCGAGGATCAACGCCGTGATCAGCAGCAAGTGATTCAGGGCGATGGCGAAGGTGCCGATGGTCAGTGTCAGCATCAGAGGGCTTCCCGGGTCAGGTTCCAGCGTTGCAGGAATGCCTCTGCGTCGACTTCGCCGGTGATGCGCTGGGCGCGGCGCTCTTCACCGTTGGGGCCGATCCAGACAAAGCTCGGCGGCCCCGGGACTTTGTAGCGGCCCAGCAGCTCGCGGCTGGCGGCGTTGTCGGCGGTCACGTCGAGGCGCAGCAGGCGTACGTCCTTGAGGGCGTCCAGTACTTCGGGTTTGGCGAATACCTGTTTCTCCATGATTTTGCACGACACGCACCAGTCAGCGTAGTAGTCCACCAGCACCCATTGGCCCTGCGCTTTGGCGCTGTCGAGCTGGCTTCGCAGCACGGCCGGGTCATTGATGGTCATGAAGGCTTCGTGGGCCGTGGGTGCACCGGCAACCCGCGAGCCGCTGTAGACCTTCAGCGGTTGCCACGGGTCGTCGCTGCCGCCGGCCGCGCCGATCACCAGTACGCTGCCCCAAAGGCCCAGTACCAGCGAGCCGGCACCAAACAGCATGGCGGTACGCCCGAAATCGTGGGCCAGGCGCCAACCGCAATAGGCCATGACCAGCGCCAGCACACCCCACAAGCCGAGCCACAGGGTTTCGCCTACAACCGGGCGAATCATCAGCACGGCGGTGGCGAGGAACAGGAAGCCGAAGATGCCCTTGAGGATGTTCATCCAGGTGCCGGGCTTGGGCAGGAAACGGTTGCCCACGGTCACCAGTAGCAACAGCGGCACGCCGATGCCGATGCCCATGGCAAACAGGATCAGGCCGCCGTGCAGGGCATTGCCGCTTTGGGCGATGTAGAGCAGGGCGCCGGCCAGGGGCGCGGTCATGCACGGCCCCACCAGCAAACCGGACAAGGCGCCGAGCACGCCGGCACCCATTAGGCTGCCGCCGCTTTGTTGGCGGCTGACGTTGTCGAGGCGGTCGCGCAGGAAGGTCGGCAGTTGCAGCTCAAAAAAGCCGAACATCGGCAGGGCGAGGATCACAAACAATGCCGCGAAGCTGCCGAGGATCCACGGCGTTTGCAACAGGGCAGCGAGGTTGCCGCCGAGCAGCGCGGCCAATACGCCGAGCGCGGCATACACCAGCGCCATGCACACCACGTAGCTGGCGGCCAGGGCAAAGCCGCGCCGTGGGCTGGCGCCGCTGCCTACGACAAGGCCGGCGAGGATCGGCAACATCGGCAGGGAACAAGGAGCAAAGGCCAACAGCAGGCCCAGGCCGAAAAACACCAGCAGGCTCCATCCCAGGCTGCGCTGTTGCAGGCCGCTGGCCAGGCTTTGGTCCTGGGCCTGGCCGGTAGCAGCCACGGCAGGGTTACCGCCAAGGTCCACGGTGATCGATTGCGGCGGGTAGCACAGGCCTGCATCAGCGCAACCCTGCCAGCCGAGCTTGACCTGGCCGGTGGCGCCGGCAGGAATCTTCACTTCCAGGCCTTGGCGATAAACCTGCTGCTCGCCGAAGAACTCGTCGCTATGGGCTTCGCCCTGGGGCAATGTCGGCTTTTCGGCCAGGCCATCGAATTTCATGCGCTGCTGGTACAGGTAATAACCGTCGGCAATCTGCCAATACAGCTGGGTTTCGCCGGAGGCCAGACGCTCGGAGGTAAAGGTGAAGGCGTTGCCTACCGGGAGGAAATCAGGTTTGGTCTCGAAAGGATTGCTGCCAGGCGCGGCCTGGGCAAATCCAGCAAACAATACCAGCAGGAAAATAAACAGATGCCGCATGATCAAGCCTTAGTTCGAAGCAAGTGGGACACACAATGTGTGGCGTTGATTAACCGATGATTAACCGGGCTATCCTAGAAAGGAGGGATTATCCGGGTTTACGCGCGCTGGCGGCATAATGCGCGCTTAATCCGCTGCCTTTTTAATTGGCCTCACATTTTGCAAAGGGTTCACCATGCACGTACTGGTCTGTGAAGACGACGAACTGATCGCCAGCGGCATTGTTGCCGGGCTCAGCGCCCAAGGGCTGACCGTCGAGCGCGTCGGCACTGCCGCCGCTGCCCGGGCGATGCTCAAGGTGGCGGAATTCGACGTGATGGTACTCGACCTCGGCCTGCCGGATGAAGACGGCTTGAAGCTGTTGCAGCAATTGCGCAGCCAGGGCCTGGAAATTCCGGTGCTGATCCTTACCGCGCGGGATTCGGTAACCAACCGCGTCGACGGCCTGCAGGCCGGTGCCGACGATTACCTGCTCAAGCCCTTCGACCTGCGTGAACTCGCCGCGCGCCTGCACACCCTGCTTCGCCGGGTGGCCGGGCGCAGCGTCAACCTGATCGAACACGGGCGCCTGACCTACAACCCCAGCAGCCGCGAAACGTTACTGGGCGGTGAGTCGGTAGACCTGTCCCGCCGCGAGCAGGCGCTGTTGCAAGCCTTGCTGCAAAACCGTGGCCGGGTGCTGTCCAGCGAGCAGCTCAAAGACAGCGTCTACGGGCTGAACGACGAGCTGGAAAGCAACGCCCTCAACGTGCACATCCACCACCTGCGGCGCAAACTCGGCAACGGCATCGTCGAAACCGTGCGCGGCCTGGGCTATCGCCTGGGCCCGGCTGACGGTGGAGAGGACGCTTCGTGATGAGCCTGCGCCTGCGGCTGACCTTCAAGCTCGGCGCAGCCTTCGTGCTGATCTGGGCACTGGCCGCCGCGTGGATGCTCAACGACCTGCGCAACCAGATGATGTTTTCCCTGGACCAGCGCCTGGTGGCGTCGGCGCGCATGGTCGCCGGGCTAATGGAGCAGATGCCGGGCTTGTCCAGCACGGGCGAGGGCGCGCATTTCAGCGCCGAACAATTGAATGTGCCGGGTGGCATGGCGTGCCAGGTCAGCTCCTTGCGCGGGGTGATTCTTGCCCGCAGCCACACCACCCCGGACCAGGGCCTGGAGTCGCGCAAGAGCGGTTTTCGCGACCAGATGATTGATGGTGTGGGCTGGCGCAGCTTCACCCTGTCCCGTGGCGATTTGTTTATCACCACCGCCGACCGGCAGGTGGAGCGTGAAGCCTTGAACCTGTCGATCCTGCTGGCTGCTTCGGTACCGGTGGGCGTGGCGCTGTTGGGCTGCCTGTGCCTGTTGTGGCTGGGGATCGGCCAAAGCCTGTTGCCGCTCAACCGCATGCGTGACGCCCTGATGCGCCGCAGTGCCGACTCCCTCGAGCCCTTGCAGATCAGCCCGCTGCCCAGCGAACTCAAGCCGCTGCTCGATACCCAGAACCAGCTGCTGCAGCGCATCGCCAAGACCATCGAGCGCGAACGCCGCCTGACCGGCGACGCCGCCCACGAACTGCGCAGCCCGCTGACGGCAATCAAGACCCACTTGCAAGTGGCGCGCATGACCGAAGGCGCCGCCCGTGACCAGTCCCTGGCCCATGCCGAGGAGGGCGCCGACCGCTTGCACCGCACCCTTGAGCAGCTATTGCTGTTGGCGCGGGTCGAAGGCAGCCTGTCGTTTGATGACGGCCTGCAATCGAGCGCCCAGCAAGTAGCACAACTGGCGATTCAGGATGCCAATGGCGGCGACAATCAGCGCATTGACCTGATCCTGGCGGACGACCTCTCCGACAAACCGGTGGAAATGCCGGTTGGCCTGGCCGTCGCCGCCTTGCGCAACCTGCTGGACAACGCCCTGCGCCACACACCGGCCGATACCCGGGTGGAGCTGAGTGTGTCCAGTGCTGGCGAGAACGTGGTGTTTCGGGTGCGTGACCACGGCGCGCCGATTTCCAGCGAAGACTTGCAACACCTGACCCAGCGCTTCTGGCGCAATGGCAACAGCCCCGGTTGCGGCTTGGGGCTCGCGATTGTCCAGGCGATCGTGCAGCGCTGCTCGTGCTCGCTGAAATTCGACAGCCAGGCTGATGGCCTGCGCGTCGACCTGGGCATGCCGTTGCGCCGCTGAAACCTTCTTTTCATGGCACAAATAACTACCGCCATCTTCAAGCGCAACGCTTCAGGATGGCGGTCATTTTTTTGTGTTTGAACGGGCTGAATGACTCAGCCTGTGTTGAAAAGGACAGCGCCCATGTTGGTTATCGATTCCACTTATCCCGCAAAAGACTTTAACGAGCGCAATGGCGAAGCCGTGCGCCAGGTGATTGTGCATTACACCGCCGCGCCCTTTGCCTCCTCCTTGCATACCCTCACCTGTGACGGTGTCAGCGCCCACTATTTGCTGGCCGATCCCCGTGACCCGAGCTATCACGCCGCCGGCTACGACGAGCTGCGGGTATTGCGCCTGGTGGACGAGGCGCAACGTGCCTGGCATGCCGGCGTCAGCCATTGGGCCGGGCGCGACAACCTCAATAGCCGCTCCATCGGCATTGAAATCGTCAATCAGGCCCGGGATGACGCCGGTGTGTTTACCTTTCCCGCGTATGGAGTGGAGCAGATCGACGTATTGATTGCCCTGGTTCGTGACATTCAGGGGCGTTACCCGGCGATCGGCCCTACCGATATCCTTGGGCATTCGGACATTGCCTATTGGCGCAAGAGTGATCCGGGGCCGAGTTTGCCGTGGCGTTGCCTGTTCGAGGCGGGCGTGGGTGCCTGGTATGAGGAGGCGGCCAAGACGGCCTATCAACGCCGGTTCGACATTGGCCTGCCGCCAGAGGTTGAAGTCGAACGGGCGTTTCAGCGCTACGGTTATGCGCCGGCGAAAAATCGCCTGGGTTTTCAGCAGCGTGTCCGCGCGTTCCAGATGCATTTTCGTCCCTGTGAATACAGAGGGCGGCTGGATGCAGAGACCTGCGCGATCCTGTATGCGTTGAATGAAAAATACACGGGGGTTGCCGGGTAAATCCGCTAAAGCTGTTTTTAACGACCACAGGTGTAAATCCTCCCCTCGCTGATGCGTTTCCAGAACAGGAAATCCGTGCGCTGCCCTTGGGCCAGACGCTAACGGGTTGGCAGTTTGGTCACCATCATCAGCGTATTGAGGGATCGAGAGATGTCAGTCGCTACCAGCCGTATTGAAGAGACCCAGGCGGTCCCTGCGGAAACGCTCTACCAGTTCGATGAAACCCCGCTGCTGGCCCGTCAGCGCCAGCAGGAATCCAATGCCCGCAGCTATCCACGGCGCATTCCCCTGGCGCTCAAGCGTGCCCGCGGGATCTACGTCGAGGACGTCGAAGGCCGCAGCTTTATCGATTGCCTGGCCGGCGCCGGCACCCTGGCGCTGGGGCACAACCACCCGGTGGTGATCGAGGCGATTCGCCAAGTGCTGAGCGATGAATTGCCATTGCACACCCTGGACCTGACCACGCCGGTCAAGGATCAATTCGTGCAGGACCTGTTCGGCCTGCTGCCGCCGGCGCTGGCGCGGGAAGCCAAGATCCAGTTCTGCGGGCCCACCGGTACCGACGCGGTGGAAGCCGCGTTGAAACTGGTGCGTACCGCCACCGGGCGCAGCACCGTGTTGTCGTTCCAGGGTGGTTATCACGGCATGAGCCAGGGCGCGCTGAGCCTGATGGGCAGCCTGGGGCCGAAAAAGCCACTGGGTGCCTTGCTCGGCAATGGCGTGCAATTCCTGCCATTCCCTTACGACTACCGTTGCCCGTTCGGGCTCGGCGGGGCACAAGGGGTCAAGGTCAACCTGCACTACCTGGAAAACCTGCTCAACGATCCCGAGGCCGGTGTGTTGCTGCCGGCGGCGGTGATTGTTGAGGTGGTGCAAGGCGAGGGTGGCGTTATCCCGGCCGACCTCGACTGGCTGCGCGGCCTGCGGCGCATTACCGAACAAGCTGGCGTGGCGTTGATCGTCGACGAAATCCAGAGCGGCTTTGGCCGTACCGGCAAGATGTTTGCCTTTGAACATGCCGGCATCATCCCGGACGTGGTGGTGCTGTCCAAGGCCATCGGCGGCAGTCTGCCACTGGCCGTGGTGGTGTATCGCGACTGGCTGGACACCTGGCTGCCGGGTGCCCATGCCGGGACCTTCCGTGGCAATCAGATGGCCATGGCGGCGGGGTCGGCGGTGATGCGCTACCTCAAGGACCACGATGTGCCCGCTCATGCGGCGGCCATGGGCGAGCGGCTCGGTGAGCACCTGCGCATCCTTCAGCGTGACTTCCCGCAGTTGGGAGACATTCGTGGCCGTGGGCTGATGCTCGGTGTGGAGCTGGTGGACCCCGCAGGTGCACCCGATACCCAAGGCCACCCGCCGGTGCATCGTCAGTTGGCGCCGCTGGTGCAGCGTGAGTGCCTAAAGCGCGGGCTGATTCTTGAGCTGGGCGGGCGCCATGGCAGCGTCGTGCGTTTCTTGCCACCGCTGGTGATCACCGCCGCAGAAATCGACCGCGTGGCCGAGATTTTTGGTCGTGCCCTGGCGGCAGCCGTCGCCAGCCTCTAATTTTTTACCGGGCTGGCACGTTCCTTCTTACATCAGCTGTGCGTGGTGCGCAGCCAGCCTTACACCGACGGAGAACAGCAATGACCTCAGTATTCGACCGCGAAGACATCCTGTTTCAGGTAGTGGTCAACCATGAAGAACAATATTCCATCTGGCCGGACTATAAGGCTGTGCCGGAAGGCTGGCGCACCGTGGGCAAAAGCGGGATGAAGAAAGAGTGCCTGGCCTACATCGAAGAGGTGTGGACCGATATGCGCCCGCTGAGCCTGCGCCAGAAGATGGACAGCCAGGCGCTTGCGGGCTGATCCAGACCTCGGGCATAACATAGATCCAAATGTGGGGGCTTGCTGTGGTGAGCGGGCTTGCCCCGCGTTGGGCTGCGAAGCAGCCCCATCAATCTGTGGTGAACCCGACGGGGGACAAGCCCCCTCACCACAGCAAGCCCGCTCCCACATTTACTGTGTTTTGCCTGTAAGCGAAGAGTTACAGCGCCTTGATCACCTGATCTACGTTGCCCTCCAGCTCCGCCACCGGGTCTGCGCCATCGGTGCCCAGCACCAGCAGCTTCGCCCCGCCTGCCGTGACTGCTGCCTGTACCGCATCGCTTGGTTGGCGATGATGCAGCACCACCGCCACCTCATTCTCCTTCAAGCCCGCACTCAGTTGCTGCAACGCTTCGGGCGTCCAGTCTGTATCCGCGCGCGCATCGGTGCTGACCAGTTCCAAATTCAAACCGCTGATCAGGTAACCAAAGTGATCGCTCAGGCTGACCACCGTCAGGTTGTCGGCCTTGGCCAGCCGCGCCTCGCTGTCGGCAGTGAGCTTGAGCAGGCGTTGCTTGAGGCCGGCCAGGTTGGCTTCGATCTGCGGCTTGGCCTCGGGTGCCAGGCGGCTCAGGTCGGCGGCCATCACATCAGCCATGCGCCCCATGTTGTTGCTGGATTGCCACGGTTGACTGTTGAGGCCATCGGTGGCGCCCGGTTGCACCGCAATCCCCGGCAAGCCACCATCCACGGGGCGCGCCGCGTCGACTTCAACGATACGGATATTGCTGCGCCTGGCCACCGGATACAGCGGGTCGTCCGGCCATAACGAGCGCAAGCCGATGGCCGCGTCGGCGTCCAGGGCCAAAGTGTTCAGCGCCTGCGCACCGCGCCCGGTGAAATAGGCAACTTGCCGCGAGCCAGGCAGGTTGGCCGGTGCGGCGCGTTCAAGCTGCACGTCGGTGCCTTTGAGCAGCACCTGCGCCAAGCCATAAGTAATCGGCAGCGCGGCGAGTACGTTCACCGGTTTTGTCGCGTGGGCCTTGTTCAAGGCGGCGTGTCCGATGCCTTGGTTGGCGGTGATCTGCAACGGCTTGACGCCGTCGGCAGCGAGCGCCGGTGTGGCAATGGCCAGGGCCAAAAGCAGGGGTCGAAAAATCGGGCGCATTATCCAAGATTCCCTTTCAGGCTGGGGACCGTGCCGCGAGCAATGGCGGCGAGGGCGAAGGCGATACCGGCGACCAGAATGATTGCGGCACCGGACGGAATCGGCAGGTCAAAGATGATTGGCAGCAGGATCCCGCACAGGGTGCTGACGGTGGCGATCACCACCGAGATCCAGAAGAAGCCCTTGAGCGATTGGCTCAACAGGCGCGCGGCGGCGGCCGGAATCACCAGCAACGCACCCACCAGGATCGCGCCGATCACCTTGACTGCAGCAACGGTGATCAGCGTCACCAGGATCACAAACAGATAATCCAGGGTCTTCACCGCCACCCCGCGCACCGCGGCCAATTGCGGGTTGAAACTGGCGAGCATGATGCGGTTGTACAGCGGCAAGGCCAGGGCCATCACCAGCGAGCCGACAATCGCCAGCACCAGCAGGTCGTTGCCGTTCACCGTCAGTACCGAGCCGAACAGTACGTTTTCGAGGATGTGCACGTTGATCTTGCCCGCCAGAATCAGCAGCAGGCTTGCGCCCAGGGCCAGGGACACCGACAGGAACACCCCGATCAGTGTGTCGGGTGCCAGCCCCGTGCGGTTGCGCAGGTAGTTGAGCAGGATGCCGAACAGCAGGCAGTAGCCGAACAGGCTGCCGTAAGGCCCGGTGTACGGTTCGCCCAGCAGAATGCCCACGGCCACGCCGGTCAGCGCGGCATGGCCCACGGCTTCGGAAAAGAACGCAAAGCGCTTGACCACCACCAGGGTGCCCAAGCCGCCCAGTACCGGGCCAATCAGCAGCCCGGCGAGCAGCGCGTTGACCACAAATCCATAGGCCAGCGCTTCCGGCAAATACCCGGAAGACGCCCAGCCCTGGACCATCAAGCGAAAGGCTTCGTAGCTCATAAGGCCGGGCTCCGTGGGTGGGTGGAGAACAGGGTCAGCAGGCGGTCCGGGGTCAGCGCTTCCTTGGGCGTGGCGTCGAACAGCACGCGGCGGTTCAGGCCGGTGACGCGATCAGCCAGGCGGCCGACGGCTTCCAGGTCATGTTCGATCCACAGCACGGTGATTCCCGCCTGGCGCCAGTCGTTCAGCAGCCGCTCGAACACCTGGATACCGGCTTCATCCAGCGCCGACATCGGTTCGTCCAGCACCAGCAATTGCGGTGCCGGGATCAAGCCCTGGGCGAGCAGCACTCGCTGGCGTTCACCGCCCGACAGCGCGCCCATCCGCCGTTTGCGCTTGTCCTGCATGCCGACCCGCTCCAGCGCCTCGCCAATCGCGGCGGCGTAATGCTTGGACAGACCGAGAAACGCCGGACGCCGCTGGCACATCGCGGCCATGAAGTCGTCGACGGTCATCGGCAAGCCCCGGTCGAACTCCAGCGCCTGGGGCACATAGCCGATGGTGCCGGGTGCGTCGGGCCAGTGCAGGCTCAGTTGGCCCTGGTGCGGCGTTTGCCCCAACAGGGTCTTGATCAACGAGCTTTTGCCGCCGCCATTCGGGCCCACCAGCGCGTGGATGCTGCCGGGCTGCACCTGGAAACTCACCGCGTCGAGGATCACCGTACGGCCCAGGGTCAGCGCCACGTTATTGAAGTCGAGGGTCGGGCCAACGCTGGCCACGCTCAAGTGTTCCGCCGCTGTCATGCCCCGGACTCCTGAATCGCCCGCACCACGGTGTTGAGATTGCCGGTCATTTCCACTTCGTACTTTTGCGCGCTGTAGTCGCCATAGGAAATGTGCGACAGCGGGTACAGCTTCACCCCGGATTCACGCTGGATGGTGTCGACGTAGCTGGACGGAAAGTCCATCTCCGAGAAGATCACTTTCACGTCCAGCTCCCGCAGTTGGTCGATGGTTTTCTTCAACTGGCTGGGGCTCGGCTCGATCCCGTGGGCCGGCTCCACCACGGCGGTAACTTCCAGGCCGAATTCCCGCAGCAGGTAGTCGTAAGCGGCGTGCACGGTCGCTACCCGCAGGTCCGGGTTGGGCGCGCTGGTGAGCTTGGCCAGGGCGTCGGCGCGCATCTGGCGCAGGCGCTTGCCGTAGGCGCGGGCGTTCTGGGTGTAGGTCTTGGCGTTGTCCGGGTCGAGCTTGCCCAGTTCCCGGGCGATGTTGTTGACCTGGGCAATGGACGCGCTGATGGACAGGAACGTGTGCGGGTTGACCACCTTGCCGGCACCGCGCGCGGCGTTGCCGGTGGCGGCCAGCAGCGGCACGTTGGCGTTGGCTTCGATCACCGGGATGCCGGGGCGCTCGCTGGTGGCGATCATGCGGTCGGCGAAATCGTCATGGCCGACGCCGTTAAGCACGATCACATCGAGGGTGCCGATGCGCTTGATGTCTTCGGCGCGGGGCTCGTAGGCGTGGGGGTTGAAGCCAGCCGGGATCAGCGGGACGACTTCAGCTTTGTCACCCACGATATTGGCCACGTAGCTGTAATACGGGTGCAGGGTAATGCCGATGCGCAGGCGTTTGGCAGGGTCGGCGCTGGCCATTGGTGCCAGCAGCAAAGTGAACAAACCTGCGAGCACCAGGCGTAATAATGGAGATGAAATAGACATGGTTTTCTCTCGGCTACAGCGTGAATTCAATGACGATGCTGGCGGGTGACACCGGCATCGAATTGCGCGACCACCTGCTGCCAGCCCGCGTTAATCAGCGCTTGGTCAGTGAGGTCGGTAGGAACCGCCAGATGGGCGCTGCGGTTGAGCCAGATATCCGGCTCGGCGCCACTGATGCGCATCAGCAGTGAACCGCTGAGGTCCGGTGTCTGGCTCAGGCCCACATAGGCCGCGTCCAGCAACTGCCAGCGGTGGTCGCCACGGCTCACCGAACTGGCGTCCTGGGCGAAGGGCGCAAAGCCTTCTTCGGCCAGTTGCGCAGGCGTCGGCAGGGCGCTGTGTTCCTCTTGCAGCAAGTTGATTTCATCCAGGGTCACCCGCAGGTCGGCGTAAATGCCTTGCTCGGCGGCGCTGAGGTCGCGCCGGGCGTCCAGTTGGTGGCTGGGCACGGCCGCGATCTCCTGGCGTTCACCGCGCAAGGCCACCACCGTTCCGGCAACGGCGAGGATGATCAGGCACAGCAGCAGGACATACAGGGTTTCGTGCCCGGCACCGGCCGGGCGCACGACTTGGGTTGTACGGCTCATTGGGGCTGGATATCCGCTTGGTCGATTTCCACAACGTGGCCGGGGCCGGCATCAAACAGTACGTAGAACTCGGCGGACGGTTTCTTGAAGGTCAGCTTGGAGTCTTCGCCCAGCTTGCCGGGCACCAGGATCGTTTCGTCGTAGCCGATCACGTCCAGGGTCACGCCCGGTGCGCCGCTGCCATCGGAGAAGCCGCCGGTGCACTGGATCTGCTCGCCGGCGATTTCCTTGCATTCGCACATCGGGTTGTGGGCGAGGGTAACGGTACTGAAACCGGCGCCGAGGATCAGCGCGCCACAGGTGCGGGCCAGTTGTTGCAACGTCATGGTTTTACTCCTCGTGTGTTCAGCCAGGCGATAGTGGCCGGCGATGCCTGGCTCAAGGGAATGGAGGCCTGGTGCATGGTGCCGTCCCAGCCTTCCATGGTGATCCACAGTTCGGCGTCCAGTGGCGTGCGTTCAGGAATCGGCAGCGCAGCACCCATGCGGTACGGGGTGCCGAAGAAAATCACTCCGGCAGCCCGCAGGCTGCGGGGCTTGCCGATGCGCAGGTAGGTCGCCTTGACCTGATCGGTGCAGGCGGTGCACAGGGCGGCATTGAAGGATTTCATCGGGCCCGCCGGGTCGGGGCGCGGAGGCTCATTACGCAATTCGGCGAGCTTCAGGCTCCAGGGGCCGACCTGCACGTCGCCGATCTCCCGTTCACCCAGGCCGCTGTCACCGCGAAACAGCGCCGCGTCGGCAAAGTACTTGGGCATGAAGCCCAGGGGCACCAGCAACAGCAGGATATTGATGTGGAAGCGCCATTTGAGCCAGAAGGCCCGCAGGGGCGAGGGCGGTTGAACCGTCATGGCTTTGTTCATTGGTTGACCTGCGTGGTTTCAGCCTGCAAGGCGGGAAGCCGCGCCGGTTGCCGGGGCGCTTTGGTGCTGCGCTTGAGGGCGTTGAGGGTGGCCAGGGCCGTGCGTTTGGTCCAGATCAGCAGGCCGCTCAAGACCATCATGCTCAGCACCAGGCCGAAGAAGGCCCAGATCAGCTTGATCCAGATCCCGCCGAAATCCCCGGTGTGCAGCGGGCGCATGGATTCGGTGACGAACTCCAGGGCCGAGCGGTCGGACAGCAGGTGCGAAGCGGCGATTTCGCCGTTGTAGGGGTTGATTTGGGCCGTCTGGAACATCAGCGGGTACCAGCCACGCCCGCCAATAAGCAGGTGGCTGTAGGCGTTGCTTGGCAGGCTCACAAAGCTGGCCTCAAGCCCCGGAATACGCTGGGTGGCGATGCTGATCGCCTCGTCCAGCGGAATCTTGGGCGCGGGTACGCCTGGGGCGGACATCGGCACTTTGTCGCGGGCAATCGCCGGGACGATCGGCTCGCTGGAAATAGTGATCTGGTTATCGCCCAGGATCGCCTGGATCAGGAACCAGGTGCCGGTGATGGAAATCACCGCGATAAACCAGATTGACCAGATGCCGCTCAACCGGTGGAAGTCGCCCCAGAAGATCCGCGCGCCATGGTTGAAGCGCAGGGTCGGCTTGAAGAAACCTTTCCAGAAGCGTTTGTAGACCACCAGACCCGTGACCAGCGAGGCCAGCAACGGCAAGCCCAGCAGTGACACCAGGTACCAGCCCCAGCTAAAGCCGTTGGTGAAGGGCACCAGCCACCAGCCATGCAGGGCGCGGGTAAATTGTTTGAAGTTGAATGACGGGCTGATGCCCTGGATCACCCCGGTGTAAGGGTTCACGTAAACCTCCAGCGAGCGCCCGTCGGGGTAGCTGAGGTCGGCGCTGAGGGCGAAGTGCGACTCGTCCGGACGGCTCAGGGACTCGACAATCACCTGTGGTTCGGCGCGCTTGATGGCGCCGATCACCTGGTCGTAGGTGAGCGGTTCGGCATCGTCCGACGGCTTGCTGGCGCGGATGTCCGGGTTGGCCAGCCAGACGATTTCCTGGCTGACCACCGCCAGGGTGCCGGTGACACAGACGATCAGCACAAAGAACCAGATGGGCAATGCCAGCCAGCTGTGCACGAGAAACCAGAGTTTTGAGCGCGACTTCTTCGACATGTGAATGAGGGTCTTGATCGGAGGGAGGCGGTAAAGGCCCGGAAAACGCCGCCCGTAGCTTTTGCTGACGCGAGCGGCTGTATCTAAGTTAAGACGGATGAGAAACGCAAAACCCTAAGGCGGATATGAAAGGAAATGTTTCAGATACTCATTCATGCAACACGAAACATGTTCCGAGTCATCACCAAGGCGGGATTGATGGGGCGGGGGCGCTGCCTATGATGGAGTCATACCGTTGAGCGAGCCCAATAATGACTTCTGCCAGAACCCTCTACGACAAACACATCGACTCCCACACGGTGTGCCGCCTGGATGACCAGGGCCATGTGCTGCTGTACATCGACCGCCAGGTGATCAACGAATACACCAGCCCGCAAGCCTTCAGCGGCTTGCGCGAAGCGGGCCGTGGCGTATGGCGCCCCGGCACCGCGCTGGCGGTGGTCGACCACGTGAACCCGACCACGCCCAAGCGCATCGCGGCCATGCCAGATGCCGGCGGCGCGCGCCAAGTGTCGTACCTGGCGGAAAACTGCCGGGACTTCGGCATTGAGCTGCTGGACATCCTCGACAAGCGCCAGGGCATCGAACACGTGATCGCCCCCGAGCAGGGCTTTATCCTGCCGGGCATGGTGATTGCCGCTGGCGACAGCCACACCACCACGTATGGCGCGTTGGGCGCGTTCGGCTTTGGCATCGGCACATCGGAAATCGAGCATTTGCTGGCCTCGCAAACCCTGGTCTACAAACGCCTGAAAAGCATGCGTGTGACGGTGGACGGCGCGTTGGCCCACGGCCTGACTTCAAAAGACGTGATCATGGCGCTGATCGGCAAGATCGGCGCTTCGGGCGCTACCGGCTACGCCATTGAGTTTCGCGGTTCCACCATCGATGCCCTGAGCGTCGAGGCCCGCATGACCATCTGCAACATGGCGGTGGAAGCGGGCGCACGCGGTGCCTTTATGGCGCCGGATGAAAAAGTCTTCGCCTACCTCAAGGGCAAACCCCGCGCGCCGAAGGGCGAGTTGTGGGAGCGCGCGCTGGTGGGCTGGCGCCAACTGCACTCGGATGCCGACGCGGTGTTCGACCTCGAAGTGCAACTGGACGCCACCGCCCTGGAACCGATGGTCACCTGGGGCACCAGCCCTGACCAGGCGGCGCCCATCGGTGCCCGCGTGCCGGACCCGCAAGACGTCAGCGACCTGATCCTGCGCCAGGACATGCGCCGCGCCCTGAACTACATGGGCCTGGAAGCCGGCATGCCGCTGAGCGAAATTGTCATCAGCCATGCGTTTATCGGTTCCTGCACCAATGCACGCATCGAAGACCTGCGCGACGCCGCCAGCGTGGTGCGCGGCAAGCACGTGGCCGACCATGTACGGGCGATGATCGTGCCGGGCTCCACCGAGGTGCGTGACCAGGCCGAAGCCGAAGGCCTCGCCGCGATCTTTATCGACGCCGGGTTTGAATGGCGCCAGTCGGGCTGCTCGATGTGCCTGGCGATGAACGACGATGTGCTGGAGCCGGGCGACCGTTGCGCCTCCAGCACCAACCGCAACTTCGAAGGCCGCCAGGGCGCGGGTGCACGCACGCACCTGATGAGCCCGGCCATGGTCGCCGCCGCCGCCATTACCGGCCGCCTGACCGACATTCGCCACTTTGGAGACCGCACATGAGCCTGCAACCCTTCACCCGGGTCACCGGCAAGGCTGCGCCGATGCTGGCGGCCAATATCGACACTGACGTGATCATGCCCAAGCAGTTTCTTAAAGGTATCGATCGCAACGGGCTGGATCGCGGGTTGTTCTTTGACCTGCGCTTTTTGCCCTCGGGCGAGCCCAACCCGCAATTCGTGCTGAACCAGCCGGCCTGGCAGGGTGCGAGCTTTATGGTGGTGGGGCCGAACTTCGGCTGTGGATCCAGCCGGGAGCATGCGGTGTGGGGCTTGAAGCAGATGGGCATTCGGGCGCTGATCGGCAGCAGCTTTGCCGGGATTTTTTATGACAACTGCCAGCGTAATGGGGTGTTGTTGATTACCTTGGAGGAGGCGGTGTTGCAGCGGCTGGGGCAGACGGTGAGCCAGCCTGAGCAGGCGCAGATCAGCGTGGACCTTGAGGCGCAGGAGATTCGGTTGGCGGACGGGCAGGTGATTGCGTTTCAGATAGACATGTTACGCAAGACTGCGTTGTTGCTGGGGTTGGATGCCATCGGTACTACGTTGCAGCGCAGTGAGCAGATCAAGGCGTTTGAACGTGAGCATCTGGATGCCAATCCTTGGCT
Organism: Pseudomonas sp. K2I15; assembly: GCF_002204795.1. Classification (GTDB taxonomy): domain Bacteria; phylum Pseudomonadota; class Gammaproteobacteria; order Pseudomonadales; family Pseudomonadaceae; genus Aquipseudomonas. The sequence goes on from NZ_NIXO01000032.1 coordinate 57,963, forward strand.
GGGGTGATAGGCCTGTTGTTGCTTGACTGTGATGATTGAGGGGACATATCCGTTGCTGCGGTAACGGCTTCCTATGGTTCCGCTTTTACAGCGGGTCACTTTGCAAAAGCGGCAAATGTACCCAAGGCCCGGGCGTCAGATCGACAACCCCTTGAAATGCTCCTGCAAAAACTCCACACACGCCCGCAACTTCCCGGAGTACGCCAAGCGCGTCGGGTACACCGCCCACACATTGGCGCTCTGGGTGTAATCGTGCAGCACCTGCACCAGTTTCCCTTGCTCCAACAGCGGCTTCACATCCCACATCGAACGCAGCAACACCCCACGTCCATCAAGCGCCCATTGCAAAACAATCTCGCCATTGTTGGACGACAACGGCCCGCGCACACGCACGCTGTCCTGCACGCCATCGCGCTCCAGGTGCCAGATGCCAAAGGCGTTGTCGCGCTCCTTGAGCACCAGGCAGTCGTGCTGTTCCAGGTCGTTCAACTGCTGCGGCGTGCCACAACGTTCAAGATAGGCGGGCGCAGCACACAGCACCCGGCGATTACTCACCAGCCGACGGCCGATGTGCTGGCCAGGGATGTCATCACCCACGCGGATTTCCAAGTCAAACCCCTCGCTGACGATATCCACCACCCGATCAAACAGGTCCAGACGAATCTCCAGGTCCGGGTACTGCTCGGCCAAAAGCGACAGGGCCGGCGCCACATGGTTACGGCCGAAACCGAAGCTGCTGCACAAATGCAAATGGCCGCGGGGGCTGTCGTGGGCGTCGGACAACTCGTCGGAAAGCTGCTGGAAATCCTCGAGAATACGCACGGCCCAGCGCTGCACCCGCTCACCGTCTTCGGTCAGGGCGATACGGCGACTGGTGCGGTGCAGCAGGCGGGTGGCGAGGGTGGTTTCGAGAATCTGGATACGCTTGCTGACATAGGCCGGGGACAACCCCAGTTCATCGGCAGCCGCAGCAAAGCCGGCCTTGCGGATCACGGTCAGGAATACCCGCAGGTCTTCAGGTAGAGGCACGGTATCTTTCTTATTAGTCATCAGAAACAGGCGTGGCGGGATGAGCCGCCAGAATAGCACCGGTGTGGCGAGGGAGCTTGCTGTGGCGAGGGAGCTTGCTCCCGCTGGAGTGCGCAGCGCTCCCATCTTTTTTTGGGCCGATGCGCAGCCCCGCGGGAGCAAGCTCCCTCGCCACAGGGGATTGGTACTTAAGGTTTACTCGGCGGTGATCTTCGCCTGCGCAGCGGCCCGCGCATGGCGGCCATGCTTGAGGGCGATGGGGGCCATCTTCTCGCGGTCCAGTTCACCTTCCCAGGCGGCCACCACCAGCGCGGCCACGGCATTGCCGATGATATTGGTCAGCGAACGGCACTCGGCCATGAAACGGTCGACACCCAGGATCAGCACCATAGCAGCCACCGGCACCGTGGGCACCACCGCGAGGCTGGCGGCCAGCGCGACAAAGCCTGCGCCTACCACTGCACCGGCGCCTTTGGAGGTGAGCATCGCCACCGCCAGTAGGGTCAGCTGTTGTTCCAGCGTCAGGTCGATATTGGTCGCCTGGGCCAGGAACAGCACCGCCAGCGTCATATAGATGTTGGTGCCGTCCAGGTTGAAGGTGTAGCCGGTAGGCACCACGATGCCCACCACGCCTTTTGAAGCGCCGAGGCTTTCGAGTTTCTGGATCAGTTGCGGCAGGGCCGATTCGGATGAACTGGTTCCCAGCACGATCAACAGTTCGGCCTTGATGTACGTCAGCAGTTTGAAGATGCTGAAACCGACATACCGCGCGATGCTGCCCAGCACCACGGCCACGAAGAAAAACGCCGTGACGTAGAACGTGCCCACCAGTTTCAACAGCGGCAGCAGAGAACCCAGGCCGTATTTACCGATGGTGAAGGCGATCGCCCCAAAGGCACCGATCGGCGCCACGCGGCTGATCATCCCGACGATGCGGAAGAACACTTCGCTGGCCTGGTTGATCACGCCTACCAAGGGGCGGCCCTTCTCGCCGATCATCACCAGCCCGAGGCCAAACAGCACCGACACGAACAGTACCGGGAGGATTTCGCCTTTGGAGAAGGCGTCGAAGAAGGTGGTCGGGATCACATGCATCAGGAACCCGGTGACGCCTTCACCGTGTTCGGCCTGGCCGACAAAACCGGCGATGGCCGAGGTGTCGAGGGTCTTCACATCGATGTTGAAACCCACGCCCGGGTGCAACAGGTGCGCGGCGACGATGCCGATTACCAGGGCGATGCTGGAGACAATCTCGAAATACAGCAGCGCCTTGCCGCCCACGCGACCCACCTGCTTCACGTCGTGCATGCTGGTGATGCCGGAGACCACGGTGCAGAAGATGATCGGGCCGATGATCATCTTGATCAGCTTGATAAAACCGTCGCCCAACGGCTTGAGGTCGATGCCCACCTGGGGCCAGTGGTTGCCGATCAACACGCCCAGCACAATGGCGATGATCACCTGCACATACAGGGTTCCCAGCAGTTTTCTGATTGTCATTTTTATTATCTCGAGACGTTTTTTGGGCAAGCAGGTCCCGTCGCAGGCTTTTTCAAGCCTGCGGGACGGGATCGATCAGATCAGCGGTTTATAAAGGCTCAGCGAAGGAAGGTCAGGACTTCGCCCAGCAACAGTTCAGGCGCTTCTTCAGCGATGTAGTGGCCGGCCGGCAGGGCCTTGCCACGTACGTCGGTAGCCACTTTTTGCCATTCCTTGAGGGGTTCGAAGCAGCGCCCGACGGTGCCTTCGGCGCCCCACATCACCAGCAACGGCAGGTTCAGGTGGTTGCCTTTGTCGAGGTCGGCGCGGTCGTGCTCAAGGTCGATACCGGCGGCAGCGCGGTAGTCTTCGCAGATGCCGGTGGCGGTGCCGGGCAGTTTCAGGCAGCGCAGGTATTCGGCGAAGGCTTCATCGGTGAACGGCTTGAGGCCGGCACTGCGGCTGCCCATGACGCTGCGCAGGTACAGTTCCGGGTTGCCTTCGATCAGGCTCTCGGGCAACGGCGCCGGGCGGATCAGGAAGAACCAGTGCCAGTAGGCGCGGGCGAAGGCTTCGTCGGTCTGGGCGTACATCGAAAGCGTCGGCGCGATGTCCAGCAGCACCATGCGCTGAACGGCCTTGGGGTGATCCAGGGCCAGGCGATGGGCGACGCGGGCGCCACGGTCGTGGGCCAGCACCGAGAACTCCTCAAAGCCCAGGGCCTTCATCAACTCGACGCCGTCGCGGGCCATTTCGCGTTTGGAGTAGTTGGTGTGGTGGTCATTGGCGGCGGGCTTGCTGCTGTCGCCGTAACCGCGCAGGTCGGCGGCGACCACGGTGAAGTGTTCGGCCAGTTGCTCGGCGACCTTGTGCCAGATGACGTGGGTCTGCGGGTGCCCGTGCAGCAGGAGCAGGCCGGGACCTGCGCCACCTTTGCGGTAGCTGATGTCCACGCCGTTGACGTGGCGCTGGTCTTTTTGGAATCCGGCGAACATGGAATGACTCCTTGTGATGATTGCCTGCATCCTGGAATCACACGGCGCCTGGGGCAAGGGGGGAAACGTGGAGGGGTTGTTCATGAAGTGTGTTGAAGCCGACGGGCTTTCTGTTGCGAGGGGCTCTAGCCTGGCTCCAGCAATTGCGCGCCGGGCCCGCGCTCACCGAGGATGTCATCCTGATTGCGCAACGGGCACGCCTCCAGCGACAAACACCCGCAGCCAATGCAGCCACTGAGTTTGTCCCGCAGCAGCATCAGCTTGTCGATGCGCTGGTCCAGGTCCTCACGCCACAGTGCAGACAGGCGTTCCCAGTCGGCAGCAGTGGGCGTGCGGCCATCGGGCAAGGTTTGCAGTGCCTCGTGGATCGTCGCCAGGGGAATGCCCAAACGTTGGGCAATCTTGATCACCACCACCCGGCGCAACACATCCCGGGGGTAGCGTCGTTGATTGCCGGCATTGCGATTACTTTTGATCAAACCCTTGGTTTCGTAGAAGTGCAGCGCGGTGACTGCCACGCCGCTGCGGGCCGCCAATTGGCCGACGGTAAGTTCTTTGGTGACCATGAAAAAGCCCTTGACCTTGACTTAACTAGAGGTTTTACCCTGCGTGGCATCGAATCGCAAGATTGTGCCTACAGTGAGAGGGGAATGTTCATGCAGGTATCAGAGAAGGGTCTGAGTTTTACCCAGATGGTCGAGTTCCAGATCGAACCTCAGCAGCAATCCGCACTGGTGGCGGCCCTGTCATCCCAAAGCGAGCGTTTGGCCCAGCGCCATGGCGGCTTTATCAATGCCAGCGTGCAGGTCAGCGATGATGGACGCCGGGTGCTCAGCTACCTGCAATGGCGCTCTCGCGAGGATGGTGAGGCAGCCTTCAAGTGTTTTGAGCACGGTGAGGAAGATTTCTGGACACTGATCCGCGCCCACCAGGCCACGGCGGTGACCTTCGGTTCGTTCCAGGTGCTGCGCAGCATCGAGCGCAGCCATGACAACGCCTTGCAGTGCCGCCTAAATTGACAGGTGCAGCATGCGCTCGCCCTGCACGTTTTCGCCGGGTCGCCGCTTATTCACGGCCAGCTCACCGATCTTGATCAAACGGGTACGTGTCACATTGCGGCTCAGGCCCAGCAGATTGGCAGTGTGCACCTGGTTGTAATGGCTGAAGCGGTAGGCGGCGCGCAGCAACGCATCCTCGACCTTTTCATGCAGGGCGCCGGCCTGTTCCTCGAAGAGTTTTTGAAAGGCTCGCTCCAGCAGGGCTTCGGCGCTGTTGTCGGTGCCGTGCTGGCTGTCGTCCTGACGCTCGATGCGCATGTTCGACAGGCGCAGGTCGTCGCGCTCGATCACGCCGTTGCGGCAGATCAGCAGGGTGTGGTGGATGACGTTTTCAAGCTCGCGGATGTTGCCCGGCCAGCTGTAGCTTTTGAGTTTCTGCTCGGCCTCGCGGCTGATGGTGATTGGCCCGTAACCCAGGCGCTGGCTATAGGCTTCGATGAAATGCCGGGTCAGCGGCAGGATGTCGCCGGGCCGATCGCGCAGTGGGCTCAGCTCCAGGCTGACCACGTCGAGGCGGTAGTACAAATCCTCGCGGAAATGCCCGGCGTTGATGGCTTTTTCCAACTGAACGTTGGTGGCCGCCAATACCCGCACGTCGATGGGAATGCTTTTGCGTGAGCCCAGGCGCACCACTTCGCGTTCCTGGAGCACCCGCAGCAGCTTGACCTGAATCGCCATCGGCAAATCGCCGATTTCATCGAGGAACAAGGTGCCGCCGTCGGCCTCTTCGAACCAGCCGGCCTTGGCGCTGAGGGCGCCAGTGAAAGCGCCTTTTTCATGGCCGAACAGCTCGGCTTCCACCAGGGATTCGGAAAACGCGCCGCAGTTGACCGCCACGAATGGCCGGTTGCGCCGCGCGCTGAGGTTATGGATATGGCGCGCCACCAGCTCTTTACCGGTGCCGGTTTCGCCGATGATCAGCACGCTGGCTTCGCTCGGCGCGACTTGCTGGATGTGCGCCAGCAACGCCTGGGATTTCGGGTCTTCGAAGACCTGGGCGGTGGCGCGGATCGAGGTCGCAAGGGCGGGCGAGGGCGGTAAGGTTAAAAGCTGCATGGGCACCTCTTCTAGGAGTAGAACGTGGGAATCGGCAGGGACTGGTTCAACGCCCAGTCCCCCAGTTCGTGGAGTTTGTAGTCCACCGGGTCGTGCAAGGTTTGGGTGCGCAGGTTGCGCCAGTGCCGGTCCAGGCGCAGGGACGCATGGGTGGAGCGCGCGCCGGTGACTTCGAACAGCCGGCTGCACAGTTCCAGGCCGTTGCGGGTGGCGGCGACCTTGGCCGTGGCGATGGCGATGGCCAGTTCGCCGCGTTCGCTTTCGCTGAGGCTTGGGCCTTTGGCCCAGGCCTGGTCCAGCAGTTCGGCGGCACGTTCCACCAGCAGGCGCACGCCTTGCAGCGCGACCCAGAATTCGCCGTAGTGGCTGAGCACGTACGGGTCCTGGCGAATGTCCTGCACCGTGGATTTATACCAGGGCCGGGTTTCGGTCAGGGTGTAATTACGGGCTTCGGCAAAGGCGCCTTCGGCGATGCCAAGGAACATGTGGGTGAAGGTCAGTTGGGCGATCAGCGGGCGCAGGCAGGCGAAGGGCGTGCTCAGCGGGCCCGGGTCGAGGAGCAGTTCCGACTCTTCCACGCGTACCCGTTCGAAGCTGGCGCTGCCGCTGTCGGTCTGGCGCTGGCCGATATTGTTCCAGTCGTTGTGCAAGGTGATGCCGCTGCGCCCGCTGGGGATGGCCGCGATCAGCAGCTTGCCGCCGGCGCTTTCGTCCACCGCCGAGGCGATCAGCATTTCCGAGTCGCTGGCGCCCGAGCAGAAGCTTTTCTTGCCGGAAAATTCGCGCCAGCCGCCGAAGCCCTTGACCACCGTGCGCGTGTCCAACGGGTTGAGGGCGTTGCCCCAGAACCAGTTTTTGCGCGCGGTTTGTTCGAACCAGGGTTGCCATTGCTCCGGGCGGGAGAACAGCCGCACGGTGGCGAGCATCAGGTGATGAAAGCCGAAGACGTGTGCGATGGAGCTGTCGACCTTGGCGAATTCGCGCACGATCTCCAGGGTTTCGCTCCAGCGGGCGCCGAGGCCGCCATATTGGGTGGGAATGCTCAGGGCCAGCAGGCCGCTTTGGCGCAGGGCGTCACGTTCGGTTTTCGGTGTGCCGCCGCGCTCGTCACGTTCGACGGCGGTGAGGGCGAATTCGGCGGCCAGCAGTTTGGCGGTCTGCAAGGGTGAGGGCAGGACGCTGTTGGGTTTGGCTGTCACGCGGGGATTCCTCAAGTGGGGGCAAAAGCCGAGTGCTGTGTAAGCAACAACGAGATCCAATGTGGGAGCGGGCTTGCTCGCGAATGCGGTGTGTCGTCACCGAATTTGTTTCTGAGCCACCGCATTCGCGAGCAAGCCCGGCTCCCACATAAAGCAGATCTCAGCGGCCTCAGGCCTTGGCGGTTGCCGGCAGGACGTCGTTGGCAATCATTTCGCCGAACGGTCCGGTGAGGTTGGTGACGCCGCGCCCGGCCAGGCTGGCGTAGGGTTCCGGCAGTAGCGGGAACACCAACTCGGCAAAGCGATACGCCTCTTCGAGGTGCGGGTAGCCGGAGAAGATGAAGCTTTCGATGCCCAGGTCTGCGTATTCCTTGATCCGCTCGGCGACTTGCTGAGGGTTGCCCACCAAAGCGGTGCCCGCGCCGCCACGTACCAGGCCGACGCCGGCCCACAGGTTGGGGGCGATTTCCAGGTTGTCGCGACGCCCGTCGTGCAACGCAGCCATGCGGCGCTGGCCTTCGGAGTCAAAGCGCGAGAAGGATTTTTGCGCGGCGGCGATGGTTTCGTCGCTGATGTGTTCGATCAGCTTGGCCGCGGCTTTCCAGGCGTCCTCTTCGGTTTCGCGCACGATCACATGCAGGCGAATCCCGAACTTGACGGTGCGGCCATGGCGCGCGGCGCGCTCACGCACGTCGGCGAGTTTTTCGGCGACGGCGGCCGGTGGTTCGCCCCAGGTCAGGTACACGTCTACCTGTTCGGCGGCGAGGTCGTGGGCAGCGTCGGAGGAGCCGCCGAAGTACAGCGGTGGATAAGGCTTCTGCACCGGTGGGTAAAGTGCCTTGGCGTTTTGCACACGCAGGTGTTTGCCTTCAAAGTCCACCGATTCGCCCTGCAACACGCGGCGCCAGATCTTGAGGAATTCGTCGGTCACTTCGTAGCGTTCGCTGTGATCGAGGAAGCTACCGTCGCCGCGGTTTTCGTCGGGGTCGCCGCCGGTTACTACGTTGATCAGCAGGCGGCCATTGGACAGCCTGTCCAGAGTCGCGGCCATACGTGCGGAGACGGTTGGCGAAATGATCCCCGGGCGAATCGCCACCAGGTAACGCAGGCGTTCGGTCAACGGCACCAGCGCCGAAGCGATCACCCAGGAGTCTTCGCAGGAGCGGCCGGTAGGGATCAGCACGCCGTGGTAGCCGAGGTTGTCTGCGGCTTGGGCGACTTGTTTCAAATAGTTGAGGGTGACCGGGCGAGCGCCTTGGGTGGTGCCCAGGTAGTGGCCGTCACCGTGCGTAGGCAGAAACCAGAAAACATCCATGACAAATCCTTAAGCGATTTTCAGCAGAGAGGTGGGATGCGCGGCAAACAACGGCGCGGCGCGTTCTGCAGCAAGGCGAATGCGGGCCTTCAAGGGCTCACTGGTTATTTGGTAATCGGTGAAATCGGCCTCGGTGGCGTACACGCCAATCGGCAAGGTCAGGGCCTGGAAGAAACTGAACAGTGGGCGCAGCTGGTGATCGAGTACCAGGGCGTGGCGTTCGCTGCCGCCGGTGGCCGCCAGCAACACCGGGGTGTTGATCAGGGCGTTGAGGTCGACCAGGTCGAACAGGTGCTTGAGCAGGCCCGGGTAGGAGCCGCGATACACCGGGGCGGCGACGATCAGCAGGTCGGCCTGTTCGATGGCTTGCAGTTGCGCTTCGACGTCGGCGGGCAGTTCCTGGCGGGACAGTGCTCCGCCCAGCGGCCGGGCAATGTCGCCCAATTCAATCAGGGTGGTCTGAATCGGCAATTGATTGGCCAGTTCGGCCAGCACCGCCTGGGTCAACACCAGGGTGCGGGACGGGCGCCAGGTTCCGCCGGAGAGAGCAACGACATTCAGTGGACGGGTCATCAACAGTTCCTTTTTCAACAGTGGCTCAGGGCAAGAGCAGTAGCAGGGCTTGAGCAAGAGCTGTACCAAACTGCGCAGCCTTTGACTGGCGCGGCGTCTGGGCCATGTGTTGGAAAATGGCGGTGTTGCCTGCCTGGTGTTTTGTTGAATGACTGTTGCCGGAGCAACAGTTGCCAGGCGAACAGTGGCGTGAGCGTTGAGGACATTTATAGAGGGTTGTATTTATTCCGTAAATGAACGTATTTCCATATTTATAGATCCATATGGAATATATGGTGCGACTATCGAGGGTGTCGCAAAGGTTGATAGCGACTATCACGGCTGATGATTTTTCACCGTGCAGGGGCGGGAGTAGCCTGTGCTCATTGACTTCAACCCGTTTCGCAGGACCTTCGCCATGAACCGTTTTCTCGCCATTTCCGTATTGCTTGTCACCTCTGTCCTTGCCGGTTGTGCGACACATTCGTCGCCTGAATTGCGTGGCTATTCGGCCGAGGAGAGCAAGGAGCTGGCGCTGGAAGCCCTGAGCCGTCGAGGCCTGTCGTTTGATGAATACCAACAGAAGAGAGCCGAACTGACCGGCCAGCCACAGAAAACCTTTGGTTTTGACCGTCAGGGCGAAATGAATGCCGAGCGCGGCGTGACGCTGCACGGTCGCCCCAGTTGAGCCAGTGGTCAGGTCTGAAAAGCCCGAGGTTTCCCACAGGAACCTCGGGCTTTTTGTTTGCCATCCGTTTCCCGGAGCCTGTTAAGCTGAATTTCAGGAGCGTTCCTACGCACTTTTAAATAAAGTGGTCTTTCTTTAACGGCACGGGATCAGGTAAACCTTCTTCCTTTCTGATCGCTGCCCCTGAGACGCTGCTCTCGGGAACATGCTCTGCGAGTCTTTAACGTCATGAATAAACGTCCGCTGTATTTCGACTACGCCGCCACCACGCCGGTGGATGAGCGGGTCATCCAGGTCATGGTCGAATGCCTGGGCTTTAATGCCAACTTCGGTAACCCTGCGTCCAGTTCCCATGCGTTCGGCCAACAGGCCCGGCAAACGGTTGAGCAGGCGCGGCGTCAGGTGGCCGAACTGGTCGGTGCCGAGCCGGCACACATCGTCTGGACCTCCGGTGCCACCGAGTCCAACAACCTCGCCATCAAGGGCGTTGCCCAGGCGCGCGGCGTGGCCGGTGGGCACATCATCACCAGCCAGATCGAACACAAGGCCACGCTCGACACCGCTCGCCAGTTGCAGGAAACCGGGGTTGCCGTGACGTACCTGGTGCCGGATGCCGAGGGGCTGATCAGCGTCGAGGCGGTGAGCGAAGCACTGCGTGAGGACACCTTTTTGGTGTCGCTGATGCTGGTGAACAACGAGTTGGGCACCCTCAATGATATCCAGGCGATCGGCGCGCGAGTGCGTGAGCACGGGGCGTTGTTTCACGTGGATGCAGCGCAGGGCGCGGGCAAGGTCGCGATTGACCTGGCCGAATGGCCGGTGGACCTGATGTCGTTTTCCGCCCACAAACTCTATGGCCCCAAGGGCATCGGCGCGCTGTACGTCGGCCCGCGTGCGCAGCAGAAAGTGTTGGCGCAGATTCATGGCGGTGGCCATGAGGGCGGCTTGCGTTCCGGCACCCTGGCGACTCATCAGATTGCCGGCATGGGCACTGCGTTCGCCCTGGCGGCGGCCTCCTTTACTGAAGAGAAGGCGACCATTGTTGCCTTGCGCGAACGCCTGCTGGAACAACTGAATACAATTTCCGGTGTGCGCCTCAATGGCAGCCTTACCCAGCGTATTCCCCACACCTTGAGCCTGACGTTCAGCGAGGGCGAGTTCAACTCCGCCGCCTTGAGCGCAGGCATTGCCTTCTCGGCCACTTCGGCCTGCAATTCGGCGAGCAATGCACCGTCCCACGTGCTTTTGGCGCTTGGCCATGATGCCCGCAGTGCAAGTCGCACCATTCGCCTGAGCCTCGGGCGGTTTACCACCGAGCAGGACATCGATCAGGCGGTACAGCTGATCAAGGCCGCATTGGCCAGCGCACCGGCTTTTTGGGCCGTTTGACCCCATAACAATTATTAGTGGTTAGCAGGAGACACGATGAGCACACAGCCTTTGACCCATGGAACGGTTCCCCAGCGCCTGGCGCGCACCCGCGAACTGATGAGCCGCGAGGGCATTCATGCCCTGTTGGTGCCGTCGGCCGACCCGCACTTATCCGAATACCTGCCGGGTTACTGGCAGGGGCGCCAGTGGTTGTCGGGTTTTCATGGTTCGGTGGGCACGTTGATTGTCACCGCGGATTTCGCCGGTGTATGGGCAGACAGCCGCTATTGGGAACAAGCGACCAAGGAACTCAAGGGCAGCGGTATCGAGTTGGTCAAGCTGCAACCCGGCCAGCCCGGGCCGCTGGAGTGGCTTGCAGAGCAGACGCCGGAAGGCGGCGTGGTAGCTGTGGACGGTGCGGTCATGGCCGTGGCGTCGGCGCGCACCCTGGGCAGCAAGCTGGAGGCACGTGGCGCACGCTTGCGCACGGATATCGACCTGTTGAATGAAGTCTGGCAAGACCGCCCAACCCTGCCGAACCAGCCGATCTATCAACACCTGCCACCTCAGGCCACCGTTAGCCGTGGCGAAAAACTTGCGGCCCTGCGCGAAAGCTTGAGCGAGAAGGGCGCCGAGTGGCATTTCATTGCGACCCTGGACGACATTGCCTGGCTGTTTAACCTGCGTGGCGGGGATGTTTCGTTTAACCCGGTGTTTGTGTCCTTTGCCTTGATCGGCCAGCAGCAGGCGACGCTGTTTGTGGCCTTGAGCAAAGTCGATGCCGAGCTTCGCGCCGTGCTGGAACAGGATGGCGTGACCCTGCGTGATTACAGTGAAGTCGCGGCTGCGTTGAAGGCCGTTCCGTCGGGTGCCAGCGTACAGGTCGACCCGGCACGGGTGACCGCCGGTTTGCTGGAAAACCTCGGCAGTGGCGTTAAGCTGATCGAAGGCCTGAACCCGACCACCTTGGCCAAGTCGCGCAAAAGCTTGGCGGACGCCGAGCATATTCGTCAGGCCATGGAGCAGGATGGCGCGGCCTTGTGCGAATTCTTCGCCTGGCTCGACAGTGCGCTGGGTCGTGAGCGCATCACCGAACTGACTATTGATGAACACCTGACGGCCGCACGTACCCGTCGCCCGGGTTATGTGTCGTTGAGTTTCAACACGATTGCCGCGTTCAACGCCAATGGCGCGATGCCGCACTACCACGCAACAGAAGAAGAACACGCGCTGATCGAAGGCGATGGCTTGCTGCTGATCGACTCGGGCGGCCAGTACCTGGGCGGCACCACCGATATCACGCGGATGGTGCCGATAGGCACGCCAAGCGAAGAGCAGAAACGCGATTGCACGCGGGTGCTCAAGGGTGTGATTGCTTTGTCCCGCGCACATTTCCCCAAGGGCATTCTTTCGCCGCTGCTGGACTCCATTGCCCGAGCGCCGATCTGGGCTGAAGGCGTGGACTACGGCCACGGTACCGGTCATGGCGTCGGCTACTTCCTCAATGTGCATGAAGGCCCGCAGGTGATCGCCTATCAAGCCGTCGCTGCACCGCAAACGGCGATGCAGGCTGGCATGATTACCTCCATCGAACCGGGTACTTACCGTCCGGGCCGTTGGGGCGTGCGCATCGAAAACCTGGTGTTGAACCGTGAAGCGGGCAAGACCGAGTTTGGCGAGTTCCTCAAGTTCGAGACACTCACGCTATGCCCGATCGACACCCGTTGCCTGGAGCCGTCGTTGCTGACGGTGGAAGAGCGCCAATGGTTCAACGACTACCACGCGCACGTGCGTGAGCGCCTGAGCCCGCTGCTCAGTGGCGCGGCGTTGGAATGGTTGCAGGTGCGTACGGCCGCTATCTAGCTCAGCGCTTCGCGCACAAAGTCCAGGCGATCCTGGCCAAAGAACAGCTGGTTGCCGACAAACATGCTGGGAGCACCGAATACGCCGCGCTGTATGGCGTGCTCGGTGTTGTCCTTGAGGGTGGCCTTGACGTCGTCTTCATTGGTCAACACCCGAACCTCTTCGGGATCAAAACCATTTTCAGTCAGCACCGCGGCTACCACCGTGGGGTCTCCCAAGTGACGGCCCTCCACCCAAAGCGCGCGGAACAGGCAGTCGATGAAATCCAGAAAACGTTCGGGCTGGTGTATTTGAATGCCGGCGACTGCGCGCATCAACATCAATGTATTGATGGGGAAGTGCGGGTTGAACTTGAGCGGGACGTTGTAGCGCTGGGCGTAGCGCGCCAGGTCCTGAAGCATGTAGCGGCCTTTGGCGGGAATGGTGATTGGTGACGCATTGCCGGTGGCCTTGAATACGCCGCCCAACAACATTGGTTTGTAAATCAGCTGGGCGCCGGTTGCCGCGCACAGGCCCGCAAGCTGGGTATAGGCCAAATAGGTGGCAGGGCTGCCGAGGTCGAAGAAAAACTCCACGGTTTTACTCATGCGGGGTACTCGCTGTTTATTGTTATGGGGTGTGCTTACCAGGGTTCATTCCAGGGGCGCAGGTCCAGCTCGAAGGTCCAGGCGTCCCGGGGTTGGCTGTGCAGGTACCAGTAGTTATCGGCGATGTGCTCGGGGTTGAGAATGCCGTCCTGATCCTTGAGGGCGTACTTTTGCGGGAAGTTTTCACGGATGAAGTCGGTGTCGATGGCGCCATCGACTATCAAGTGGGCGACGTGGATGTTCCTCGGGCCCAGTTCGCGGGCCATGCTTTGCGCCAGTGCGCGGATCCCGTGTTTGGCGCCTGCGAACGCGGCAAAACCGGCGGCGCCACGCAGCCCGGCGGTGGCACCGGTAAACAGGATGGTGCCGCGATTACGGGTAACCATGCGCTTGGCCACTTCGCGCGCATTGAGGAAGCCTGAGAAACAGGCCATCTCCCAGATCTTGAAGTACTTGCGGGCGGTTTCTTCGAGGATGCTGCATGGCACATTGGCGCCAATGTTGAATACAAAGGCTTCAATGGGGCCCAGCTCTGTTTCAATCTGTTCGATCAGCGCGATAACGTCTTCTTCCTTGCGGGCATCGCAGGCAAAGCCATGTGCCTCGCCGCCAGCCGCCTGGATGCTTTCCACCAAGGGTTGCAGTTTATCGGCGCTGCGCCTCGTAACGCATGCGACGTAACCTTCACGGGCGAAGCGCTTGGCGATGGCGCCACCTGTGGCATCGCCGGCACCCACTACCAGTACGATTTTCTTGTTGTTCGTCATGGGAGATCCTTTAGTAAACGATCGTTTGCCAAACGAACGTTATGCTATGATCCGGCAGGCGTCAAGCTGACAACCCAGTGAGGGAAGCAATGCGATATTCGGCCAGTCACAAGCAGGAAACCAGAGAGAAGCTGCTCGATAGCAGTGCAGCCCTGGCGAAGAAAGAAGGGTTTGCCAGCGTCGGCGTGGATGGCTTGATGAAAGCCATTGGCATGAGTGGCGGTGCGTTTTATAGCCACTTCGCTTCGAAGGACGAATTGTTCAGCTCGATTGTCGAGCGTGAATTGAGCCATAGCCTCGAGCGCTTGAATGGCAATGGGGGGCAGAGTCGGGAGCGGCTGGATCGCTGTTTGAAGTTCTACCTGAGCATGGCCCATGTGGAGCAATCGGAAGCGGGCTGTGCGTTGCCGAGCCTGGGGGCGGAGATTGCGCGATCTGATGTGGCGGTGCGCCAACAGGCGCAGGACTGGATTTGTCGACTGCAGGCAGGCTGGGCGGCAACGCTGGGCAGCGATGATCTTGCGTGGGCGATTTTGTCGCAATGCATCGGCGCCCTGGTGGTGGCGCGGATGATGGTCAGCTCGCAGGTGCAGGCGCAGGTCCTGTCATCGAACTACGAAGTGCTCAGCCAACAGCTGTCGAGCCTGTAAGGGCGTCGACAGTTACTTGCAGATAACAATCATGCTTCGGCTGGTGTAGCCCGCAGGGTTGAGGCCGAACGGGTAGTCTCCCGGGTCTTCGGCGTTGTCACCTGACTTGGCGATAACTTTATAGCCTTTGGCGCCGCATGAGCTGGCTGCACTGGCGTAGCACTGGTCCCAGGAGGAGGACAGGCCCGAGCAGTTAATATGCAGCCCCTTTTTTCCCCTTTTCACTTCGGTCTTGGTCGTCGCGGCACAACCTGTGATTGCGACGATCATGAGCAGTATCAAAATTCGCTTCATTCCTATCCTTAATAGCCGCCTCGCTTAACTGCGCGAAGCTGGCTTTGCTCGCTCTCGAGTGTAGCGTTCATGATGTCCTTATCGAAATTCTCCATGAGTGACGCTGGGTTACGGCCTAAACATGGCCTAATTGAGCGGCAAATACCAGAGCTACGTCAAATCCAGAATCAGTCGGCAGGCACCAGCGGCTTTGATTCGTTACGCATGGTCAGGGTTGCGCCGACCGAAGCCAGGATAATGCAGGTTATGGCCAGCCACTGCGCCAGGGAGAGGTGTTCCTGAAGGAAGAACAGACCTGACAGAGCGCCGAACGCTGGCTCGATACTCATCAAGGTGCCGAATGTGCGGGCCGGCAGTCGAGTGAGCGCGACCATCTCTAGTGTGTAGGGCAGGGCGGTGGATAAAACGGCAACACCAATGGCGATCGGGATCAGCGAGGGCGTGAGTAATGCAGCGCCCGCGTGGACAATCCCGATCGGCGCGACAAACAGTGCGGCAATCATTACGCCGAGGGCGGCGGTCTGTACGCCATTGTCGGCGCCTGCCTTCTGGCCAAACAGAATGTAGAGTGCCCAGCACACGCCTGCGCCCAGAGCGTAGGCAGCGCCTGTGAGGTCAATGCCGCTGCTGGCTTCTCCCACGGGAATCAACAACAGGAGGCCCACGATTGCCAAGGCTATCCAGAGAAAGTCTACGGCGCGTCGCGAAGCATAGATGGCCACTGCCAGTGGGCCGGTGAATTCGAGGGCTACTGCGATTCCCAGGGGAACGGTCCGTAGCGACATATAGAAGAGGAAGTTCATTCCGCCCAGCGCCATTCCGTAAACGATGACCGTCTGCAACGACTTGGCTGTCAGCTTTGCGCGCCAGGGACGTAATAGAAGCAGCATGATCACGCTGGCGAAAATCAGGCGCAGGGTGGTTGTGCCTTGAGCGCCTACAATGGGGAACATGCTTTTGGCGAGCGATGCGCCTGACTGAATAGAGGCCATGGCGATGAGTAGCAGGCCGACGGGAAACAATGTCGAGGCCAGGCTACGGGGTGAAGTGGTCATTGGAGGTGTTCGTCCGAGGTCGTATTAAAGAGGCAGAAGTGGCTATGATGCTTAACTGTTAGGCGTTGAGCAATATATTGCTCAAGTTGTTCGGCATTCCTCTATATATAGACGGATTCTGTGATTGTCGGGATAGATTGATAGAAATCCTGAATTAAGGGTTGACGGCAGATTCTGGAAGTCTATAATTCGCCCCACTTCCGGCGCAGTCGAAACGGAAAACTCCTTGGTAAACAAAGAGTTATGTAGGTTTCGACAGCGAGCTGCTTCAGATCATCGAAGCCCAGAAGGAGTTAGTAAGGTCGTGTTGTTTAGCCC
>NZ_NIXO01000033.1 GCF_002204795.1 Pseudomonas sp. K2I15
GTGAGCGGGCTTGCCCCGCGTTGGGCTGCGAAGCAGCCCCATCAATCTGTGGTGAACCCGACGGGGGACAAGCCCCCTCACCACAGCAAGCCCGCTCCCACAGTTTGATTCGGTTTCTTCAGGAATACCGGGTTATTTACCCGGTACCAACGTCAACCGCGCTTTCCCATACACCGTATCAAAGTTCTGCGGCTGCATCGGGAAGCTCAGGTATTGCGCCTTCAGCCACGGGTCGATGCCGTTGGCATAGTTCGGGCTGGCCGGGTTGCCGGATTGGCCGATGCCGCTCTGGCCCATCATCGGTTCCGCCTGGCCGAAGTCGACGATCATCCGCAGCGCCGGCACCTGGGTCGTGTCGAAACTCTGCCCCCAGCTATACGGTGCGCTGTTCAGTGTGTTGTGATCGCCGCCCGCTGCCAATGGCCCGCGAATGGTCTGGCCGGTGGTGTTCTTCCAGGTGTAGCTGTGCAACTTGCCCCACTGCCAGGCTTTGTGATCGGCGCCCAATGCGCTGTCGCCTGCGGTAATCGCGGCGGCCAGGCTGCGAGCGAGGATCGCCGGCTTGTCGGTTTTCTGCCCGGTGCGCGCGTCATTCCAGAACGGGCTGTCTTCGCGCCCCAGCAGGTGGTCGGCCACGGCCGAGTAAGACAGGTTGGCGTTGCCGATAAAGGCTTTCCAGGTGGCGCTGTTTTCCGGGCCGAGTTCGTCGAGGAAAATCTGCTTGGCGCTTTCCTGCAGGAACAGTTCATAAATCGCCGCGTCGGCGGAGGTGGCGGCCAGTCGGCCATCGAAAGCCATCAGGCGGTCCAGCGCTTCCCGCGCCTTGGCTCGTTCGGCCACCGGCAATGCTTCTATCGCCTGTTTCAGCGGCTGGGCCATGCCCGGCGCCTGGAACATGCTCTTGAGCTTGGCGGCAAACGTGGTGGTCTGGTCGTACTGCATGGCGATCATGCTGCGGCTGTCATGCTTGCCGCTGCTGGCCAGTTGCGCGATCCGTTCGGCCCGCTCTGGCGCGGCCCACGAGTTGGACAGTTGCATGCCGTAGCCGCGTGGAATAGTGCGCTGGTTGGCGGTGCCGATCCAGCCTTGGGCAGGGTCCTGATCGTAAGGGTGCAGCATCGCGTCGGCGTAGCCATCCCAGTCGAAACGCCCGTCCCAGCCCGGCGACGGCACCAGGCCTTCGCCTTCACGACGATTGGGGAAGCGCCCGGTCACTTGCCAGCCGATGCTGCTGGCATCGGCGAAGACCATGTTCAAGGCAATCGCGCGAATTTCCCGGGTGGCGTCAGACGCTTTACCGGCATTTTGCGCGCGGGACAGGTCAAAGAACGCGTCCAGGCTCTTGTCGTCCTTGAAGTCGGCGGTCTGCAACGCCAGGCCGTAGCCGCTGTTCAGCGACTGGGCACTGTTGAGCAGCGGCCCGTGGCGGGTTTCATACACCGCTTCGCGAATCGGCCGCTGGCCCTTGGCGAAGTAGGTTTCGTTACGCACGATGGCCGGCTGCCATTTGCCGTTGTTCTCGTAGTACAGCGCGTTGCCCTGGCGCTTGACCTTCTCCAGGAACACATCCTGGGTGTCGCCCGCGACCTGGCTCATGCTCCACGCCACCTTGCCGTTGAAGCCGGAAAGCAGGGTGGGCAAACCGGTGATCGACACACCGGCAGCCTGGTATTTCGGCGAGCGGATCTGCACATAGTTCCACAGCGACGGCGCCTGCATCGAGGTCGACAGGTCATTGGCCAGCAGGCTTTTGTTGCTGCGGCTGCGCTGCGGGCCGATCGCCCAGTTGCTGGAGCTGGAAGTGCCCAGGGTGTTGAGGGTGCCGAGGTGTTCGCTGAGGCTGGTCAACGCAGCGAGGCCCGGGATCTGGCTCAGGTTGATGCCCTTGAGCTTGTCGGCCTCGGCCACCGGCAACGGTTCGTCCGGGTAGCTTGGGGTCAGCCAGGCGAGTTTGTCGGCGCCGACTTTTTGTGCCAGCACCAGCGAGGACAATTCTTCCTGCACGTTGGTCGACTCGCTGAAATTCAGCAGGCAGAACAGCAGCGCCGAATCTTCCGGCTTCCAGTATTCAGGCTTGTAGCCGCTCTGGGCCAGGTCTGGTGGCAGCTTGTCGCGGTAGCGGAACAGGTAGGCGTTGACCCCGCGCGCATACACTTCAAAGAAGCGCTTGAGGCGCGGCGACGAGGCGTTATACAGCTCGCCGGCGCTTTTGCGCAGGTTGACCGCCCGCATGAACCGGTCGACATCCAGCACATCCGGCCCGGACATTTCTGCCAAGCGGCCCTGGGCCAACAGGCGCAGGGTGACCATCTGAGTGATGCGGTCGCTGGCGTGCACGTAGCCCAGGGTGAACAGCGCGTCATGGAACGTGCTGCTTTCAATCAGCGGGATGCCCTGGCTGTTGCGGCGCACGGAAACATTCTGCGCCAGGCCCTTGATGGGCTGTACGCCGGAAACCGGAGGCAAGGTGTCTTGGGTGCTTTGTAACTGGCAACCGGCCAGGCCCAGGGCACTGGCGATAGCCGCGGCAACGCCGAACCGGGGAAGAAAATGTGAGAGGGCTGGCGAGGCCATGGCAAAGCTCCTGCGGGGGGTAGCGTCAGTAAAGGCGCTACGTTAGTGAGCGCGGCGAAACGACGCAAGCGGGAGGCGATGCTTATTTTCAGGATTTGCGTAAGGTTTCAAGTCGAGCGCAAATCAGTGTGGGAGCGGGCTTGCTCGCGAAAGCGGTGTGTCAGCTAAAAAGTTGTGACTGATCCACCGCCTTCGCGAGCAAGCCCGCTCCCGCATTTTTGATACGGCTTACCTTCAGGATTTCGGCGGATTGACCTTCTGCACCAGCTCATAAGCGCGCACCGTCGCCGGGCGTTGCTTGATGTGGTTGAACCAGCGTTCTACATGTGGGAAGTCTTCCAGCTTCTGGCTCTGCCACTTGTGGGAAACGATCCAGGGGTAGATCGCCATGTCGGCAATGCTGTATTCCTCACCTGCCACAAACTTGCGGTCGGCCAGGCGCCGGTCCAGCACGCCATACAGGCGGGCGGTCTCATCCACATAGCGTTTGATCGCGTAGGGAATCTTCTCCGGGGCGAACTGGCTGAAGTGGTGATTCTGCCCGGCCATCGGGCCCAGGCCGCCCATTTGCCAGAACAGCCATTGCAATGCTTCCTGACGACCACGCAGGTCCTGGGGAATGAACTGGCCGGTTTTTTCCGCGAGGTACAGCAGGATAGCGCCAGACTCGAACAGGGAAATCGGCGCGCCGCCGTCGGTCGGGTTTTGATCGACGATGGCCGGGATACGGTTGTTGGGGGCGATTTTCAGGAAGTCGGGCTTGAACTGGTCGCCCTGGCCGATGTTGATCGGGTGCACCTCGTAAGGGATACCGGCTTCTTCCAGGAACAACGACACTTTGTGACCGTTGGGGGTGGTCCAGTAATACAGGTCGATCATGAAGCTCTCCAAGGGTGGTGACGCTTGAGCGAATGCCTGTAGGTATAGGTAATGTTAGGGTGACGAAAATTCAATGAAACATTTGGGTCTATCGATATGGAAATCCGTCCGGGCGCAGCGTTGATTCTGATTGATCAGCAAAAAGGCATTCATCATCCCAAGCTGGGGCGGCGCAATAACCCGCAGGCGGAAGCGCGCATGCTTGAGCTTTTGGCCCATTGGCGGCGCAACGCGTGGCCGGTGATTCATGTGCAGCATTTGTCCCACTCGCCGGAGTCGGTGTTCTGGCCGGAGCAGTCGGGGGTGGAGTTTCAGGAGGCGTTTGTTCCCCAGCCGGGTGAGCAATTGATCCAGAAGCGGGTGCCGGATGCGTTTTGTGGGACGGGGCTGGAAGCGAATTTGCGTGAGGCCGGGCTTCGGCAAGTGGTGCTGGTGGGCGTGGCCACCCATAACTCGGTGGAGGCCACGGCCCGTAGCGCCGGCAACCTGGGGTTTGAGACGTGGGTTATCGAAGATGCTTGCTACACCTTCGATAAGGCGGACTTTTTTGGGCAGATGCATTCGGCCGAGGCAGTACATGCCATGTCTTTGGGCAACCTGCACGGCGAATATGCCACGGTGATTTCTTCCGAACAGTTGCTGGAGTGACCTTTGTGGCGAGGGAGCTTGCTCCCGCAGGACCGGGCTGGCGCTCCAGTGCGAAGCGCTCCCAAGTGCCTCACCTCGGTCCGCCTGAAGAAGCGCGTGCTCAGGTTTTGGGGCTGCTGCGCAGCCCAGCGGGAGCAAGCTCCCTCGCCACAGAAGGCCTAAGCCACCGCTCCATCTACTAACACCTGCAACGTCTGCTGCGAACACCGCTCAATGCGCACCTGCACGGCATAAACTTCTGCAAACAGAGCCGTATCCAGCACCTCATCCGCCGCGCCACTGGCGTATAACCGGCCTTGGCGCAGCACCGCGATATGGTCGGCATAACGCGCCGCCAGGTTGATGTCGTGCAGCACCACCACCGCAATCAGGTTGTGCTCGCGCACCAAACCCCGAACGCAGTCCATCACCTTCAACTGGTAGTTCAAATCCAGCGCACTGGTCGGCTCATCCAGCAGCATCACCTGCGGGCGGCGTGCAATCAGTTGTGCCAGGCTGACCAGTTGCCGTTGGCCGCCGGATAACGTGCTTAATAGCTGATCCGCCAGATGAGCGATGCCAATCCTTTGCAACGCATCAAAAGCCTCGCGCATGCACGCTTCGCTTGAAAGCGGGATGCCATCGACACTCGCCACCCGCAGCGCCGCGATCACGCTTTCCATCACGCTCAGGCTCAACCCCGGCGGCAGGTTCTGCGGCATATAGGTCACACGGCGAGCCCGCTCGCCAACAGACATTTTAGTCAGGTCCAGGTCACCCAATCTGACAACACCCTGCATCTTTTCCAGCCCGGCCACCGCCCGCAGCAACGTCGACTTACCCGCACCGTTCGGCCCGATCAACGCAGTCAAGCTGCCATGGGCCAAGGTCGGCAAACTCAGGTCATGCACGATCTGGCGCCGTCCATAACTCACGTGGGCGTTCTGAATCGACAACCCGCTACTCATAACTGCCTCCCGCGCTTGAACACCAGCAACACGAAAATCGGCACGCCCACCAGCGCGGTGACGATGCCCACCGGCACTATCACACCGGGCATGATCAGCTTGCTGGCGATGGACGACAGCGACAGCAGCAACGCGCCGACAAGCGCGCTGGCCGGCAGCAGGAAACGCTGGTCTTCACCCACCAGAATCCGTGCGATATGCGGACCCACCAGGCCGATAAATCCGATGGTCCCCACAAACGCCACGGCGGTGGCCGACAGCAGGCTGATGCGCAATAACGAGAAAAACCGCAGGCGTTTCACGTCGACACCAAAGCTTTGCGCGCGGTCTTCGCCCATGCGCAGCAAGGTCAGGCGAGGGGCGGCGGCGAAGGAGAAGGGCATGACCACCGCGACCACAAACGCGAGGATGCCGAGCTTGTCCCAGTTGGCCCGGGTTACGCTGCCCAGGGTCCAGAACACTAGTTGTTGCAGCACGTCTTCGGTGGCAACCAGTTGCAACAGGGCGACCACCGCGTTGCAACTGAACACCAGCGCAATCCCGAACAGCACCAGGCTTTCGACCCCGGCACCGCGTAGGCGTGACATGGCTTGTAGCAAAAATACCGAGGCGGCGGCGAACACAAACGCCGAAATGGAAATTGCCGTGTTGGCCGACACCCACAGCGTCGTCACCGGAAACACAATCACCAGGGACGCGCCCAACGCCGCCGCCGAAGAAACCCCCAGCGTGAATGGACTGGCCAGCGGGTTGTTAAGGATCGCCTGCATCTCGGCGCCCGCCAGCGACAACGCGCAACCAACCAACACCGCCATCAAGGCGTAGGGCAGGCGCACGTTCCAGATAATCACCTGGTCGGTGGCGCTCAGGTGGGCGGGGTGCAGCAAACCATCGAGCAGGGCGCCAAGGCCCATGCCCGAAGGGCCGCTGGCCAGGTCCACGAGGATCGCGCAAATCAGCGTTCCACCCAGCAGGGCCAGTAGCCAGCAGCGGCGGGCCAGCAGGCGGCGGTAGCCCTGGCTGGCGGTGGCGAGGTTGAGGGCTTGGGTGGTCATTTAGCCTTGCCATCAATCCAGTAAGCACCCTGCAACGGCATGCCCAGGAACTGCTGGTTCATGGCTTCCATGGTCGCCTGCGGATCCAGCTTGGCGAACAACTCCGGATGCACCCACTTGGCCAGCGCTTCAATCGCCAGCAGGTTGTACGGCGAGTTGTAGAAGTCATGCCACAAGCCGTGGGAATTGCCCTCACGAATCGCCCGAAGGTTCACAAACTCTGGGCGAGCCAGCACGGTGTCAAAGGCCGCACGCGCGTCTTCGTTGCTCACGCCAGCGCCAAGAATCAACCCAGGCTTGTGATTGCCGGTGGCCACATACACGTCCGGATCAGCCTTCAGTGCGCACTCGACACTGATATCACCCAGCGCCCCTGGCACTACGTCGGCAGCGATGTTGCGACCGCCTACCAGCTTGATCACTTCACCCATGCCGCTCTTGCCGGTGGTGTGCCCCGGTGCCTGCCAGGCGCCGGCCAGCAATTCCAGGAACACGCTTGGGCGCGGGCCGGCTGGCAAGGTGGCCACTGCGTCAGTGATCACCTTGATGTGCTGGTCATAAAAGTCGAGAAACGCCTTGGCCTGGGGTTCCCGGCCAAGGGCCTGGCCCAGGGCCGTCATGCTGGTGTGAGTGCCTTGCACCGGGTTGATACGGAAGTCGACGAACAACACCGCGATCCCCGCCTTGGCCAACACATCCGCCACCGAGCTGTGTTCGGTCGGGCCGTGGCCGGAGATGCTGAACACGGCGAGGTCTGGTTTCAGCGAGAGGATTTCTTCGGCGCTGACGCTTTGCTCCGAGGCCTGACCAATCAGCGGAATGTCTTTTACCGTCTGAAATTTCGCCACGTAGGCGTTGTAGGTGTGGGCGTCCAGCAGCTTCAAATCATTCTGCCAACCGACGATCCTTTGGAACGGCGCGTCCTTGTCCAGCAAGGCAAACGCCGAAATCAACCGGCCTTCGCCGAGCACCACGCGCTGCACGTGGTCTGGCACCTCGACCTTGCGGCCCAGCACGTCGGTGACTTCACGGGCTGCGGCGGTTTCGGCGTGGCCAAGGATCAGCACGGCAAACAGCGCGCCCAGCTTGAGGAAGTTGCGGGGTTTCAGCATGGCGAGAACTCCAGGTGCAGGCGGTACTTGAGCTAAATTACAATTAATCTCATTTAGATTCGGTAGTCTAAAGACCGATACCGGCCGCCACGCCGTGGCTTTGTAATGGGGATGCGCAATTTCCGCTTCCCACAACATTCCATTACATTTGCGCGTACTCCTGGCTGACGTTTCGGCTATCTCCTGCCTTTTGAGTTTCGGACGAATTGCCCCATGGCCAAGCAAGATCATCTGCTGATCGTTGATGACGACCCGCAAATCCGCCAACTGTTGTGCGACTACTTAAGTGACGCCGGTTTTCAGGTGTCGACCGCTGGCGACGGCAAGGAAATGCGCCGCCGCCTGGCGCTGAATGTCATCGACCTGATCGTGCTCGACGTGATGCTGCCGGGCGAAGACGGCCTGAGCCTGTGCCGCGAATTGCGGGTCAGCTCCAACACGCCGGTGATCATGCTCACCGCCAAGGGCACGCTGATCGACCGGATCGTGGGCCTGGAAATCGGCGCTGACGATTACTTGCCCAAGCCGTTCGACCCGCGGGAGCTGCTGGTGCGGATCAAGGTGGTGTTGCGCCGGGTGCAGAGTTTTCCGGACCGGGCGCGGCTGGACGAGGCACCGAGTATCAGCTTTGCCGGCTGGCAACTGGACACCCGAGCGCGGCAATTGCTCTCGCCGGAAGGCGTGGTGGTGAGCCTCGGCAACTCGGATTACCGGGTGTTGCGCCTGTTGTTGCAGCATCCCAACCGGCCGCTCAGCCGCGACTTTCTGCTCAACCATGTGTTCGACAAGGACAGCACGCCGTTCGACCGCTCGATCGATGTGTGCGTCAGCCGCTTGCGTTCGCAATTGCCGGCTGGGCTGATCAAGACCGTGCGCAACGAGGGCTACATGCTCACCGCCGACGACGTGGCGCTGCAATCGTGAAACTGCTGCCGCGTTCGCTGTTTGGCCGGCTGGTGCTGATCCTGGTCAGCGGCATGCTCGCGGCCCAGGCCCTGACGAGTAGCATCTGGTATGACATGCGCCACGGCCAGGTCCTGGAAATCCCCAGCCGGCTGATCGCCACACGGTTGGCGGACGTAGTGCGGTTGGTGCACAGCGATCCGGCGCAGGCTGATGTGCTGATCAAGATGCTCGATACGCCGCGCTTTCATCTGGCGCTCAGAGAACAGGCAAGTGAGGTGACCAGCAGTATCAGCGACAGCGACCAGGCCACCGAGCGCTTGCTGAATAAAGTGCTTTCGGAAAAAACCGGCTACACCCAGAACCTGCATCTGTTGAGTCTCAAGTTGCTGGACGCTGAAGGCCAGCACGCCGGACTGTCGACCTTGCTCGGCTCCAAGCCGGTGGTGGGGCAGTTCCTGATTGACCTGCGTTTGCCGGACGGGCGCTGGTTGCAGGTGCAGGCCACCGAGGAACAGGGCTGGACCAGTACTTCGCCGATGGACTTGCTGTTCGACTACGTAATGCGCATTTATCTGCTGCGGGTGCTGGTGCTGGTGATCATCGCCCTGGTGGCGGTGCGCCTGGCCATTCGCCCGCTCAATGCCTTGGCCCAGGCTGCCGAAGCGTTGGGCCGGGACATTCAACGGCCACCGCTGGCCCTCGATGGGCCCACCGAAGTACGCCGCGCCGCCCAGGCGTTCAATGCCATGCAGCAGCGGCTGATCGCCAACATCGCCGAGCGCACGCGCTTTCTTGCGGCGATTTCCCACGACTTGCGCTCACCCATCACACGGCTGCGGTTACGTACGGAAATGCTCGACGACAACCGCACCAAGGAGCGTTTTCGCAGCGACCTGGAAGAAATGGAGCACATGGTTGCCAGCACCCTGGATTTTGTCAGCAGTGGCGAAATCAACGAGACGCGCCAGAACATCGACATCAACGCCTTGCTGCAAAGCTTGCAGGCAGATCTGCAGGATGTGGGTGAGACGGTAATGATAGACGGGCGGGCCAAACAGCCGCTGCCGGGGTATGCCCGCAGCCTCAAGCGCTGCGTGCAGAACGTGCTGGAGAACGCGGTGCGTTATGGTTGCGAGGTGGTGGTGCGGGTTGAGGACAAGGCGGACAGCTTGAAAATTGTGATCAGCGACCGTGGGCCGGGGATTCCCCAGGAACAGCTGGAACAGGTGATGGAACCGTTTTACCGGGTGGAAGGTTCACGCAATGTGGAAACCGGCGGATACGGGTTGGGGTTGAGCATCGCGCATACGATTGCCAGTGCCCATGACGGGCGGTTGAGCTTGAGCAATCGGGAGGGTGGGGGATTGGAGGTGGTGTTGCTGTTTCAACGCAAGGTTCAAGGCTGAGTCAGGATTTTGTGGTCAGGTAGATAGTGTGGCGAGGGAGCTTGCTGTGGCGAGGGAGCTTGCTCCCGCTGGGCTGCGCAGCGGTCCCAAAAAAAGCGGGAGCGCTGCGCACTCCAGCGGGAGCAAACGCCCTCGCCACAGCAAGCCCCTCATCACAAAAAGGTGCTTATCGCACAGGCATCAAGCCCCGTGGCACTTCTTGAATTTCTTCTCGCTGCCGCACGGGCAAGGATCGTTACGACCCACGTCCTTCAACGTATTGCGCACCGGCTCCTGATGAGCGTGGCCGCAGTTCGGGCCGTGGACATGGCCGTGGTCGTGATCATGGTGATTGTGATCGTGATCGTGGTTGCAGTCAGGACCATGGACATGGGGTTGCTGAGTCATCGATGTCGCTCCGGAATAAAATCGCCGGGGATTATCTCGCCATTGCGCATCACCTGCACGTCGTTCCCGATAAATAAACCGGTTTTCAACTCGCCTTCAAGACGATACGGCGTGGGTTGCTGAGGTTTTTTCAGCATATCGACCACGTCGCGGATCTGCGGCCACAGGTTGGTGCGCACCGATATCCGGAAAAACGTGTGGCCATGGGGCGGGACGGTGAGCCATTCGTCAGACTCGCCCTCGGTCAGCAGGATATTGCCCAGGGTGACTTTGTAGATAAGGCCGCGCACGGTCAGGTCCGAGTCATCGCGGTTATCCACACGGAAATACAGCTTGAATTTTTGCTCCAGCAACTTGACCCGTACGGGTTCAACCTTCACCAGGCGCACCTCGGGGGCGGGTGCTTCGTCGGCGAACCAGGACGCGCAGCCGGACAGCCCTAGCATCAATGCCAGTAGAAGGCTGTAAGTCCTGATTACCCGCGCCTGAGAAGCCATGCCGTTACTCCGTATGAAGAGTCAGCATAGCAAGCGCGAGCCTGCCGGGTATCAACGAATGTCAGAGGTAGCTGGAGCAGCACTTCTTGAATTTCTGCCCGCTGCCACACAGGCAGGCGTCATTGCGCCCGGCCTTCACGTCTACCGTCGGGTCGATGAAGTACCAGTGCTCATCGTTCTGTACGAATGAGGACCGCTCGCTGTGGCTGTGTTCGCCAGTGCTGTCATGCCAGCGTGCGGTAAAGGTCACGAAGGCATGTTCCGGCTGGCCGCCGAAGACCTCGGAGCTTTCCACTGAAAGGCCCAGCCAGGTGCTTTGCGCGCTCCAGGCGCTGATGGCGGCGGTGTCCAACCCGGCTTGTTGCGCAGGCAGGGTGGTTGCCACCAGGTAGTCCACCAGGCCCAGCACATAGGCGCTGTAGCGCGAGCGCATCAACGCTTCGGCGCACGGTGCCGGGTGGCCGGCGTGATAATGGCCGCAGCAGGCATCCAGCAGGTTGCCACTGCCGCAGGGGCAAATGGATGTACTCATCGGGTTACCACCAATACTTTCCAAAATTTTCCGGGTTGGCCCAGAAGCGGGCGTTCAGCCAATCCGGCACCTGTTTATAGTCAAGCAGATCATAGGTAAACAGCGTCAAAACCTGATCGTCGCGCTGGAAACGCTCACCGGCTTGCAGGGCCAGGGAGAAGAAGTCGGTGTCTTTCCAATTGCAGGCGGCCAAGTCCACCAGCACCGCAATGCGGCTGGCATTGAGGTTGCGAATGCCCCCCAGCAGAGTCAGGCCCTCAGGTTTTGACAGGTGTTCCAGGCAGTCGACCACCAGCGCCAGGTCAAAACGCTGGGCCGCGAGGTCGGCGGGCAAGGGGCCGGGCTCGGCAAAGGACACCACGGTGTCCGGATGGGCCTCCTTGAACGCATCCAGCGCCGGGAACTGGCTGGCACCCAATAACAGCAGGCGTTTGGGCGCGTGTAGATCAAGCAACGCGGCGAGCGCTTGCTGGGGTGTACGGGTAGAAATACCGGCGGTCATCGAAGATCCTCACATCAGGACCGTAGAGACTAGCCTGCCTGAGCGTGCGGGCCTAGAGCGGGCGGCGAGAATAAACAGCCCGGCCCAATGAATACAGGGGTGTGACACGCTGGCGCAGATGAAAAGAGCCGTCTTTACTCCACCCATCGGCCCCCGCCGATCCCCTCAGGAGAAAGTCAGATGAGCATCATGCGGACAGCTCTACCCTTGGTTCTGCTAACCGGAGTATTGACAGGTTGCGCAGGCTTGCAAAAAACCGACTGGCCCACGTGCGCCGCGGTCGGCGGTGTGACCGGTGCTGCCATCGGCGCGACTGAAAGCTCTGCCTATGCAGGCTATGGCGCGTTGCTGATCGGCGGCATGGCCGGCGCCTATTGCTGGGTGCATGGCGATGGCGATGAAGACGGTGACGGCGTGCCGGACAGTCGCGACAAGTGCCCGCACACGCCTAAAGGTGTGCAAGTTGATGCCAATGGCTGCCCTCCGGTCCCGGTAGCGGTGGTTCAAGAAGAAGTGGTGGTGGTCAAGGAAGAAACCATCGTGATTCGTGATGTGCACTTCGAGTTCGACTCCGCGAAGTTGACGGCTGCGGACAAAACCAAGCTGGATATCATCGCCACCCGCCTGAAAAAAGAGGCCCCGAGTGCGCAACTGCGCGTCAGCGGGCATACCGACAGCGTAGGTAAAGACGCCTACAACCAAAAACTCTCTGAACGACGCGCGCATTCGGTGACCGACTACCTGGTCAGTTCCGGCATCCCGCGCAGCAGTTTTGTCTCCGTGACCGGCGCTGGCGAAAGCCATCCGGTAGCCGATAACAAAACCGCTGACGGCCGCGCGCTAAACCGCCGCGTGGAAATTCAGATCAACCGCTGACCAACCCTCAAGGCCCCTGTGGGATCCACAGGGGCCCCTTCATCAATTTTTTAATCCTTCACTGGCATAACGCCTGTAGAAGTCGTTACTGTGCGCCCAAAGAATAATGTGCAAGGGGAGCGTGCGGGATGAAGGTGTTTTGGGGGCTGGGGAAGTTTTTGACGTTGCTGTTCTGGGGCGTGGTGGTGGTCAATCTGTTCACACCGCTGATCAACCCGTTCCACCTGTTGGTCAACCTGGCCGGCAGCCTGTTGTTGTTGACCCATATTCTGGAACTGCTGTTGTTCAACGGCAGTGTGAAAAACCGTGCCCATCCCTGGCGTGACCGCTTGCAGATCCTGCTGGTGGGTATGTTCCATGTGCAGAGCTTTTCGGCGCCGGCACCGGCTAATGATGTAAACAAGGAGGCCAATCATGCGTAAGGTTTTTCTGTTGGCCCTGCTGGTCAGCCCCATTGCCCTGGCCCAGAGCGTCAGCGTTGAGACCAACTCGTTGATGCGCTTGCCTAACAGCAGCGGCGTGTTGCAGTTGGAGCGGCTGGATGTGGCGGATTACGGCACCTTGCTGATTCCCGCCAATATCACCCAGGTGACGGTGGATGAACTGCACCTGGGCCGCGACGCACGTATCGCCATCGTGCCCGGCAGCACCGCCCTGCAACTGCAGGTGCGCCAGGCACAACTGGAGCATGGCAGCCAGATCACCTCACGTGGGGCTCCGGGTACCCATGAGCGCCCGGCAAAGGCTGGGCGTGACTTGATCTTGCGCATTAATTCGCTGACGGCCGATGAGCTGTCGGTGGATGCACGTGGTGGTGCGGGTGCCCAGGGTTATTCCGGGCTGGATGGTGCCAACGGCGAAGACCCGGGTTGCACCTGGGGCTCGGCCGGGCGCGGTTCCAATGGCGACAACGGCGGCGACGGGCTGCCGGGTGCGGCGGGCGCGCAGGTTCGGGTCGAGTTGCCGCAGGACTTCCCGGGCGAGAAGATCAAAGTCTGGGTGGACGGCGGTGCCGGCGGTTTGGCGGGCACGGCGGGCAAACCGGGTAAAGGCGGGCAGTCCAAGGGTTGCCTGGTGTACCGTGCCGATGGCGGTGAGAAGGGCCGGGCCGGGTTGGAAGGTCAGCCAGGGCCGGCAGGGCCTGCGGGGGTTGTGACTGTTCAGAGGCTCTGAGGCGACTGGCCTGACGCCTTCGCGAGCAAGCCCGCTCCCACACTTGATCGCATTCCCATAGGGTAAACGCGGTCAAATGTGGGAGCGGGCTTGCTCGCGAAAGCGGTATACGGGGCGCCTTAGAACATCGGCCGTGCCGAAGCAATCGCCACCAGCACCAACCCCACAATCAAATTAATCCCCACCAACTTACGAATCTGCCCCAGCGCCGCAGCCCCGGCTGGCCAATCCTCAGCCGCCACTGCGGTGCGCAACTCCGGCAACTTCAGCGCCTGAATCCGGATAAACAGCGCCGTCATCACCACATACAATCCCATCATGATCTGCACATAACGCGGCGCGGTCTCAAACCCGCTGAAGCGCAGTTGCAGCAGGCCGACACCGCTGATCGGCAAGACCAGCACCGCCACCCAGACCCACACGAAAAAACGTTGAAACACATTTACCCAGAGTTTCAGCCGGGCAGGCCCGTCCAGCGCGGCCATGGCGGCGGGGCGCAGGATCATCCAGGCGAAAAACATACCGCCGACCCAGATCAGGGCGGCCAGTACATGCAGGGTATAAGCAAGGCTAAACACGGTCATTGAGGTACTCCGTTCTGCGCGGGATTAATTAGCGAGGTATGATAGCGGCCGATCCGAACCACTGAAAATTTATCCAGCGTTTTTTGCGCCCGACTATTCATGATCAGCACTGAACTCAAAACCACGATCCAGGGCGCCTACTCGCGTTTTCTCGAAGCCAAGAGCTTGAAACCGCGCTACGGCCAGCGCCTGATGATCGCCGAAGTTGCCAAGGTCCTCGGGGATATCGACACCGACGACGAAGGCCGGCGCAGTGGCGACCCCGCCGTGGTGGCCGTCGAAGCCGGAACCGGCACCGGCAAAACCGTAGCTTATTGCATTGCGGCGATTCCCACCGCCAAGGCCGCCGGCAAGCGCCTGGTGATCGCCACTGCCACCGTCGCCCTGCAAGAGCAGATTGTCTACAAAGACCTGCCCGACCTGATGCGCAACAGTGGCCTGAATTTCACCTTCGCCCTGGCCAAGGGCCGTGGGCGCTATATGTGCCTGTCCAAGCTCGACGTGTTGTTACAGGAAGGCCACGCGCAAACCGCCACGGCCTCGCTGTTCGAAGAAGAAGGCTTCAAGATCGAAGTCGATGAGGTCAGTCAGAAGCTGTTTACCAGCATGATCGAGAAACTGGCCGGCAATAAATGGGACGGCGACCGCGACAGCTGGCCGAATGCCCTGGAAGACGCCGACTGGGCGCGCCTGACCACCGACCACAGCCAGTGCACCAACCGTCATTGCCCCAACTTTGGCCAGTGCGCCTTCTACAAGGCCCGCGAAGGCATGGGCAAGGTCGACGTTATTGTCACCAACCATGACATGGTCCTCGCCGACCTGGCCCTGGGCGGCGGTGCCGTATTGCCCGACCCGCGCGACACGCTCTACGTGTTTGACGAAGGCCATCACCTGCCCGACAAGGCTATCGGCCACTTTGCCCATTACACGCGCCTGCGTTCCACCGCCGACTGGCTGGAAACCACCGCCAAGAACCTCGCCAAGTTGCTGGCCCAGCACCCGCTGCCCGGCGACCTGGGCAAGCTGATCGAGCAGGTTCCGGAGCTGGCGCGGGAGATCAAGACCCAGCAGCAGTTCATGTTCAGCGCCTGCGAGCAGGTAGCAGACTTCAAGCCCGGCGAAGATGTAGAAGGCCGCGAACGGCCGCGTCATCGCTTCGTCGGCGGGCTGATCCCCGAACACATGCGGGAAATGGGCATCGAACTGAAGAAGGGCTTTTCACGCCTGACCGACCTGTTCACCCGTCTCACCGATTTGCTCAAGGAAGGCATGGACGGCGAGGTCAACATCGGCATCGCCAGCAACCAGGCCGAAGAATGGTACCCGTTGTTTGGCAGCCTGCTATCGCGTTCCCAAGGCAACTGGGAGTTGTGGACCGCCTTTACCGTCGAAGACCCGGAAGACAACCCGCCCATGGCCCGTTGGCTGACCTTGTCGGAAAGCGGTGCGCTGTTTGATATCGAGGTCAACGCCAGCCCGATCCTGGCGGCGGAAATGCTCCGACGCAACCTGTGGAACGTGGCCTACGGCACCCTGGTCACCTCGGCTACGCTGACGGCCCTGGGCACCTTCGACCGCTTTCGCATGCGCGCCGGGCTGCCGAAAAAGGCTGTCACCGCCGTGGTGCCGAGCCCGTTCCATCACGCCGATGCGGGTGTGCTGCGGGTGCCGGACCTCAAGGCCGACCCACGGGATGCGCCGGCACACACGGCGGCGATCATTCGTGACCTGCCGTCGTTGGTGGAAGGTTCCCGGGGCACGCTGGTGTTGTTCTCGTCGCGCAAACAGATGCAGGACGTGTTCGACGGCCTCGACCGTGACTGGCGCAAGCAGGTGTTTATCCAGGGCAACCTGTCGAAACAGGAAACCCTGAACAAGCACAAGGCACGGGTGGATGGCGGCGACTCCAGCGTGCTGTTTGGCCTGGCGAGTTTCGCCGAGGGTGTGGATTTGCCCGGCGCCTACTGCGAACACGTGGTGATCGCCAAGATCCCGTTCTCGGTGCCGGATGATCCGGTGGAAGCCGCGCTGGCTGAGTGGATCGAGGCCCGGGGCGGTAACCCGTTCATGGAAATCTCGGTGCCGGACGCCTCCCTGAAGCTGGTCCAGGCCTGCGGGCGCCTGCTGCGTACCGAAGAAGATCGCGGCACCATCACCTTGCTTGACCGGCGTCTGGTCACCCAGCGCTACGGGAAAGCTATCCTGAATGCTTTGCCGCCATTCCGGCGGGAAATTTCTTAAGACCCTGTGGGCGAAATCGCCCACTTCGTGGTCTATCTCACCATCGCTTCACGTCATCAGGCCAGTCATCGGCCGTTTGGGAGAACCCTGTTCACATGATTCGCACGCTGCCTGCTGTTTTTGCCTTGTTGTTTGCCGCGCCATTGCTGGCTGCGCCTGCCGGGCAACAAACGTTGTTCAACTTTGTACGGCCCGCCGATGTGGTCAAGGTGGCGACCCAGGACGCCAGCCTGCCGCAATACAACGCTGAACAAACCCCTGAAGGCGAAGTGCTGCGTCGTATCACCTTCAACCCGGCGGCCGAGCCGAGCCTGGTGCTCAGCCCGCAAACCGGCGCCTGGGACTGGTCGCAATCCGGCGCCATCAGCCTGCGCATTCAAAGCGCGATGGACTGGGCGCTGACCCTGTACGTCAAGGTGCAAAGCAATGATGGCAGGACACTGTTCAGCCGTATCGACCTGCCCGCAGGCCCGGCGCAGACACTGCTGATTCCCCTGCAAGCCAACTCGCCGCTGAGCCAGGGCATGAAGGCCGGGCCGCCAATGCCGATCACCGTCGATGGCCAGCGCGTGTTGCTGGCCAGCAGCGAAGGGGAGATCGATCGCAGCCAGATCGTGTCGGTGACCCTTTCGATGATCAAGCCCAACGTTGCCCAAAGCATCTTGCTGGAGCGCTTTGGCGTGCAGGACATCGAGCCGGTGCTCAAGGCCACCTACAGTGACTTGGTGGACGCCTACGGGCAGTCTACCCGTGCCAAATGGCCGGAAAAGGTCAGCAGTGACGACCAGTTGAGGGCCGCGGCGGTCAAGGAACAGCAACAGCTCAAGGGCTGGCTGGCCGAACGCGACAAGGCCTCCCTGGACAAGTACGGCGGCTGGAACAAGGGCCCGGCCTTTGACGCCAGTGGCTTCTTCCGCACCGAGAAGCGCGACGGGCGCTGGTACCTGGTGACACCGGAAGGCCATCCGTTCTATTCCCTTGGCGTCAACACCGTGGCCCCGGACAATAGCCAGACCTACGTGGCAGGCCGCGAATGGATGTTTGCCGCGCTGCCCAAGGCCGGCGAGCCTTTCGATAAATACTACGGCAGCGGTGACAGCCGAAGCGGCAACGGCGCCGATCAGGGGCGCAGCTTTAATGTCGGCCGCTGGTACGACTTCTATGGCGCCAACCTGCAGCGTACTTATGGCCAGCCTTGCGTGCCGCCTGCGCCTTGCGCGCCGCAAGGTTTCGACCAGAAACGCTGGGTCAGCCACACCCTCGACCGCTTGCAAGCCTGGGGTTTCAACACCGTTGGCAACTGGAGTGCGCCGCAGTTGGCGACCGCCGACCGCGTGCCTTACACCCTGCCACTGTCGATCGTCGGCGATTACGCGAGCATCAGCACCGGCACCGATTGGTGGGGCGGCATGCCCGACCCGTTCGACCCGCGCTTCGCCATGGCCACCGAGCGTGCGGTGGCGATTGCCGCCCGTGATCATCGGGATGACCCGTGGCTGATCGGTTTCTTTGCCGACAACGAACTGGCCTGGGCCGGTCCCGGCGACGATGCGAAGTCCCGCTACGCCTTGGCCTACGGCACTTTGCGCATGACCACTGACGTACCGGCCAAACGCGCGTTTCTCAAGCAATTGCGCGACAAGTACCGTAACCAGGACGGCCTGTCGAAGGCTTGGGGCATCGAGCTGCCTGCCTGGGAGCTGATGGAAGACCCGGGCTTCGTGCCGCCAATGCCGAACCCGGAGCACCCGGAAATCGAAGCGGATTTCAAATACTTCCAGAAGACCTTCGCCGATGCCTATTTCAAGACCATCTCTGATGCGTTGAAGTGGCATGCGCCCAACCAGCTGTTGCTGGGTGGCCGATACGCGGTCAGCACGCCGGAAGCGGTGGCGTCCTGCGCGCAGTATTGCGATGTGCTGAGTTTCAATATGTACACCCTCAAACCCCAGGATGGTTACGACTTCGCAGCCCTGCGGGCCTTGGACAAGCCGGTGCTGATCACCGAGTTCAACTTTGGCTCGGCGGACCGTGGCCCGTTCTGGGGCGGCGTGACGCAGCTGGCCAAGGAAGATGATCGCGCAGTTGCCTACGCCAACTTCCTCAAGCAGGCCATGGCTGAGCCGTCAATTGTTGGCGTGCATTGGTTCCAGTACCTGGACCAGCCGGTAACCGGTCGTCTGTTGGACGGTGAAAACGGCCACTTCGGCCTGGTAGGTATCACCGATGTGCCGTTCCAGGGTTTCGTCGACAGTGTGCGCAAAAGTAACCTGGCCGCCGTCGACCAGCTGGGCAAAGAGGCCGAAAAGGCCAAGGCTGCCAGCGCGGTTCATTCCGGTGAAGGCGGCAAGCCCGGGCGTGACGGCAATGCTGAAGGACCGGGGGCAGGGCACTCCGGCGGGCACTCGGGCAAGGGGCATTGATGGGGCCTGATCGACGAGTGCGGGTTCACAAATCACTCAATGGCTGGAACAATGTCGGCCACTTTTTGCGGTACTTTTCCGAGGGGGCTTAGGTGCAGATTCAGGGTCATTACGAGCTCCAATTCGAAGCGGTGCGTGAAGCCTTTGCCGCGCTGTTCGACGACCCTCAGGAACGTGGCGCCGCGCTGTGCATCCAGGTTGGCGGCGAAACCGTGGTCGACCTGTGGGCCGGTACCTCCGACAAGGACGGTGCCGAGGCCTGGCACAGCGACACCATCGCCAATCTGTTCTCCTGCACCAAGACCTTTACTGCCGTCACGGCGCTGCAACTGGTGGCCGAAGGCAAGCTGCAGCTTGATGCGCCGGTCGCCAGATACTGGCCGGAATTCGCGGCCGCCGGCAAAGAAGCTATCACCCTGCGCCATCTGCTCTGCCACCAGGCCGGGCTGCCGGCCTTGCGTGAAACGTTGCCTGCCGAAGCGCTGTACGACTGGCAAATGATGGTCGACGCCCTCGCGGCCGAAGCGCCGTGGTGGAAGCTCGGGGAAGGTCATGGCTATGCGGCGATTACCTACGGCTGGCTGGTGGGCGAATTGCTCCGTCGCGCCGACGGGCGCGGGCCGGGTGAGTCCATCGTGGCCCGGGTTGCACGGCCGTTGGGCCTGGACTTTCATGTGGGTCTGGCAGACGAAGAATTCTATCGAGTTGCCCATATAGCCCGGGGCAAAGGCAATGTAGGCGACGAGGCGGCACAACGTTTACTTCAAGTAACGATGCGCGAACCGATGGCGATGACTACCCGTGCATTTACCAACCCACCGTCTATTCTGACCAGCACTAATAAACCCGAATGGCGACGTATGCAGCAGCCAGCGGCAAATGGTCACGGTAATGCGCGAAGTCTGGCGGGTTTTTATAGTGGGCTGCTCGACGGTAGTTTGCTGGAAGCCGATATGCTTGAAGAGTTGACCCGCGAACACAGTATCGGCGCGGATAAAACCTTATTGACACAAACCCGGTTTGGCCTGGGCTGCATGTTGGATCAACCGCACGTGCCAAACGCCACGTTCGGCCTTGGCCCACGGGCCTTCGGGCATCCAGGTGCCGGTGGTTCGGTGGGCTTTGCCGACCCGGAACATGATGTAGCCTTTGGTTTTGTGACCAATACATTGGGGCCTTATGTACTTATGGACCCGCGGGCGCAAAAGTTGGTAAGAATATTGGCCGGTTGTCTGTAAATAGCTTGCTGTCTTGCGTTTTTTTGTTACAAAGACACCTACAAAAAGACGCTAGGCAAAATGTTGTAACTTTAATGTTCCAGAAGCGTCTGTTTAACGGGTCATTCAGGCCCCTGATTTTTTCTCATTTTGTGGATATCTCATGTTATCGAACAAGTCCTTGGCACTGGCGCTATGCCTCACTATTACTGGCTGTGCACAAACCCCACAAAATGATGCCGAAGGTGGGCATTGGTGGTCATTTGGCTCCGATAAGGCTGCTACCAAGGACGCAGTGAGCCAAGCCGACACCAAACCGGATGCCAAGCCTGCCGTTGCTGCCAAGGCGGCTGCGCCGGTAGCGCCTGCCGCTGCTGCACCTGCCCAAGCCCCGGCCCCGGTTGCCAAGGCGGATACCGGTTCCAGCTGGTGGCCGTTCTCGTCGAAAGCCGACGATGCCAAGGCTGACCTGAAAGCCGACCTCAAGGCCGCAACGCCTGCAACCGGCGCACCGGCTGCCGCGCCAGCTGCTGCCCCTGCTGTTGCCAAGACAGATACCGATACCAAGTGGTGGTGGCCGTTCGAAAGCAAGCCAAAACCATTGGCCAAGGTCGACGTTGCCAATATCCCGATGCCTGATCCAAAGATCACCCAGGCCTGGCTGGACGATTACGAGCCACGCCTGCGTGCCGCAATCAAGGACAGCAACCTGCAACTGGAACGTCGCGACAACGTATTGGTCGTGATTGCCCCGGTAGACGGCTCCTACAACCCGAAACGCCCGGCGATGTTGCTGCCGGTGACCCTGGGTCCGTTCACCCGCGTTGCCAAGGCCGTTGAAGGCGATCCGAAGACCGCCGTACTGGTCCTGGGCCACGTTGATACCTCGGGTGCCGAGCCGGTAAGCCAGGCGCTGACCAAGGAACGTGCACAGTCCATCGCTTCGATCTTCAGCCTCAGCGGCCTGAAGCAGGACCGCCTGATGCTGCGTGGCATGGGCGACATGATGCCGCGTGCCGCCAACGACAGCACCCAGGGCCGTGCCCTGAACCGTCGCATGGAAATCATGTTCACCCAGCGCACCACCATGCTGGCCTTGCTGAGCAAATACAACTCGGCCAACCCGCCGAAGGCTGAAATGGTGGCTGTGCAGGACGTTCCTGCTCCAGCGGCTGCTCCGGTCAAAAAAGCCGCTCCGGCGAAAAAGCCAGTCGCCAAGAAAGCTGCCGCCAAGCCGGCTGCCAAAAAGGCCCCAGCCAAGCCCGCCGTGAAAAAACCGGCACCGGCCAAGGCCGCTGCTCCAGCCGCTTCGAACGACCAGGCAAAAAACTGATTATTTGAGCAATAAGGATAAAGCCGCATGACCCAGGCACTGGCCGATATGCGCCGTGACTACACACGGGATGGTTTGAGCGAGGCCCAGGCCCCGGACGAACCGTTTGCCTTGTTCCACCAGTGGTTTGCGGATGCGGTGAAAACCGAGCAGCCGCCGGTGGAAGCCAATGCAATGACCCTGGCAACGGTCGACCAGGACGGTCGCCCGCATTGCCGGATCCTGCTGCTCAAGGGTCTGGACACACAAGGCTTTACCTTCTTCACCAATTATCAGAGCGCCAAGGGCGAACAGCTCGCGGCGCAGCCGTTTGCCGCCATGACCTTCTTCTGGCCGACCCTGGAGCGCCAAGTGCGTATCGAAGGTCGGGTAGTGAAGGTCTCGCCCGAGGAGTCGGACGCTTACTTCCAGGTCCGCCCGCTGGGCAGCCGCCTGGGTGCCTGGGCTTCCCCGCAAAGCCGGGTGATCAGGGACCGCGAAGAGTTGCAGGACCTGCTCAAGGCCACCGAACAACGCTTCAGCGATACCCAGCCCGACTGCCCCGAGCATTGGGGTGGTTATCGGCTGCTGCCGGAGCGCATCGAGTTCTGGCAAGGCCGAGCGAGTCGTTTGCACGACCGCTTGAACTACCGCTTGCAGGATGCTGACTGGACCCGTGAGCGTCTGGCGCCCTGAGCCCACCTTTCGTCACCTCGCCTGAATGTAGCACTGCACGCTGAAGTCTCTAATCAGGGGCTTCGGTGGGGCAGCGCTGCGCCGTGTCATGCAGCCGTCGCGGATGGCTACAATCGGTCCATGAAGATCCTGATGGCGGCGGGGTTGCTACCGTTCGTCGAGTTTTTCGGCACAGTTACTCTGTACTAAGGCTGAATGAAAACAATTTTCTGCCCGGCATGCCGTGACAGGCGGCAAGCCACAGCGGTTTAATGGATACCTGTCCTTTGGAGTTGATGCTATGCGTAAGTCCGTTTTACTGGTTGCCTGCTTTACCACCCTGTCGCTGCTGCTGGGTGGCTGCGCCTCGAGTCTGACCGGCGACTCGTACTCCCGTGACGAAGCACGTCGTGTACAGACTGTTCGCATGGGCACCATCGAATCCCTGCGTCCGGTGAAAATCGAAGGCACCAAGACCCCAATTGGCGGCGCTGCTGGCGCAGTCATCGGCGGCGTTGGCGGCAGCGCCATTGGCGGCGGCCGTGGCAGCATCGTGACTGCCGTTATCGGCGCAGTCGCCGGCGGCCTGCTGGGCTCGGCCACTGAAGAAGGCCTGACCCGCACCCAAGGTGTTGAAATCACCGTTCGCGAAGACGACGGCAGCATGCGTGCCTACGTCCAGGCCGTTCAAGAGAACGAAATCTTCCGCATCGGTGATCGCGTTCGCATCATGACTGTGGATGGGACCAGCCGCGTTACTCGTTAAGGGTACGTTGCGGGAAAAGAAAAACCCCAACCGGGTGACTGGTTGGGGTTTTTTGTTGGGTGGCGTATGGCGGCTCACGCATTGCAGGTGAGTTGAAAGTAATAAAGTGGGTCACTGAGGGCTCTGCCCACCAAAGCTTCAATAGCTGAAAGCTGAACCGCAGTCAGATCGTAACCTTCCCATCCCTGTTGTTTTGTGGGCCATTGCATTATGGCTTCAAGCTCCTCTTCGCAGTCATGCGGCAGTTCGACTACGAACTCTTGCAAGTCAGTATTCTTATCAAATGCTTCCAACAAATACTTCATGGTTCGACTCTCCTTACTTTTTTCTTCTTTGTTTTTTTCTTGGAGGTGGGCTCTCCAGTAATGTGATCAAACTCACCCAGATGCCTGCCTCTGGCGTCATACATTTCGAGCGCGCCATGTTGGAGATCCCATTCAAGTATTAAACCCGCGGGCGTTTTCCACCTTTTTCTTAGTGCTCCCCCGCCTTTTACAGGAGTTTTGCGACCTGCGACTTTGGCGTCAGGGTACGCAGGAAGCAACGCTGGCGCCGAGTGGTAGTCATGGTCCCCCGGTCTAACGCTGACCACCACGTAGAGCGGCCGAACCCCCGAGTCCGCCGGAAACACCAGAATGAAATCCCTGTATTCCGGCGGGTAGATCGGGTCAACGATGATGCTGGCGGCCTTCTCGGTCGGCGGATACACCCAGATTTGCGGTGCCTGCGGCGCAGCTTCCAAAGCAGGGATACCAAGTGTGCCAGCCGGATCGATGGCAGGCGTCCAGATCAGCTCAATCCCGTCGCCCAAGTCCGCGACCTGATGTGTGCCTCGCAGCCCAAACTGCACGACATCGATCATTTCCCAGTCGCGATTTTTCCCTGTGTAGAAGGCGTATCCCTTGAGGGTGCCGTTAGCTAATTGCTCGACGTGCAGGCGAACCCGTGTGCGTGCTCGTGGCATTGAGCGCAGTTGACGGTCGCTGTAGAACGCGCTGTCGCCCAAGCTGGAGGGCCAGATAAGTGCTGCAATCCCAAGCATCAGGCCTGCTGCGACTGTTCCAGCACCGGCTGCGACGCTTGATGCCCCGCCGATCGCGGAACCGCCCAGTGCCAATGTTCCGAGCCCGGCCGGGAGGGCGCTGCCGCTGATCTTCTTGAGTGGCAGTAGCCCCTCACTGTCGGTTTCACGGCCACCAAGCAGCACGTGCTCGCCATAGTCCGCTATGCGATCAAGCGGTATGTAACCGGACGGATTGTTGTAGTCGATGAGGGCGTCCGGCAGATTACAGGACTTTGCGAATACGCAGCCGACCATGGGCAATGGCGTTGGCGGCGGCTCCACTTTGCGCCTGGCCTCGTAGCCTTCCTGGCGAGCAAGCATGGCTTCATATGCTTGCTGCCTGGCCTCACGCTCAGCCAACTCGCGCTCGTTCATGTTCTCGAGCCGTCGGTAGCCCCCCGTGCCGGTCCCGTAGCATCGCCAGACCTGAGGTATATCCTTGTTGCTTGCCATCGTGCCCTCCTGGCGTGTTGCATAACGACGTCCGGTGTTGGAGCCGGGAGCACGACGTTATTGCAAGCAGCGAAGGGTGGATGTAGGACGGTTCTGTGAGATGGCGCCGAATGGGCCGAGAGGAGGTTGGAGCCGGCAGCCCGGCTCCAAAAAGCGATTACGCCTGAACGAGCGCCTGCTTGCGACTGGCCATCGCCGTCACCGCATACCCGATCAACGCCGCCAGTATCGAACCGGTCAGGATGCCCATCCGGTCCATACCCGCGTATTCACTGCTGCCCGGCAAAAACGCCAGGGAGCCGACAAACAGGCTCATGGTGAAGCCGATGCCGCACAGGATCGCCACGCCCAACACCTGGCCCCAGTTGGCGCCTTGGGGCAGCACGGCAAGGCCGGTTTTTATCGCGACCCAGGTGAAGC
This sequence comes from Pseudomonas sp. K2I15, assembly GCF_002204795.1. Classification (GTDB taxonomy): domain Bacteria; phylum Pseudomonadota; class Gammaproteobacteria; order Pseudomonadales; family Pseudomonadaceae; genus Aquipseudomonas. Next base: position 24,652 of record NZ_NIXO01000033.1, read on the forward strand.
CCAGCACGCCCACGGTCTTGCCCAGCAGCAGGCCGGCGGCGATGCCCAATGGCACATGGTGGGTGAAGCTTTCCAGGTTGACGCCGGCCAGCGAGACGCCGGCATTGGCAAAGGCAAACAGCGGCAGGATCGCGTAGGCCACCCAGGGATGCAGCGCGTGCTCGAGGGTCAGCAGCGGCGAAGGCTCGGCATTTTTGGTGCGCAGCGGTATGCAGAACGCCAAGGTCACCCCGGCCAGGGTGGCATGCACGCCACTCTTGAGCACGCAGACCCACAGGATCAGCCCCACAATCATGTAAGGCCCCAGCTTGACGACGCCGAGCCGGTTCATCGCAATCAAGGCGATCAGGCACGCCGCCGCACCGGCCAATGAGGCCCCGGACAGATCAGTGGAGTAGAAAATAGCGATAACGATGATCGCGCCAAGGTCGTCGATGATGGCCAGGGTCATCAGGAACAACTTCAGCGACACTGGTACGCGCTTGCCCAACAGGGCCAAGACGCCCAGGGCGAAGGCAATGTCGGTGGCCATGGGAATCGCCCAGCCACCGAGCGCGGCCGGGTTGTCCTTGTTCAGGGCCCAGTAGATCAGCGCCGGCACGACCATACCGCCGATGGCGGCCGCGCCGGGTAGCACCACTTGCGAGGGCTTGGACAGTTGGCCATCGAGCACTTCGCGTTTGACCTCAAGGCCGATCAGCAGGAAGAACAGGGCCATCAGGCCATCGTTGATCCACAGCAGCGCCGGCTTGGCGATTTTCAGCGCGCCAATTTGTGCGACCACCGGGACGTCGAGAAAACTCGCGTAAAAGTGCGACAGCGGTGAGTTGTTGATGATCAGCGCCAAAGCGGCGGCAGCGATCAGGAGCAGACCGCTGGCGGCTTCCAGCTGGAAAAAACGGGTGAAAGTGCTACGCAGAGGCAAGGGATGCTCTCCAATCAAGGTTCAATAGGTGGGTACCCTAACCCGTACCGTTAGTTGTTAAAACAAAAGTTATATTCTTATTTGTTATAAGGGCTCGGCCTGATCACTTGCCCGCCAAACCCCGAAAATTGTGTGTCCAATTGAGTCATGACTGTATCTGTGTGGAGTGTAGGAAACATCCTAAGATCAAGTCTGAAATCCTTAGAGAAACCGATCATGAGCGACAACCGCCAATGGGCCCGGGAAGCCATTCGTATTATTGAAGCGGACTTCCAGCGCAGCGCCGACACCCACCTGATTCCCTTGCCGTTGCCGGGTTTGCCGGGTATCGAGTTGTATTTCAAGGATGAGTCCAGCCATCCCACCGGTAGCCTGAAACACCGGTTGGCGCGTTCTTTGTTCCTCTATGCGTTGTGCAATGGCTGGCTCAAGCCCGGTGCTCCGGTAATCGAGGCGTCCAGCGGCTCCACGGCGATTTCCGAGGCGTACTTCGCCCGGCTGCTGGGCTTGCCGTTTATTGCAGTGATGCCGGCCACCACCTCCCAGGAGAAAATTGCGCAGATCGCGTTTTACGGTGGCAAGAGCCATCTGGTACAGGATCCGACGCAGATCTACGCCGAATCCGAGCGTCTGGCCCAAGAAAGCGGCGGCCATTTCATGGATCAGTTCACCTACGCCGAACGCGCCACCGACTGGCGCGCCAACAACAACATCGCCGAATCGATCTTCCAGCAACTGCGCTTTGAGCGTTACCCGGAGCCGAGCTGGCTGATTTCCAGCCCTGGCACAGGCGGCACCACGGCGACGTTGGGGCGTTATGTGCGTTATCGCCAGCATTGCACTCGGGTGTTGTGCGCGGATGCGGAGCGTTCGGTGTTTTTCGACTATTACCTGAGCGGCGATGCCAGCCTACGGCTGGAGTGTGGTTCGCGTATCGAGGGCATTGGCCGGCCACGGGTTGAGGCGTCGTTCTTGCCCAAGGTGATTGACGCGATGGTCAAGGTGCCGGATGCGCTGTCCCTGGCGGCCATGCATTACCTGGCCCAGCGGTTGGGGCGGCGAGTGGGCGGTTCCAGCGGCACCAACCTGATCGGTGCGTTGATTGCGGCGCAGCAGATGAAAGCAGCGGGGGAGTCGGGTTCGATTGTGGCGATCTTGTGCGATGGTGGTGAGCGCTATGCCACGACCTATTACGATCAGGCCTGGCTGGCAGGGCAGGGGTATGAATTGGACGGTTTGATTGCGGCCGTTGCGGCCAGTGTTGAGCAGGGCGAGGCGCTGCCTGACAGCGTGTTGCGCGCCAATATCTAAACACCGCAGAACCTGTGTGGGAGCGGGCTTGCTCGCGAATGCAACCTGTCAGTTAATACAGCTGGCACTGAAAGACCGCTTTCGCGAGCAAGCCCGCTCCCACACTTGATCTATTGCGTTTTCGTTGCAGTGTTTAGGCCCCCAGGCCCAACATATCCCGCGCCAACGCCTCGGCAATCCGAATCCCGTCGACACCCGCCGACAAGATCCCACCGGCATAACCGGCACCTTCGCCCGCCGGGAAAAGGCCTTTCACGTTCAGGCTCTGCATCGACTCGTTACGGGTAATCCGCAGCGGAGATGACGTGCGGGTCTCGATCCCGGTCAAAACCGCGTCGTGCAGCGAATAGCCCTTGATCTGTTTCTCGAACGCCGGCAGTGCTTCGCGGATGGCTTCGATGGCAAAGTCCGGCAACGCCAGCGCCAGGTCGCCCAAGGCCACACCGGGTTTGTAGGACGGTTCCACAGTGCCGACGGCGGTGGACGGCTTGCCGGCGATGAAATCACCTACCAGTTGCGCCGGTGCTTCGTAGTTGCTGCCGCCGAGGATGAACGCATGGGATTCCAGGCGCTCCTGCAACTCGATCCCGGCCAGCGGGCCGCCCGGGTAATCCACTTCCGGGGTGATGCCCACCACGATTCCGGAGTTGGCATTGCGCTCGTTGCGCGAGTACTGGCTCATGCCGTTGGTCACCACGCGGTTCAGCTCCGACGTCGCCGCTACCACGGTGCCGCCCGGGCACATGCAGAAGCTGTAGACCGAACGACCGTTCTTGGCGTGGTGCACCAGCTTGTAATCGGCCGCGCCGAGTTTCGGGTGCCCGGCGTACTTGCCCAGGCGCGCGGCGTCGATCAGCGATTGCGGGTGTTCGATACGGAAACCCACCGAGAACGGCTTGGCTTCCATGTACACGCCACGGCCATGCAGCATGCGGAAGGTGTCACGGGCGCTGTGGCCGAGGGCCAGGATCACGTGCCTGGACAGGATCTGCTCGCCGCCATCCACCACCACGCCATTCAACTGGCCGTCTTCGATCAGCACATCGGTCACACGCTGCTCAAAGCGCACTTCACCACCCAGGGCGATGATCTGCTGGCGCATGTTTTCCACAACGCCCGTCAGGCGGAACGTACCGATGTGCGGCTTGCTGACGTAGAGGATTTCGTCCGGCGCGCCGGCCTTGACGAACTCGTGCAGCACCTTGCGACCGTGGAATTTCGGGTCCTTGATCTGGCTGTAGAGCTTGCCGTCGGAGAAGGTTCCGGCGCCGCCTTCACCAAACTGCACGTTGGATTCGGGGTTCAGCACGTTTTTGCGCCACAGGCCCCAGGTGTCCTTGGTGCGCTGGCGCACTTCGCGGCCGCGTTCGAGGATGATCGGCTTGAAGCCCATCTGGGCCAGCAGCAGCCCGGCGAAGATCCCGCACGGGCCAAAACCGACGACGATCGGCCGCTCGGTCAGGCCTTCCGGCGCATGGCCCACGACCTTGTAGCTGATGTCCGGTGCCGGGTTGACGTTGCGGTCGTCGGCGAACTTGAGCAGCAGGGCCGCCTCGTCTTTGACTTGCAGGTCGATGGTGTAGATGAAGCACAGCTCCGACGACTTTTTGCGGGCGTCGTAGCTGCGTTTGAACAGGGTGAAATCGAGCAGGTCATCACTGGCGATGCCCAGGCGCTGCACGATGGCAGGCCGCAGGTCTTCTTCGGGATGGTCGATGGGCAGCTTGAGTTCGGTGATTCGTAACATGACAGGAATCCGGTAGGCGGCGGGCAAAGAGGCCGGCTGTTTTGCAAACCGGCGATTATAAGCCCCAACAGCGGTTTTCCGTCATGTTAAAACAGCGCAGCGCGCAATCAGTCGTCCCGCGAACCGCCGAACGACGCGCAGCCGCGCTGCACCTGGCCGTTCACTCGAAGCTCGGCAGACATGTGTTGCAGGCTGCCGCTGGCGCTGTCGACACAACGTTGCGGGGCTACCCACAGTTCGATGTGCTGGTTATTGGCTTCGGTCATCAGGTTGAACCGTCCGTCGCCGGATTGCTCTTCCACATAAGGCACGGCCAACGGCGGCTGGCCTTCGCGTTCCAGCACCATGCCCTTGGCGGTGACGTTCATCGCCCAGGCCGGCTTGTGGCCGTTGGCCCGCAGGATCATGCGCTTGAAGTCCGGATCATCGCAGGCCGAGGTCGAGCGCTCGACGCGATACACCTGCTGCAGGTCGACCGTGCCCTGGGTGCCGCTGGCGACGCCGGAGAACTTGCCACGCACGTCGGCAAACAGCGCCCCTTGCTGGCCGGCCAAGGAGGCGGCTTCCTGCAGGATGCTGGTGCCACCGGTGTCGTTGACCGCGTAGTTGCGTTTGTCGTTGCAGGGCTGGAACAGCAGTTTGTCACCCTGCGCCGTCAGCTCACCCTGCATACGGGTCAGCCCGGTGAGAGAGGGCTTGGCCGGCTCGTTGTCGAACATCTGGCAGGCGGTGAACAGGGGCAATAGGGCAAACAAAGCTAGGGTACGGGCGGCACGCATTATCGGGTCTCCTGATAAGTGCCGCCACGTTACGCAGGCTGGCGGTGCATCACAAGCCCGGGACACAGGTTGAATTAACCAACGATAAACGTCTGCCCCGTCTGCAAGCCTTCCACGCTTTTCGCGTAGGCCAACGCCACCTCTGCACCCGGAGCCGGTTTGTACCCACGGAAGTACGGCGCGTAACTGCCCATGGCTTCCAGCAGCACGGTAGGGCTGACCGAGTTGATGCGCAGGCCGCGCGGCAGCTCGATCGCTGCGGCCTTCACGAACGCATCCAGCGCGCCGTTGACCAGGGCTGCCGAAGCACCGGTGCGAATTGGATCACGGTTGAGAATGCCGCTGGTGAAGGTGAATGACGCACCGTCATTGGCGAACTCACGGCCGATCAATAGCAGGTTGACCTGGCCCATCAGCTTGTCTTGCAGGCCCAGGTCGAAGTCGGTTGTGCTCATCTCGCCCAGCGGCACGAAGTTGACGCTGCCGGCGGCGCAGACCAGTGCGTCGAACTTTCCGGTTTGTTCGAACAGTTTGCGGATCGAGGCGCTGTCGCTGATGTCGACCTGAAAGTCGCCGCTCTTGCGACCGATGCTGATCACTTCATGACGTTGGGACAGTTCTGCCTTGACCGCCGAACCCACGGTGCCGCTTGCGCCAATCAACAGGATTTTCATCGTGCCTTCCTCCAGATGTGTAGGTGAGGTTTCAGTCTAGAGTGATTTTTTGCGCGGATAAGTGCACTAATAGGCAACCTTTGGTTTTCAATTGGAAACAATCCATGAGCGAAATGGATGACCTGGCGGCGTTTGCGGTGTTGATCGAAGCCGGCAGTTTTACCCTGGCAGCCCAGCAACTGGGCTGCAGCAAGGGCCAGCTGTCCAAACGTATCAGCCAACTGGAAGCCCAGTTTTCGGTGGTGCTGTTGCATCGAACCACTCGCCGTTTGAGCCTGACGGCGGCGGGGGCGGCGCTGTTGCCGCAGGCCCAGGCGTTGGTGGTCCAGGTGGAGCGGGCGCGTCAGGCATTGGCCAGGCTCAAGGACGACTTGGTCGGCCCTGTGCGTATGACGGTTCCGGTGTCCCTGGGCGAAACCTTCTTCGATGGTCTGTTGCTGGAGTTTTCCCGGGAGTACCCGCAGGTGCAGATCGAACTGGAACTCAACAACCACTATCGAGACCTGGCCCGCGACGGCTTTGACCTGGCGGTGCGTTCGGAAGTCGCCAACGATGAGCGACTGGTGGCCAAGCCGTTGCTGGCCTGGCACGAGATGACCTGCGCCAGCCCGGCTTATCTGGAACAGCATGGCGAGCCGCTGACCCCGGCCGAACTGGTGGGCCACAACTGCCTGCTGAACAGCCACTACAGCGGTCGTGAAGAGTGGCTGTATCACCAGCAACATGAGCTGCTGCGGGTTCGCGTATCCGGGACCTTTGCCTCCAACCACTACAACTTGTTGAAGAAGGCGGCGCTGGTGGGCGCGGGCATCGCACGTTTGCCCTCCTACGTGCTGCATACGGAATTGGCCGACGGTCGACTGCGCTGGCTCCTGCGTGATTATCAGACCCGCAGCATGCCGATGTACCTGGTCCATCCGTATCAGGGCGGCCTGCCACGGCGCACCCAGGTACTGGCGGATTACCTGGTGGGCTGGTTCAAGCGCAGCGGCGAGGCGCTGGATCGCCTTTAGCGGTAGCGCCGTGCAATCAGGTGATCAATCGAGAAACAGCCCGGCCCCTTGGCCATCAACAGCAACAGCAGCGCGATCCAGGTGCCGTGGGTCGGGTAGGCGTCCGGGTACACAAAGAGTTGGATGGTTAGCGTCATGCCCAGCAACGCCAGCGCCGAGAACCGCGTGGCAAATCCCACCAGTATCAGCACCGGGAAGAAGTGCTCGGCGAATGCGGCCATATGCGCCGCCACTTCCGCTGACAGCAGCGGCACGTGATATTCGCTGCGAAACAGCGGCAGCGTGGACGGCGCCAAGTGTGGCCAGCCTAGCTGGAAGGTGCCTCCGATCAAGTCCACGGCGAAGCCTTCGACCTTGGTCTGGCCGGACTTCCAGAACACCGCCGCAATTGAGAAACGTGCGACAAAGGCGATCAGGCTGTAGGGGATTTTCTCGAAGAGTTGGATGATCCGCTGGATCAGGCCGGGGGCGGTGGTGTTCATGGCGATACCTTTTGTTCTGTGTGCAAGTGGGTGATGGCGCCGTGGCCGATCAGCAGGGCCAGGCATTGGTGCAGGTCAAATTCGGCGGCGGCATCGAGGGCGTAAGCGACGGCCATCTCCAGCGACCAGCCGTTGTTCAGGCTGTTGATAAACGCCACCGAGCCGCTGTCGATGCGAAACACCTGCACGTCCAGGCCGTTGCGCAGCACCAGCGCGCTTTGGGCATGGAAAGGGTCGAGGGTGGCGAGGGATTCGTCCGTCTGGTGTGCAGCCCATAGCGCCACCACGGCGTAGGCCGAGTTCAGCGTGGCAAGTGATGGATGCAGTTGCAGGCGCAGTTCGCCCAGGTCCGACTGTTGTTGCAGGGCGGCGATGAGCGCCTGCTGATCCAGCGGCATCGCGTCTGCCGCGTGATAGGCCCTGACCCGCAGCCGCTCCAGGCGCGCCATGTCAGCCAGGTACGGCACGCTGGCGGCGGGGGCGAAGCCTTCGATAAAGTCGGCCAGGTCGCCGCCGTACTCATTGATCAACGGGCTTGTCGGCGGAAAATCCTGGACATACAAACCGGCCATCGCCCGAAAAAACTCATCGCCCACCAGCTGCAGGGTGACCGGGTAACCGGTGGCCAGGGCGTTGATCAGCGAGCTGTGAACATTGTTGCGATACACCGCAAAACGGCTGGCGGGATCGGCGCCATTGCGGCTGAACAAGCCCTGCGGGCAACTCGCTTCTGGCGACAGCAGGGCGCGGGTAAAGACGTCCTGGCGGCTCATGCACGCACCTCCAGCAGAAACCGTTCGGCCTGGTGCGCTTCGGCGTGCAGCACGCTGAATGCCGGCACCTGGTTATCGCGCTCGATCAGCGTGGCGACCGGCCCGGTGCGCGTCAGCACGTGCTGATAGAGCTGCCACACTGCGTTGTCGATCGGCGCGCCGTGATCATCAATCAGCAAACGATCACCGAGGCTGTCGGTGTCTTCGGCAAACCCTGCCAGATGGATCTCGCCGACGGCGTGCAGCGGCAAGGCATCAATGTATTTCAGCGGGTCTTGCTGATGGTTGATGCACGACACATACACATTGTTGACGTCCAGCAGCAGCCCGCAGCCGGTGCGGCGGATCACCTCGTTGATGAAGTCAGTTTCCTCCAGGGTGGAGCACTGGAATTGCAGGTAGGTCGACGGATTCTCCAGCAGCATTGGCCGTTGAAGACGGGTTTGCACCTGGTCGATGTGTTCGCACACCCGCCTCAGGGTTTCATCGTCATACGCCAGCGGCAGCAAATCATTGAGAAACACCGGGCCGTGGCTGGACCAGGCCAGGTGTTCGGAAAAGGAGTGGGGTTGATAGCGTTCGATCAGCTTCGCGAGGCGCGTAAGGTGCTCGCTGTTCAGCGGACTTTCGCCGCCGATGGACAGGCCCACGCCGTGCAACGACAGCGGGTACTGTTCGCGGATCAAGCCCAGGTAGTGATGGAAAGGTCCGCCGGCCACCATAAAGTTTTCGGCGTGGACTTCGAAAAAACCGATGTCGGGGGCAGTCTCGAGCACTTCACGCAAGTGCTCGTTCTTGAGTCCCAGCCCGGCCCGATGTGGGAGGCCGGGCGCCTGAGCCTGGGAGATGGAGTGGGTGCATGAGAGCGTCATCGTCAGTACTCAGGCTGTGCAGGGTTTCAGGACTTGGCGGTGAAGGCTGCTTCCTGGCCGAAACCCGTTGGCGAGGTGGCGCTTGGGGTTTTCAGGCAGGTGCCGGCCGGGACCAGTTTCCAGGCGTTGGCTTGATCCTTGACCTTCGAGGTGCCGGCGCAGGAAGTGCCAGCGCCTGCAGCGCAATCGTTCTTGCCGGCTTCGGCCACACCGAAGCATTTCTGCATGTCATCGGCAGCGTGGGCAGTGGTGGTCAGGGCGGACAGGCTCAGGGCCGAACCCAGGGCCAGGATGAGGGTGGCGGCGGACAGCGAACGGGTTTTGGTAGTCATGGTGTATCTCCAGCAGTGGGTTGAGTTGGCAAGCGTAGTTGCCTGCTTACACCACTAGAGAAAGGGGGAAGGGATTCGTTACAAACCCGGCGAAAATAATTTCAGGTTTCGCTGAATTCTTTGGTTCACACAAAACAAATGTGGGAGTGGGCTTGCTCGCGAAGGCTGTGGGTCAGTCACCAAGTAAGTTGGCTGATCCACCGCCTTCGCGAGCAAGCCCGCTCCCACAAAAGCCCGCTCATATTAACCAGATGGGCGTTAGCCGCCCAAGTAGGCCTCACGCACTTTCGGATCGGTCAGCAGTTGTTCGCCGCTGCCCTGCATCACCACCCGGCCGTTTTCCAGCACATAGGCACGGTCGGCGATCTTCAGCGCCTGGTTGGCGTTTTGCTCCACCAGGAACACCGTCACACCGTCCTTGCGCAGCTGTTCGATGATATCGAAGATCTGCTGGATGATGATCGGCGCCAGGCCCAGTGACGGTTCGTCCAGCAGCAGCAGCTTGGGCTTGCTCATCAGCGCGCGGCCGATGGCGAGCATTTGCTGTTCGCCGCCCGACATGGTGCCGCCGCGCTGGCTGAAGCGTTCCTTGAGCCGCGGGAACAGGTGCAACACCTTGTCCATCTGCTCCTGGTAATCGCCCTTGTCGGTAAAGAACCCGCCCATGGCGAGGTTCTCTTCCACGGTCAGGCGGGCAAACACCCGACGGCCTTCCGGAACCACGGCAATGCTCTTGCGCATGATCTCGGAGGAGGCCTGGCCCACCAGCTCCTCACCCATGTAGCGGATGCTGCCGCTGTGAGCCTGGGGCGAACCGCACAGGGTCATCAGCAGTGTGGATTTACCGGCACCGTTGGCGCCGATCAGGGTAACGATTTCGCCTTGGCGCACTTCGACGTTGACGCTGTGCAGCGCCTGGATCTTGCCGTAGAAAGTGGAAACGTTTTCGAATTGCAGCATTTTACGCTTCCCCCAAATAGGCTTTGATCACGGCCGGGTTGTCGCGGATCTGCTCCGGCGTACCGTCGGCCAGTGGCGTGCCCTGGTTGATCACAACGATATGGTCGGAAATGCTCATGACCAGTTTCATGTCGTGTTCGATCAGCAGTACGGTGGCGTTGTTTTCTTCACGCAGCACACTGATCAGCGCCTTGAGGTCTTCGGTTTCCCTTGGGTTCAGGCCGGCGGCCGGTTCGTCGAGCATGAGGATCCGCGGGCGGGTCATCATGCAGCGGGCGATTTCCAGGCGACGTTGCTGACCGTAGGCCAGGGTGCCGGCAGGGCGGTTGGCAAACTCGGTGAGGTTGACCTTGTCCAGCCAGTACTCGGCGTATTCCATGGCCTCGCGCTCGCTCTTGCGGAACGACGGGGTCTGGAACAGGCCTGCAAAGAAGTTGGTGTTCAGGTGACGATGCTGGGCGATCAACAGGTTCTCGACCGCCGTCATGTCCTTGAACAACCGCACGTTCTGGAACGTGCGCACCACGCCCTTGCGGGCAATCTCGTGACCGGCCAGGCCCTGGATCGGCTGGCCGTCCAGCAGGATCGTACCGCCAGCCGGCTTGTAGAAGCCGGTCAGGCAGTTGAACACCGTGGTCTTGCCGGCACCGTTGGGGCCGATCAAGGCCACGACTTGTTTCTCTTGCACGGTCAGGGCCACGCCGTTGACCGCCAGTAAACCGCCGAAGCGCATGCTCAAGTTTTCGACTTTCAGGATCTCGCGGCTCATTTGCGCAGCTCCATGTGTGGACGTTGCATGGGCAGCAGGCCTTGAGGACGCCAGATCATCATCAGCACCATCATGGCGCCGAACATCAACATGCGGTATTCGCTGAACTCACGCATCATTTCCGGCAGCAGGATCATCACGATCGCCGCGAGAATCACACCCAGTTGCGAGCCCATGCCACCCAGTACCACGATGGCGAGGATGATTGCCGACTCGATGAAGGTGAACGACTCCGGGGTCACCAAACCTTGGCGAGCGGCGAAGAAGCTGCCAGCGAAACCGGCGAATGTCGCCCCAAGGGTGAATGCCGAAAGTTTGATAACTGTCGGGTTCATGCCTAACGCACGGCAGGCGATTTCATCTTCGCGCAACGCTTCCCACGCGCGTCCGATCGGCATGCGCAGCAGGCGGTTGATCACGAACAGTGCGGCCAGTGCCAGCAACAGCGCCACCAGGTACAGGAACACCACCTTGCTGATCGGGTTGTAATCCAGCCCGAAGTACTCGTGGAAGGTTTGCATGCCTTCTGCGGCAGTACGGTCGAACGACAGCCCGAAGAACGTCGGCTTGGGAATGCTGCTGATGCCGTTGGGGCCGCCGGTGATGTCCGTCAGGTTACGCAGGAACAGACGGATGATTTCACCGAAGCCCAGGGTCACGATCGCCAGGTAGTCACCCCGCAGGCGCAACACCGGGAAGCCCAGCAGGAAGCCGAAGGTGGCCGCCATCAGGCCGGCGAGCGGCAGGCAGACCCAGAAGCTCCAGCCCAGGTAGTGCGACAGCAACGCATAGGTGTAGGCACCCACGGCGTAGAAGCCCACGTAACCCAGGTCGAGCAGTCCGGCCAGGCCCACCACGATGTTCAGGCCCAGGCCCAGCAACACGTAGATCAGGATCAGGGTGGCGATGTCCACCGCACCACGGGAACCGAAGAACGGCCAGATCAACGCGGCCACGATCAAGCCAATGATGATGTAGCGCTGGGTGCGCGGCAGGGTCAGGAACTGGCTGACCTTGGGCGAAACCAGCGGGCCACGGTTGGACTTGAGGAGTGCACCGACCTGCTGGGTGAACAACACGCGCAGGAACATCAGCACCGAGCACAGGGCGATGATGGTCAATGTCACGGGACCGGTGCCATGCACTTCAAGGTTGATCCCGACAATGCTCAGCTTGAGCCCGAGTACCGGAAAGGCCACGGCCCAGACCAGCAAGGCGCTGAAAAACGCCGATTTAAGATATCTGCTCATACTTTCTCAACCTCCGGACGGCCCAGAATGCCGGTCGGCCGGAACAACAGCACCAGAACCAATAGACCGAATGCCACCACGTCCTTGTACTGGTCGCCGAACACATCGGCGCCAAAGGCTTCAGCCACACCCAGCACCAGCCCGCCGAGCATCGCGCCCGGAATACTGCCGATGCCGCCCAATACCGCTGCGGTGAAGGCCTTGAGGCCCACCAGGAAACCGGCGTTGGGGTTGATCACGCCATACTGCATGCTCAGCAACACGGCGGCGACAGCCGCCAGTGCGGCACCAATGACGAAGGTCAGGGCGATGATGTTGTTGGTGTTGATGCCCAACAGGTTGGCCATCTTGATGTCTTCGGCGCAAGCCCGGCAGGCGCGCCCCAGACGGGAGCGGGAGATGAACAGGGTCAGGCCCAGCATGGCCACCAGGGTGACGACGAAGACCAGGATCTGCATGTAGGAAATCAGCACTTCTTGTGCGCCGCCTGGGCCGAAGGAGATGCTCCCCGGGATCAGGTTGGGAATGGATTTGTCCTTGGAATCCTGGGACAGCAATACGGTGTTCTGCAGGAAAATCGACATGCCGATCGCAGAGATCAGCGGGATCAAGCGGTTGCTGCCACGCAAGGGGCGGTACGCAACGCGTTCGATGCTGTAGCCATAGGCACTGGTTACAACGATGGACGCCAGGAACGCAGCGGTCATCAACAGCGGCAGGGAGTGGATACCCAGCATGGCCAGCCCGGCAAGGGCGATGAAGGCCACGTAGGAGCCAATCATGTACACCTCGCCATGGGCGAAGTTAATCATTCCAATGATGCCGTAAACCATTGTGTAGCCAATGGCTATCAAGGCATAGGTGCTGCCAACGGTCATGCCGTTAACCAGCGTTTGGAAAAAATGATAGATCTCAGGCATTACAGCGCTCCTAAAAACCCGATACGCATTTCACTGGTGGAGTCAATTTCCGGCTCGGTGCCCTGTTCTGTGATCAGGTTGCACAAAGCGTTTGCCAGCGAACCGCTGGTGACGGTTTTAAGATTTTCAGGTGAGCCAGCGCCCGGATCGCGGGTGACAGGCCCATAAACCTCGTAAAACAAAGCCCACTGCTTGCACAGTGGGCTTGTTGACCAGTAACGCCTGGCTTACTGAGGGGAAACTTCGGTTTTTGGTTTGCCGAAGTGCCATTCGTAGACCACGAACTTGAAGTCCTTCAGGTCGCCCTTGGCGTCGAAGCTCAGCTCGCCAGTTGGGGTCTTGAAGGTACCGGCGTGGATGGCAGCAGCCACTTTGGCGGTGTCTTCGCTTTTCGCGGCAGTGATGCCACCGGCGATCACTTCAACAGCCGAGTAGGCCGGGAACACGAACGGACCGGTTGGGTCCTGCTTGTTCTTGGTGAACTCTTCAACGATTGCCTTGTTGGCAGGATCGGTGTCGAACGACTTCGGCAGGGTGACCAGCAGGCCTTCGGAAGCGCCCTGGGCGATTTGCGAGATGGAATCGTTGCCGACGCCTTCTGGGCCCATGAACTTGGCGTTCACGCCTTTTTCCTTGGCTTGGCGCAGGATCAGGCCGAGTTCAGGGTGGTAGCCGCCGTAGTAGACGAAATCGACGTTGGCTTGCTTGAGCTTCTGGATGAGCGAGCCGAAGTCTTTGTCGCCAGCGTTGATGCCTTCGAAGAGGGCAACTTTCACGCCTTTCTTCTCGAGGGTCTGTTTAACGGCGGTGGCGATGCCTTCACCGTACTGCTGTTTGTCGTGAATAACGGCAACGACTTTCGGCTTCACGTGGTCGGCGATGTAGTTGCCAGCCGCAGGGCCTTGAGCGCTGTCCAGGCCGATGGTGCGGAAGATCAGCTTGTAGCCACGGGCGGTGATTTCCGGGCTGGTGGCAGCCGGTGTGATCATGATCACGCCTTCGTCTTCGTAGATGTCGGACGCTGGCTGAGTGGAGCTGGAGCAGAGGTGACCGACTACAAACTTGACGCCGTCGTTGACCACTTTGTTGGCTACGGCCACGGCTTGTTTTGGATCACAAGCGTCGTCGTATTCTTTGGCTTCGAGCATTTTGCCATCGACGCCGCCTTTGGCGTTGATGTCGGCGATAGCCTGCTTGGCGCCCATGAACTGCATGTCGCCGTACTGGGTCACAGGGCCGGTTTTAGGGCCGGCAATACCGATCTTGATGGTATCAGCTGCGAACGAATGGCTGGCAACCCCGGCCAGGACCATAGCGGCAAACAGTTTGGAAATCTGCTTAGTAGCCTTATTCATAGTGCTCCACTCTTACTGTTGTATTTTTTATAGTTCTAGCGGCCTTGTGAGCTGCAGAACCGGATCAGATATCTCGGATATCCCCCGGCAGCGGCCTGGCAACTGTACCGGTACAGTGTAGAGCGCCGGTTGAGCGCTTGAAAAGCTGGCTGCTGGGGGCAAAACCCGGGTATGTCGCTTAAATGAAAGAAAAAGACAGAATTGCGGCGGGGTGATGCCAGAGTTTCGGGCAATCCTTGGCTTTCCTGACACTTTCGTTCGGTACTTCATTTGCAACTGGGTTTTTCTGCCTGGGGCTCGACGGTATGATTGCGCCGATTTTTTCTTCAGGTGAACTCCCATGACGCAAGAACCTAGCACCCTCTATGCCAAGCTGCTTGGTGAAACCGCCGAAATTTCCTGGAAGGAGCTGGAGCCATTCTTTGCCAAGGGTGCCCTATTGTGGGTCGACGCTGGGCTGGATTTGATCGAGGCCGCCGAGGGCATGGCGGAGGATAACCGTGAGAAAGTCGCTGCCTGGCTGGCTTCGGGGAGTCTTGGCGAGGTGTCTGCGACGCGGGCATTGGACCTGGTTGAGCGCGATCCTGCGCTTTGGGCGGTGGTGGTTTCGCCCTGGATTTTGATCCAGGAAAGGGCAGTGTAGGAAATGCCTGAGCGAAAATGGTGCGTGAATTTTCCGGGTTTAAGTGTGTAGCGGGGTAACTGGTTTCGCCGTGATGGCATGTTGCCGTAGAGAAAGGTCACAGGCGGGGGTTACGTGCGCGTCATGGGAACAGTTTTGTTCGCGCCTGAATGCGGGGGGAATTGTTTCTGGGTGTGAGTTTTTTGAGTACATATCTGTTATTTAGGTAACGGCTACTTAGGGTTCTGCTCTTACAGCGGGTCACTTTTGGCAAACGCCCGGAATGCCGGCCCAGCCAAAAGTAACCAAAAGGTCTTTGCCCCACCACTCGGTGCCTCGCTTAGGCTCGGCATGCCGGAACGAAGGCACCGCGAAGCGGGTCGCCGCGACGGCCCGTCCCTGGCCCGTCGCGGGTAAATCGGCATCCTTGCCGATTTACCCGCTCCAGCGTGCCTACTTGCGGCCATCGTGGTTGACGGGGCCCGCAGATCAAAATCAAAAGCAGAGCTGCTTTTATGTGGGAGCGGGCTTGCTCGCGAAAAACCTGAGGGCGCCGCGTTCATTCAGGACGCCAGCGTCATCGTTAACGACCTTCGCGAGCAAGCCCGCTCCCACATTTTTGGACCGCGTTCGCTTTTGCTTTTGCTTTTGATCTACACCACTCAAGCCGGCCGGTAGGCCGCTGTGCTCTTGCTTTTGATCTTGATCTTAGGCGCCCCGTTAAACCACGCTGGCCGAACGCAGGTAGTACGGAGCGGGTAAACCGGCAGGACGCCGGTTTAGCCGCGACGGGGCAGGGACGCCCCGTCGCGGCGGCCCGCGTAGTAATACCGGAGCTGAGGGCACACCGAGCCTAAGCGAGGTGCCGAGTGGTGGGGCAAGAGCCTTTTGGTTACTTTTGGGCTCCTTTCAAAAGTGACCCGCTGTAAGAGCGGAACCCATATCAAAAATCACCCAGAAAACGGATATACACCCCACCCAAGAACCAAGCCTACGCAGTCTTCCCGGTATGGTTATTCAGCGAAATAACCTTGGTCTTCCCAATCCGGTGACGATAAATCTCACGCAGATACTTGATCGCCTTCTTCACACAATCCCGCGACAGCCGAATATCGTTGATCGACACAAACTTGTCCTTGTCGTTGATCAACTCACGATACTTCTTCTCATACATCGGTTTGATCGCATACCAGTTGGTATCCAGAATCTTCGCCGGGTTCTCAAACTCATTGAGCAGCTCATCAATCCGGTCCTCATCAAAATCCTCATGGATGATGAAATCCAGAATCGAATTATCCAGCGTGTCATCAAACCGATACGGATTGCGCGCAAAGCAGCGCTTGATAAACGCCACGATCAACGTCAAAAAGTCATCCGACAGGCACGGACTTTTAGCGATCAATGTAGTCAGCGACAAGTTGGCCGACGCCCCGATCACCAACGCATAACGCTTGAGCGTGGTGTTGGGGAACAGACTGTTGAGGTGCGTCTTGAGCCGATTCAGGTCCATATAGGACAGCTTGTAATCCTTGGGCAACGACACAATCGACACCACCGACGAGCAGTTCTTGAAGAAGTGCAAGTCATGCAGCGCCGCCGCGTCATACCCCGAATTCTTGTACTGCTCCAGGGACGCCTTGTAGCGCTTGGATTCAATCGGCAACAGGCTGATGCCCTCGATCGCCTGGGTTACCTTGTTGAAGTGCGGCAGATCAATGGAGCGGAAAAACAGGTCATCAATATTCAGCCGCTGCGGCTCTTTTTCGAACACCTTGAACTTGTCGCTAGAAGGCGCCGGGGTTTCCGGTACCACCGACTCGGCGTAAGCAATCGCCACCGGCCCCGCCAGGCTCATGAACAGGTCGTTGGCGTCCAGGCGAATGGTCTCGCCAATGTCGATCCCGGCCCGACGGAAATAGTTCTGGTCGTAGTCGGTCGTAACCGCCTGGGCCGTCAGAATGTTGAAGATCTGCTGCGAGATGTACTGGTTGGCGTGTTTTTCCATGGCATTGACATCAATGTTCTGGATGTTGCCGTCATCGCTTTCTTCGGCATACCGCATGATGTCGTTGGAGATCAGCATCATCGCGTTCCACGGCCGGATGCGGCCTTTCACGCTGGCTTCGCTGCTGTCTTCATTGTCGAAGTTGTACGAGAAGTCCCATTCTTCCGACAGGTATTTGCACAACAGCCGCCCGGCGTTGATGTGCAGCGCCTCGGACATTTCGCTGCGGTGATCGGAGATGTTCGGCAGCACGCAAATGCCGCTGGTGAAGATCGGCTCGAACACAAAGGCGTGGCCGCTCTTGCTGTCGTGCTCGTCGGCGGGCTTGGTGTCGAACGTCTTGTTCATGTACGAGTGCTGCTGCGCCAGGCCGAACTCCGAGGCCATGCCCGAACCGGTACCGCCGCCGGCGCTGAAGATCGAGAAGTACAGGCGCGACTGGTTGGCCTTGATGCCGCAGGAGTCGATCAGGTACGAGTGGATCATCTTCCAGTCGGGGCTGGAAAAGCGCTGGGTGTCTTTGTTGAGGATGATCTTGGCCAGGTACTGGCCGAGGATCGGCGCGTTACCGGCGCCGCCGGCATGGACTTCCGAGAGGTCCATGATTTTCATCTTGCTGTAGTCCCGCAGGAAACCGCTTTTCTCACCCTTGCGTGAGAAGCGGATGCGCCCGGCGATGTCCTTGTCCAGGTCGCCCAGCATCACCAGCGGCTCTACCAGGAATACCGGCTTGGTACCTTTGTTCGAACCCAAGCGCAGGTTGTTGCGAATCCACTGGGCCGGGCGATAGCCCTTGTCGGTGGATTTGTCTTCATTGCTGAATTCGTTGAGGTAGAACTTGCGGGCGTTGTACACCAGCTCTGCCACATCCAGGGCAATGTTCGAACCACAGCGACCCAGGCCGATCAGGCACACCGAGGGAAATTCCTGCTCGTTGCGCAGTTCTCCGTCGACTTCCAGGTGCGGTGCACGCGGGAACACCATGTCGCGCAGGCCGTCGAGGTTATCGAGGATGCGGTCGGTGTTGGTCTCGGTGAAGTACAGGTACTGCTGGGTGGCTAGCGGGCGGGCGGTGCTCAATGACTTTGAACCTGAGGGTTTTTCTGCAGGGGCTGTCAGCAACACGTCGGATACCGCGGTGGCAGAGTTATTTTTAGAAGTCATTGTGCGCCATGTGCCTGGACGGATGGCTGAAGATGTATCAAATAGCCATCACGGAATGAGAGATCGCGACTTTACAGTGCGTCCTGGTCCTGGGCGATAGGGTTTAACCCTAGTGGTTCAAGGGGAAATCCTGGCCGGACTCTGATGAATCGGCCGTTTGTCGGGCTTCTTTAATGAAATGATGGCGATTTGCCAAATATGTGGGAGCGGGCTTGCTCGCGAAAGCAGTGTGTCAGGCAACGAATAGGCTGACTGATCCACCCGTTTCGCGAGCAAGCCCGCTCCCACATTCAGCGAATTGGCCGCACGATCGAGGCAGGGCCTGTACGACCCGAAGGCGGGTCTTTAGGCGCGGGGTCACCGCCGGTGAGGCCCAGCAGGCTGAACATGTTGTGCTGATCCAGGCCATGGATCACCGCGCTGATATCACTCATCGGCACCGCAGCGCTGAGCAGGTAGCCCTGAACGAAATCACAGCCGTGTTTTTGCACCACTTCAAACTGTTGCAGGGTCTCCACGCCTTCGGTCACCACCTGCAAGTGCAGGGTATGGGCCATGCCGATAATGGCCTGCACGATCTCGATGTCGGCGTTGGACTTGGGAATGTCCTGAATAAACGAACGGTCGATTTTCAAGGTGTTCAGCGGCAGGCGCTTGAGGTAGGCGAGGGACGAATAGCCGGTACCGAAGTCGTCGATCGACAGCGACACGCCCAGGGCGCGGATTTGCCGCAGCAGCGACAGCGTGCTGCTGATATTGCCCATCAGGGCGTTCTCGGTCACTTCCAGTTCGAGGCGGTTGGCAGCGATCCCGCCGAAGCGCAGGGCGTTCTCGATTTCATCGGCCAACTCGTCACGGGTCAGGTTCAGGGCCGAGCAATTCACGGCCATGACTAGTTCAGTGTGACCCTGCTCCGACAGCAGGCTCAGGTCGTGACAGGCCTGGCGCAGCACCCAATGATCGAGCTCGGCAATCAGCCCGTTGTTTTCGGCAATGCTGATAAACCGGTCCGGCGTCAGTAATCCATGTTGCGGATGTTGCCAGCGCACTAAGGCTTCGAGTCGGGTGATCTTGCCTTTTTTCAGGTCAAGAATCGGTTGGTAGAACAGCACCAGTTCGTTCTTGCCGCGCAGCGCGGCGCGCAGTTCTTCTTCCAGTTGCAGCTCCAGGAAGGCCCGGGTTTTCAGGTTGGAGCTGAAGAAGTTCAGGCTGTTACGCCCGGCATCCTTGGACTGATACAGCGCCAGGTCGGCGGTTTTCAGCAGTTCTTCGCTGGTTTTGCCGTCTTCGGGGAAGAGGCTGATGCCGATGCTGGTGGTCATCACCATGCGCCGGCCGGCCAGTTCGATCGGGTCTTTCATTTTCTGCATGATGCGCTGGGCCATGTGCCGCGCTTCATCGCGATGATGGATGCTGATCAGGATGCAGAACTCGTCACCGCCAAACCGCGCGACCACGTCGTCATGGCTGCGCACCGAGCTTTTGATATGGCCGGCCAGCACGGTGAGCAGTTCGTCACCGGCGTCATGGCCGAGGCTGTCGTTGATACGCTTGAAGTGGTCGATGTCCAGGAAAATCACCGCCAGCATACCGTCGGTGGCGGTTTTTTCCGCGAGCTTCTCGGCGAAGATCTGGTTGAAACCACGGCGGTTCAGCAGGCTGGTCAAGGCGTCGTAATGCGCCACTTGTTGCAGCGAGGCGCGGGCCTGGTCCAGCTCTGTGAGCAGTGCATTGACCCGGCGCAGGTCGGTTTCCTTGTGTTGCAGTTTTTTGTCCGCCAGTGCGGCGCTGATGCTGCTGCCAATCACCAGCAAGGCGATGACCGCCACCAGCAGGCCCAGTTGCACTGGGTTGTTGTCCACCGCCAACGCCGACGGTACGACGTCCTCGGGCAACAGCAGTTGCATGGCCGCCATGCCGGTGAAGTGCATGCTGATAATGCCGGCGCCGAGCACCAGACTGGCCGCGTACTTGAGCAACTGATGGAACATGCCGGTGCCGTTGCGCAGGTACAGCGACAGCAGCAACGCCGCCAGGCTGGCGCCGATGGCGATCACCACCGAGGTCAGGAACAGCCCGGTCTGAAAATACACGCCCGCCTCGGATTGCATGGCCGACATGCCGACGTAGTGCATCAGCGCAATACCCAGGCCCATCCACACCGACGCCAGCACATATTGGTGCAGCCGCAGCCTTGGATGACTGAGGGTTTGCATGGCGAACAGCGAGGCGATCAGGGCGATCAGCAGCGAGGCGAACGTCATGATCAATTCGTAGTGAATCGCGATCGGCGCCTGGAAGGCCAGCATGCTGATGAAGTGGGTCGCCCAGATTCCGCCAGCCAGGCAGCCGGCGCCTACCCAGCGCCAATGCCGTTGAGCCTTGGGGTTGTCGACGTGGCCAACTCGCTCGGCCGTGTCCAGGGTGCCGAAGCCCGCTGCACACGCCACCACGTAAGCCAGTAGCACCAGAAAGGGGTTATGACTGCAATTGAGTAATAAGTGCCCGCTGTCCGGAAGGTCGGTAAAAAAATGCAAACCAAGCCATTCCATAGCATGTCCCGTCACAGAGTCTTTGTCTGACAATGCTTTGAGTATAGAGAGCCTGAGCAGGTTGCAAGGGCTGATGGCAGATTGCTTCTAATTATTTTGCGATCAGTTTATAAACAACTAGAACTAAATGAATAGGGATGACAGCCAGGGTCGCCCGATGGAGTGACATCAGACTTACGAATCATTACAGACAATCACCACGGGGCTGACTAAATTGCAGGTTCCGGGCTCAGGATGCGTCTGGCATCGCGGCTCACATAACAATAAAAGAGACGGACCCATGCAGAACTCGACCCAAGCGGCGAATGCCTGGCGCATTCTGTTCCTCCTGTTCCTGGCCAACCTGTTCAACTTTTTCGACCGCACCATCCCCGCCATTATCATCGAACCGATCCGTATGGAGTGGCACCTCAGCGACTTCCAGCTGGGCATCATCGGTACCGCGTTCACCCTTGTTTATGCGATTGCCGGCTTGCCCCTCGGGCGCATGGCCGATACCGGCTCGCGCAGCAAACTCATGGGCTGGGGCCTGGCGGTGTGGAGTGGCCTGACAGCGGTGAATGGTCTGGTGGGCAGTTTCTGGACCTTTTTGCTGGTGCGCATGGGCATCGGCATTGGCGAGGCCAGCTATGCGCCGGCGGCCAACTCGCTGATCGGCGACCTGTTTCCCGCCCACCGCCGCGCTCGGGCCATGGGGATCTTTATGCTGGGCCTGCCTTTGGGCCTGTTGCTGGCGTTCTTTACCATCGGTGCGATGGTCAAGGCGTTCGACAGCTGGCGCGCGCCGTTCTTTATTGCGGCGGTACCGGGGCTGATCCTTGCGGTGTTCATGTTCTATATCAAGGAACCCAAGCGCGGCGCGGCAGAAACCGTGCAAGTCTCCCAGGAGAAAGTCGACCGACCGATTCGCCGGGTGCTCGCGGTGCCGACATTCCTTTGGTTGGTGCTGGCGGGCTTGTGCTTCAACTTCGCCACCTACGCCTGCAACTCGTTCCTGGTGCCGATGCTGCAGCGCTATTTTTTGCTGCCGTTGCAGGATGCGGCGGTGGCGACGGGGGTGATTGTCGGCGTGACCGGTTTGTTTGGCCTGACATTGGGCGGCTGGGTGGCAGACAAGATCCATCAGCGGGTAGCCAACGGTCGGCTGCTGTTCGCGGCTTGCAGCTTGATTATCTCCACCGTCACCACCGCCTGGGCGTTGCATGCCGGCCGGATTGAGATTGGTGTGTTTGTGGCGCTGTTCAGCGTCGGCTGGTTGTTTGCCTACAACTTCTATACCTGCGTTTATACGGCGATCCAGGACGTGGTTGAGCCGCGCCTGCGGGCCACGGCGATGGCGTTATTCTTCGCCGGCTTGTATTTGCTGGGCGGTGGCATGGGGCCCATTGTGGTGGGTGGGTTGTCGGATCATTTTGCTCATTCGGCGATGTATGCGGCGGGTGCGGAGCAGATGACCGAGGCTTATAAAGCCATTGGGTTGCACGATGCCATGTACCTGATTCCGGTGGCGCTGTTCCTGACCATGCTGTTTCTGTTCCAGGCGTCCCGCAGTTTTGTGCGCGATGCCAAGCGGATGAAGGATGGGTTGGTGGAGGTGGAGGTGCCGGCCAGGGCGGTGACTGCTTGAATACATAATCCCTGTGGTGAGGGGGCTTGTCCCCCGTTGGGCTGCGTAGCGGCC
This sequence comes from Pseudomonas sp. K2I15, assembly GCF_002204795.1. Lineage (GTDB taxonomy): Bacteria > Pseudomonadota > Gammaproteobacteria > Pseudomonadales > Pseudomonadaceae > Aquipseudomonas. Next base: position 46,838 of record NZ_NIXO01000033.1, read on the forward strand.
CCAAAAGAGCGGGAGCGCTGCGCACTCCAACGGGGGACAAGCCCCCTCGCCACAGAGGTTACCGATACCCATAAAAAGGCCCGCATTGCGCGGGCCTTTTTTGTTCAGCAGGGCAGGGCGGTAATCAACCCGCTACCAGCACCCGAATCGCTTCCAGTCGCAGCGCCGCCTTGTCGAGCATGGCCAGGCCTTGCTCGCGCTGTTGGCGCAGGGCAACCAGTTCGCTGTCACGCACGGTCGGGTTGACCGCTTGCAACGCGGTCAGGCGCGCCAGTTCTTCGTCGGTGTCCGCCGCCAGGCGACGTTGAGCCTCGGCCACACGCTCGGCGTGGCGCGGGGCGATCTTCTCTTCACCGGCGTTGATCCGTGGTGTGAGCTGGTCGCGCTGGGCTTGCACGAACTTGTTGGCGCTGGCCCGTGGCACGCTTTCCAGCTGGTCGTTCAAGGTCAGGAACGAGACGCGGCCCGACAAATCATTGCCGTTGGCATCCAGCAGGCAACGCAGCGCGGCCGGTGGCAGGTAGCGGCCCAATTGCAGCGAGCGCGGGGCAACCACTTCGCTGACGTAGAGCAGTTCCAGCAACACGGTGCCGGGCTTCAGCGCCTTGTTCTTGATCAGCGCCACGGCGGTGTTGCCCATGGAACCGGACAGCACCAGGTCCATGCCGCCTTGCACCATCGGGTGTTCCCAGGTGATGAACTGCATGTCTTCGCGCGACAGCGCCTGGTTGCGATCGTAGGTGATGGTCACGCCTTCGTCGTCGCCCAGGGGGAAGCTGGCGTCGAGCATTTTTTCGCTGGGTTTGAGGATCAGCGCGTTTTCCGAATGGTCTTCGCTGTCGATGCCGAAGGCGTCGAACAGGGTTTCCATGTAGATCGGCAGGGTGAACTGATCGTCTTGCTCAAGGATGTCTTCCACCAGCGCATCACCTTCGCCAGCGCCGCCGGAGTTGAGCTCCAGCAGACGGTCGCGGCCGGTGTGCAGCTCGGCTTCGAGGCGCTCGCGCTCGGCACGGGCTTCGTCGATCAGCGCTTGCCACTCGCCGTCGTCGGCGTTTTCGAGCAGCGGCAGCAGGCGCGGGCCGAACTGGTGCTGCAAGGCGTTGCCGGTGGGGCAGGTGTTGAGGAACGCGTTCAGCGCTTCGTGGTACCACTGGAACAGTCGCTCTTGGGGACAGGTTTGCAGGTACGGCACGTGCAGTTCGATCACATGTTTCTGGCCGATCCGGTCCAGACGGCCGATCCGTTGTTCCAGCAGGTCCGGGTGGGACGGCAGGTCGAACAGCACCAGGTGGTGGGAGAACTGGAAGTTGCGGCCTTCACTGCCGATTTCCGAGCAGATCAGCACTTGGGCGCCGAACTCTTCATCCGCAAAGTAGGCAGCAGCGCGGTCGCGCTCGAGGATGTTCATGCCCTCGTGGAACACCGTGGCCGGGATGCCGGAGCGCACGCGCAGGGCGTCTTCCAGGTCCATCGCGGTTTCGGCGTGGGCGCAGATCACCAATACCTTGGTGCGCTTGAGCATTTTCAGCTGGTCGATCAGCCACTCAACGCGCGGGTCGAAACGCCACCAGCGTTGTTCTTCATCGACGTCCGGCTGCGACTGGAAGCTGACTTCCGGGTACAGCTCGGCGTGTTCGCCCAGGGGCAGTTCGAGGTATTCGTCCGGGCACGGCAGCGGGTAGGCGTGCAGCTTGCGCTCCGGGAAGCCTTGCACGGCGGCGCGGGTGTTGCGGAACAGCACACGGCCGGTGCCGTGGCGGTCCAGCAGTTCGCGCACCAGGCGGGCGCTGGCTTCGGCGTCGCCATCGTTGACGGCGGTCAGCAGGGCTTCGCCTTCGTTGCCGAGGAAACCCTGGATAGTTTTGTGGGCGGCGGGAGACAGGCGGCCCTTGTCCAGCAGCTCCTGAACGGCTTCGGCCACCGGACGATAGTTTTCGCTCTCGGCGCGGAAGGCGTGCAGGTCGTGGAAGCGGTTAGGGTCCAGCAGGCGCAGGCGCGCGAAGTGGCTGTCCTGGCCCAGTTGCTCAGGGGTTGCGGTGAGCAGCAGTACACCGGGAATCACTTCGGCCAGTTGCTCGACCAGCGTGTACTCGGGGCTGGCTTTCTCTTCATGCCAGACCAGGTGGTGAGCTTCGTCGACCACCAGCAAATCCCAGCCGGCGGCAAACAGCGCGTCCTGGGCTTTCTCGTCGTCCACCAGCCACTCCAGGGCCACCAGCGCAAGCTGGGTGTCTTCGAACGGGTTGGCGGCATCGCTTTCGATAAAGCGTTCTTCGTCGAACAGCGCAACTTGCAGGTTGAAGCGGCGGCGCATTTCCACCAGCCATTGGTGCTGGAGGTTTTCCGGCACCAGGATCAGCACGCGATTGGCGCGCCCCGACAACAGTTGGCGATGGATCACAAGGCCAGCTTCGATGGTCTTGCCCAGGCCCACTTCGTCGGCCAGCAGAACTCGCGGCGCGATGCGGTCTGCGACTTCACGGGCGATGTGCAGTTGATGCGCGATCGGTTGCGCACGCACGCCACCCAGGCCCCAAAGCGCAGACTGCAATTGGCGACTGGTGTGTTCCAGGGTGTGGTAGCGCAGCGAGAACCAGGCCAGCGGGTCGATCTGGCCGGCGAACAGACGGTCGCTGGCCAGGCGGAACTGGATGAAGTTCGACAGTTGGGTTTCTGGCAGGGTGACCTGCTCGTTCTGCCCATTGAGGCCGTGGTAGACCAGCAGGCCGTCGACGTCGTCGACCTCTTGCACGGTCATCTTCCAGCCTTCGAAATGGGTGATGGTGTCACCCGGCGAAAACCTCACGCGAGTGAGGGGCGCATTCCGTAGCGCATACTGGCGGGTGTCGCCAGTGGCCGGATAGAGCACGGTCAACAAGCGGCCGTCCTGTGCCAGAACGGTGCCTAACCCCAGCTCTGCTTCGCTGTCACTAATCCAGCGTTGCCCCGGTTGATACTGCTGCGCCATGCTGCCTGACTCCCGCCGTGAAAAAGCCGACTATCTTAACGGAACAAGGGCCCCAGCCAAAGGACTCTGACAAAAACTACCAAGCTTTACGGGTGGTTCGGGCTGCAATCGACCGATGGCAAGGCACTTGCGACTGACGACTGAGTCACACGTTGGCAAACGAAGGCTCAAGTGGGCGCCGCGCCAGCCGACAGCCTGCTGACAGGAGACTGATAATTATGATTCCACCCATGCTGCCCTTGAGTGTTGTGCCGGTCACGTCGCAACTCGATCCGGTGCGCCAGAAACCGGATATTCCGCCCGTTGTTCCGGTTCAGGCAGGCTCCAACGAAAGCACCATCGACTTGAAAAAGGGCGATTCGGAGCAGGCGACCCTGTTGCTGCGCGAAGAACAGCAGCGCCAGCAGGAACAGCAAAAGCGCCGCCGCGAAGCCGATGAAGACCCGCAGGAGCACCTGGCCGTTCCCGGTGACGAACTCAACGCCGACAACACCGTGCCGGTGGTGCCATTGATTGAGGATGCGCCACGGCAAGGCTTGTGGGTGGACGTCGAGGTTTAGTCCCGCAGTTCGCGCAGGGCGGCTATCAGTTGCTCGATGTCTTGCGCCGTATTGAGGTAGCTCACGGAGATTCGCGCCACGCTTTCCAGCTCGCGAGCCTGCATGTCCAGCGGGGTGTACGGCACGCCGTTGGCACCGATGTTGATCCGCTTGAGCCCCAGGCGCCGCTTGAGCTCAAAGGCGTCCCAGCCGGCCAGGTTGAAGGCGATCAGGCCGGACTGGCTTCCAGCAGTTCCCAAATCATGCAAGGTAATCCCGTCGATCCCGCGCAGTGCTTCGCGCAGGGTCTGGCTTAGAAGCTGGACCGTCTGACGGATCCGCTCAACCCCCAATCGATTGATCTCCAGCAGCGCATTGCCCAGGCCTGCCAACAATGCGAATGACACTTCGCTGGTTTCAAAGCGCCGCGCGTCGTTGCGCAAATCAAAGCCCGCAGGGCTCCAGGGCGCAGAAAACACATCACGCTGGGCCGGATTCAAACGGTCGAGAAAATCCGGCTGCACATAGAGCAAGGCGGTCCCGCGCGGGCCTCGCAGATGCTTGCGCCCGGCGCCCTTGAGCACATCGCACCCCAGCGCTTGCACATCCACCGGCACCTGGCCGATGGCTTGGCCTGCGTCGATGAAATAGGCGATGCCGTGACGCCTGGCCAACTGGCCGATGGCCTCGGCGGGGTTGATCAAACCGCTGTTGGCGGGGAGCCAGGTCAGGTCGATCAACCGCACCCGGGCGTCCAGCATGGCTTCCAGGCCAGCGACGGACACCGCGCCGGTTTCATCGCAAGGGATCACCTCCACACGCGCGCCGGCTTGCACTGCTGTCTGCATGCTCGCCAGGTTGCCGCCCCATTCGTGGCGGCCCACCAGAATGCGATCGCCCGGTTGCCACGGGCCCAACGCCTGGAACGCCATGCTCCAGGCGGTCGAGCCACTGCTGGCAAAGGCAATCGAGGACACTGGCGCGTTGAGCAATTGCGCGGCGGCGCGACGGGCCTTCTCCGCCAACAGCGCACCGTGCTTGCCGGCCTCCATCGGGCCGTCGCGGGCTTCGCGTTGCAACTGGTCAATGATCGCGTCGAGCGTCCCCTGGCTGGGCAGGGATGCACCGGCGTGGTTGAAGTGGACGATGCCGGACTGGCAGCCCGGCGTTTCGTCCCGCAGTTCCCGCACTTGCGTCAGGGACAGCACGGTCACGGCTGCAGCTCGAAAATCGCATCGATTTCCACTGCCACGCCGCCCGGCAAACTGGAGACACCCACGGCAGTGCGGGCATGGCGGCCTTTGTCGCCGAGGGCGTTGACCAGCAGGTTCGAGGCACCATTGGCGACTGCGCCCTGACGCTGGAAATCACCGCTGCTGGCGATAAAAACGCCCAACCGAATGATGCGCACCAGCCGTGACAAGTCATCGCCCAGGGCATCGCTCAATTGCGCCAGCAGGCCCAGTGCCGCGAGTTCGGCGGCCTTGGCGCCTTCGTCTTCACTGATGGATTCGCCGAGCCGGCCGATGTAAGCCGGTTTGCCGTCCAGCAGCGGGATTTGGCCGGAGATGAACAGTTGGTTATGGCTGATCACGTAATTGACGTAGTTGGCGATTGGCTGGCTGGGTGTCGGCAGGCTCAGGCCCAGGGCTTGTACGCGTTGGGAGATGGAGTGGCTCATGGTGAATCCTCTTGGGAAGAGTCTTCAGCATGGGCGGGGTGGTTTTGGCCGACAAACGGATAGATCTAACCCAACGTATCGAAATAACTCATGCGTCTGCGCACGCTTCCCGTAGCCATTCACTGAAACACGCGGCCGCCTCGCTGGTATCGCCTTGCGGGGCGATCAGCCAATAGCCGATCTCGCTTTGGTAGGGCGGCCAGTCGAAGGCCTGTACCAAGGTACCTTCCTTTAGCCTGCGTTCGATCAAGCGGTGACGACCCATGGCGATGCCCTGGCCGGCGACAGCGGCCTCGACCACGATGTTGTAGTCGTGCAGCAGGGCCTTGGGGTAGTGCTCCACATCCACCTGATAATGCCGGGACCAGTCGGTCCACTCGAAGGGGCGGTGCGAGGTTGCCATCAACAGCGGGCCGTTTTCCAGCTGGCTGGCCTTGAACGTTGGGCTGCACACCGGTGAAAGGGTTTCGTTCATCAGGCGTGTTGCCTGCACGTCAGCCCAGTCGCCCTTGCCGTATCGAATCGCCAGGTCCACCTCGGCGGCGGCGACATCTGCCAGTTGAATCGCTGGCACCAACTCCACCTGGATGTGCGGATAGCGGCCGAGAAACCCGGCCAGGCGCGGTGCCAGCCACAAGGTGGCGAACGAGGCGAGCAAGCCGATTCGCAGCACGCTGGTGGTGGGCGGCGTTTGTTGTTGGCGGGTAGCGGCGGCGATGGCGTCGAGGGCGGGGCGGATTTGATCGTAGTAGTGTTGGCCGTCTTCGGTCAGATCGATGGCACGGGTGCGTCGGATAAAGAGAGGCTTACCCAAATGTTGTTCGAGCTTTTGCACTTGATGGCTGAGGGCACTCTGAGTTACCGACAACTCGGCGGCGGCCTTGATAAAGCTCAAATGCCGGGCCACGGCCTCAAAGGCGCGCAGGGCCAGAAGTGGGGGAAGGTCCTTGTGCAGTGCCACGTCGAACGCTCTGTGTGAGGGGTGGGATGGGGGGATTTTGCGGGCAAATACGCGGGATGACATCGATTTTGTTTACGCGGGATTGGCGCAGGACGCATTATTGGGGCATCCAAGCCATTACGTAAGCCAAGCCATGAGTGACGATGACAAGCTGATAGACCTGAATGCCGAGCGGGCCAAACGTGTGCATGACCTGAATGACAAGCGACTGAATGAAGTGCGCCAGGCGTTTGAGCAGGCAATGCCGTTGGGCAAGGCCAAGAAAAAGCCGAAAAATAAACCGAAAAAGCGTTGATATAGCCTGCATCGATTGATGCAGGTCAGTTATTTCCCTTCTTTACGCTCCTTCGCGGGCGACATTGATCCTCGTCAATTTCTTGTTTCGTCTTCTTGGTTAACTTAGCCCTATCGCAACAGGGCAAGTGCAGGAGGCCGGTCATGTTTTTCGATAATGTGGTGTTTGCCGGAGTGCTGACGGTTGGCCTCATGGTGATGTTCTTTGTTGGGTTTGGAATTTTTATCTGGAAAGACGCTAATAAGCGTAAGAGGCCTTAGGTCTTTCCGGGGTACATGAGCACGCAAGGCATTTTGGGCGACTTCGGTCGCCTTTTTTTTGTTTTGGGTTTAGTGGCGGGATGTGGGGGTATATCCATTATTTAGGTAACGGCCACTTATGGTTTCGTTCTTACAGCGAGTCACTTTTTTACAAACGCCTAAAAAAGTAACCAAAAAACGCTTTGCCCCACCACTCGGTGCCTCGCTTAGGCTCGGCATGCCGGAACGAAGGCACCGCGAAGCGGGTCGCCGCTCCACCGTGCCTACTTGCGGCCATCGTGGTTGACGGGCCCCGTAGATCAAGATCAAAAGCAGAGCTGCTTTTATGTGGGAGCGGGCTTGCTCGCGAAAAACCTGAGGGCGCCGCGTTCATTCAGGACGCCAGCGTCATCGTTAACGACCTTCGCGAGCAAGCCCGCTCCCACATTTGGACCGTGCCCGCGTTCGCTTTTGATTTTGCTTCACCACACTCAAGCCGGCCGGTAGGCCGCTGTGTTCTTGATCTGCTGTTGATCTTGATCTTAGGCGCCCCGTTAAACCACGCTGGCCGAACGAAGGTAGTACTGCGCGGCGGCCCGCGTAGTAATACCGGGGAGAGGGCACACCGAGCCTAAGCGAGGTGCCGAGTGGTGGGGCAAGAGCGTTTTGCTTACTTTTGACTGGGCCGGCATTTCGGCTGTTCAAAAGTGAGCCGCTGTAAGAGCGGAACCAATATCAGCCCCAACCCAAATAACGGATATACACACAATCATCCAGCCATAAAAAAAGGCGCAACCCTCACAGGTCGCACCTTCTTCACAATCATCAGAGCTGTCAGCTACCCAAAGCCTTGGAAGCCAACCAGAACAACCCAGCCGAAAGGCCCACAGTCGCCGGCAGCGTCAACACCCAAGCCATCAAAATGGTCTTAACGGTGCCACCTTGCAGCCCACTCTTGTTCGCCACCATGGTCCCGGCCACACCCGAAGACAACACATGGGTTGTAGAAACCGGCAGGCTAAAGATGTTAGCCAAACCAATCATGCTGGCCGTGGTGATCTGCGCCGACATGCCCTGGGCATACGTCATCCCTTGCTTGCCGATCTTCTCACCAATGGTCAACACCACACGCTTCCAGCCCACCATAGTGCCCAGGCCCAAGGCCAGTGCTACCGCCAGGATTACCCAGAACGGCGCATATTCGGTGGTAGCCGTCAGATCCTTGCGCAACTTATCCAGGTCCGACTTCTCACGCGCTTCCAGGCCAGGCAACTTGCCCACCTTCTTCGCCGTGTCATCCAGGCATAACAGATAACGACGCACTTCAATCCGGTGCTCAGCGGTCAACGAATGGTAGTCAGACACACCCTTCAACGTATCCAGCAGGGCGTTGATAGTCGGTTCAGTCTGCTGCGGATTGCACTGGAACTTGCCCGGCAAATCGTCTTTCACACTCTTGCCCAAGGCAAGGAACTCACCCAGCGTCTCGTGATTACGCTGGTAGAACTGATTCAAGTGCAGCGTGGCGTCGCGGGTGCGCTCGATCTGGTAAGTGGTGCTGCCCAGGTCCAATACAAACTGCGCCGGCACAATACCAATCAACACCAGCATGATCAGGCCAATACCCTTCTGACCATCGTTGGAACCGTGCACAAAGCTCACGGCCATCGCCGAAATTACCAGTACCAGGCGGTTCCAGAACGGCGGGTGCTTCTTGTCGTCGACTTTGCGGCGCTGGTCCGGCGTCTTGTGCATCTTCGACAGCGGGCGCCACCATTTCAGGCCCAGCAGCACCAAGGCTGCCACCACGAAACCGGCCATCGGCGAGAACACCAGCGAGGCGCCGATATCGATCGCTTTCTGCCAGTTGACGCCGTCAGCCAGGGGGATGTCGTTGATCAGGGCGTTGGCCAGGCCCACACCGAGGATCGAACCGATCAGGGTGTGGGAGCTGGACGCCGGGATCCCGAAATACCAGGTGCCGAGGTTCCAGGTGATCGCCGCTGCCAATAATGAGAAGACCATGGCCAGACCGTGGCCGGTGTTCACATTGATCAGCAGCTCCACCGGCAGCAAGTGCACGATGGCATACGCAACACCGACCCCACCGAGCAACACGCCGAGGAAGTTGAACACCCCGGAGAAGAACACGGCCAGATGCGGAGGCATGGCTTTGGTATAGATGACTGTGGCAACCGCGTTAGCGGTGTCATGAAAGCCATTGATGAACTCGAAGGCGAGGACAAAGGCCAGGGCGAGCAACAGGCTCACTAGAACCCAAGCATCCAGTCCGCTGAATAAATCGATCATGAAGGTTTTCTGACCCGGTCGTAAGGGGGCGCGATTATGCCAGAAAACATCGGTAATCAATGCACTAGCTGCTCATCGGTAACATTCTTCAACGAAAAAAAATGGGGGGTATGGGCGCATCCCGGCGTTTTCGGGGCTTTGGCAAGTGTTTGATTTATAAAGGATGTAGTGAAAATTTGCGGATTAAACCGCCGAAAGGGAATATCTGAAACAATTGTATGAAATTTCGGTAAGACGCCATGAAGGGGCTTCCCTCCGCCAGCGCGGTACTGGCAGAGAGATGGCACTTGGAAGCTCAACCCGAATCGCTTATGGCTCTTCGGCTTTGAGGTCCTGTTCAATCTTTTGGATTTCCTGGGCAAAAGCCTGGTCGAGCAGACTGGCTCGTTTGCGCCATGGCTTGCGTTCAGGTTCTGGCTGGGCGGCGTAGGTGGTGACTTCCCCGCCGTAAACATCCTTGTAACGTTGTTCCTGGCGCTCAAGTTCCGCGCGCAGTTCGTCTTTCGTCACATTGTTACCTAATTGAGTTGAGTTTGATTCCGGTGAAGCGCGATGCCGGGAAGTCGACCCGGTATACCGACAATCCTAAAGATCAGCGTGTGTAGGTATACAGGAAAAACCACTTCTTTATTGCACGCGGCCACGATACCGGAGAAGAACAGCTGTCGTAGCAACAGTTTCTTGTTCACAGCCACAAGCAGTTGGCAGGCATTTGAAATGAGTGTCAGGTACTTGCGGCGCAGCATGCACTTGCACAAAGCCGGTGCATGGCTGGGTGAGGTTCGTCCTCGGGGGCTAGACGAGGCACGCCTCTACACAGGATGCATTATAGCGATGCATTTGAATAACACTATCGCCATCAAGTTAAAAATCGTCAACTTTGTGTGAGGGTTTTGTTACGCGGGCATGTGAGGTACTTGCTGAACTATTGGCGTCATAAATGATGCGGTGTTCTACAGGCGGTAAATAAATCTTAAGTTCTTTCGTACATCAGTCGATTCTGAAAGTCGATTGAGATACCGGTCAAGCGGGTGGCAGTTTGGATCCAACACCGGCCGGCGGTGAAAAATTGCGATAATCGAATGATCGTCCGATAATCGCCCAATGTTGACTGTCCTGCCTTGTGTATCAATTGCACGGCGGCTTGTAATATCGGTCACCCCTCCCGCAGCGGTTAAAAATAAGAGAAAGGACCCCAAATGAACGATCAATTGCGCAACTCCTTCGCATCAGTGGCGCCGCCGATCGTTGCTTCGCCGGCCAAGCGCATCCAGGCGTTTACCGGTGATCCGGACTTCATGACTTCCCTGGCCCGTGGCCTGGCCGTGGTGCAGGCGTTCCAGGAGCGCAAGCGCCACCTGACCATCGCCCAGATCAGCCACCGCACGGAAATCCCTCGCGCCGCCGTGCGCCGTTGCCTGCACACCCTGATCAAACTCGGCTACGCCACCACCGACGGCCGCACCTATTCGCTGCTGCCCAAGGTGCTGACCCTCGGCCACGCGTACTTGTCCTCCACGCCCCTGGCCGTTTCGGCCCAGCCGTACCTGGACCGCATGAGCGAGCAACTCCACGAAGCCTGCAACATGGCGACCCTGGAAGGTGATGACATCCTCTACATCGCCCGCTCCGCCACCACCCAGCGCCTGATTTCCGTCGACCTGTCGGTGGGCGGCCGTCTGCCGGCCTATTGCACCTCTATGGGCCGTATCCTGCTGGCGGCACTCGATGACGCCTCGCTGCAGGACTACCTCGACCACGCCGACCTGCAAACCAAGACCAGCCGCACCCTCACCACCCCGCAAGCCTTGCTCGAATGCCTGCAGGAAGTGCGGCAGCAGGGCTGGTGCATCGTCGACCAGGAACTCGAGCAGGGCCTGCGCTCCATCGCCGTGCCGGTGTACGACGCTTCTGGCCAGGTGTTGGCCGCGCTGAACGTCAGCACCCATGCCGGGCGGGTCAGCCGCAGCGAGCTGGAGCAGCGTTTCCTGCCGAGCATGCTCAGCGCCAGCCAGGAGCTGAGTGCCCAGCTGTTTGCGTAAGCTGTTCGGTGACCGCACAGATCCCGGCTGGATGAATTGACGGTGTTTCCCCAGGCTTATTAATGTGCGGCAGCGCTCTGCGTCGCCCCAATAATAATGACGACTCAACGTCGTTCGCCCGCCCATCGGTGTGGAAATAAAAATAATGAATCAGCCTTCACCTGCTGTCGGTACCTGCCTGGACGTTCAGTCCTTCATCAACGCCCAGCCGCTGTCGCGGTATCAGTGGCGGGTGGTGATCCTGTGTTTTCTCATCGTTTTCCTCGACGGCCTCGACACCGCCGCCATGGGCTTTATCGCCCCGGCGCTGTCCCAGGACTGGGGCATTGACCGCGCCAGCCTCGGCCCGGTGATGAGTGCCGCGTTGATCGGCATGGTCTTTGGCGCCCTGGGCTCCGGCCCGCTGGCCGACCGCTTCGGGCGCAAAGTAGTGCTGGTGGGGGCGGTGCTGGTGTTTGGTGCCTTCAGCCTGGCTTCGGCCTACAGCAGCAACGTTGATCAACTGCTGATCCTGCGCTTCCTGACCGGACTGGGCCTGGGCGCCGGCATGCCAAACGCCACGACGCTGCTCTCCGAATACACCCCGGAACGCCATAAGTCGTTGCTGGTGACCAGTATGTTCTGCGGCTTCAACCTGGGCATGGCCGGTGGCGGGTTTATTTCGGCCAAGTTGATCCCGGCCTTCGGCTGGCACAGCTTGCTGATGATCGGCGGCATCTTGCCGTTGATCCTCGCGGTGGTGTTGCTGTTCTGGCTGCCGGAGTCGGCGCGTTACCTGGTGGTGCGCAACCGCGGTACCGACAAGGTGCGCAAGACCCTCGCGCCGATCGAACCAAGCATCGTCGCCCAGGCCTCAAGCTTCAGCGTGCCCGAGCAAAAAACCGTCAAGGCACGCAACGTGTTCGCGGTGATCTTCTCCGGCACCTACAGCGCCGGCACCTTGCTGTTGTGGCTGACCTATTTCATGGGCCTGGTGATTGTTTACCTGCTGACCAGTTGGCTGCCGACCCTGATGCGCGACAGCGGCGCCAGCATGGAACAGGCCGCGTTTATCGGCGCGTTGTTCCAGTTTGGCGGCGTACTGAGCGCGGTCGGCGTGGGTTGGGCGATGGACCGGTTCAATCCCCACAAGGTCATCGGCATCTTCTACCTGCTGGCCGGGGTGTTTGCCTACGCAGTGGGGCAGAGCCTGGGCAATATCACGCTGCTGGCAACCCTGGTGCTGATCGCTGGCATGTGCGTCAACGGTGCGCAGTCGGCGATGCCGTCTTTGGCCGCACGTTTCTACCCGACTCAAGGCCGCGCCACCGGCGTGTCGTGGATGCTCGGCATCGGTCGTTTTGGCGCGATCCTCGGCGCATGGATGGGCGCGACCTTGCTGGGCCTGGGCTGGAACTTCGAACAAGTGCTGACGGCGCTGGTGATTCCGGCAGCATTGGCCGCCACGGCGGTGGTGATCAAGGGCCTGGTCAGCCATGCGGATGCGACGTAAACCGACCGATAGCAAGATAACAATATGTTCGATAATCGAACGCTCAGTCGATTATCGGATTGTTTGGCCTCAACCCTCGGCTTAATCTTCAAACACTTCGGCGCTGCCTCCAGCGCCTTTTTCGATCCATACCGGGAGCCCAACCCCATGGCTGAAATCCTTTCCCTGGCCGAGGCCGTGAAGCAGTTCGTGAATGACGGCGACACCGTTGCACTCGAAGGCTTTACTCACCTGATCCCTACGGCGGCAGGTCATGAAATCATTCGTCAGGGCAAGAAAGACCTGACGCTGGTGCGCATGACGCCCGACCTGATCTACGACCAGTTGATCGGCGCCGGCTGTGCACGCAAGCTGATTTTCTCCTGGGGCGGCAACCCGGGTGTGGGTTCCCTGCATCGCCTGCGGGATGCGGTTGAAAAACAATGGCCGCAACCGCTGGAGATCGAAGAACACAGCCACGCCGACCTGGCCAATGCCTACGTCGCCGGTGCATCCGGCCTGCCATTCGCGGTGCTGCGCGCCTACGCCGGCTCCGACCTGCCCAAGGTCAACCCGCTGATCAAGACCGTGACCTGTCCCTTCACTGGCGAAGTGCTGGCGGCCGTGCCGTCGGTGCGCCCGGACATCACCGTGATCCACGCACAAAAGGCTGACCGCAAGGGCAACGTGCTGCTGTGGGGCATTCTCGGTGTGCAAAAGGAGGCGGCCCTGGCGGCCAAGCGCTGCATCGTCACTGTCGAAGAAATCGTCGACGACCTCAACGCCCCGATGAACGCCTGCGTACTGCCGACCTGGGCCCTGACCGCGGTGTGCCACGTGCCAGGCGGCGCGCATCCGTCCTACGCCCTCGGTTATACCGAGCGTGACAACCGCTTCTACCAGGCCTGGGACCCGATCGCCCGAGACCGTGAGACGTTTACCGCGTGGATCAACGAATACATCCACGGTACCGCCAATTTCAGTGAATTCCAGGCCAAGCTGGCCACCGCGCAGGAGGCCAAGTAATGGCTTACTCGACCAACGAAATGATGACTGTCGCCGCCGCGCGCCGCCTGAAGAATGGTTCGGTGTGCTTCGTCGGCATCGGCCTGCCCTCCAAGGCCGCCAACCTGGCGCGCCTGACGTCGTCGCCCGACGTGGTGCTGATCTACGAGTCCGGCCCGATTGGCGCCAAGCCGTCGGTGCTGCCGCTGTCCATCGGTGACGGCGAGCTGGCGGAAACCGCTGACACCGTAGTACCGACCGGTGAGATTTTTCGCTACTGGCTGCAGGGCGGGCGCATTGACGTCGGCTTCCTCGGTGCGGCCCAGGTCGACCGTTTCGGCAACATCAACACCACCGTGGTCGGTGATTATCACCACCCCAAAGTGCGCCTGCCGGGTGCCGGTGGCGCGCCGGAGATCGCCGGTTCCGCCAAGAGCGTGCTGATCATCCTCAAGCAGTCGGCCCGCTCGTTTGTCGACAAGCTGGATTTCATCACCTCGGTTGGCCACGGCGAAGGCGGCGACTCGCGTAAACGCCTGGGGCTGCCAGGCGCCGGTCCCGTAGGGATTATTACCGACCTGTGCATCATGGAACCGGAGGAGGGCAGCCACGAGTTTGTCGTCACCGCGCTGCACCCCGGCGTGACCCGTGAGCAAGTGGTGGCCGCCACCGGTTGGGCGATTCGTTTTGCCGACCAACTGACCACCAGTGCCGAACCGACCGAAATCGAACTTACCGCCCTGCGCGACCTTGAAGCGCGCACCGCTGCCGCCCACGGCCAAGCCCCCGGAGAAGCCTGATGCGCGACGTATTTATCTGTGACGCCATTCGTACCCCCATCGGCCGTTTTGGCGGTGGCTTGTCCACCGTACGTGCCGATGACCTGGCGGCACTGCCGATCAAGGCCTTGATGGAGCGCAACCCGTCGGTGGACTGGAACGCGGTCGACGAAGTGTTCCTCGGCTGCGCCAACCAGGCCGGCGAAGACAACCGTAACGTGGCGCGTATGGCGGCGCTGCTGGCCGGCCTGCCGGAAAGCATTCCCGGCGTCACCCTGAACCGCCTGTGCGCGTCGGGCATGGACGCGATCGGCACGGCCTTCCGCGCCATCGCCAGCGGCGAAATGGAGCTGGCGATTGCCGGTGGCGTCGAGTCGATGTCCCGCGCACCGTTCGTAATGGGCAAGGCGGATGCGGCGTTCTCGCGCAACATGAAGCTGGAAGACACCACCATCGGCTGGCGTTTTATCAACCCGTTGATGAAGGCCCAATACGGCGTCGACCCGATGCCGCAAACCGCCGACAACGTGGCCGATGACTATAAAGTTTCCCGCGCCGATCAGGACGCCTTCGCCCTGCGCAGCCAGCAACGTACCGCTGCCGCACAAGCCGCCGGCTTCTTCGCCGAAGAAATCGTGCCGGTGCGTGTCGCCCATAAAAAAGGCGAAACCGTGGTCGAGCACGATGAACACCCGCGCGCCGATACCACCCTGGAAGCCCTGACCAAACTCAAGCCGGTCAACGGCCCAGACAAAACCGTCACTGCGGGCAACGCGTCCGGCGTCAACGACGGTGCTGCCGCGCTGATCCTGGCCTCTGCTGAAGCCGTCAAAAAACACGGCCTGACCGCCCGCGCTCGCGTGCTGGGCATGGCCAGTGCCGGTGTGGCGCCGCGCGTGATGGGCATCGGCCCGGTGCCGGCGGTGCGCAAACTGGTGGAGCGCCTGGGCCTGGCGGTCACCGACTTTGATGTGATCGAACTCAACGAAGCCTTCGCCAGCCAAGGCCTGGCCGTGCTGCGCGAACTGGGCATTGCCGACGACGCACCGCAGGTCAACCCGAACGGCGGCGCCATTGCCCTCGGCCATCCGCTGGGCATGAGCGGTGCGCGCCTGGTACTGACCGCTTTGCATCAGCTGGAAAAAACCGGCGGCAGCAAAGGCCTGGCGACCATGTGCGTTGGCGTTGGCCAAGGCCTGGCGTTGGCCATTGAGCGCGTTTGAAAAACAATAACGAGGATTGCTCCATGAGTGACAAGCCCGGATACCGGCGCCCGAAAGCGGGTACTCAGCCTGATTACCTGCACCCGGCCTACCAGTCGACGAACCTGCGTTCGCCGTCCAAGCCGTTGGTGTTCCTGCCCCATTCCCTGTCGGAAATCACCGGCCCGACCATCGGCGCCGAGCGGATCAACGAGAAGGATAACGACCTG
This sequence comes from Pseudomonas sp. K2I15, assembly GCF_002204795.1. Classification (GTDB taxonomy): domain Bacteria; phylum Pseudomonadota; class Gammaproteobacteria; order Pseudomonadales; family Pseudomonadaceae; genus Aquipseudomonas. The sequence goes on from NZ_NIXO01000033.1 coordinate 62,563, forward strand.
ACCGCCCAGCACGAAGGCGAGCCTCAGGGCGAACGCATCATCATTCACGGGCGTGTACTGGATGAAAACGGCTTGCCCGTTCCCGGCATCCTCGTGGAAATCTGGCAGGCCAACGCCGCCGGCCGCTACAACCACCAGCGCGACCAGCACGATGCACCACTGGACCCGAACTTCACCGGCACCGGGCGCACCGTCACCGATGCCGAGGGCTGGTACCAGTTCCAGACCATCAAACCCGGCGCCTACCCGTGGGGCAATCACCACAACGCCTGGCGCCCGGCGCATATCCACTTCTCGCTGTTCGGCCCGAGCGTGCTGACGCGGTTGGTGACGCAGATGTACTTCCCTGGCGACCCGCTGCTGGCTTACGACCCGATCTACAACTGCGTCCCGGACACCTCCGCCAAGGAACGCCTGATCGCCAGTTTCGACCTGGAAAAAACCATTCCGCAGTATGCCCTCGGCTACCGCTGGGACATCGTCCTGCGCGGCCGCGACGCCACGCCGATGGAGAAATGAGATGAGCCTCAACGCGACTACTTCCCACACCGTCGGGCCGTATTACCACATCGGCCTGACCTGGCTGAACCGCGAAGACCTGACCGTTGCCGCCACCCTCGGTGAGCGCGTGGCGATCACCGGGCAGGTGGTGGATGGCAACGGTGATGTGGTCAACGACGCCATGCTGGAAGTCTGGCAGGCCAATGCGGCCGGCAAGTACGACCATCCTGAGGATGAGCAGGATAAGGCGGTTGATCCGAACTTCGAAGGCTTTGGCCGGGTGCCGGTGGATGCCGAAGGGCGTTTTCGCTTTACCACCATCAAGCCGGGCAGTGTGCCGGGGTTGAAGGGCACGACCCAGGCGCCGCACTTGGTGGTGTTGGTGTTTGCCCGTGGTTTGGTGAAGCACCTGCTGACGCGGATTTATTTTGACGGTGAGACGGCGAATAGCGATGACGCGCTGCTGGCGTGTGTGCCGCAGGAGCGGCGGCGCACGTTGATCGCCAAGGCAGATGCGGCGGGTGTGTATCAGTGGAATGTGATTTTGCAGGGCACAGACGAAGAAACGGTGTTCTTCGATTACTGAGTTGGCTGGGGATCTATCGCAGGCAAGCCAGCTCCCACATTTGACCGCGTTTGCCCAGGCAACTCGGTCACCTGTAGGAGCCGGGCTTGCCCGCGATGAGGCCAGCCCAGGCAATAAATATCCGAAAGTCTGCTTGCGGAACACGGTTGTTGCAAAGTATGTCTAGGCTATAACCGTTCCCACTGAGTGAAAAAACATGACAACAAAAACGAGTCACTACACCGGAGAAGAACGCAGCAAAAGGATCTTTGCGATTGTCGGTGCCTCCTCCGGCAACCTCGTCGAATGGTTCGACTTCTACGTCTATGCCTTCTGCGCCATCTATTTTGCTCCAGCGTTTTTCCCCTCCGACGACCCCACCGTCCAACTCCTGAATACCGCTGGCGTGTTCGCTGCCGGCTTCCTGATGCGCCCTATTGGCGGCTGGCTGTTCGGCCGGGTGGCGGATAAACACGGTCGCAAGAATTCCATGATGATCTCGGTGCTGATGATGTGCGCCGGCTCCCTGGTCATCGCTTTTTTGCCTACCTACAAAGACATCGGCGCCTGGGCCCCGGCCTTGCTGCTGGTCGCCCGGTTGTTCCAGGGCCTGTCGGTAGGCGGCGAATACGGCACCACCGCCACCTACATGAGTGAAGTCGCGCTCAAGGGCCAGCGCGGGTTTTTCGCCTCGTTCCAGTACGTGACCCTGATCGGCGGGCAACTGCTGGCGGTGTTGGTGGTGGTGATCCTGCAACAGATCCTCACCGAAGACGAACTGCGGGCCTGGGGCTGGCGCATTCCGTTTGTGATCGGCGCCATCGCGGCGGTGATCTCGCTGTTGCTGCGTCGCACCTTGAAAGAAACCACCAGCAAGGAAATGCGTGAAGACAAGGACGCCGGCAGCATTGCCGCGCTGTTCCGCGATCACAAGGCGGCGTTTATCACCGTGCTCGGCTACACCGCCGGCGGCTCGCTGATTTTCTACACGTTTACCACCTACATGCAGAAGTACCTGGTGAACACTGCCGGGATGCACGCCAAGACCGCCAGCTACATCATGACCGGTGCGCTGTTCTTCTACATGTGCATGCAGCCGGTGTTCGGCATGCTGGCAGACAAGATTGGCCGCCGTAATTCGATGCTGTGGTTCGGCGCGCTGGGCACGCTGTTCACCGTGCCGATCCTGCTGACCCTGAAAACCGTCAGCAGCCCGTTCCTGGCCTTTGTGCTGATCACCCTGGCCCTGGCCATCGTGAGCTTCTACACCTCCATCAGCGGCCTGGTGAAAGCCGAAATGTTCCCGCCACAGGTGCGTGCATTGGGCGTGGGCCTGGCGTATGCGGTGGCGAACGCGATCTTCGGTGGTTCAGCGGAATACGTGGCCCTGGGCCTGAAAACCATGGGCATGGAAAACACCTTCTACTGGTACGTCACGGCGATGATGGCGGTGGCGTTCCTGTTCAGCTTGCGCCTGCCCAAAGAGGCGGCGTATTTGCACCACGATCTGTAACCGGCCGGCGCATGCCCTTTGCCGGGTATGCGCCACCTAGGGATGTTTTATGACCATGCGCACGAGCAACCAACTGTTCGACGCCTATTTCACCGCCAACAGCATGGCCGAAGTGTTCTGCGATCAAGGGCGCTTGCAGGGCATGCTGGATTTCGAAGCCGCGCTGGCCCGGGCCGAGGCTCAGGTCGGGTTGATCCCGCCAGCAGCCGTCGCGCCGATTGCCCAGGCTTGCCTGGCTTCTCTCTACGACGTTGATGCCCTCGGCGAGGCAATAGCCACCGCAGGCAACTCCGCGATTCCGCTGGTCAAGGCCCTCGGCAAGTTGATCGCCAGCGAAGATGCCGGCGCCGAGCGTTATGTGCATCTGGGCGCTACCAGCCAGGATGTGATGGACACCGGCCTGGTGTTGCAACTGCGCAGCGCTGTCGAGTTGATCGAACATGACTTGGCGAGGCTGGGCGAGATCCTCGCCGCGCAGGCTCAACGATATGCAACAACACCCTTGGCGGGTCGGACCTGGTTGCAGCATGCAACGCCGGTCACGCTGGGCATGAAGATCGCCGGCTGGCTCGGCGCAGTCACCCGCAGCCGGCAACGCCTCAGTGAACTCAAGCCGCGCTTGTTGGTGCTGCAGTTTGGTGGTGCTTGCGGAACCCTGGCAGCCCTCGGCGAACAGGCGATGCCGGTGGCGCAAGCGCTGGCCGCCGAGTTGCAATTGAACCTGCCGGAACAACCCTGGCACACCCAGCGCGACCGCCTGGTGGAGTTTGCCTCGGTGCTCGGCTTGATCGCCGGCAGCCTCGGTAAACTGGGCCGCGACATCAGCCTGCTGATGCAGACCGAAGCGGCGGAAGTGTTCGAACCCTCCGCACCCGGCAAAGGCGGCTCCTCGACCATGCCCCACAAGCGCAACCCGGTGGGCGCCGCGGTGCTGATCAGCGCCGCGACCCGCGTGCCGGGCCTGGTGGCGACGATGTTCAGCGCCATGCCCCAAGAGCACGAACGCAGCCTGGGCCTGTGGCACGCCGAATGGGAAACCTTGCCTGAGATTTGCCGGCTGGTGTCGGGTGCGTTGCATCAGGCGCTGCTGGTGAGTGAAGGCCTGGAAGTCGACCCCGGGCGCATGGCCAAAAATCTGGAACTGACCCAAGGCCTGGTACTGGCCGAAGCGGTCAGCATCGTGCTTGCCCAGCGCCTGGGCCGCGAAGCCGCGCACCATCTGCTGGAACAATGCTGCAAGCGCGCCGTCGCCGATGGTCGCCACCTGCGGGCAGTGCTGGGCGATGAACCGCAAGTGACTGCCGAACTCTCGGCCGCCGAACTAGACCGCCTGCTGGACCCGGCGCACTACCTGGGCCAGGCCCACACCTGGGTCACCCGGGCCGTGGCCGAACATTTTGCTTTGACTGCCTGAGGAGGCTGCTGTGGGATTTGTACAACTCGCTGATGGCGAACTGAACTACCAACTCGATGGCCCCGAAGACGCTCCGGTGCTGGTGCTGTCCAACTCCCTGGGCACCGACCTGCACATGTGGGACATCCAGATCGAGGCGTTCACGAAGTATTTCCGGGTGCTGCGTTTCGACACCCGTGGCCACGGCAAGTCCCTGGTGACCGAAGGCCCCTACAGCATCGAACAGTTGGGCCAGGACGTGCTGGCGTTGCTGGATGCATTGCATATCGACCGCGCGCATTTTTGTGGGTTGTCCATGGGTGGCTTGATCGGCCAGTGGCTGGGCATCCATGCGGGTGAGCGCTTGCGCCGGCTGGTGGTATGCAACACCGCCGCGAGAATCGGCACGCCTGAGGTGTGGAACCCGCGAATCGAAATGGTCCTGCGCGACGGCGCGGCAGCGATGGTTGCCCTGCGTGATGCCTCGATTGCCCGCTGGTTTACCGCCGATTTTGCCGAGGCTCATCCTGATCAAACCAAGCTGATCACCGACATGTTGGCGGCGACCAATCCCGAAGGTTATGCGGCCAATTGCGCGGCGGTACGTGATGCGGATTTCCGTGAGCAATTGGCGTCGATCAAGGTGCCGACCCTGGTGATCGCGGGCAGCGAAGATGCAGTCACACCACCGTCTGGTGGGCACTTTATCCAGGAACACGTGAAGGGCGCCGAGTACGCCGAGTTCTACGCCGCGCACCTGTCCAACGTGCAAGCCGGGGCCGCGTTCAGCGACCGCGTGCTGGAATTTCTGTTAGCCCGCTGAGTATCGCTAACCCCTGTGGCGAGTGAGCTTGCTCCCGTTGGGCTGCGCAGCAGCCCTGAAAGCCGCAATAGAGATCTTTCAGCAAAAATGCAGTGACCTTATGGGGGCCGCTGCGCGACCCAACGGGAGCAAGCTCCCTCGCCACAGGTTATGTGCCTGTCGTCAACGTTGCATGAGGAACCTTTTGTGGACGAGAAACAACGTTATGCCGATGGCCTGCAAGTGCGCCGCGAAGTGCTGGGTGACGCTCATGTCGACCGCAGCCTCAACGCCCTGACCGAGTTCAACAGCGAGTTCCAGGAAATGATTACCCGCCACGCCTGGGGTGATATCTGGACCCGCCCGGGCCTGCCGCGACATACCCGCAGCCTGATCACCATCGCCATGCTGATCGGCATGAACCGCAGCGAAGAGCTGAAGCTGCACCTGCGCGCCGCCGCGAGTAACGGCGTAACCCGCGCAGAGATCAAGGAAGTACTGATGCAAAGCGCGATCTACTGCGGGATTCCGGCAGCCAATGCGACGTTTCATTTGGCCGAGTCGGTGTGGGATGAACTGGGGGTTGAGTCGCGGGAACAGGGCTGAAGCCTGAACGCAGGCTCTGCGACGCGGCAGGTGGGGCTGTAAAAATGGGGGCTGAGTGTTTCAGCTATGCTGACGGGGAGTAGCGGCTTCTTCCTACAGCTCCTATAGGGGCATCGTGTTTATCCTGCGCTACGGACCTCCCTATCGCGACCTGAGCCCTGGCGCCCAATGAAATTACTGCTGCATCCTGCCAGGGTTGTCGCCCTGGTGTTCCTTGCCGCAATACTGGCCGGAACCGCCATTCTCATGCAGCCGATATCCCAGGCCGAGGGGGCCGCAGTCCCGTGGGTGACGGCGTTCTTTACGGCCGTATCAGCCGTCTGCGTTACCGGGTTGGTGGTGGTGGATACTGGCACGTACTGGTCGACCTTCGGCCAGTCGGTGATTCTGCTTCTGTTCCAGCTCGGTGGCTTCGGCATCATGACGGTGGCGACCTTGCTCGGCCTGATGGTTAACAGCCGATTGCGCCTGCGTACCAAAATGGTCGCACAGCTGGAGTCGCGCTCATTGGGGGTGGGAGACATTACCAGCGTGGCCAAACTGGTGCTGGTGGTGACGTTCGCCCTGGAGCTCATCACGACCGTGTGGCTCACCTTCAGGTTTCATTGGGGCTATGGCCAGTCATGGGCCGATGCGGCCTGGAGCGGTCTGTTTCATGCCGTATCGGCCTTCAACAACGCAGGTTTCTCGATTTACTCCGACAGCCTGATGCGCTACGCCACAGACACTTGGATTCTGTTGCCTGTCATGGCCGCCATCGTTATCGGCGGTATTGGCTTTCCCGTGCTGTATGACTTGCGCAGCAGGTTCAACCATCCCCGTCGCTGGTCGCTGCATACCAAACTCACCTTGTCTGGCACGGCGATCTTGCTGGCGGTCGGGTTTTTCACGCTGCTGCTGTTCGAGTGGGACAATTCCACCACCCTCGGCCCGATGGCCGTGACCGATAAAGTGCTGTCGGCGGCATTTGCTTCCGTTTCCGCGCGTACCGCCGGGTTCAATTCGATCGACATTGGCGCGTTGACCCCGGAAAGCTGGGCGGTGCATTACTTTCTGATGTTCGTCGGCGGCGGCAGTGCCGGCACGGCGGGTGGGGTGAAAGTTGGTACTGTGGCGATCCTGGTCTTGCTGGTGATTGCCGAAATTCGTGGCCACAGTGACTGCGAGGCATTTGGTCGGCGTGTCGGTGCTGCAGCCCAACGTCAAGCCATTACCGTGCTGGTCCTGAGCAGCGCCCTGATCGTGCTGGCGACGCTCTTTATCCTGCGTGAAACCGCGTTGCCCACCGACCAGGTCATATTCGAAGTCATCTCGGCGTTTGGCACCGTCGGCTTATCCACCGGTATCACCGCCGAACTGCCCACCTCAAGCCAACTGGTGTTGACACTGCTGATGTACGCCGGAAGGGTGGGCACCATCACGCTGGCGGCGTCACTGGCCTTGGGCGAACGCCGTATGCCCTACCGTTACCCAGAGGAGCATCCCATTGTTGGCTAACTTGCTATTTTCAGAGAAGTTCTCATTTGCCAAGGGCGACAGCGTAGTGGTGATCGGCCTGGGTCGCTTCGGCGGCTCGGTGGCCCAATCGCTGATGCGGCTGGGGCACGACGTGATGGGTATCGACCGCGACGCCGCACCGGTCCATGAGTGGGCTGACCTGCTGACGCATGCGGTGCAGGCCGACTCCACCAACCTGCAGGTGTTGCGCCAATTGGGAGTTGCCGATTTCGCCCACGCCATTGTGGGCATCGGCACCGACCTGGCCGCCAGCCTGCTGACCATCATGACGCTGACTGAACTGGGGATCCCGGATATCTGGGTCAAGGCCCGGACTGCTGAGCACGGGCAGATAGCGCAGCGCATTGGCGCCCACCACGTGGTCTATCCGGAGAAGGAAATGGGTGAGCGTGTTGCTCACCTCATTACCGGGCGGATGATTGATTTCATCGAGTTCGACGACGGTTTCGCCATCGCCAAGATTCATGCTCCACTGTCGTGCCACAACAGCACGCTGGCCGACGGGCAAATCCGCGAAAAATTCGGGGTGACCGTCGTAGGCTTGAAGCGTGCCAGCCAAGACTTCCAGCATGCCACCCCGAGCACGCAGGTACTGCCTGGGGATTTGCTGATCGTGTCTGGGCCGACTCATCTGATCCAAAAATTTGCCGGCCACTCGACATAGCCAGAGAGCCGTTTTGGAGGTCAGTGCGAGTCAGCGTCCCACACCCAATTCCACACACCTGGCAGGTGCACCACTTCGTCGGCGTCCTTCACCGTGCGGGCCATGGCGGCTCGTTGCAAGGCAGCGCGGTCGGTGTAGAACGGCTGGGCGGCGGTAGGCACGCCGTTGATACGCGCGCTGTCGATCAGGATTTGCAGGTATTCCTTGAGGTGCCAGGCGGTGTAGCGGTTGATGTCGTGAAAGGTCACCACCACCGGGATTACGCCGTCCACCGTCGGTAATTCGCCCCGTGCGATACGTTCGCGCACTACCGACAGCTGGCGTATCAGGTTTTCCCGTCGACGCGGGCTGCCATTGAATACCCAGATCACGCCATCGTTTGCACTCAAGTCTGTGAGCAGTACGTGCATGCCATGCCGCTGGTAGGCGGCGAAGGTGCGCTTGTCGTAATTCCAGAACGGCGGGCGCACCAGTGTGGGCGGCTGGCCGGTGATGGATTCAAGGGTCGACGAACCCAGGTTGAGGTAGTGCTCCAGCTCAACCGGATTTTGCGAACGATGATTGCTGTGCCACGGGGTTGCAGTGTGAAAGCCCAGGATATGGCCGGCCGCGTATTCGCGCTCCATGGTCTTGCGGCCCCGCGGGTTACCGCCGGAGCGGGGTGCTTCGGTCTGCAGGAAGAACACCGCCTTGATGCCCGGCTGTATCGGGTTGTTCGCCAGGTCAGCCATCACCGAACGGCTCGGGTTCATAAAACCCGAGGCGCTGGGGCCGTCGTCGAAGGTCAGCAAAAAACGGATTGGCGCCTCGGTTTTCAGTTTCTGTTCGGTCTGCTGTGTCAGTGCCACAGGTGGGCCAATACAGCCGCTGAGGCTCAGGGCCAGGGCCAAAATGGCCAATACGGTGGCGAAGGGTTTCATGGTGGACGGCGGACTCGAAAGACGTTGGCTGCTGGGTCGGGTCATCCATGACACGCGCGCACCATACAGCAAGTTTGTCGCAATTTTTCGCCAGGCTGACGAGTGCCCACCACCTCGCCACTCAGGCGGCTTTAAACGGGGTTGTAGTTCTGGCTTCTATATTGTTGGTCCTGCTTCGTTTCTTCCGGGCCGGAGACAAATCCACCACCGGTGTAAACCGTCCCCGACTTGTCCGGGCCCAAGTTGATATAGGAGAAGTTTTTAACGTTGGAGTCGATGGTGACGTTATCGTTACCTTCCTGGGTTTGTATAAACAATCGCGATTGTCCGGTTGGATCATTTTTGACGGGCAGTAAAAATTGCTCCCCATTTATGTTGGCCATCAGTGAACCGTCGTCGGCGGCACTGATACGAACCTTGTCATCACCGTTTCCTGTTTTAATTTGCGTAACGCCGTCACCGGGGCGGTCGGAGTACTTGTTTTGATCATATGAAATGGTTACATCGCCCTTCTTGAACACCTGGCTGTCACCCTCTTGCTTCATCCGGGAAGCCACCGGGATAGCGTCTGACTCCGAAAACGTTTTTTTGTCAGAGGATTCCGGTGCGGAAGTGTAGCCGTTTCGGCCTGATACACGATGATCATCATTTAGGCTGATCTGCGTTTCGAACCAGATATTTTTGGCGACGTTTACTTGATCTTTCCCACCCTGGGTTTTTATCTCAAGCAGCCCAGCCATTGCACCGATATTTTCGATGGGGAGCTCGTAGGCTTTTCCATTGATTTCGGCCACGATACCCCCTGATTGGAGGGTCTTTATCTCAATGTGATCGTCTTGATTGCCTGTTTCGATAGTGACTTTATTTCGCGGGGTAGCCGTGCCGTTGAAACTTCCTTGATGCAGGGGCGAAGAGGTTATCTTGACATTGCCATTATCAAATTCGTGCGTAACGGGGGCCCCACTTGGAGACCTTGGCACGTTGATAAGATCGGTCGAAATGAATTCGTTGGTGCGGTACTCGGCGGCAGGTGCTGTGACAGCTGGTTTTGAGGTTGAGGGGGCAGCGTCGTACTTGTGCTGAGTGAAGTGGCTGGAACAGTGAGACCGGTGCCGTTGGCTCTGGCCTGTTTCCCTGTTGTGGGTCGGCTCCTGATGAAGGCTAGGGTGGTGCGAGGAAGCTTGCGTATGCTTTTCGTCCAATTTTTGTCGCCAGTCATTCCAGGAGAATGGACTTGGGTTGCCAGAAGTTACTGTAGTCACGACGTTGCTCCATGCTGTAAATAATTAAGTGAAGTTCTAGTTGAAACAGCCTGTTATTGGCGCAGCGATGGATTTGGTTCATATGGGGTTGTTTCATTTTCCTACGGCTCGCATGGAAAGAGAGTTGCGAATAGGTGAGCATTTTCCTAAATGAAGTGGCGTTTGGTTGTAATAACTACGGGTTTTTCAGCGTTAGAGTAACGAGATTGGGTAACTGACGATCAACCGATTTTCATCGAACTCATTGTTGTTGTAATCACGGCGCATGCTGGAATTACGCCAGCGCACATTGAGGTCCTTCAACGTTCCGCTCTGCACCGTGTAGGCCACTTCGCTTTCCCGTCCCCATTCCTTGCCGTCCGTCACGGTGCCGCTGTGCACATTGCTGCCGCTGATGTAGCGGTTCATCACCGTCAGCCCCGGCACGCCAAGGGCTGCGAAGTTGTAGTCGTGGCGCACCTGCCAGGATTTTTCCTGGGCGTTGTCGTAGCTGGCGTTGTAGCTGTCGTTGGCCAGGGTGCCGCCGCTGGTGCCGTTGACGCGCATCCAGGCACTGTTGCCGGTGAGTTTTTGCAGGCCCACGTAGAAGGTGTTGCCGCCGTATCGGGCCGAGAACAGTCCGGACCAGGTCTTGTTGTCGAGGTCGCCGGCACGGGCGCTGCCGTCGTCCTTGCCGTAGAAGAACCCGAGGTTGGCACCCAGGGTCCAGTCGCCCACGGGTTGGCTGTGGATCAGGTTGAGGTATTGCTGGCTGTAGATGTCCTTGAGCTGGGCGTTCCATACGCCGATCTGGGTGCGTTTGTCGTTGAAGGCATATTCGCCGCCCTGGAAGTTAAAGCGGTCGGAGGTGAACGCGGTTTTCCCGGACATCGACATGTCTGTCATGCTGCTGTCGTCCCGCGGGCTGTTGGCGCGGAACTGGCCGCCATACAGGGTCAGGCCGTCGATTTCCCTGGAGGTGATTTGCCCGCCGCGCAGGGTTTGCGGGAGTGAGCGGCCATCGTCGGAGCGCAGGATCGGCAGCACCGGCATCCATTCACCGACCTTCACTTCAGTTTTCGAAATCCGCGCCTTGAACGCGACACCGAGGCGCCCGAAGTTATCGGCGGGCTCGCCATCGTGGTCCAGTGGCAACAGTTGAGTGCCGCCGGTGCCACGGCCACCATCGAGTTTCTGCGAGTACAAACCCAGCACGTCCATGCCGAACCCCACGGTGCCTTGGGTGAAGCCGGACCTGGCGTCGAGAATGAAGCTTTGGGTCCACTCCTGGGCGCCGCCCTGGGCCTTGGTCGGGTTGGTGAAGTTGCGGTTGAAGAAGAAATTGCGCAGGTTGAGGTTGGCGCTGGCGTCTTCGAGAAAACCGTGTTCTTCGGCGAGAACGGGAAGGGCAAGACTGGCAACAGCGGTCGCCAGCACTAGCTGGCGCGGGTGAAGGATGCTCATGGCGTTAGACCTGTTGTTATTGGGGTTATGCAGGTGCGGGCCATGGTGCGGGGCGGTGCGGGGG